>CAZSWP010000049.1:0-24638 GCA_964610875.1 uncultured archaeon
GTTGAAGAAGCCCTTGGAGAAGTAGATTATTCTCTAACAGAAAAAATGAAGAGCAGTAGGGAATTCTCACGTTCTCTATTTGTGATAAAGGACATTGAAGCTGGGGAGGAACTGACGAAGGATAATATCAGATCAATTCGTCCGGGGTTTGGATTGCCACCAAAACATCTGAATGAAATATTGGGAAAACATGCTGTGATAGGGATAAAGAAAGGAACACCACTCTCATGGAATCTTTTTGAATAGTATGATTCTGTACTTCTCTTTCGAATAAGTGATGGAGAAAAATCCAATGAAACAAGATATCAGAATTTTCGACACACATTGTCATATTGCTAGTAGCGATTTCACTGAAGATCTAGATGTGGTTCTGGAAAAAGCGAAAAAGATGAAAATTGGACTCGTGAGTTCATCCATTCTGCCAGATGAATGGAAAAGAAACATCGAAATTGCCAGAGAGAATTCACACGTTTTTCCAACCATTGGGTTCGATCCTGTAGAAATCGCTCAGTGTAAAAATACAATTGATTGGATTCTAAAAAATAAGGAGTCACTTGTGGCAATAGGAGAAGTTGGCTTAGACCATTACAGAACTAGAGATCATTCTGAGAGGAGAATCCAAGAAGAGAACTTCAGAGAGATGATAATCCTAGCTAAGGACCTTTCACTTCCAATTCAAATTCATTCAAGGTCAGCGGGAAAGAAAGCAATCGAAATCCTAACCTCAATGGATGCATCTGATGTTCATTTGCATGCTTTCGATGGAAGAGCTAGTTATGCCATGCAAGCATCAAAAGAATATGGTTACTATTTTTCTATTCCAACATCAGTGGTACGGTCGCGTCAGAAACAAAAATTAGTTGCAGCAATTGACATTGAACGAATCCTTGTAGAATCAGACAGTCCAGTCTTAGGACCAGATAAAACAGTTAGAAATGACCCTAGTAATGTCACGATTGTGATATCTGAGATAGCAAAGATACTGAAAAGAGAACCTCAAGAAATACAATCTGTCGTTCTTGAAAACACAATGAGGTTATACAAATCAATTCGATGATGTTAGATAATTCTTATACGGAAGAATCTACATGAAGTTCAAGATGAATGACGATATTGAGCAACGCCTTTCAAAAATTGTACTGGAATCAACCATGGAAGCTTCAAGAGAGGAATGGAAATCAGTCATTACAAAAAATGAGTTGCCTCTCTATAACTATCGATACGATCATGTTCTGAATGTGGTAAAGCTTGTAAAGATCATTGGAAGCCAAACTAATGCAAATATGGACATTCTTCTGCTTGCTGCTTGGCTCCACGATATTGCTAAACCCGGCATAGGTGGAGTGTCAGAACATGGAATTAAGAGTGCTCAAGCTACCAAGAAGATATTAAGTGAATTTGATATTGATCAATCGGTACTAGAAAAGGTAGTAGAAATAATAGAGAAGCATGTAGGATTGACACTTGAAAAACCATTAGAACCAATTGAAGCACAATTACTTTGGGAAGCAGACAAGCTTGATAAAATAGGATTGACGGGCATTATTCATTTCATAATCAATGGTATAAGAATCAAGCCGAATCAAAGGATTTTCCAAATGGTTACAAATATCGTAGACTTCATTCCGCTTGCAGAAAGAATAGGTGCAAGCATGTTTACTGAAAAGAGCAAGGAAATTGCAAAAATAAGACTCAAAAATTTGAAAGAATTCGCAAGAAGTTTACAAAATGAAATTCTAGTTTAAGGCGAGAAAAATGGGAATAAACTCAAGACTGCGTGCAGGAATTCTTACGATTGGAAATGAAGTGCTCGATGGAATTGTTCTCGATACAAATGCTAATTGGATTGAAAAACAGCTTTTGAACTTGGGTGTGGAAATCTGGAGACATGCCACTGTTAGAGATACTCTTGATGAGATAGCAGAGGGATTGGAATTCCTAATACATGATTGCGATGTCATAATTACATCAGGAGGATTAGGACCAACTCATGACGATATGACATTGATGGCAATTGCCAAGTATTTGAGATTGGATTTAGAAGAGAATGTTGATGCACTGGCAATTGTTCAAAGACAGTATGAATCATTTCACAAGACAGGTGTCATTGAAACTCGAGATATGACTGACACAAGAAGGAAAATGGGAATCATACCCAAGGGCTCAATTCCATTAGACAATAAAGTTGGTGGAGCGCCAGGGGTCTACATCGAAACCAAACAGGCTTCCATATTTTGTCTTCCCGGTGTTCCTCCAGAATTGAAGTTTATTTGGAAGGACTCAGTAGAACCATGGCTTATCAAACATCGACGAGGTGAATACTATCAGATGATGGCTGAGTTCGATATTATTGACGAGTCGACATTCTCACCCCACATATCACGAGTCATGGAGGAGATTGAAGGAATCTGGGTGAAATCTATGCCCAAACGATATGGCACATCACTTGTCCTACGAGTGTGGATATCTTCCAGCGGAGATAGTATCGAAGATATTACAAAAAGTGTAGAATCTGCGGTTTCACGTTTAGAAGAGCTATCAGGACTTGATGCAAAAATAGACGATGAACAAATAAATTAGCGCCGATAAATATATCCATCAGTTTCTATTGAAGAACCTACAGGAGCGAATAAGCTTTGCAAGTAGAGTTTGCCATTGAACTCAATGATATCATTGTATTTTTCATCGCAGTCATCTATGTGGTTTTAGTTCTTACAGTAGGAGATGTTGCTAGACGCAAACTCAATCTGGGTTCGGACTTCACAAGGAAGATTATTCATCTTTTTGCTGGTGCTGCGATCTGGACTTTGCCTTACTATCCTCATCCATGGTTTGCCACTTTCGTTGCACTCACCTTTGTGATCATGCTTGGCCTGGCAAACACAGACAGGTTTGGTAGATTTTTTGCAGCAATGGCGCGACCAGAGGATCTAGAATCAGGTAGTGTGAGAGGACCGTTTTGGTATGCTGTTTCTTTAACAATCCTTACTGCAATTTTCACTTTCACAGGATATGAAGAGATTTACTTCATTGCAGCTGCATCTATTCACATCATGATGCTAGGTGATGGAATGTCAGCTCCCATTGGTATGAGATGGGGTGAGAACAATTGTAGAATAATCTATGGTTCAAAACGCAGTCTTCATGGTTGTCTCAGTCTATTTCTCTTTGGACTCCTTGGTGCCATGATAGCCTTTTGGTGGTTTGGTGTCATCAACTATGGTGCGTTTGTGATAGGAGGAGAGATTCAATGGATTACCATGCTGATTCTTGCATTAATTGGTGCACTTTCTGCCACCTTAATTGAACTCATAACTCCAAAAGGATTGGATAACATAACATTACCACTGATATCTTGTGTTGTTATGTTGATAGCAGGCATGATGTTGGGAGTAGTTGCACTCTAACGGCTTGAATCAACAACCAATCTATAGTAGAATGTTCTACCTGCAGTCTGACTCTCTCTCTCAATACGGATTACTTGACCGATTTTAGCACCTAACACTTTGACTCCAGGATCTTCTCTACGGATTCTGGGGAGCTTGGTTTTGTCGATACCATAGTATTCCAGCACCATGTTGACCTCATCTTTAGGAGCAATGACATGTTTGGGCACTAGGTCATGACCAAAAAGATCGAATGATGCGTAGCCACCTTCAACCAGCTCAACACGTGTAGCTCGAGCATGTTTCTTTGCTGCTGGCGTGAATCTTGAACCACCTACAACCATACCTTCTTGACACTCATTCTCCTCCATATCTCGAACTATGTCTCTAACTAGCGCTACACCTATGACTTTAGGTTCTTTGTATATCCAACAGCAGCTTTTGATATTCATATCTTCAGTTTTTTTTCTTGGAAACATGACCCATCTGTTTTCATATTCGAGAAGCTCATCTACAGTATACGCTCTTAGACTTAGTAGCGAACGGGTTTTGATTATAATCTCAGGTAGTTCTATCAAGTCAGATACACCAGCCAGACTAAACTCGATTGCGATTCAGTGGACATATAAGCATTGTCAAGTGGTTAATCGTCTTCATAGAGACGCATGGGTTGACCACAACAAACTAGTGTTCCTGGACCAGATTTCTTTACGACAACAATCTGTTGACAAATATCACAAACATAGGTCGCTCCTTCTTTCGCCATAGTATCATCTCAATTTGAATGTTAAAGCTAAAATGATTCTTATTCATTTATGGTTTACTTCTTGCCTCAATAAAAAGTTCAAGATATGACCCTAAGGCTATTATCTTGTTTTGAATTCCATAAAGATAGATGATAGAATTTGGAAGGCATATCCAAAGCCAAGTTTCTGATGGTTGTAGCATCCGTTATATGGGGCTCTACATTTATTGTCGGTCGTGTTGCTGTCCAGTTCATAGATCCCCTCTTCATAGCCTTCTTTGAGAACCTGGTAGGACTTGTTGTTCTTGCAATAGCATTGAGGAGATCGGATGTGGGTCTTGGATGGAATGAATCCTTTTCTCTCCTCAGAGAACCAAGAATTCTTCTTCTAGGGATATTAAACGGTCTAGCATATGCATTGCAATACTATGCTTTGAGTTTGACAACCGCGATTAACACAAGTCTGTTAGTCAATCTTGGTCTTAGTATTGCGATTCCTATTTTTGCAGTCATTCTAGGAAAAGAGAAATTATCTGTGCGTAGAATAGTAGCTCTAATCATGGGATTCATTGGTGCACTCTTGATAATTACAAATGGAGATCTCTCTATTCTTTCAGAGGGGGCATTCATTGGAGATATGCTGTCCATCTCAATTGGTGTTATTTGGGCACTATGGGTCATCGTTGCCCATGATATAATGAAGTCTGAAACACAACCTCTTAGAGTTGTTGCACCGAATACTGTTTACACCGTGGTTCTCCTAGGTATCATAACACTAGTATTCAGTAACCTGCAATTGAGTTATCTGACATCTATTGAAGCCATTGCTGCAATAGTCTATCTAGGAGTCTTTTCGATTGGTCTTGCATATGTCCTATATTACGATGCCCTAAAGACGATTGGAGGCACAGGCTCCGCAATATACCTTCTATTACAGTCTGTTGTCACAATGATAATGGGAGTTATTCTTCTAGGGGAGCTACTTACGCTGATTATGTTATCTGGGGTGCTTCTGGTTCTAATTGCAATTCTGTTTGCCGATTGAACCTCAGTTTCAAAAAAGTAGAGGATAATTCTGGGGAAAATACCTTAAAATGCGAGGGGGTTTCACTACAAAGAACATTTTTTTGTGAGTGCGTGTGCTATAAAAGTACAATAATCCAGTACTCGTAAATAGATGTGCTTGAACAGATGGTCTAGATAGATACAAATACTATCGTGCAGATTGATGTTCTAGCAGGTATGAGGCGATATGCTTGGTTGGGCTTACTAAAGGAATGATTGCAGATGTCAAGAATCAGCAGGAGATAACACTCCCTTCTGATTTCTTTTCAAATCCCATTCTCAAAGATATGAAAGTGGCTATGGTAATCTATTTTGAGAGATCGGGAGAAGTCAGACTGTTTCCAATGAAAAAAGAAGGCGGTGCACGGGTCAGACTCGAGGTAGAAAAAGTAAATCCTGCTCTTATGAAGACAATGACTCAACTCTTTAAACAGCATGATTTGAAAGTGCTTTTTACGACAGGTTTTTGTTTCGAACAAAATCGTTGCATCTATGAAGTCTATTTCGCAGCTGATGAGATAAAGAATAAGGAACCTAGCATTAGGAGAATCATTGATAACATACCAGGCCTTTACAAAAGTGAATTCGAGATATTAGAGGTTGGAAAGGACTGGTAATCAGCCTTTTATTCTCAATGCCACGTTTTCCTTTGCACTTGTTTCAACTAGCTCTAGTTCTACTTTTAGAAGAGATTCAAGATAGCCTCTGATGAATGGGGCGGGATAAAATGGACTTCCGATGATAATCATATCATTTTGAATACGTACTAAACCCCATCCAGCATTCTGCAACAAATCAAGAAGCATCTCACGATTCTCCTCAGCATAGGGGTCTGTGCCATAGTTTAATTTAATTATGTCAGTAAAAGGAGCTTGGCTGCCAGCGGTCTGTCCTAACTCGTACTGCATAGGAGGAGTTAATTTGGAGAAGTATAAAGAGGAGAGCGTTTCTGGTTCTAATGTCATTCTTATTTCATTGAAGTATATACCACGCTCTGTCCATCGATGTACTGTGAAATCTAGAAACCATCGAACAGCATCTTCAATTAGTTGAGCTCTTGATCTTGCAACACGATCTTGGACCAAATCATCAATCCTATCAACAATAGGTTCACTCATTGTCAGACTGATAATTCGCTTACTCGCCTTGTCATCTTCATCTTTCTTTTTGGATTCATTTTTACCGCGCTTTCCGCCTGACAAAATTCACTCCTCCTAAGCTTAAACCACAGCTACTCTATCCTGATAGTGAGTATTCGTGGCTACTCGAACATACTATGGTACATGAAAAAGTACTATAAGAATTCTTTGGGCGATTTTTGAGATTCGATATTAGAAGCCACAAACCTTAATCACTAGTTGGGAAACAGGAGAGCAAGGTAATTCTGTTGACGTATTGCGAACTCTGGCTAGAAATGAGAAAGGGCAGCAAAAAGGTCCGAGCCGTGCTTTTAGCACCGAAGGATGTTGATATTCCTGAGGGATTTGAGAGATTGTTGGTTGATTCACGTAGTGGAAAGATACTCTATATCACAGAATGGTTTGAGGGGATTAGAGAAGCGAAAGCAAGTATGACAGGAGCCGCTGAGTTTTATAACGAGCGAGAGGTCAAGTATCTGTTCTTCACAGAGATTAGAAGACCCATTGAACCGGATTCCGATTCATATATTTGAAAAAGAAGAAAAGTGAGGGGAAAGGTCCCCTCAATTATTTTGAAATCAATGTCACCATAGTTGTTATGCTACGACCCAACCAAGTATGGATGGATCCCATAGAACAACAATTCCGATTCCCAATGCAGCAAGCCCAATTATCACTAAAACTGGTGTTGATGCTAATACCTTACCAATAAATGCCATGAAATTCAGAATCACACCTGCAAACATATAGACAAGAATGAAGATGACAACTCCGATTACTGCCATCCATTTGAGTGAGATTATCTGAGTAACGATTTCTCCACCTAATGGATCACTAGCAAATGGAGCTAAGAATCCATAGATGGTGAATGTTGCAAAAATGGCAATAGCTGCAGCAACTATGAATGCCAATGGAAATTTCGAGATTACCCTCATTACAAGAGCAAATCCTATGACTACTAAGACCGCGGCGACAACAATAGCTCCTGGTTGAGTTGTATATACAACATAACCAACGAGTATGTCAAGCGCTCCTACGAAGAAACCCAAGAATGTTCCAATCTTAACAAATATATCGAAGATGGTGCCAAGAAGTGGAACGGGGTCGGTGATGTTCTCGAAGAGCCATACGGCTCCAAGGATACCGGATCCTATTAGGACCCAACCCACAACCCAGGGGTCAGCGAAGAACGCCATGATTTCACCGAGGCTCAAGTCAAATACACCGAATTGTAGCATTGTATTAACCTCGCGATACTAGTACAGGCAAAGGCACACAGTCCTATAAAGTATTCTCACCCTTGATAGAAACCCAGATACCCAGATGAAAGAGAGAATGATAGCCAAAATAACAACCCGCACAATAGGCTTATCGTGATTGGACGGTCGCCATTGACCATTTTGGTGTTAATATAACCAGCACCCATCGTGATTGTCACCAGAGTGATAAGTAATGGAACCACTGAAAGTAGAGAAATTGACCCAGGTGTGAAATTAGGGCCTTGAGATAAAAGTTCACCAATATACAAGAATGGCGACAAGGAGGCCAGAAGCCCCAACACGCCAGCACTTGTTATACTCAGGATATACACCTTTATCTTCTGGGCTGCAATTATACTTTCACGTTCTTTCACCACAGCAGAACGCTTTATCAACCTAGAAGCAATCTTTGATATCCGATCACCAGCGTCTCTTGCTGAAATACTACACATCAAAGATACTATTCTGAATAATCGACCAACGCGTTCTCCTAAAGCTCTTGAAGATGCATCCTCAATAAGAGGTTCAATAGCCTCATCACGAAGCTGCATTCCTTCTAGAACTGGGTCTATCAATCTCTGTATCTCTGGAGACGAATCATCACGTACTTCAAAAAGAGCTACTTCTAGAGTATCGCCTAATCTCAATCGTTCTCCAAGGAGAATCAAAAAATTAAGAAATTCATCATACTCGTTCACTATCTCCTTCTGTGTAGAGAGAATATCTGATGATTTTTGAGGTCTATCAAAATATGCTGAGAATTTTGTTGTGAATCGCGATTTCATCAGAATGTTAATTGCTATGAAAAGAGGTGCAAGAAATATGATCAGTGGATTTGATGCTAATCCAGCCAAGGAGAAAGATAATGCGAACATTATGGGAACATAAGTAGTAACAGCTGCTACTATTAGGATCCGAGACTCCAGTTCTAGATTCTTTTGTCTTAGAGCAAGATCGGCCTCAAAAGATTCACCTGCAAGAATTTCTAAGACATCAGTTTTTTGCTCTAAAGAAGAAAGAACACCAATGAAATACCTTCGCAAATCATCTGAAGGTTGATTATGTGCAAACTCCCTTAGAAGTTCTTCAGGAGACCTTCCCCTATCAATTTCAAGCATCATACTCTGAAATGTCTTGGAAAGATAAGGATGAGAAGAATTAGCAATCATCTCAAATGCATCAAATATTGTTCCCCCTGATTGAAACGTGAGAAGGAATTGTTCGAAGATAATATCTGATTCCTCAGACAATTCAATCTTGTAGCTGTTCATAGTATTGATGGGATATGAAGCAACCACGTAATAGGTCAAGACGCCCACTATCAATGATAGAGGAGTGGCAACTAATATACTTGAGTTTAGGAAAAGAAGTAGAAATACAAAGAGGAGGGTCATCAAAATACCCATAAGTCTGGCGGCTGCTAGCACACCCTCGGCACTGATTTTCATGAGGGGTTTGAGAAACTTCACTGCACGTTCCAGGTCTCTCCTCTCTCCTTCTTTGTATCTATTCAGAAGGGGAATAAGTTGAGAAACCTTGCAGAGTCTTTCGTAAATCAAATCCTCAGTCCTCTAATAGCTGAATCTTCTGGTTGACTCTTAAATTCCACGTTTTATAGGAAATCCAGAATAGTTGTCTGTGATTGGAATTCTTTGTAGAGGTGACTCTGTTTCAAGTAATTCTCAACTGGGTTTCGTAAGTGCATTCCAATCTCGTTTATTGCTTCATCTAAGGAACTGAATTTCTTCCCACCTTGTTCCAAAGATCTCTTTGCTATCTCTCTGAATCGCCAAACACCAAGAGGCACCCATCTCGTTGGGTCAATTTCCATGAATACAATAACTCCTGCTTGTCTTCTCATATTTGTAAGATGTTCAAGAACTGGAAGTCTGGTTGCATAATAGGCACCAACCACATCCTTCGCATAATCTTTGCGTCCCTTGAACCATTCGTAATCATTTATCACAGGAGGATTTAGAGACCCTAACCAACATTCCAACGCTTCAAACTGCCAAGCTGAAGGTAGGAAAAGAATCTGCACCGTGTTGCCAAGAGCGTAATCAGTATGAACATGAAAATCATTTATCCAATCATACCTCAAAACCTGTTTATGTAGATCTTTTCCGATTATATCATCTACCGCAGTGATACTCCATTTTGTCGGTACAAGTCGACGTCGTTTCTTCTCACCTAATAGGCCAACAGAAAGCAATCTAGTGGTATGTTCTAATCTTATACCATCATCAAAAAGGTCCATAATTCCTGTAGCTGCTTTTAGATCTGTATCTGATGTTACTTTGTCAACACGACGAGGAACTTTCGGATTGTCCTCAAGTCTAAATTGATCCAATGGAGCAGAAGGACCAATTGGTAAAGTTCTTCCTGTAAAGACGCTTGTAAAGCGAGGTCTCTTAATCAATGTGGCTTCTGAAATGATTGGCGATTCGGAAAGGGACATAGTCTGAGTTTCAGCAAGTAGTCTTGAGGGGTTCACTGCCGCGTCTACTGGAAGAAGTTTCTTTGTTCTAACTAGACTGAAGCGTAATGAGAGAATCTCATCAAGACTTTTTTCTAACCATAAATCAGGACGTTCCATGAGAGAGGTCTCTGAACCAACTCTAGGAGGTACCAATGGACCTGCCAATACTTTTGGATATCCAGATTCGCCAACGAATACTGCGGGTGGAGGTGATCCTGCAAGATTCAGACCAGTAACAGAACTCTCAATATTGCTAAGGGCTTTTGCTCTCATTAAAAGCGGACAAGGGTGTATTCCACAAAGACGCCTATGACCCATACAACTGGAGCACATCCTATCATTGTAGGATTGTCTAGTGCTTGAATTTGAATCCAGTTTTGTTTGAGACATATTGCAATCTCCGAGATCAACACTCATCTACAGTTAAAGACACTTAAAGCCATGTCACTCGTTGCATCTGAGAAATTCGAATTAGAACGGAAACAATGACCAGATTCGGTGACTTTCATAGGCTACTATAATAAGACTGACTATGCAGAGACCTAAGAACATGACATCCTTTCCTGTGGGAGGCCAATCCATCAGGAATAGAGCATAGACAAACAATAATCCGATGAATAGAGTTGCCAAGAACATGAAGCGTGGCATCAATATTTTCCTATTCTGACAAATAGAGATAATGAACCTACTTTAACAGTGCGTATGACAAAGTAATCACCATGATTGTCTTTATCAACCAATTCCAGTTCAGATAATTTAGAAAGATGATGAAGAGCAAGACTGGGACTTGAAAAATTCAATTGCCGCTGTATCTCTCTAACACCTAATTTATCATGAGTGAGTAATAGGGCATAGACACTCATTGTGCGTCCCTTGAGAAGTTTATTGACAAGTGCACGTTCATCTTCAGCTGTCATTTGTTGATTTCCACCACTAAAGCAAAATTGGTTGTACATCTTTTCATAAAAAGACGCCCGCTAACACTATCCACTAGGGATAGTCTACATTTTCAGTGATTGCATTATAGAAAAGGTTCATTGGAATATCCAGTAGATTATTGGCATTCAACCAATAACCTGATTCTGCAAATCCAGTTATGTCTGGATGGCCCCATTCAGTCATTTCACCAGACCAAGTACCATTTTGGAGGTATACCATCTGATCAGATGCTGTGTACCCAATGTAGAAGAAGGTATTGTCATCAAAAAAGATGTCAATATACCAGTCAATTGGCCATGACTGAGGAAATTCATCTGGAGGATTTGTTGTATCAAGCATAAGCGCGATAGCGTCATTGACAAGTGCCCCGCTTAGTTCGTTCCATTTATCATTGGATATCGATCCAGTACCAACAATGTTTTCACTGTAAGGAGCAAAGAGAACTTCTATATTCCCGCCGTCGCTATTCTTGTACATGGTTACACCATCAACAAAAGCATCAGGTTCTGAATCTTGATAATAGTTAGTTAGTCTCTCATTTACAAAAGTTGAGTTACTCATCCAATAGAAGACTATGTCATCTCGTCTACTATTCAGATAATCAGCAGCTTTTACACCATAACCTCCAGATGGAGTTGTGGTGGTCGGATTTGTAGTTGTTGGAGTTGTGATCGTTGGTCCATTTGGTAACAGTACTGTTGCTGCGTATAGACCCGCAATTACAACAATAGCAACCACTATTGCCGCTGTTATTGATGTTCTAAGTCCAGTGTCGTAAGCTTTCATTATGAAACCACCTATACAAATAATGCGAAAGATTCCATATTACTCTACGTTTGAAACACTATGTTCAAAACGTTGAACACATAATCAATTCCTACCGGAGCCTTGTGAATCTATGGAAACCCGTAGGGAAACGATAGCACATCTGTTAGAAGAAACCGAGTATCCACTAACAGTCAGTGAGATTTGTACCACATTAGAAATAAGGAGTAAAAGAATGGTAACTGAGGATTTGGGTCACATAGCAAAATCAGTGAAGCACAAGGGTTTGGAGCTTCTCATAAGTCCAGCGCGCTGTGGCAAATGCGGATTTGATTTTAGGGTAACCCAAGGGGCCAAGAAACCTTCAAAGTGTCCAAAATGCCGCTCGGGATGGATTCTTGCTCCTTCATTTATTATCAGAAGAATAGGATGATGACAAATCAATCATCCAAATCATTGAATTTAATGACTTTCTTTATTCCAGCTCCAACATGTTTTATACTTGTGACTCTTGTTACCACATAATCTGAAAGACCATATTCTGCTTCTTCCACATATCCATGCAGAGCGACTTCCATACCGACACGAGGGAGAAAATGACTCTTCTTTAGCAAATTGGCAGTCAATCGTACTTCGTACGTCTTTTTGGTTGCTTCATCTTGGACTATAATTTGTGTATAACCATACCAACGTTGGGCACTCACTCGTTGTGTTACACTCTTTCCTACTTCTCTGATAATTCCTTTAATAACGGTCATAAAGTGTCCTCCATCAAAATCTCACCATATCGCCCGCCGCCACCAGGACGATAAGACACGTCCCCCGTTCTATAAGCACCAATGATTTTTCCAAGTTTGGGGGAGCTTTTGGAGATGTCAGAGACCTGAACTTGGGTAAGAACATTTACTTCATCATCAAACTCGGTGATTAGTTTCTCGTAGAGCGTACGAACAGTCTTTGTCGATTTTGATTTCACTCCGGAAACAACTTGTATCATATCTAGTAAAGGAGGAATGTGAAGATATGGTGGACGATGCGAGGGGGGTTTACTTGTTCCATCACCTAACATCATTGCTCTATCACGAACTCCTAGACGTAGGTTCTTCCCATCAACTGGACACTTGACTTTTCGATTATGAATATCCTCAAGTAGTTTCTTTCTCTCGGTTCTGTTGCTACAAAATATGTAGATATTATAGTCGTCGTATGACGGAGGTCCTTCTCCATCTTCAACGATAATGGTCCGCCTACATTTTGAGCAAAACGATAAATAGTATTTTCCTAACTGTGGATCAAGTCCTGCATTTAGTATCGGACCTCTTCCACCGATTCTTTTGATGGCTTTTTCAAGTTCTGAATAGGACGAGTCCTCCATTTTGAATGTCACAAACTCTCTACCAATTTTATCAGGACTTGGTGAGTGTGCATCGCTAGAACATATGTAAGTCAACGACCGTAATTCAGGTATGTAATCTGCAATTGCTGAGTCAGCTGAGAGACCCAACTCAAGGAAGTGTATGTGTTGTGTTTCTTCCCCATAACATGCAACAAGACTGTCAAATTTACCTTCGCGAAATATCGACCTGTAAGGAGTGAATGCATGTGCAGGACCAATCAGTCCATCTACATCCCTTACATATGCCGCAATAGATTCAGCATCCAAATTGACTCTTGGACGACCTCCCCATTCATGATTCAGATTTGGGGAATAGGGGGATACCATCTTTCGAATTTCATACACTGACTCAAAATCAGGAAGAAGAACCACATGATGAATTGCGTCTCTATCCTCAAACTCAACTGTAAGGATGAAGTGTGCGCCATCATAAGTATATCCGTTATCAGATGAGATCAAAGACGTTTCTAAATGTTTCAACCAGTCAGGTTGTGTCACATCACCCGTGCCAATAATATCAATACCTTTCTTGAGTGAACCTTTGACTATATTTGGAATAGTCATTCTTTTACTTACACCAATAGAGTGCAATGAATGGATGTGGAGGTCTGTTGCATATTCGTTCAAAATCTCACTCTTCATCTAGATGTTAATATTGACCTTCACAGTCTTTGCATCGATTGCAGATTCGAAAGCTTTCATTCCTTCTTCAAGAGTGTACTTTGCAGACAGCATTTCTCTGACTTCAATTCTGCCCTTTGCCAGGAGTTCGATTGCTTTCTTGAAGTCGTAACCATTTGAAGCTACGAAACGTAAATCTCGCCCTACACACTCATTCGGATCGACTTCAATAGTATCACCATAGTGATCTGTGAGAACAACAACTCCGCCATTCCGTACAAGGTCAATTGCAGTTCGGATACCATTTGCATTTCCTGTTGCATCTATGACAACTCTCGGTCCTATATCATTCGTATTGCTTAAGATACGGTCTTTCCAAGTAGTGGTAGAAGAATCAATCGTATTCCTGAGACCCATTTTTCTTGCTGCTCCCAAATGCCAGCGATTCTTTCCAACAAGGTAGACCTCAGCACCAAAGGCATCATAGACTTGTGATATCAATAGACCATTCTTCCCGGTACCAATTACAGCAACAGCTTCATCGTTTTCAACAGGTGTGTTTCTAAAGGTTGTAAGAGCAGTAGCAAGAGGTCGTACAAAAGTCCCTGTTGTCGCGTCAACTCCCTCTGGGAGAATATGTATATTTTCGGCTGGCACAGTTATGTACTCAGCCAGACCTCCATCTATTGTCATGCCTAAGACCATTCTTGATTTACAGAGATGACGTTGCTTATGCGTGCAATAATAACAGGTACCACAACTAATTATGATGTCAGTGGTAACCAAATTACCAGGAGCCAGCATAGGATCAGAGCTCTCAGTAATGGTACCAGTGATATCAGTGCCCAGAATGATGGGTAGTTCTGCTTCTAGATCACCTTTCCAGATTTTGATATCAGTCCGACTAATTCCAACTGAACGGACCTCGATTTTTACGTAGCCAGGAAGTAGAGATGGAGTTACAGTATCAGCCAGTTGTAAACCATCGTTCGTCAATACTAAGGATTTCATAACTACCTTCCTCGGATGACGGAAAGGATGAAGAGATTAGGATAAACCCTTCGTTTTCATGGTGTCACACAGTACGATTTATTGCTTCGAATAATGTTGAAAGCTGGAGGAATCAAGAAGTGTCAAGCTTCGGAATAGAATTCATTCCTGATAAGCCAGTATCAGAAATCGTTAAGTTAGCGAAGCTTGCTGAACAGGTTGGATTCAAAAACATCTGGATCACTGACCATTACAATAATAGGAATCTATGGGTCACATTGACCGCAATAGCTCTAGCAACAAAAACAATCAAGATAGGTCCAGGAGTTACAAACCCCTACCACACAAGTCCAGCTTTGTCCGCTGCAGCTGCGGTGACTCTGAATGAAGTAAGCAATGGACGAGCTGTAGTGGGACTTGGGGCTGGAGACAAGGTCACTCTTGACACACTCGGTCTTGAGTGGAAAAAACCTGTAACTACAGTTATTGAAGCAATCCATGCAATGAAGGCATTGATATCAGGAAAGAGATTATCATTTGAAGGGAAAGTATTCCATTTTCAAAATGCCAAACTAGCAAATGTCAAAAAAGAGATTGTAAAGGATAAGGATGGAAGACCGATCAAAATAGATAGTAAGACGCTGAAACTTGCACCAAAGATACCAATCTATTCTGGTGCGCAAGGACCAATGATGTTAACAGAAACCGCCAAATATGTAGATGGGGTTCTCGTTAATGCAAGTCATCCCCTAGATTTTGAAGTAGCCATTCAAAGGATAAAAATGGGAGTGAAGGAAGCAGATAGAAACTTACAAGAAATTGATATTGGAGCTTATACAGCTTTCAGTATCGCAGATTCTGAAAAGGAAGCAATGAAGGGCGATACTAAGGTAGTTGTCGCATTTATTGTAGCGGGTTCACCAGATTCGATACTTGAAAGGCACCATATTGATTTAGAAGATGGAATTGAAATTCGAGAGTGTTTGACGAGAGGAGATTTCAATGGTGCTTCACAGCTAGTGACTAACGATATGATCAATTCCTTCGCAATTGTTGGAACACCAGAGTATTGTACAAAGAGAATCGAAGAATTGTTTAATGTTGGAGTCACACACTTTGTAGTTGGTTCACCAATTGGACCAAACAAATCTAAGGCAATCAAACTAATAGGAAAGAAAATCTTGCCCCGCTTTCTTAAGAGAGGATAATAATGTCAGAGAAACCTTTCTTCAGCAGACGACTAACTCATTCGGAACTTAATCTATGGTTACAATTTGAGAAGAAAACCTTAGGAAACTATGAGCTTGTCGAACATCTTGCCAAATCATTCATGGACCTCGAAAACTCAATGTTCTTCATTTCTGAATGGGGAGGAGAAACAGTAGCCGCCACAGCAATATATCGTGACTCAACCAGAAGAGCCATGAGTCTCATTGGAATCCGAATTCTAGAGGAGCATATAGATCATCTGAAGACACATACAGTGAAATCATCATTACCATTTTTCAGGTCAGTTACAATAAGAGAGGTTGACGCACTGTTATTTTTGGATGAGAAAACACCCAATCAGTTGTTTCCATTAGAGAGTGCTATTCCATTCTGGTCAGTTTCTGCTTTAGAAGCCAATAAATTTCAATTGATAGAAAAGATCTATACTTCGTCCATTGAACTTGGTAATGAAAAATCCAAAAAACACCATAATCTAACCAACTTGAAGTTTGATGATATCCAACAACTCTATTGGATGAATCAATCAGTTATACTCCCTGATACATCTAATTTTTGGATGGGTCTTGAAATGTCTGCTTCCATAGGGAGCTTGTTTAAAGTGAAGGCAGATGAATTGAGCATAGCTTTTGGTGTTGTTGAAATAGATGATACAGTATATGTCACAGGCATTATAACTTCTCAAGATATGAATGACCCTAATTTAATAGGAGCGCAGATTTTGAGGTACTGTAGTGCTAGAAAAATCAGTAGGGTCGTTTTCACTATTCTTGATGAACGACAGCTTCCAATTCTAAATCACATATCAATCTCGCTCGGAATTGAACCTATCACAAATGAAATGGGACTCTTCAGGAGAGTACTATAAGTGGACCATTCGGAAACCCTTTTGTTAAATCACATATCCATTTACCGAGGTAGATGAAATGTCCACACTCCATATCAACCGAAGCGGTTCAGGCATTGTGTTGAAATATGGTAGTATGAAAATTGCTCTTGACACGTATGCAAGAGGTGCAGTGACATTTCTTTCTCACTCTCACAGTGATCACATAGTAGGTATTCAGAAAGCGAAACATATTGTAGCAACAAGAGGAACATTCGAAACATTAGCAGCTAGAGGACAACGACTAGGCTGTTCAAAGAGTATTGTGAGATACAATGAAACGTTGGGGCAGATTGGAGTTTATGTCACTGCCTTAAATGCGGGTCATGTTATTGGGTCATCAATGTTTCTCTTTGAGTTTGACGATGGAATGAAAGTACTTTACACAGGGGACTTCAACAATGTAGACAGTATAGTCCATAAAGCAGCAGCGCCAGTCAATGCAGATGTTCTAATCACAGAAGCGACTTTTGGAACACCGTCATGGGTATTTCCTGACAGAGAACAAGTTCATTTCGATATTGTAGAAAAAGCAAAAACTAGTATTGAGAAAGGAATTCTACCCTTTTTCCAAGCTTATTCACTAGGAAAGGCTCAGGAAGCCATTGCTTTGTTGCAGAATAATGGATTTAATGTTGTATCAGGGAATAAGACCATTGATTCAGTCAATGAGGTGTACAACAAATACGGTAATGATTTGGATTTTATTTCAATTGAAGAGGAGGAAATGCATTCAATTCTGGAACAGGATTGCGTTGTAATTACATCATCACCCAAACATACCAACAGGAATTTTCAAAAAATCATTGGAAGAAAAAAATGGATGGATTTTGAGAGAAGGATTCAGATTTACAAGCTCTCAGGATGGGCACTGGGACAATATGGTACGATGGGCTTCCCACTTAGTGCACACTCTGACTATCCAGGATTAGTGGATTTCGCCCAGAATGTAGAACCGAGAGTCACCTACTGTTTTACAAGCAATGCAACCACACTTTCAAATCAGCTTAATTCATTAGGAATACAAGCTCTTCCTTTGGAGTAGACAGAGAAATGTTATACGAAATCTCAGAGCTGGTTGAACCAGTACATGCACAGTCATTCTTCTCAGTATCTGCAACAGGAGAGATACATGAGAAACTCTCTTATGAATACATAGATCCTGAAGGGTATTACAGAAATCTGATTCAAGATGACAACTCCTTGGCAGAAGAAATAAGAAAACTCTCAACTAACATGCAGTATTTCTTAGATCAAGAGAGAGTGGAGCTCAATAATGAGCATGTTCGATCGTTTGTAAATTTTGCTGATATTTTTCTAAAGGGAGCAAGTGAAGTTGTAGAAGTAATGTTTCTGATAGACTTCGCAGGACGACTAAAAATAGGTAAGAATAGGATTGAAACTTGGCTTGAAGCAGAAATTGCACCTTATGATTTCGAAATAGTTTGGAGATATCCGGTTGGGTCCAAAGTCTTGGAAATCAATAGCCTACTTGAATATGAAATCTATGATGATTTGGTAGTTCTTTGGGCATACGAAGGAGAGAATGTTGGCGGATATGAGATAATGGAATTCGAGATACCATCTACAGGATACGACACAAGAGTTACTAATGATTCAACTGTGGTGTAGAGGATTGTGATCCATCAATGCAGGGAATAGTATCTTTAGAAAACATTGCTCTAATTCTGATAATACTTGGATTTCTGATGATTTTCATAGGTATTTTATCATCAGTTCCAAAATCAGATTCAGAGGATTCCCAGTATACTTCGAAATCAAAGGGCGTTATCTTTATTGGTCCCATTCCAATTGTGTGGGGTTTTGAAAAAAGAACAAGAAACATTATCATCATTGTAGGTTTGACTCTAATACTGATTTGGTTCTTACTTACATTATTCTAGCGTTATATCCACATTCTGGACACATGTTGGTGTTTGGTAGTGTCCTTACAATAATCCCGTTCAGGAGGCATTCAGGGCAAATTAGTAAAGAATTCTTACAGATGGGGCATTTTGTATCATTGCTTAAATCCCTGATGCAAGTTATTGTGCCGCAAGAATGGCACTTGATGGCATGCTGATGACAGAATTCATTCTTACATTTGTCGCATTTTATCTTAGGGCGATTTCGACATAATGCACAAGTTCTAGCCATCTGAGTCAACCCCAAATTCAGAGGGTATGGCCGCTAGATAAGTATAGTGTGAGGATTTTGGATATGCAGGTTGTATTACCCAAAGATTACCAATCTCTAAAGCATAATCTAGTCAACACATGATAAGGTGCTTAGATAATGCAATTTGTATGCCGTACATGTGGAAAGCAATCCTCAGATATTGACATGATTCTAGATGGTGAATGTTCATGTGGTGGAAGCCACTTCAAACTTATATCTGAAGAACCAGTTATACTGCCAATATCTACAACCGCAAAAGAACAGCTAAGGATGGATCTTCACAATTGGATAGATTTGAATCTTGATTCCTTAGATACAGATTCAGTAGGTGACATAAGAGTCGCATTTGAATTATGTAATGATGAGTTACGACGCTGATTCATTCTCGGAGTCCAAATCGTCCAAAGGACGCTCTATCTTAGCTATTTGACTTTCTATCTCCACGTTGATATCAGTTCTACCACCAACATCAGCAATGCGTTGTACGGCTTTCAAATTATGAATCAGGGAGTCCAACCAAGAATAGATGTCACCGGGATACGCCCAGAGTTCATAATCATCCTGAAGTTTCTTTGCTAACCCTGATGGATTAAGACCATTCTTTCTTTCCCTTACAAGCCATTTACCTAACTCGATTTTTGGGTGTTCGCAGTCCGGGAAAAAGCTACAGCCGCAATTGAAGAAGTCCGAAGTCCAGCCTGAGAATAACTCGAAGACCCATTTGGGAAGTCTTGCAGCTCCTGAACGCGGATTCTTCATACTGGTCATCTCAGCAAATATCCCTGAAAACAATCTTGTAGGCATATGTGTTCTAAAAGCTGAATTGACTTCACTCTGGAGTTTAGATGTGAGATACACATTTTGAAAAGGTTCTAACTTGATAGCAATTTCAAGAACATCCATTTTATCCAGTAATTTCCTAACATTATATCCATCAGTTGGTGTCAGGAAGGATAATGATGTTGCACGTCCTAGTGGTGTAGTGTGAGCGCCACCTTCCTTTACTCGAATCATATGTGTTTTGACCAGATGCTTTAAAGCATCTGATGGAGGGACTGATCCAGATAGCATTTTCAAGTAGACTCTTGCAATCTTCTTGAGGTCGACTAATCCTGTAGAGCAGATTGTAGCAAGTATCTGTTCAGCAGAAACTTCCTTATCAGCAAAGGGTTCAACATCTTCTATTTCACCTTTGAGAAGTTCAGCAGCAATTTGATCTTCCACCTTGTCCTGTCCAGAATGATATTTTCGTTCAGGTTCAACAAGCATGTAGACTTTCCCTCTATCATGTTTGCCAAGTCGTCCAGCTCTCCCGAGCATCTGTTCAAATTCAGCAGTAGATATCCAGTCTGCACCCATTGCGAGACTCTCGAAGATGACTTGTGAAGCAGGTAGGTCTACACCAGCACCCAGAGCTGCTGTAGTAACCACGCAAGGATATCGCTGCTTATTGTATGAATATTCAATACTCCGTCGCTTTGAATAAGATAAACCCCCATGATAAACAGCACTACGTACGCGATGCTCTCGAAGCCAGTCGCTTAGACCATGTGCTCTTCTACGTGAGAATGTAAATACAATTGATTGTCCTTTGTTTCCAGATGAGCTCTCGTGTCGAAACTCTTCTTTTACTAGACGTTGAATTATATGACGCTTATGTTCCTCATTCCGTGCAAAGACTAAGTGACGCTCTAATGGAATAGGACGACCAACATATTCAACGAGGTTAAGTCCTAATTCTTTTGCTAGAGTTTCAGGAGAACCAACTGTGGCAGATAGTGCTAAGACCTGTGCCTTTGGATAATGAAAACGCATTCTCGCAAGAAGACCATCTAGTTCTGGTCCACGTTCAGGGTCTGCAAGATTTTGAATCTCGTCAATGATGATTGTCCCAACATTTCCAATCTGTTTGGTTTCGCCTGAACGAAAAATCAAATCCAATGCTTCATAGGTAGCGCATATTATGTCAGCTTTAGACACATCCGTATCTACAATCGGTTTTCCCTCTTTGCCTACATCAAGTCGGGACATACCAACCTTAATTCCAACACGAAGGCCTAATTTCTTGTAACGTGTTCTAAAAGATTCATATTTCTCATTTGTCAATGCAACAAGGGGTGAGAGGTAAATCATCTTCCTACCTTTCAATGCGGATGGGATACCTGCCATCTCACCAATCAAAGTCTTGCCTGATGAAGTAGAAGATACAATCATTAAACTTTCATTCTTTAGAAGACCGGCATCAATGACAAGCTCTTGAACTGGTAACAATTCTGAGAATCCTTCGTCGGAGAGTAATTTCCTAAATTCATCTGGGAGGTTCAATTCTGAAACTCTCTTACCAGTCCCTGTGAAACCTGTAGTTAGAGTATCCACCAATGTCAATTCTGGGTCTTTTGTTGGGTCAAAATTTGGATTGAGTAAGTCAAGAAGACGAGGTATTGATTTTACTTTCGCAAGTTGTCGTTCTATATGCTGCGTCATGACTTTTGATAGGTGGACATTCATACTTTTCAGGTCGGTCTTGAGATCCGCTTTTGCACATGTAAGGCAAAGAACTTGCGTCTGTGATACTTTGATTGCATTTCTTCTTGTCAATACTGTGAATCTATCATCTCGAACACAATGCTCACAAACTGGCACTACTCTTGCTTTTGGAGCCTGAAGACGATCCAAGAAATCTTTTAGATTCTTGAGAAAACCTGGTTTGAATTTTCTGGGAATTAAAATCACTTTTGCTTTACGTAAGAATTCATGAAACTCCTTGGGTTGATAATAGACAGGTTTGTTATACTTTACAAACCAAGAACGACGAATCTCCATAAGACCGTTCGACCGGTATCCTAGTTCAATTACTCCAGATAATTGCATTCGTTGTCTATCATGTAGAACATCAGAAATCACAGAAACATAGATGGTCAATTCTTGCCTTCCTGCACGTAATACAATAGAATAGGGTTTGGTCATCCGTTTTTGTATATCTGCATCTGCTACTTCCAAGAAGTTACCTCATATCGCAGGTTTAAAGAACGAACAAGACTCTTGTGGTTTCGTCAAAGCTCGAAAATAAAGCTTTCAACGCTCTTGCGAACAAGTCCAATGGTTGCTTCATATTCTTCCCTGAATCCTTCAATTCCAGTCCCACCAACACCAGCTTTTTCAACAATCATCCAATCGGACATGATTTCGATATTTGAAAAAGAAGCAAATCTGCCAAATGGTATTGCCAGCACCTTGCTTTTCTCAGGACTAGCATATTTATGATGATTAAACCATTCCACGAAGGGTTTGTATAATGGCTGATTTGTGCCGGCTAGAATGAATCGGGCACGCTGTACGCCTGATATATGAGAAACATTCATTCTTTTCAGCATATCAGTGTAGTGAGCAACCGTAGGAAGATTGGGACCACCTTTCAGAATTGCAACAGGATCTACTGCTAGTACATTCCCACGCTCAAGGACGAGATGACTAACCATTGTAACTATTTCTTCTTCTTCCCGTGCAGAGAGAGGATCTATTACTTCTGGTTTTATGATGTCAACTAGCGGAACAGGTTCATCATATCGAAGTATTGTTGGGTCGAACATGAGTGCAGAGATGTGTTCTTCAATTTCAACTCTGATACCTTTTTTCTCACCATAGCCTTTGAAATATCCAGGACCGACAAGAATTGAGTAGACTTTATCATCACGAAGAATGGACCAGAGTTGTGTAGAAATAATCAATACCTTACCAGTTAAGTCTGCTTTCTTTAATGGTCCTGAGTTGAAATCATATGCTTCGATGTCTAACAACCAATATAGTGGACTTTGGGTCATCATATCAAGTATCACCATACACATGTGTAATGATAAAATCGTAAAGCAATGATGTTGCTGTTTCATCTTGATTTTCAGCTCTTGAGGCTGAAAGACTTGCTTCCATTTTGTCGATTATCGATTCCTTGTCAATTCCATCTATCTGTAGACGAGTAGATATTTCGTCAATACATCTTTCAAGATTATCCCTGCTAGATGTACCTTGGTACCTCAAGACCCTCAAAACCCGAGCTATTTTTTCATGTAGATATTTTGCTCTATCATCCTTGCGTCTACGTTTTGCCAATCTAACATCTCGTTCCAAAAAATCATAAGGAGTAATCATTTCGGGTTCTAATTTTCCACCACGCGACATACTGGAACCAACATCCACATAGGAAGAACGGTCACCCCGCGTTCCAAGCGGTTTCGGAGCGATATGAAGTATGAAATGAGATAATGTTAGAAGACTCATTTCATTGAAATCAGCATCAAATCCATCTACAATAGCATTGATCTTTGCAATGTAGCTCCCCATTGCAGAAGACTCGGATGAACCCTCCATAATGATCCTTTGTAGATATCTGTAGAATGCTTGAGCTCGACGCTTTAGCGAGATGAGTTTGCCTCTAATTGTGCTATCAGACCACTCGGTCACAGCTATTCCCAATGCAATGAGAACGTCTTCATGAGTGGATTGCACATGTTCATTCAACCATGTCTGTATAACAGGTGCGATGAAGGTCTCTGCTATTTTTGTTCTTGCTGATAAAACAAGCATTGCTTTTTCAACAGGAATATCATCCTCCTCCATTGCAGTTTCGATGTTTGCAATCTCTCGAACTCTAAGTTCTAATTGGCTGGAGTATTTTCCATAAAGATATTCGAGCCAGCGTCCTTCATCAATAGCAAATTCCTGAACATTTCCAGGGATATTCGGTATATTAGACCCAACTGTATTTCGTCTATGTATCTCCTGCATTAGTAGATTGACAGCTTCACGGATTGAAAGAATACCGTCTAGGTCAATGAGATAGGCAACCATAGCTATTTGAAGAGGACATTTTAATTTGTCCGCAATTTTGCCAGCTAGATCAATGGGAACTCTACTCACTCTGTCCCTCAAATCAGCGTGCTTCTCCTGAAACTCTTTGACCAGATTCTGTCTGCTCTCGACAGCCATCTTTTCTACATCAGGATCATTTAGCACATTCAGTCGCCTCATTCCAAATCTAATTTCAACTAGTATTATGAAAAAATAAAACTGGAGAACAATATCAATGATATGTGTATAAGTACATATCATATTCTACTCATTGAACAAGGAGTTACTCATTCATGCTCCAAAAGATAGCAGTAGAAAGTGAATACCATAGCCAATGAAAATTGCACCTAAAACCATTGCAAATATAATCTTGATTCTTGAATAGTGACGGGCATGCTCAACGTGCACAGCAAGCCAACCAAAAGCAAGAAGACCAAAGAATAAGAATACTACTGAAAATGCGCCTAAGGAAAGGCTCTGTGTTATCGATTCAACCCAATTAGTCCACCATTCAAACTGGAGCATTGTTTAGACCTCTGAATAAGTTAGTATGTCCGCCATTGACATGAGAATTTAAACATCTCGGTCGTTCAATAAACGTGCAACAGGACATCACTTGTGATTAAGCAACGAAGGAATATTCATCCTCAAACTCTTTTTTATCGATTGTGATCTTTCTAACTACCCGCCCCTTTTTCTTAGCAGCTTTTCTCTTCTC
>CAZSWP010000050.1:0-23037 GCA_964610875.1 uncultured archaeon
TTTGAAACCTGTTGTCTTTATATTATGGTAACGTGTACTATTTTGTTGTCAGCCGCCGGGAGGGCCGACAACACATGATGATGTTTACGAGAATGCTCAGAAGACAGGGATTCTATCGTGTCAAGAATCAAGAAGAACCAGTATACATGAAGCACAATGTAGGACTGGGTGGAATTTATGTTCGCATCGAGGACAAGAAAGCACTAATCACCGTTAGAGATCTTGGTATCGAAGAAGAATTTGACAGGGTTAAACGCCTAGAGAATTTCATAGATAAACTAGAGGATCAGTCCTATCGTCAGAAGTGCTTCATTGTGCACAAGATGCGTGGTGTTGGTTCTTAGACTATCTTAGGTATAATGAATAGTGTTCATATGCCACACCGTATCACTTACCTATGTATGTTTGGGAGTTAGGATATTGATTCCCTTACATGCATAGAGTGATGGGTGAAAAATTAGTGCAAGAGCGATTTCTGAATGCAGTACTATCAAAGGATTTTGACAGGAGTAATCATATCCTCTACGAATCAGTGAGAGATGGACGCCTGGGAGAGATTCGTACTGAATTCGTTTCTACACTGAATGAGGTCAAAATCAATCTACTCGCAATGAGGGACCATCTCTTTAGGTTTTTAGGTGCTTCAACAATTTTTTTCGCATTGAGGAAAACTAGTGCAGATATTCTTGAATGGATGTCATCTCTTTCTAATCCTGAATTAATCAGGAAGGCGTTATTTGATTGGATTTTGAAGGGCTACAGAAGAGATAATGCGATAATTAACAGAAACGGGTTCGATATAGAGATGATTGCAACTACTAACCTATCTGCATTAATTCCTGATGTTATTTCAATGAATGAGAGAGAGCTACAAAACATGACTATCCCTTTTTCTAAGGAAGATGCAAATACTGGGGTCATAAGAGAACGATATTACATAGCGGATATCCAAAACACTGTATACGGAAATCAAATTCTAATCGCACTTGGAATACCAGACACACTGGATGTGGTATCGTCTATTGAATGGAACAGAATTTATCATGCATTCAAGACACTTGGATTCGATATCCATCAATCACTCAAGGAAATAAGCAGAGATGATTGGTTCTCAGAAATAAGACAAATGAGGAAAAGTCACAATTCCAAAAACACGAGTCATCCTGAACTTGAACTTCTAGAAGAAGCTTTGAATAGATACCTTGAGCTCGATAGTCCTAATGAATCGGCACGTATAATAGCTCTCAAAGAATTGGCAAAGTACAGAATATCTGCGATACAAAATGATGTCATAAAACTCCTTGATAGTGGGTCAAAAAATGAGTCCTTAATGGCTGTTGACATACTTGCAAGCCATGGTGGCAGGGATGCTACAAATGCATTACAGAAAGTTTTAGGAGTTCCTCATTTACGTGCTTCTGCTGCTACAGCGATTTCTAAAATATCGTCAGCATTATTGTCATTAGGTAAGGCAAAATCAGAGATGCTTCCGGAAAAGGAAGCACGAGCGTTTCCAATGATCTCTACTACATCACTAACAGATAGAAAAGAATTAGCAAAACTTGCGGCTAATTCCAACGCCCTTGTGAGAAGGGATATTTTGAGAACCTTGTCACACATAGATGACCCCTTTGCAGAGCAATTGTTTTTCTCCTTCACAAATGACAGCGTAGTTGATTTACGTTTAGGACTTATCGAATTATGTAAGAATGTTAGTTCAGAACTTGCTCATGCTACTCTTTCAGCATTAATGCTTGACATTGATAGTAAAGTAAGAGCAAAAGCAAAGCTTGTTGCAGAAGAATTATGGCCGAGCCAAGATTGGTAAAAGGGTAAAGTGGATCTGATTGTGATATGGAATTTTCGAGGAGATCGTCGGTATCAAGTTTAGTTCTTTGTTCATTGAAGTTTCTGATTGTAAAATCAGATCCACCTTTGCTGTGTGTGTCCTCTAATAGAACACACAAATCTTCGAAATCCAGAGATGCTTTTTGTTGATCTTACCAGCGTAACCGCGCTGAGTGGGAGAGGTTTCAATGGAATGTGAAGACCTCGCCAAGCAATGGACTGGTCCCCGTTGTCCATATGAGCTGCTGAGTGAGGTTCTCCACAGTTTTGCTGAATCCGCATCTGTTTTATTGTATTGCGAAAATCACAAATACGGTTAATAACATTGTAATAATCGCAGGTTATTGCTATTATATTGCGAATAATACAATATAAATCCTTTGGCTAATAGTAAAATTGCTTGTCAAAGAGAGAAATACTAGAATATCTTTGACTTAAGATAACTAGGTGCCACTGAAAGTAAGGTGCGAAATACGCTCTTTTTACCCACCAACATCTCTGCAATTAGTCTCTGATTCTTCTCTGAATCTAAAAATGAGGTTCTCTTTCCAGTTGAGCTTGATGAGGAAAATGGACGTTGTTGTAGCCACTTGGCCCACTTCAGGTCTGAACCAATTTCCTTTTTCCATGATGTTTCATAAGCTGAAAGTGTCTTCCCAGAGTAGTCTTTTCGTTTAATTGCCTTGGCTGCTGCTTCTGCAGCTATTCTTCCTGCGATTGCAGAATAATGTATTCCTTCACCGGAGAGTGGCGAACAATGGCCTGCAGCGTCACCCACTAAAAGAATATTATCGGTGTAGGATGGAGATACAACACCCTCTAATGGCATTGGGGCTGCATCCCTCTTTAACAGAACTGCGTCTTTTAGTTGTGGCCACATAGGGAGTGATGCTTTTATGAAAATGCTAAGGTAATCCTCCACTTTCTTATCATCGGTCTGAACTCGACTGATTAAACCTCCGCTTCCAACCACTGCCACCCTTTTTCTAGGAAAGATCCATGCATATCCTCTCGGGGAATATCCTCCACCGTAGTAGAAAGCTATTCTACTAGGTAAATCCTCTGTACTGTCAGATATTTTGAGATGATGTTGTAAACCATAACCCATTCCATTAGTGGGAATCCGTTTTCTTATAGGAACCTTCTTGAGTGTTACTGGATATGCACCGCTAGCATCAATGACTATTTTTGCTCGTATTATATTATTTTCATTCTCTCTAATGGTGGAGGCTATAGCAATACCGTTCTCTTGTACTATTGAATTCACCAGAGTATTTTTTCTAAACCAATCTTGGTCGCCTGGAATATTTGACAACATTGCTTTACCCAGGTCTTCTCTTGTAACGTCTACGCCTATGACTTGCTCAAAATCAATAATAACGGGGTCCATTGCTGAGAATTTCATCTCAACAGATTTTATTTCATGTTGCGAAGGAATATTCCTCAATCCTAGTTCATCAAGGCCTTTCTTTGGAATAAATCCGGCACAAGGTTTTTTGATGCAAGGCGATTCCTCTTGTGTGACTAACTGGAAATCACAGTCATGCTCTTTCAGCAATCTAGCAGCATTTAATCCCGCAGGTCCTGCTCCAACAACAAGAACATCGGTTTTTTCATACATGATTCATAATAGAGATTTTACTGCTCTCTTTAATTTTTTTATTCCAAAAAAACCTGAATACGTGTACTCGAAAACATGCTCACATGAAATAGAATTTATTGCGTTTACTTAGCTATTGGAATATCTTTACGTACACCAAGGAGAATACGATTAAAACAATAAGTAAACGTTACCCTGTAAATAAATCAATATGTACACGCTATCCATGAGTAGTAAACGTATTAATTTGTCAGTATCTCTGAAATACATAGCTAGTAAATGCTTGTTTTTTGAGAGATTTCTTTCTAGTGAATTTCAAAAGAGAATAGATTTTTGTATCAAATAGTTAATCAACAATTAATCCCAAACTGTGAGTGTTACTATAAAGGAAAAATGCAGACATGATGATGCAATTTGGAGAACATGGTACTGTCTTTCTACTATTGATTTTTCTAGTAGTAATGGTACTTCTTGTAGTTCTATATAGAAGATCTAACAATACATCTGGGGTTAGTTTTGAAGAAAAGCCTAGTTCAGCTCAACAATCAGGTCATGGAGAATTAGAACCAAGCCCTGATAGCGATGATCCTTATAAGATACTAGCTTGGATAGAAATCCAGCGTAAGAGAGCTGAAAGTCTAGCAGAAGAAGGAGAATTGAGGAAAGCAACAGAACGTTTTTCACATATTTTAGAGCGTTTATACCGTGAGATGGCTAATCTAAGAACTCTGGGAATTCAGAGTAGCACCCAGCTCAAGAAGGAATTGGAATACTCAAGAGATGAATATGCCGCAAGAGCAAGTCTAGGGGAATTAAAAAATCTTGTTGCGAAAGTTGATAACATTGCTTCTAACGATACAGAAGAATGGAATATAGAGAATCCTGATGAGAACTTGGATAATCTAATGAAAGAGGGAATGTCTTTAGCTGATGATGCATATGGTTTGGCAGAAAGCAGGAGTTTTTCTAAAATTCTCGAAGAAACAAAACAATTACGAGTGAGATTTATCTCAAGAATAAAAGATGCCAGAAAACGTCATGATGATAGATCATAAAGCATACCGTAGTTAGTGTCTTCTAGTAGGTGTAATTTCACATCTTAGTAGCAATTATATGTATTTTATCTGTGGAATTATTCCTTAATATGGCATTCATTTAATTTAATCCTCATTCTGATTATCACTCAATTTCTTTCGAAAAATCGAAATACAACTCTTGAGTTATTTGTCATATTTTATACAATGATTATATATATTAACATTTATCTATTACTTTTAATAGTTCTTATAAATCCACGATATACCACTAATTGGTACATGTTGTACCATATTAATATTTTATATCGGCATATGTTACATCAAACAATTATTATAATTATTGCTTCATCTGTTGGAACTCATATTAAAATATAATCGAATATGGTCTCTATAATACCGAGCCAATAATTCTTCATACTCAATTTCTGTGTTATATGATTCCTAATGCAAAAAAGACTGCAAATCATCCGGGTTATCCTCGGTGGAAGTAGGTAGTACACAGTATCTGAGTATGAAAAATCAATAGGGTATGGTGTGTGATCACTATATGTATTCAATTTCTAAATACAGTTTTTTTGAACCAAATATCAGTTTTCTTCCTCAATTGTTAATGAGGTTTAGACAATTAACATTGAACCTGTTCTAAGAAAAAAAAACAATTACAAAAGTTGAACATTTCTTCCGCTGCATAGTATATATTATAACATAATAGCGGAAGTAAAATATCTAAATTGTAAGATATATCTAAAAAATTAAAAAATTAGATGGATATAATATATTTATGACAAGTAACAAAACAAAAGCCATTTTTATCGCTCACCCAAAGACACTTTCGAAAAATCGAAAGGGATTGAGTGAAAGCAGAGAAAATAGAAGGGGAAAAGAGCAAGATTTTATACTAGATATAATCGCAACTTAGTTTTTATAGAGGTTCGCTATTGTATCAATAGACGCCAGCATAAGGCATAATAATATTAAGCAGATCTATGCTAATGCGGGATGCGGATAAGGTTAAGAGAATAATAATAATAATAGGCATACCAATGGGCAGGCTAAAACAAATGGCAACGATATTCATAATCGATGACGAGGCAATCCTTCACAGGTTGTATAAGGATGTATTTGCTATCAAAGGTCATGAAGTAGTCGCTGATGCATATGACGGTGAAGAAGCTGTACAGAAATTCAAAGCTATGGAACCAAAACCGGATGTAATCATCTTAGATCATAGAATGCCCAACAAAGACGGTCTTGAAGCAATGAGAGAAATCCTTGGTATAGAAACGAATGCAAGAATTGTCTTCATTAGTGCTGATGCTAATGTACGTGAACAAGCAATGAAAAATGGTGCAGTCAGTTTTGGATTGAAACCTGTAACTATACGTCATATGTTGGATTTGGTTGAAAGCGCAGTCACTAATTAGTTCTTTATTGGCACCTCGCTTGTAGCATATAGACAATTGGAGACAAGTGTGATATGGTGTCAGTAGTAATCGCTGGTGATGTTCCTCTATTACGTTCACTCATGCGAATGGCTATTGAAGACATAGGATACACCGTACTGGAAGAAGTTAGTGAAGTTGACGATTTACTAGCAATCTGTGTATCAAGAAGTATAGGGATAATAATTTTAGATCTCCACCTTTCAGAAAAAGAGGTGGTAAATGTTATCGAGTCTATCTTGGATGTTAATCACAGGTTATCAGTTGTGGTAGTGTCTGACTTCTTAGAAGAATATCAAATGAAAGCACTATCTGCTGGTGCTAGGGCATATATCCAGAAACCCTTCTCAATCTATGATTTGATTACAGTTCTACGGAAAGTCACTCCTGTGTTTTAATTACTAACTTATCCTTGCTTCTGGAAACACAGTAATGCCACTGTCTTCTATCTTGAATAGAACTGGTTTCATCATATGACTTGTTCCTCGTATCTTCACTATGCGCAGCGTGCGAATGAAATCTCCACTTGTATAATTCATATCAAGTTTAATCACCGCATCAGCAATGAAATAGGGCATTTCATCATTTTTAGCACCAGACAATGACCTTAGTTCATGAGTCATCATAATAGTAGATTCATCCATTGAAACGTCTCTGACGAAGGAATAAATCATCTGTCTTACTTCAAACTTATTTCCTGCTAGTTCCAAAAGAGGACCGAGACCATCGATTACTACTCGTTTTGCTTTGATTTCTTCAGCTTTATTTCGAACCAATTCAGTTAGTCGAGGAATGGTGAAGGGTTGTTCTCGGAGCAATGGATGATCAAATCCAATGATATAGTCATAACCTCTCTCTGTTGGAATTAGTTTCAATGCTCCACTTAAGATAGTTAATTTTTCTCTTTCAATCGCTTCTTCAGGATTCCAACCGAATTTTTGCATATCGGTTTGTATCATTTGCACAGGCTGGTCTAAAGATAGAAGAATTGCTGGTTCATCGTTTTTCAGGCCTTCAAATACGTAATGCCAAGTTAGGATACTCTTTCCTGTACCTGGTCCACCTGCTAGGAGTACTGTTCTTCCTTTGATGAAGCCTCCACCTAGCATTACATCTAGGCCTGCTACTCCACTACTCACACGCTTCTGCATCATCTTCTCCTCACCAAGGTATACATCATGCGAGGATTTAACACTTCTCAGTGGAAATACAGTGAAAACATGCGGATGAATGCACTAGAATATTTTTGATAAGTGAGTGTTAGTTCGAAGCCAGATAATATTAAGAAATAATATCTCAGTTTGGTGATGATTGAAGTGTCAAAAAGTCCCATTATTCCTGAATTTGCTATGTATGAAGATGGACTCGAGAAGTCAGAGATTGATGAGCTTCAGAGTAGATTCAGTTCAGGACATCGTATTTCAAAAGACCCTTTTAGACACTTTACCGATATTCTTACCGACTATATTGGAAGTGGTGAATGGAAAAATCATAGCAATTCATTCTTAGCTATGTGTGCAAAAGCATCATTTCTAAGAGGTCTTTATGGCTACAATCAAATCATCGCAAAAGGTTGCAAGTTTGTTACATGTAAAGGCTATGCAGCCGCAGCCTACTGTAAACAGAGTCTTGATCCACGATGGTTGAACAATCTTCGTAACTACATCAATCAAGCATGGCAACAGAAGGACTACATTGGTTTTGCAGAGCTTTCTGGACAACTTGCGAAAGTCTTAGCAGAATTGGGATATACAGAACATGCAAGAGAAACTGCACAAGAGAGCATTGATAAAGTAACAAAAATCACTGCTAAGGATGAGCGCATCCGAACAAAAGTACAGGCTGCTTTACTCCGTTCAAGAATCATCATGGCATACATTGATACAACTGCAGGCCAGCGAGATGAAGCATTTGTTCGACTAGACCATGCTGAAGAAACAGCTCAACATCTTAATCATGAGTTGGCATTGGCAGATATCCAATATTACAGAGCTGTTGCACTGGAAGAGGCACAGGAGTACGATCGGTCATTCAATTTAGTTACTTCTGCCCTTAGAAAATATGTACAGATGGGATATCTTGAAGGTGTAGCTAATGCAAGAAATATCAAGGGTCTCATCTTTATGGACAAAGGACAAGCACAAGATGCTAGAGATGAATTCGAAGAATTGCTTGTAATCCAACAACAACTGCATAACCAAGTTGGTTTAGCTAAATCACTCATCAATGTGGGAGAGATTGATAGAATATTGGGACAAATTGACCAGATGGAAACTTATAATCTCCGTGCGTTGGAAATAAGTCAAGAAGCTGAATATATGCGAGGAATAGCCGTTTCAAAAGTGAATCTAGGTGATGTAGCAGTCAGACGTGGTGATATCAATACAGCAATCTCATACTACCAAGAGAGTAAAGAATTGGCAGAATGTTCAGGGATGAAAGATTTACTACAGCTAATAATATTTCTTGAAGCCGATGCTGAGTTCTTACTGAACGACTATGACCGAGCAATTGAACTATATCGCAAAGCTGCTGTATTTGGCAAAGAATCAGCATATCCTATTTCATCATTCTTGGGGACTATCAGCGAGCTTGTCACAGATTGGACCGCCATGAAAAAACCTAGAGATGAAGTCCTTGAAGAAGTGAAACAGGCTTTTGTTAACAAAGAGCAATGGCTCGAATCAAATAATGCAAATCTTATGCGCGATGCAAGGCAGAAAATCGCAGATGATCCTACTATAGAGAGTGATCATTGTATTTTCTATGATAGAGAAAAAAACTTTGATTGCAGAGTTGACAGAAGCAGTTTGGTGAAAGAATGTACAGCAAATTTATTTTGGAAAGGCGGGTTATGCCCCTATTTCATACAGTTTATGACACGCTTATACGATTAGCTTGCCACACTTAGTTATATATGCCATTAGATGATTGATATCATATAGGGGCCTTGATGAAATGCGAAATATTGGTGCAGTTCCTCCAGACCTACTGAACGTAATGACACTTGATAATGGATATGTTCTAACAATAGTCGGGCGTCCAGGTACTGGTAAGTCTCTGTTGTTGCAAGAGATGTTCAGAGATTGCAGGAATTCTATCATGATACTCTCCGATACTGAAAACTATGAAACAACATCAGATGTTCTTAGTAAGGATATAGTAGATTGGGAAAACCGTCACATCTTGACGCATCATTGGCGTGAAGTCAATCTAAGAGGTATTGAAACACTCAATTTAGAGGATCAACTAAAGAATCTCTGTGGATTCACGTCATATTCGTCTGATACTAAAGTTATTTTCATTGATTCTTGGAATGATTTTATTGCACCAGTACCAGTTGAAGAACAATATAGGGTTCAACAAGCACTGCTATACTCTATTAGAAGAGATAAGAAAAAACTTGTCCTAGTAAATGAAGTAGATTGGAGTGACAATGTCATTCATCCAATATTCTATGCAACGGATGGAATTGTCATTCTTGAAAAGAATTCTGCTAATAATAGAATGTACCGGCAAGTGATTATCGAAAAACTCCGAGCTCGACAAATTGACCAGGATTCATTCCTTTTCACCTTATGTGATGGCCGCTTTACCTATCTTCCATGGTATGAACACCAATATCCCGCCATAACTCTTGCACGTGATCCTATTCCTGACCCATCAGAAGATAGAATTTCAACTGGTAATGAAAGTCTAGACAACATGTTGGGAGGCGGATTCAAGATAGGTCATCTAAGTCTAATAGAAGTCCAAAATATGGCAGTCCCTTACATGGAAACTATCTATATTCCATTCCTATCTAATCATCTTCAACTCGGTCGTCCAGCCGTTATTCTTCTCCCTGAAGGCTGGTCTGCTAATAGTTTTGCTTCTAGTCTTTCTCGTTTTATTGACTATGATGAGATTATGGAGCAGATTGTTTTCTTTGGTAGGCATGCGCTTGGCAATAAAGGGAACACCCGTGGATTAGATATGGACCCTAATAAGATTCTACAAGAAATGCGATACGAAGCAAACGAATTGCAAAGGAAATCAAAAAGTGTTGTCACCGAGTTATTCGCTTTGGATACACTGGAGAATATGTATGGACCCAAAGTTGTGAAAGGTATGATTGCAGAAATCACTGCTGCTCTTCCAGGAACTGATCGAGCAACTGTTACGATATTGAGTCAGCATCAAGCATTACGAAGCGAATCGGTATCCTGTGATTCACATCTTAAAGTTGAACAGCTGAGTGGTGTTCTCAGTGTCTATGGTATCAATCCTCGTACAGGATATCAAGCTCTTCGACCTATTCTATCAGAAGGATTTCTAGACTATAATCTGATTCCAATAGTTTAGGAATATATTCACCAAGCATAAATTGAATAGTATCAATTCCAAGATAAATAATACCAGATGGAGTTTATCTACGAAAGATAAAGGTACAAAATGATTACCATGAATCCTGCAATTATCTTCCATCGAAATGGATGATAACGGGACCTTTGCATATGCGCGGTGAAAACATGGATACTGTAAAACATAGAATACTTGTTGTTGATGATGAAGAAGTCACAACAGAATTAGCTAAGACATTCCTAGAAAGACATGGTTTTGAGGTAATCTGTGCACAAGATGGAGAAGAAGCTCTTAGTGTGGCATCTACTGAGAAACCAGATCTAATTCTTCTGGATGTCATGCTTCCAAAAATCGATGGGTTTGAAGTATGTCAACGTCTGAAGAATCAAAAACAATTTCAAAGTACTCCTATCCTAATGTTCACTGCAAAGGGCTTGAGTAAAGATATTGCGATGGGAGAGAAAGTAGGTGCTGATGAATATATAATCAAACCTTTTTCAGGTAAGGCGCTGGTTGCGACAATACGTAAACATCTGGGAATTAGTGAAAACGAAGAGTGAGGAGATGGATGTAAGCACCGGAAATTCCGGTTCTCTAGACGGTAATATAATTGATAGTCTAATCTCCAAACCTCCACAGGGCTATGTTTTTTTGGTAATGGCGTCTCAGGATAGCCATTTTGACCTATTCATGCTTACACTAGTACAGAAGGCTCTTGAATTGGGAATGATGACCCTAGAGGTAATTACTGAAGCTAGAAATCGAAGTCTGATGACAGATATGTCAAGCATGCAAAATGAAATGTTTCAGATTCTTGAAGTGAATTATGGTCAAGAGTTGCTAGGAAAATACTCATGCTCGCCTCATCTACATGAAATCAACATCATGATGAGAGGTCTACGAAATAATCTTGGTCCACAAGTCATTACATTCGAAGCTCTTACTCCTCTCTTGATAGATTTTTCATCAAGAGATGTGGTGCAATTTTTCAAAGAGAGTGTTGAAGAGAGTATCAAAGCAGGTTCCAAGGAGTTCTATCTGATTCACTCCAATACTGCTGATGATGTTACAATAAACCAATTGTTCTCTCTTGCTCAAGGGATTATTACTCTATCAACAGCTCGTGGAAAGCATTATCTTACAATAAAAAAATCGACTGGAGTTGAATTACCATTTAATCCGATCGAGTACGTTCCAAAAATGAATAATTCCGATAGGATAAAATGGACAATTGAGATGAATTGGTAAAACTGGCATTTGGCTACAAAGATATCTTTAGAATTGGTGTTTTATTCTCTTTTCATTCCAATACTCATCATTTGCTCAAAATTCAATAAGCTAAAATAGATGAATAACAATAGACAATGAATAGTCAAGATTGAGGAGAATGAAATTGCCAATTGATAAAGATAGCATAGACCTGCTATCAGATTTTGGTCTAACAAAATACATGGCAAAGTTGTATCTGACATCAGTGAAGATTGGTCTCGTAACGGTCAGTGAGCTTTCTAAGAAATCACGAGTACGAAGAGAAGAAGTGTATAGGACATTACCAAAACTGGAAAAAATTGGTCTCATTGAACGTGTATTGAGTAGACCTGCAAAGGTAAGGGCAATTCCATTTGAAGACGGCATCTCCATATTAATGAAAAGAAAACAAAATGAAGCAAGAAAAAAGATTGTTCAATTGTCTGTGAAGAAAGAAGAGCTTCTTGAGAGAATAGTAGATGATAGCGAATCAACTGAAAAATCAGATGATGATGCTGAATTTATTTTGGTAACGGAAAAAGCAGCTGCATCAAAACGGATGGAGAAACTAATTGAAGAATCAGCAATAGTGATTGAGGTAGTAGATTCAATTCATAGCATAGTTAGATTTCTTCTAGCTTATGAGGAAGCAATATTGAAATCTCTAAAAAATGAAGTACATGTACGGATTTTAACTGAAACTCCTCAAATAGAAGACACAATTCCTAGAATGTTAGCTAACTTTGTTCCAAAAGAGAATCTTTCGATAAGATATGTAGATGACATTCCAGGAAGATATATTCTATTTGACCGTGTGAAAGTCATGTTAGCTACTTCAGCAAAAGATGGTTTTACTGACAGTTCTTTTCTTTTGAGTCAAGATGCTAATCTTGTTTCCCTAATCCGGAGGGACTTTGAAGAGCAATTTCGTAGATCTATCGATTGGAAATCGTATCATTCAAAAGACAAAGGAACCCTAGGTATAAGTCTGAAGCATATTCGACCTAGAGATCATATAGTTCTTTTTTATGATACAATTGAACTCAAGCACGAAGTATTATTCAGCTACATACAGGATGCAATCCAACAAGGCGAGGCCGCAATTTATGTTTGTTCAGAAGAGAAACCTAAACAAATCGAAGCGGCAATGAAATCTTTTGGTATAGATGTTCAAGAAAATAAGGCGTCAGGCGCTCTGCAGATTCTATACTATACGGATATGTATATTGTTGATGGAGAATTCAGTATAGATGAAGTCATGGAAAAGTGGGAACATCATAACACTGAAGCTCGAGCATTAGGTTTCAAAGGATTACGGGTCACAGGAGAGATGAATTGCTTCTTCAAACATAATCTCACATCGGAATTGATGGAATATGAAAAGGCTTTACATACAATTTTAGATATTCCCATTACCGCCATCTGTGCGTATAGTACAGATACTCTTGAGAAGATTGAGAAACCGATCGGCATATACTCCGAACTAGTCAAAGCTCATGGTAAAGTGCTTTTTGCAACTTCTGACCAACCTATTGGACGTATTGAAGTCCGCATATAGACTAGTTCGGAATGTAGATCCATTGCCGCATATCTAAAAGACAAGGAATTCTTCTGATTAACTTCTTTGATAGGAGACGTCTAAGTGCATATCTCACAGTACGCGGTGCAAAAGCCACTTGGTCCATCAATTCTTTTGGAGTAACTCCATCCTTTCCGCTCTCTCTTAGAATTGCAAGAACTTTCTTCTGGCTTTTGGTCAGCCTATGATTGCGAAGTTCAATTTCCAACTCATTATCACTCATCATATTTGGTTCCTCCAGCGGATACAGATTACACTATATAATTTAGATAACTTAAGCATGTGTTACTGTGTTGACGCAGCTACAAGTTTTAACGAAACTAACGGTTTTTTTCAACACTAACATCTTTAGTTTTTTCTTCATTTTCTTTGCGATCTTTGAACATATCTTCAAATACTGAAAGTACAACTTTGAGAGGGTCTGGACTTTCGTCCTTATCATCCTTTAAATCAGACTTTACCGGGTTTATCAATGACCTTACATATTGGCAACTTTCATTATCCCAATCACGTTCTTCCATAATTTCTTCTATGCGTTTGATAATATGGCCACGAAGATTAGCAAATCTTAACCGTTCATTATCTAGTTCAGAAAGCTTCCTATTGACCAATCTTAATTGTTTCAATAATGATCGAACAGCTTTTTCATCTGGTGATAACTGAGATACCGAAAAACCTTGAGGAATAGTTAATGTTCCCGTTGGACCGGTACGAGTGATCCTAACAACAAATGAGTTTGGAAGAATTGTTGTCGAGAGTCCAAATGAAACATTTAATTTGTAATAGGTTCTATCGGGGCCCAAATCACTCTCTGTTACTTCTTTAGAAACTAATCCTACTTCATGTAACGATTCCAAGTGTTTTATAATTACTCTAGAAGAATATCCGAGTAATTTTGCTATCTCATATGGATATCTTGGGTTTCGAGCTAAAAGGCGTAGAATCTCTCTTCTTGTGCTATGACCTAATGCACGAAACAACCTGTCAAGATCATCTGGGTTTCTGCGCCCATCCTTACTCATTATCTAATGGCTCCCAAATACCTCTTGGATTCTTAATGAATTTATTAGAGGTAATCGATTCTCTGCCAGATTCCATATAGAAACTGTAGCCATTCGACATATAGAATGTCATCCTTCAGCAGTCCCAATCCAGTATCATCATCTACTGTGTTTTCTTCGTATTGAATATCATCATATCGTAAGTTATGCATGGTAAATCACTCGCTTTTCAGTTAATCTAAGGACCTTTTGTTCACTAGTGAAGTACCATTTTGCCAATATAAGCTTTGAGAGAGGTGCAGATTTCAGGTGCGTTTTATTTTTGGTCCATCTGGTTTAAGTGCCTTATCAACTACTGTTACTCGTGATTGATTTTCAGATTGAGTTCTCTCTGTTCTAAATCTCTGCAGAAGTGTATCACCTTTCTCATATATGGGACCTGAACCGGTGATGTAACCACTTGCTACACCTTCTTTCGAACTGATATTGGGTCGTGATGCTACCATCAATAGATGTCGCAAGAAATCAATATCAGTTACCTTACTGCCTACTTTTCGTTGATATCTGGATTTCTCCTCTTCCCAAGTTAGAATATCATGTTCAGTTAAACCTTTGAACAACTTATTTTTTGAACCCTTAACAGTCATCTCTCTCACCAATCTAATGGTAAACTTGTTAACCATTCTAAGCACTAATGTCCTATAATATGGAGTATCACACCAGTGTTACTTGATGTGAGGAAAGAGCTAAGAATATTCTCAAATTCAGTTGTTATGATTCATTCTTTGCAGCAGGATCATCTGAAACTTTACTTGATTTTGATTTTTGTTCTCTTTTTTCCTTTGCAGGAGTGAATGTGATGACTTCTTTTTCCTCATCGGGTTCAGCAACACCAACATGGTATAACTCAGTTGTTCTTGCCTGTCTGAATCTTGTAACAGCAGTCCATGTGGCGGATTTGTCAGCTATTACTGTTAATTTCTTGATCCTAAACATGACAATCGCAGCAATGTCGATTAAGATTATGTTCATACCTAGGAGCATTAGAGATCCAACACCAATATTCATGGCAATCATTTCTCCAGAAACTAGTCCAAGCATAATCATCATTCCGACATTTACAGCAGGTGGCATAAGAGCTGCAGATATTGCAACACCTACTAAGGAGGACATGTCACCTTTTGTGATTGAGATCGCAACTGCTGCTCCGGAAAATACGGCGATACCCACATCAAGAGCTGAAAATCCTCCTCGCCTTGTCACTTCAGTTGCAACATTATTTGTATAATCATCCACAACTTGGGCTAGAAATCCCGGGTATCCGGGATACAGGGAATCTGGAGGTGCAAGAATTGGCATGAGAAGGGCCATTACTGCACCTACTGCAAAAGAAAGCCCTAATGCTATCAATTCATTGACTGTACCTTTCATTGATAAATCCCAATCACGAACAACCCAACCTAGTGCAACTCCAAGCATGGGTCCTATGAGTGGTGATAGCAGCATTGACGCTACAATTATAGTGGCATTGTTTTGGATAAGTCCAAATCCTGCCACTAGTGCTGAAATCATTACGAAAGCAATGAAGTCAAAGCTCAAAGATGCTTGCTTCTTCACATTATCATAGATTTCTTCAACTGCAAGCGTTGCTTCACGCTGCATTCGTTTTTCAGTTGATTCTTCAGATGCATATCGCGGGAGTGATGCTTTTAGATCAAGCATATCAACAAATCCAAATTCGACGCCAACACCTCTACTCTTGAGACCCTCAACGGTGTCTAACATCTTATCATCACTAATTCTGAATTGTAGTAGATGGGCATTGTCAGCATTGAATTTCATCACATTCTTAACATCTAAGACATCGTGAAGGAAATCCATGACGGTTTCCGTTTTGTCAAAGGGAATGACTATCTGTACCTGTTTCACAGAATTCAGGCTCCAGTAATTACATTTTACGCCTCTCTCTAGATTATTAAGGATTACTAGGAGGATAATTGTAATACGACTAATAACAAAACAAAGAGGTTTTACCTTATCATTATACTTTTCTTTCGAAATCAATTGAATTCGAAACAGGAATCAATATGGCAGTCGTTGAAATATTACTAGCATGGTTTGCACTTTCACTTACAGGTGCCCTTATGCCAGGTCCTTTATCAGCAGCTTGTGTAATGCAAGCAAACCGTCATGGCAGGTTGCATGGAATATTGCCAATGCTGGGACATGCAATTGTAGAGCTTGGTATCGTTGCTGTAATTATTGTAAGTGTTCAAGTTTTCATGTTTGACAATTTCACTACTGGATTACTAGTAGGAATAGGTGCATCTGTTATCGTCATATTTGGACTCTTAGCATTGAAAGACTATCGTTACAAAGAAAAAGACCTTCAAATTGAATCACATGAAACATCCGCAAAATCAGTTGCTGAAGCAACAATGCAAGGTGCAACGGTCAGTATTTTTTCACCCTATTTCTTGCTTTGGTGGGCGGCAATTGGTCTATCGAATGTCACACTTCTAGTCAATGAATTACAAGTTGGTGTTGGGATGGTCTTTATTGCTGGTGTTTTAATCTATCTCACGCATGTTTCTACTGACTTCTTGTTTGGTGCTGTGCTAGCAATTGGAACTGATAAAACATCAAAACGAGCAAAAGTAAGGGGCATTAATTGGATTAATGTAATAATTGGGATTTTTCAGATATTCTTGGGAATCTGGTTTATTATTCAAGCTTTCCCACTAATCATGACTGTCTAATACAAGTAGCAAAAGCTTTTCTTCTAGACTAGATATACATAGATGGGTAGTTTGATTGAGAAAAGCATTGATTACTGGATATGAACCATTTGATGACTTTAAAAAAAATCCATCAGAAGAAGTGGCAAAATTGTTTAACGATATCAATGTAGGTGATTTTTCAGTTTCATCAATTATTCTTCCACTTGATTACACCAAGGCCTTCGAATTAACATTAAAGATGATTGCAGAACACAAACCCAATGTCATCCTATGTTCTGGTCAGGCAACTAGGGGTGCAATTACAATTGAGAGAGTAGCTGTCAATGCAGTTAATCCTCAAAAAGAAGATAACTATGGAAATATCCCTGAATCTGATGTTATTGAACCTGATGCACCTGCTGCTTACTTCACAAATATAGATCCTCATCCATTAATAGGCACACTTCATGAGCATAATATACCCGCAGAAGTCAGTTATCACGCAGGAGTTTATGGATGTAATTGGTTGATTTTCAGAGTCATGCATATGATCCAAAAGACAAGTCTAAACACAAAAGCGACATTCATCCATATTCCACCATTACCGGAGCAAGCTATCCAGAAACGTAGCACATCTCTGCCAACGATGGATCTCGAAACGACGGTACTAGCATTCACGAAAATTCTTGAAATATTGTAAAAGGAGTGTCGATTAGTGACACTCCTAATTTGACTATTCGGATGTTACTACTTCATCCAATGAAGTGTTATCATACCAAAGGTCTCTAAAAGCATGTATCACTGCTAACAAAATAGTTGTAGACACAAGTGTTGCAGCAGTTCTTTCAATAAGCATTGCTGGAAATATCGCTGTACCGAAAACAATGCTTGGGATTGCTAATATGTAAACTGCGCCCATTGTCATCATAGAGAATTCTGTAATTGTTCCAATAAATGCAAATGGTAAAATTTGCAGATATTTCATGATACCTTGTTTATCTGGATCAAATCTGATTCTTTTAAACTGAAGGAATAGAGAAACAAATGCAGCCAGAATATATGGGGAAATAAACCACCAACTGTCATAGTTGGGTATTAGATATAGTGCAGCAATTCCAAAAAGATAAACGGCCGTTATAGTTGGGCCTGGTATCAATAATGTACCTATTTTGGTCATTGGTTTCAACGCAAGTCCAGTCAGGAGACCTGATATAGCTGCTCCGAAAACTAGTATTGGAACGAGTTGGAAGAGTCCTCCTGAACCACCTATGAACCAGACTATTATCCCAGCAATCAAACCAAAAACAAAACCTCGAGATGAGCCTAATAGAATACCAAAAAGTGGCGCAACTAATATTGTAATGCTAATTGTTGCTGTAACTCCAGAGGCTACAATAAATCCACTCACTGGAATGAGAGAGCCCACTGCATATACTGCAGCTAATATCGCTCCTATCGCGACATATTTTGTTTCCATTGACCCGCCAAATAGTATCATATCTTCACTTACTTCTGTCATAAAGAATACCTTCTACCAATTTTTGACTGCCAGGTCGATTTACTACCATGATATGTCCTTAATTACCATTTGGGTCCATTATACGCGTACATGTTGAAACCTAAAAAAAAATAGAGGGGATTCAACTCCTGTGAAAATCCCCTTAGTTTCTGCTTAATTTCTACAAATCATGAATCCACATCATGGAAACATTGATGCCATGATTGTCAATACGACAAAGAGTAAGGCAAAACATACGATACAGAAGACTAATCTTCCACATCCGCTCTTGCCTTTGAAAAATACTCTGTCCACAACCAAAGCAGAGGAAACTGCATGAAGTGGGTCCATAAAGTCTGAAACAGAGACCCTGAATTGGTCTCTTACTGACAAAATCTTCTTGTCAAGTTTGAATGCAAATTGCTCTTGACTCGTACGAGCTTCAAATCCCCATGCAAGGTATCCACCCTGAGCTTTTATCTCCTCGTCACGATACATGATTGTAAAATTCTTGCGTAGGGCAATCCAAGGACGCGTTATCTTCGCAATCTTACTACCATCTGAATCAAGCAACCAGAAAGTTTTGTCAAAGAATCCTCCCTTTGCAGTTAGGATTTTGTTTCCTTGTTCATCTTCAATGTTTATTGTAGACCTTAAGAAACTAAGCCAGGTTTGTCTAGCTGTTGCTAATTTCTCACCTGTCTGTTCGTCATAGATTTCATAAACTGGTCTCATAGAGATCAGTTTCTGTACTACTTTGAAGTCTTTAGTTCCTCCACCGGTACCACTATCTATTGACATAGTTACCTACCTTTACCTACTTGCGAATAATGATATTATATAACTATTCCGAGAAATATTGACTAGTCCCAAAAGCTTCCGGGTTCGTCAATCTCAGGTCCAGTTGGTGGTACTGATTCCTGATATCCACATCGAGGACAAATGATTTGGTTTCCATTAAAGCTGATTCTTTTACTTTTAGGATTGTAATAGATTCCACAGCGTGGACATTTGTGTTGACGTTCGGAAATGGAGGCTAATTCTTCTCTGCCAACATCTTTAGGTTCAAATTCAACAGCAATGTACTTGCCAATGTATCCAACAACAAATGAACTGACTACGAAACTGATTATTATCATTGTACTAGAAATGGCAATTAGAACCGGAATGCCAAGAATCATTAGGGAAAGGGAAAAGAAATAAAAAGGGCCTATAATTGGGAACATAACATAGAGCAAGATACTTTGACCGCAATAGCTAGTAATTGAATGCTTTACTTGAAGGTTCCAAATCCAATTTGCAAGAATACTATTTAATACCCCTGAGAAAAGAATCACAATAAAACACAATATGAGCAGGATTCCTGCAATCGAAAATAAGAATGAATAATCAACACTCAAAATCATTGCTAATACAATAGCGATAACTAAACTAAACTGTACTAGTGAAAAAATGAAACCGTGTAAAAAGTACCTACTTAGATTCCCGCTAAATCTAAAATCAGAGTTAGACATAGGTGTTCCATGATCTGCCCATGAGTCATTTTCCATATGTGTTCCTCCTCCTAATTTAGGATACACGCAACAATATGTCGCTAAAGTATACCCTAATAAATCATAACCAACTGCTGTACATTTTCAATATCATTGGAATTAATATTGCTTTTCTTAACTCAATCTAAATACTACTCCAAAAGTACCCCTTGGATAATTCCAGTCTACTGCATCTTTAGGACATACAATTTTACATGTCCCGCATTCTATGCAATCCTCATATTGAAAATGGAGTTCTTCGTCCTCTATAGTGAAACATCCTGCAGGACATCCTGAAACACAGGGTTTTGTATCACATTCTAGACATTTATTCGAATCAGCTATTATATGTGGAATGCTATCGATGTTATATCTAAGGAGTCCAAGTTTCTCTTCAAGTCGTGTTTTCATATTGCTCTCACCGCCTCAATCATATCCTTTAGCAGGTGTGAAACTGACATACTTGAAAGGATTCTTCTCATTACTTGCGGCAATATTTTACCTCTAGGACCCATCCTTGAGGTGTATAGGTCTCTGAAGATTTCATTAATCAAATTTGGATAATCAGTATTCACTCGTGGAATCGCCATCAACTTTGGAAATCTCTTGAAGGTTTTGAGGTTTTTGAGAACCCCAAATTCATCTAGAGCCTTCTCATAGTAGCTCAAACATATTTTTGAAAAATCTCTTTTCTTACGAGCTCGAATTGTTGTGTTAGCTGCAGCAATTCCTGATGCGATAGCATAGTTCATCCCCTCAATTGTGAAACCTAGGTTAAGGACAAAACCTGCAGCATCACCCGTGACTATCATACCATCATCATAGAGATTTGATAAACCAGAATATCCAGCTTCTGGTACGAGATGTGCTGAATACTCGAGTAGTTTTCCATCTTTAACCAATCGTTCAATTATTGGTGACTGCTTCAAATAATCAACTATTTCTTTTGCTACGGCATGATTCCTTTCAAATGATGTGAGATGAAGAACTGAACCAAGAGAGATGCTCTCTAAATTGGTATATAAGAATCCCCCTCCAGGATTTCCTTTGGTCGCACCAAGGAAGAGATGTGCAACACCTTCATTATGAGATAAGACAAATCGATCCTCAATCACATCTCTTGGAAGTCCTATGACTTCCTTTACACCGAGAGCAACCTCATGTGGTTGATAGTCATTACGAAGACCTGCTCCAATAGCCATCTTTGAATTTACACCATCGGCGGCAATTACAACATCTGCGTATACTGATTCATCGTCACTCACGATGCCAACAACTTTGCCATCTTCAATTAAAGGACCATCTACACGAACGCCTGTTGCAAGTAACGCGCCAGCTTCTTCAGCTCTTTTGGCTAACCAATAATCAAAATTCCCTCTAGTTACTGAGAAACTGTTGTAGGGGGGCCTGGCATAGTTTGGTTCCCGAAAATCTATTGTTGTGGATCTTCTCTTACTCAGCATTGAGATACGATAACCAGTGATTATACGTTCAATTGGTGCGTCTTCCCAAAAATTAGGAATAAGAGAATTCAATATCTGACTGAACAATATTCCACCTGAAACGTTCTTCTCACCAGGGCGTGATGCACGTTCAACAAGCATCACATTTACATCTCCTTCTGCCAGTTTTAATGCTGATGCACTGCCTGCTAAACCAGCTCCCACAATTATTACATCAACTTTCTCAACCAATGATTATGTCTCCACCAAACTAAAGCAGAATCCTACAAATATCATTTGCGTCTTGAATATGCACTACTAGAAAGTTCATTCTGATATTGATTGTCCAAGATTCATATTTAGAAATGCTTCTACCAATGACTTGAAACTAGCAAATCCTTCATATTGATATGCATTAATTCCAATCTCTTTTGCTGACTGAACATTCTTTGGAGAATCATCAAAGAAAATACAATCTCGCGATTCTGTACAAATAATCTGTAGAGTTTTGTAAAATGCATTCTTTTCAGGTTTACAATATCCCAAGTCACTTGATGAGATGACATAGTCGAATGGATATTCACTACCAAATTCTGTTAATATCCGTTCTTTTGAGATTGAATCGCAATTTGTAAGAATCACTTTTGTAATCGAATCCGGAATGGATTTCACAAACTCTAGTATCTCATTATTGAAATAGTTCTTACCAAAAACACCATTCCAGATAATGTCTTGGTCTACATCATCTAATCTTTCATCAAGTGTAGTAACCTTCATCCACCATTCTTGACGATTAATTTTTCCAGTAAGAAAATCAGAGAGATACTCGTTGTTCCAGAGTAAGTCAGACAGCTCACGAAAGGAAAAATCAATTCGTTGTGCATTTCTTTCTGCATTCTCTATATCAACAAGTTTCAGAACGCCGTCCATATCTAGAATAAGGGCTTTCATAGATAATCAAATCCATATCCAAAACATGATACAATTAGACAACTCTTGCATAATTATACGCTATCAGTTAAACCTAAGAATGTCTTTCGTTGTATTTGTTTCTATTGATTCATACTTGATTGTGTGATTACTGTGAGAAATCGGGACGGAAGGAGAATCGTAGTTAGTTTGATATGTTTCGTTCTAGCTGGCACTGTATTTACTACCTTCAATATCTATCTCGATTCATATTCAATCATTGATTGGAACTATGAAACAAAAATTGGTCCTTCTGCCATGATTCTTCAAAGTTCAATGGAGCCACCTTCATCGGATAGAATTATGGAGATTGAAGGTATCACCAAAGCTGCATCAATTCGGAAAGCATGGGGCACTGTGGTTATTTTTCCGCCCCATCAAAATGATACTCTCTATACCTCTGATTCATCATTCAAACCACTTGCAGGATATGATGTAAGCATAAATACTACAATTAGAGTGATTGAGATGAATCAGAACCTAATTGAACAGTTCCCATCAATCTATAATCTAACAGAGGGACGATGGCCTCTGGCTTCCGATGAGGTTGCTTGTGCAGAATGGCTTATGATTAATTTCGATGTCGAGCTAGGTGCAACTGCCACTTATCGCTATACTCAAGAGTACATCTACCACACTCAAACAGTTGGTGGAGTTTGGTGTTTTATTAGGAATGTTTCTCAGTATTCTTGTCCTTCAGACTTCTCTGACTTATACAGGAGTTTCAAACTCAGTTGACTGGTATACGCTTCCTTTGCATGTTACAATACCTCATAT
>CAZSWP010000051.1:0-20827 GCA_964610875.1 uncultured archaeon
CCTGGACAGACAAAGCTCCGGTGTCCAGATTTGTCTAGCTTACAATGAACGGTTTACAGAGACACACATACTCCTCCCAAATAAAACAGAACCTTTCCTAGTCTTTCAATATAGTGAATGAACTATTACTGAATGTATGCCTGTATTATGCATGAACCACGGCAGGCATACACCCTTCTATAGATAAAGGATGGATATCGTCCCTTGTGAGGTAGCGTTGAACACCGAGCAGAGAACCGATTTAAGAAACAATATTCGAGTTATGGCAGTTGGGAATACAATTGTTACCTCTGCTAATTCTTTATGGATCATGTTCATGCCACTATGGTTCAAAGCACTTGCTCTCTCTGTGGGATTCGATGACACAATTGCCAACTCGGTAGTGTTGGTGATCTTTTCAATCGCTGCTTTGGTGCGTGCATTTACAATGCAGGCTGGAGGTATAATTGCAGATAAGATAGGTCGAAAACCAGTAATTCTCATAGGATTCTTGATTTTCACATTTGGCGTCACAGCTCTCTTCCTACTGACTCAGGTAAATTCACTCACTCCTTTGTCATTTCTCGTTCTCGGTTCAATCATTTATACAATCATCTGGTCGGGTGGTGGATTTTCAAGACCTGCATCATCAATGCTATTGGCTGAAAGTGTGTCTGAAAAGCGGAAAGGACTATCCTATATGTTTGCAAGCAGGGTTCTTCCATCTATTCCTCCTGCGCTTCTCATCTTTATAGGAGGCACATTATATGTGTCAGATTTTTCCCTTGCCCTCTTTCTTGGACTCTTTGGACCACTAGCTGTAGTAGTAATATTTGCATTTTCTCTCTCTGACTCCACAAAGGACTCAATATCAATTAGAGAATCATCACCTGTAACACATCGAAGTATAGCTATTCCTGTTCTTCTATTGGTTCTTGCCTTTGCTCTTGATTCGGTTTCCAGTAGCGGTCTCTCGAACTATGTTCCAGTATTTCTTGATTCAAAATTCGGTGTTGAAGCTGTAGCTATATGGACATGGATGATCTCCGTATCAACCTTGGTCATTGCTATCGCTGCAGTTTTTGCTGGCATAATTGTTGATCATCTTGGTACAAAAGCAGCACTTACTCTAGGATGGATTACATTATCAATTACAATTCTTGTATTTCCCTATGTAGAAGATGTACTATTGATTGTGATAGTATATGCAATGTGGAAGGGACTGGATATGATGGATATCTCTATACCTGCTCTTACAGTATCCGAATATTATCCCCAAAATGAACGAGCACAAATACTTGGTTCGATTGAGATGTCAAACACTCTAGCGGGAGTAGTTGGTCCATTACTCATCTCGGGTGTTCTATGGCTGGGTCCAAATGTTCCTTTCTCTCTAAAGGTTATAATGAACATCTTGGGAGTAATTGCATTCCTATTTGCAGTACGTCGTCTGGAAGACACTGACACTGGTGAACCACTTTTCGAGAACTGATATACAACGAAAGATATGACCGATAATTGCAAATAGCAATACTACTGTACATGAAATTCAGTGGTTGTAAAGAATGCCCGAGTGGGATGAAATCTTTTCAAAAGAGGGACACGTGTTCAAAGAGCCCCACCCCGACATGAACAAGCTAGTATCTCTGTTCACTGAAAATGGTGTGAAAAATATTCTTGATGTCGGGTGCGGTACAGGAAGACATCTTGTCTATCTCTCAAAGAAAGGATTTGAGGTCACAGGATTTGATGCATCTCCAAAAGCAATTGATCTAGCAAAAAAATGGTTAGAGACCGAGTCATTAGAGGCTGAAGTCTCTATTCATAGAATGGAAGACTCATTTCCCTATAGTGAGAATACCTTTGATGCAGTAATCTCCATTCAGACTCTGCATCATAATTTGATGACAAATATACGAACCACAATTGATGAAATATCAAGGGTATTACGTCCGAAAGGGATAATTTTCATCACAGTACCTACTTTTCAGTCAGGTCCAGTACCCCCTGAACGGGATTGGGGCCTCCGTCAAGTGGAAGATGGTACATACATACCTGAGAAAGGTCCTGAGAGTGGTATTCCTCATCATTATTTCTCATGTAATGAATTGATTGTGGAGTTTCGAGAATTCGAGCCAATTGAGATATACATTGATGAGACCAATCATCGCGTCTTTATTGGAATAAAACGTTCACATTCGTTAGTCGATGAAGTTGAGAAAGCAATCAAGCAAAATATAGACCTTCTACAGGAAGCTGGTATTGCAGTTGATGATGTAAGCTCGAACGAAGTAGTTGAGTACTTTTCTGGTGAAACTCCCACAGGTGATAAAACGACTTTGTATGATATAATTCGTAATAAATGGCTTCTCCTTCATGAAATTGTTGAATTGAAACGGCTCAAGGACATAGGTCATAAGATTACTTCCAACTTGATCTGGGACAACTATTATGATGTACTCTCTGCGCATGTATTTGCCACTAAACAAGAATTCAGAATTGCTTTGAAACATGATGCAAAAGAGTGGGTTTCTGAAAGAGTGGTTATGATTTCAACTTGGTTAGAAGGTCCAGGACTGCCCGAGATAATTCGTGATGAATTCATCGCTCTTCAAGAAGCCTATAGTTCATCTGAATAGAGATCAAAACATAACAGAATTATAAGCTGTAAGTTTCTATTCTTGAATTCCAATTATGTAAGTCATCATTAATTGTGATTGAGAAGAATAGTACTGAATAGAAATTTCCGTAAAATTTATGCTATTTCATGGAGAAATTCATCTGTGGTTGGAGTTTCATGAAGAAATGTGAAATTTATAGATGTCCTTTTCTAAGCTACCTAATCACTATTCTAATTGTATCAAACGTTTCTGCCATTCAATCTCAAGGACTCAAATGAACATATACAGTCGGTTAGAGATATTATTTCATTGAATAAGTTTACGAGGAATGTGAGGATGGACGTGTGATTTCGGTACAGCACGAGAAAACAATAATTGGATTTGATTATGTTGAAATTGAAGATCCTCTAACAAATGAGAGCCCATTGCCAAAAGCTAACTACACTGGGGTGCAAGAGGATGGGAGTTTTACTGATTATAAGCCTCTGGGCCCATTCGCGATAATACCTATTGGAAACTGGGATTTCATAGGTGCCATATTTCAAAGAATTCATAATGAAACCGGTGGAGAGATCGAGATTAGCAATACTGATACTGAATGGGACTACAGCTATGTTCTACTTGATAATGAAATAATGCTTAACACTGTAGAAATAGCCTATTCCAAAGAAGATGGATTATTAATTAAGACGATACAGATCTACGACTATAAGTCAAATGAGAAATACATTAGATATCATACATACAGAACTGAAATAAATGAAGCGCAAGCATGGATGCCATTTGGAATGGGCATACTTGCTGTTTCTCTCGCCGTAATAGCTATAGTGATATTCTGGGATAAGATATATCAGGCATAGATTCCTACTAAAGTCTACCCAACAGTGAGTTTTATGTTTATAAGACAAGATTTCTATATTGTTAATTGGTAAGTTTCGTATTGAATAGAAATATCTACATCCTAGCAGTGTTGAGTCTAATCGCCTTGGTAGGTACAGGTTCAGCAACACTTCTCTCATCATCTCTCGAACCTCAATATGTATACTATGAGGAATCACATTATTCTCAAATTGTAATCATCCGTGATACAAACGGAAATCTCTCAACATCTTTTCATCATAACTTGTACAATATGGGAGAAGGTATTTTCAATTTGACACTACCAATTTGGAGAAGTAGTGGTATTATTGAATTAAACGAGAGTGTTCATGAAGTTCATGTGAAACCGAAGGTCCATTTTGAGATTCCTAGTGAGCAAGAAGAAATACTTCATTTGAAATGGGGTGTGAGTTCAGAAATCGCATATGAATGCGGAAACATAATTCAAAAGACACCTAGACGAAATTATCTAATCAGTTCGGGTTATACGACTGAGTCAACTTGGTCGACTGATATCATCCTCAATCAAACAACTATTGATGAATACAATATCACTATGATCACCGTTGCTAGTGAAACCATGTATATTGCTGAATGTAATGCGTCATATGGCGTAAATTATGCTTTCTCTCTTGATATTTCTCTTATCTATGAACATCCAAGTGAAGGTAGAATCTCTCCATATGCTATCGCCTTTATGGCATTGGGAATTCTCTCAATAGTGATGCTTCTCTTCGAAATACGTAATCTTGAAGAGAGTAAGTTTATCAATAGTGAATCGAATAACTGAATTGAACTTAAGACCCAACAATCTGACAGAAAGAATCGTCCAATCACAAATCACTTACCTTGATTTCGAAGGGATGAAATTGCAGATTTAATCTCTCTTTGCTCAGCAAGGAAATCGTATCTCTCTACAAACGGTACAATTGTGCGAGCGTCTCGATTAGTTTCAAAGAAGAATGCAATATCTGCTGCTCTATCCAGAATGGCCTTTCGTATCAATTCATTCTGAAATAGAATGTCAGGTGATTTAATATCACAAATCTCCCAAGGCTCGTTATGATTTTCGATTGCAAAGAGGATTGCATCTATTATTTTAACAGACATTACTAGCTCTTCACACCATGAAATCTGACTGATTATCTCAAAACCGTCTTGTCTGGTTCTGATAGCAAATGCTAGATCATCAACCCGACTCATAATGGCATCTTGAATCTCTGAACTATTCCGTAATTGAGGTAGTGTTGAAGCATCATTGATCACAAACCAGCATTCCCAACGCTTCTTGATTCGCTTTGATAATTTAGGAATTAGTTCAGTTAGCACAGTCTTGATTACGTTACTTTCCAGTACCTCTGGGGCATATAGTAATGCATCGAGATGCACTCTGGGATTATCATCTAATAATACATCGGCTAGAACGGACAGATTTTTCTGCAAACTTTCCCTGAATTCAGGAGGGTCGATAATGCGTTTATCTCCCTTGACAGCACTTGCAATCAACCAAGGTTGGTCGTATTTACTTACTATATCAAGTACCAGTTCAATGAATTGCGGGTTCTCAGAAAAGAACAAGAGTTTATACATTGTCGAGATTTCGTCTACAGGATAGTCTGATGTGCGTACTCTCTCGAAGATGTCGTCCATCTGCGAAGTCAGAATATCTGATATCAGCGTCTTATTCAGTATTTGAGGCATTTCCACAATAAACTCAACAGCCCTGAAAGGATATTGTTCTGTTTGAAATGCACTTGCACAGTTTTCAATGACTCTAGTGTCATCTAAAATCTCAGGGATATATTCTGCTGCAAGTGGGAGTACTTCGTACCCATAGTTCTTGGTGAGTCGATGGATTATGGCTTCCTTGAATCGTTCATCATCTAGGATATACCTAAACCACGATGAACGTACATATAGTGGAAGAATGCCGTAGATGTTACCTTCATCCACAAGTTTCTCCACAATCTTTGGAATAATTGTCTTGAGTGTTGCCTGTATTCTTTCATTCTTAGCCAAGATAGGTACTTGTGCAATTAAGCCAAGATAGTTTATCGATTCAAAATCCTCTTTAAAGTACCTGACAATATCACCAATACGAGAATCAATTGTGGTTTGTATGAGAGGATTTTGCATAATACTGGGCAGTTCGCAAATCGTATCAAGAAGATACATCAAGTCATCTGTGGATTCCAGAACTTTGTTAATAGATCTTTGAATCTCACTGTTCAAAGTCAGTGATCTGACCTTTACAACAAACAGAATTGCACTTTCCGCAGATGCAGGATTATTGATACCACTGACAATTGCCTTGAATATTCGAGGTTCATGTAGCAAGCTGGGTTCTGGCAAGAGTGCATCTAGCATCATAAAATTACTATCCGGTCCAGTAATGCCCTCAATAATATCTGGAATCCTTGATGTGATAGCCTCTCGTATTATCTGATTTTCTGCTAGAGGGCGATATTTCAGAGTTCTGCGAATCAACCACCATGGGTTGTCAGAATTCATAATGGCGCGTTCAAATGCGGTTATGATTTTTACCTCTCCAAAAAAGAATGAAAAATCTTGCAGCATCTCTATGATTTCGTCTTGATATCTACTATTTTCTATCAGGTATGCTAAGGAATCCTTGATTATATCATGTTTGATGATTATGGGAATGTGCTGCAGCACTCTTTCAAGTTCACTCTGAAAATTGGCTTTCCGTATTGAATCTGCGATGAACTTCAGTATATGTTCGTTTTCAAACAACCAATCATAATGTTCAATGTTTTCAAGCACGTCCCAATACTTTTCTTGATCTTCAAGACCCTCTGCAATAGTGGATGCCCTATTTGTTATGGTTTCACGAACTTCCTTTGAATCCGAAATTTCCGACTTTGCTAGATGACCAATTCCCCACCAGGGCTCCTCTGACGACTTGACCCTCTCAAGCACAAGTTGAATGTCCTTGTCTGCTAATTTCTCAAAGCCAGTTCTTTCAGATATTGTATCTCCATTCTCCGAACTATAGTTGCCTGTGGAATCATGCTTCCTTACCAAGTTATCCACCTTTATCTGTGAAGTCAAATTGAATATACTGAAGACCAGAACGTAGAATTCAGTTAATGGGTGACGTCAAGTGCACTAGATAATTGTATCGAATAACCTCGAAAAAAGCATACACTCTTATTATAAATACATTACCTAGTTATGTTTACCGCGTCGGTGAGGAGATCATGAAAATACGACACATATTGATAAGCACGGTAATACTGATGCTTCTATTTTGTAACGTTCCTAACACACAAACAGAGTCCCACGAATCTTCTGGAATAGATGATATGCCAGAATCGACAGGACATAAACCATCAGATGGCGTGACTAGGACTATGATCGTCCCAGTGCTGGAGGAGGAAACTGTAAATAATTTCAACCCGGATAGCAACTATGATGGCAACGTCTTTCAGGGTGGTTTGTTTGTTGGTAGATATCCTATCCCTATCTGGACTACATTTAGGGGTTGGCTGAAGTACGATTTGTCTCATATATCTCCAGAGATGCACTTCGTTAGTGCTAAGATCTTTGTCTATCTCAACGAAACTGGTACTACATCAGATAATTCGACATCAGTGCACTATTGTGATGATGACTCTTGGACAGAAACTACAATCACTTGGAACAATCAGCCCACCTTCTCTGCTCAGCCAGAAGATACTATTGATAGTCCTGCTAGTCCTGACATGTTTATAGAGAAGAACTGGTATTCTTGGGACGTGACCAGTGCAGTGACGGATACACTTGCTGGTGATGGTATACTCTCACTTGTGCTAAAACAAGATGATGAAACTGAAACCATCTCGACAACAAAGTACTTCACAGAGGACGAGGTCGATCACTTCAAGGCTTCATATATTGCACTCCAGTACGTTGACCCAACAACGACCGGATTGACTGTGGATGGTGAGTCAACAGCACCAAAAATCAATTACATTCAAGATTCGACCCCTGAATACAGCTGGAACTTTGAAGACGTTGGAGACTCTCAGATAGACTACGAGTTCGAGCTGAATACTACTGGTGATACACAGCTCTACACAGAGAACCATACTGACCACCAGACTATCTATGATGAAGGTGATTCATCATATGCATTTCCGTTCTGGCGCAACAGATCATTGCGTACGCAGATGCTATGGTACGAGAACTATATCCCACGGAGTGGAGTTATTGATAGACTATATCTTGATGTGTCCGATGTTGGTGGGACTTCTATCACGGTCTATAACTTTACCATATTGATGCTGAATAAACCGACTTTCAGCCTTTCCACTGACTTCTCTGACAACTATGAGGGGATAGAACCCACAACGGTATTCTCACGGTCAGAATATTCACTGACAGCAGATAATGGCAAGTTCATCATTGATATTGAGAACACCTTCATGGTAAATAACCGTTCTAACCTCCTTGTTGAGTTCAGGTATACAAACCAGACAGGAGATCTGGTCTTTTGCATGGCTAACAACACTGCAGCCGGTATACAGGCATACAATTATGAGAGTGCTTACAATGAAACTGCAAAAGATGCATTGAATCGGGTTTTCGACCTAGAAGTGGATTATGCTTCGGAGATGATCTTCTCCAGTGGTACCATTGGCAATGCTTACCCGTTCAATCAGGATGAAGCACGTTTCCAGTGGAAATACAACCAGTCTTTGATAAACAAACTAGGGATCATCGATAAGCTCTATTTTGGTACAGCGTCTGCTGGTGCCAGTGTCCAGTTTGAGAACTTCTCGGTCTACCTCGTTGAAACTCCTGTAAAGGGGGACCTCTCTACAACTTTTACTGAAAACTATGGTGGAGAAACGCCAACTCTCGTACTTGAGAGGGACAACTATACTGTTCACAATATTGATGGTTGGTTAGTCATTGATATTGAGAATATCTTCACCTATACTAACCAAGATGACCTGTTGATTGATATCAGGTTTGATAAGAAATATGGGACTGGATTCAATTGCTGGCGAGCAACTGCTATGGGCGGTTATCGTGCCTACAATGTGATTGATAGTAATGCCACAATTGGACTTGCAAACTACTATACGTATGAGTTCGCTATGGAGATGGTGTATCAACAGACATCGCTCGTACCTGACGGGATTACCCTGACAAACGGTACAGATTACAAGTTCAGAGTTCGGACATCAGACAGCGCAGGTATCTGGAGTTCGTGGACTGAGAAGGAGTTCAGGTATATGAAGCTCGAGAATGGCCCCTCTTGGTCAGCCCTCTCGACTACACCCGAACCAGTGGAACTTGGTACTGCCTACACTGTTTCAATTGATGTGACACATCCCTATGGCGTCTTCACTGTTCTCATCTATCTACAAGATGATGGCTACACAATGACGCGTTCTGGTGATACGTTCACCTTCTCGGGGACTGCAGACCAACTAGGAGAAATCAACTTCACCATCTATATGGAGGACAACCTTGCATACTGGAGTGAGATCAGCAGCTCGTTTGTTGTAGAGGACACTACAGCACCTACCATCAACAGTCCTGAGGACATTGAGTACACAGAGGGAGAAACTGGTAACGAGATTGTTTGGACTCCGTCAGACCTTGACAATGGTACGTACGAGATCCTTGTGGATGGTGTTTCCCTAGTAGTTGATGACTGGTATGGTTCTACAGTCACCTATGATGTCGATGAATGGTCTGCCGGCGAATACAATGTGACAATACAGGTTTCAGACAGTTCAGGTAACTCTGTGACTGATAGTGTCAATGTTACTGTGAATGAGGCATCGGACACCACTACAGCCACAACTACCACGACTACAACAACCGTGCCTGAAGGTGGATTTGACACTACTCTGATACTCATAATTGCTGGTGTCAGTGCGGTAGTAGTAATTGTCATAGTGATAGTACTGAATAAACGAGGTAAATCTTAGACTTGAGGGAGGTCAGAGTGCCTCTCCTCTCTCTTTTTTAATCTCTCTCAATGAAACAAATTATTCCTCTAATTTGATATGGGAAGTGCAAGATATGTAATCACTCACCAATATACATCGTATTGATACTTGTGTCATCACATTCGACTAGTTGCTCGGTTTCGTTATTCGTGTGACATATAGTCTTCCAGTCATATGCGTAAAATTGATCTTTGATTTTCCACCCATTCCACTGACCACGAATCAATGCAGCGTTGGGAAGGAAAAAGATGTTAGGTTTTTGCGAAACAAAAAGAAAGAGAGATGAAGCTAAAAATAGCTTCATCAGTTTTCAAAATTCTATAGTCTCTCTTCGATGAGAGATTCAACTACACTTGAGTCCGCCAGAGTTGTGACATCACCGATATCATCAATCTTACCTGCTGCAATGCGCTTGAGGATTCTTCGCATGATCTTTCCTGACCTTGTCTTGGGCAGGGCATCAGCGAACTGAATTTTTGCAGGGGTTGCAATCGGACCGATTTCGGAACGGACATGTTTTCGCAGTTCTTGGCGCAGTTCTTCCGTCTTTTCCACACCCATCTTCAATGTGGCAAAGACGTAGATGTCCTCACCCTTGATTTCGTGTGGGAAGCCAACGACTGCACATTCTGCAACAGCTGGATGCTTGACAAGTGCGCTCTCAATCTCTGCTGTACCAAGTCTGTGACCGGACACTTTCAGGACATCATCAAGACGACCCATGACGAAGTAATAACCATCATCATTGAAGCGTGAACCATCACCAGTGTAGTACATTGGGTCTCCAGTTTCTGGGTCCTTGAACTGTACCCAGTAGGTGTCGATGAACCTCTTGTGGTCACCATAGACTGTTCTCATGAGACCTGGCCATGGTTTTTTCATACAGAGGTAACCACCCTCATTTGCGCCAACTGGCTTACCAGCTTCGTCTACTATGAGAGGCTCTAAACCAAAGTATGGGAAGGTGGCACTGCCCGGAATCGTTACATCAGCACCCGGTAATGGAGTGATTATCACACCGCCGGTTTCAGTCTGCCAGTAAGTATCCACAATTGGGCATTTCTCTTTACCAACGACTTCATGATACCAAAGCCAAGCGGCGGGATTAATCGGCTCACCGACAGTACCGAGCAGGTTCAATGAGGATAAATCATGCTTCTCAACTGGCTCGTCACCGAAACGCATGAGTGCACGGATAGCGGTGGGAGCGGTGTAGAACTGGTTGACCTTCCAATGCTCGACTTCTAACCAGAAGCGGTCATTATCTGGAAAAGTTGGCGTGGATTCATACATTAAGCTTGTAGCACCAGCAGATAGTGGCCCGTACACAATATAGGAGTGGCCTGTGATCCAACCAATGTCAGCCGTACACCAGTAGACATCACCAGGATGCCAGTCAAAGATGTGTAAGAATGTGTGAGTTGTGTAGACCATGTATCCACCAACAGTGTGGAGGACACCCTTTGGCTTACCAGTTGAACCGGATGTGTAGAGGATGAATAATGGGTCCTCTGCGTTCATCCATTCGGTCTCGCATTCATCGCTGGCCTTCTCCATCTCTTCATGGTACCAGACATCACGACCGTCTTTCATATTAACGTCAACACCGGCTCTCTTGACAACAAGTACCTTCTCGACGAAGTCAATATCGTCAACGACCGGGTCTGCGTTGCTCTTTTGTGGGATGGTCTTACCTGCACGGAAGTAACCATCAGCAACAACTACTACTTTACCTTCACAGTCAAGGATTCTGTCCTTGAGTGAGTCAGCAGTGAAACCACCAAACACAATGCTGTGGACCGCACCAATCTTGACACATGCGAGCATAATAATGGCGAGCTCAGGAATCATGGGTAGATACATAGTAACCCTGTCGCCTTTCTCGACACCAAGGCTCTTCAATACATTTGCAGCCTTGTTAACCTCAGTTTGTAGCTGCTTGTAGGTGTAGGTCTTTGATTCATCGAGGGGTTCGCCCTGCCAGATGAGTGCAACCTGCTCACCCTTGCCTGCTTCAATGTGCTTGTCGATACAGTTGTAGGCCATATTTGTGACGCCGTCTTCGAACCAACTGTAGCGGATTTTGTCCATGTCTAGCCATTTGAATCCGACAGTAGGTTCTTTCTTCCAATAGCATAATTCTTTAGCAGCCTTAAGCCAGAATTCATCTGGGTTTTCCACAGACTCCTTCCAGATCTTCATTCGTTCTTCATGGCTCTTTACATAAGCCTTCTTAACGAAAGAGTCCGGAGGTGGAAAACGCCTCTCTTCTTGGCTTGTGACTGTGATTTTGTCTTCAGACATCTGAATTAGTCTCCAATAGAAGCGTATACTCTTCTTTGAGGGGGCGAAAAAACTCGTGATTATAAACATTGTCCACGCACTGTTTATTTCCCGGAGATGTATACAAATCGTCGAACTACTTTTCGCTTCTTTACGAACTTGAATGACAAGGATGTGACAGCAAAGTACAGAATTTTTGTCCAGTACTTGTCATCAACGTTGTACTTAACAAAAGTGAAATGAAATTGAAATTCATTTTTTGGGTATTTTCACTGAATAAACTAAATCACAGACTACCAAAACCAATTGTGTGAAAAAAGAGAATATCGGCAGGGACCTGCTGGTCCCATGCCAAAGTGAATAGTTCTATTCTGGAGTTACTGGTGTTGCTACTGTTCCTCCTTCTTCCTTCTGACGGACTGAGCGTAGAACAAAAATAAGGATCAGTGAGATCATAGCCAGTATTCCAGTCAGGACAAATGCCATCAAGTAGCTACCTGTGAAGTCCACAATGAGACCTGCAACAAGTGCACCTACAATGCCTGCAATACCATAGGCTGTGAAGACCACACCGTAGTTCTTACCCACGTGCTTTGAGCCAAAGTAATCTGCTGTGGATGATGGGAACAAAGCGAAGTTACCACCGAAGCAGAAGCCAGTGATTGAGGCAAAGATGGTGACATAGATCCAAATACCCTCTGTTGGAGTTTCAGTGAATGTTGAAGTCCATGCAAGACCAAACATCGAGATGATGAGGAAGAGGAACATCAACATCATGGTATTGACACGTCCAATCTTATCAGAGGTTGCACCCCAGATTATTCTGCCCGCAGCATTAAAGATGGACATGATACCGCCAATCAATGGAGCAAGCAGGAGTGGTCCAACTAATGGATCTACAGCGAGCGCAGCGCTTTTCACATTACCAAGAGTCATGAGTCCAGCTGTGGCTGCAAAGACAAACATAAGCCAGAGAAGCCAGAACGAACTGGTCCTGATCATCTCTCCAGGCATGATTCCCTCACCTGATGCATCAGCTGTGGTTGGTGGTGGTGTGAATCCCTCTGGAAGCCAACCCTCTGGGGGATTGACAAGAAGTTGTGAACCGAGGACAACACCGATGAGGTAAATTATTCCTAAAATCAGAAAAGCTGTGCCTACATAACCACCATAGATAGTGACAATGAGGAACTCTTCGATATAGAGGAAAACTAATGCTCCTGCACCAAAACCTGCAACTGCAATGCCAGTGATAGAACCCTTCTTGTCAGGGAACCATTTGACGAGTGCTGCAATTGGGCAGACATATGCAAATCCAATACCTGCTCCTCCTACAAGACCGTAGGTGAGAATGAGGTAGAGAGTACCCATTGTAGCATCAAGTACGAGAGTATCAATCAGTGACGCAAGTATATATCCGGCACCTAACAGAACTCCTCCTAATGTGGCTACCTTTCGTGGTCCAATGTTATCCTGCAAACGCCCTGCAAATATCATGAACAGAGCGAAGAAGAAGAGACCTGCAGCAAATGGAAGCTGCGTATTGAAGGATGGCCAGTTGTAGGTTCCTCCTGTGAGTGCCGTCTGGAAGATTGACCATGCGTAGATTGTACCAAGACAGACTTGAACAATCAATGCACCGACAATCACCAAGTAACGATTACCGATTTTTTCAGACATTATAGTCTTCTCCTAGAAGAACTTCTAGTATCTATACAGGCGACGGAAAAAACCTGTCTAAAAGCCTTACTACCGATGGGACTATGCTGATCTGACCTACTCTTTTTTGTTCCGTTTGGGCTCTGTAGAAAAAGTCTGGTCTATGTCAGATGGAATCATCATTTAGCTTACAATATCTCAATAATTCACAAAATAACTACATAAATCGTCTAACAAAAGGGGTATAATCTAAATGATATCCGAATTATTCTACAGAGCCTTCCGTTTGGAAACGCATATAGGATAGACACGCTTTCTTTGCATAAGACACATGAGGTGAACCAGCTGTCAAAACAGAAGTGGACTGAGAAGTACAAGAGTAAAATTCTGACTCCTGAAGGAGCTATTAAGAAGATTAAGAGGGGACAACGCATCTTTCTTGGAACTGGTTGTGGTGTACCCTATCATCTGGTACAAAAACTAGCAAAATTTGCAGACCGCATGTCTGATAATGAGATTGTCCATCTATTGACGCTGGGTGATACTCCCTCAGCTGACAAAAAATTTCAGACGCAGTATCGACATAACACCTTCTTTGTTTCTGAGAACATCCGAGAAGCAATTGCAGAGGGAAGGGCCGATTACACCCCTATCATGTTGTCCGACATTCCACGACTCTTTCGTTCAAAGAAGATGCCACTTGATGTTGCGCTCATACAAGTGACTCCTCCCGATGAACATGGATATGTTTCACTAGGTATCTCCGTTGATATGACAAAAGCAGGTGCTGAGAGTGCTGACCTTGTCATTGCACAGGTCAATGAGAATATGCCAATCACACACGGCGACTCCTTCCTAAGTGTCAGAGATATCGATTATCTAGTTCCATACACCGAACCATTGCGTGAGTTTCAGGCAGATGCTGGAGATGAAACTATCACTAAAATTGGCGAATATGTTGCTCGTTTGATTGAAAACGAATCAACTCTTGAACTCGGTATTGGTGCCCTTCCACAAGCTGTTGCAGATAGTCTGCTTGAAACCGGTGTACAAGACCTCGGCATTCACACTGAGATGTTTAGCGACAGTCTAATTCCTCTAATTGAGAGAGGGATAATTACTAATAGAAAGAAATCAATTAATCGTGGCAAGACCGTTGCTAGTTTTGCTATGGGTACAGAGAAAATCTATGATTTCATACACGATAATCCAGGATTCGCTTTTTATCCCTCCGAATATGTAAATGATCCATATGTCATTGGACAGAACAAGAAGATGGTTGCAATCAACTCTGCTCTTGAAGTGGACCTCACTGGTCAAGTCTGTGCAGACTCTATTGGCCATAAATTCTATAGTGGGATTGGCGGACAGGTTGACTTTATCCGTGGAGCGTCACGTTCAGAAGGTGGAAAAGCAATCATTTGTATGCGTTCCACTGCTCAGGATGAGAAAGTGTCACGTATTGTTCCTCGATTGAGTGAAGGTGCCGGTGTTGTGACCACGCGTGGTGACGTAGATGTCATCATAACAGAGTTTGGTCTTGCAACATTGCATGGAAAGACCATTCGTGAACGAGTGCTCTCACTCATTGCAATTGCTCACCCCGATTTCAGAAATGAACTTCTTGAAGCTGCAAAAACGATGCGTTATGTATTCGAAGACCAAGTACCATTTAAAGCAACAGGTACGTATTTCTCTTCAGAATATGAAACTCAAGAAACCTTCAAAGGTCCTGATGGCCCTGTGAATGTTCATTTCAGACTTATTCGTCCAGATGACAGTGATAGGATAAAGGAACTCTTCTATGATCTCTCTGAAGAATCTATATTCTTCAGATTCCTCACACCGCTCAGGAGTTTGCGAAGACAGACCCTTCAGGACTTTTATGATGTTGACCAAGATAGGGATGTTTCTATCGTTGCAGTAATCCGTCCTGATGAAGAAGCAGAAACCGATAGGATCATAGGTGCTGGAAGGTACTTGCTAGACAGAAGTACGAACAAGGCCGAGTTCGCATTGCTGGTTCAGGATGAGTATCAAAGCAAAGGGATTGGTACATTTCTACTGAACCACCTCATGCGTATTGCAAAGAGTAAGGGTGTTGAAGCCTTCATTGCATTTGTACATCCTAGAAATCAACCAATGATACGATTCCTACATAAGACTGGAAAAGTGGTGGAAAGTAAGCTTAACCTTGCTGATGATGAGTACATCTTTACGCTTCAGCTATGACATCACAAATAGATATGTCGGATTTGGGCTGGACGACCATCGACATGTATTGTTTCGAGAAATGTGGTACTGAATCCTTTACAAACTCGTGCCAGTCTTCCAATATCGTCCCTCTCAGTTTGAAATAGAGGGGACGTATGGTATCAATTGATGCGGTTGCGGAACAGTTAGCAACCCAAGAAAAGACGACTACTAAGACATAGGTCTAATTCCCTTGTATACACCTTCAATCCATTCATCATACACATCAGTAGTTTTCAGGCCATCGATGCGTGCCACTGGCCTATTCTTCTTGAAGGCGATGACTAACGGAACGCTATAGATTTTATGTTGATCAAGAACCTCCTCTTCTACATCATCAGTATTGATTTTTCCAAAGAATACTTTTTTGTCATATTGTTTTGCCAGACAATCCAGAATAGACAAAGCCTGTGCACAGTATTGGCAAGTTGTGTGATAGAATATGACCACAGCTGTGTTAGTCCCGCCAATAACGGTTGCATAATTTTCCTGGTTAAGCTCTTCTACTCTGCCTGTTGCAGTAGGGTCTTCTCCTCCCTCAAGTTTTCTCTCTAAACTTTTCGAGAGTGCGTCAAATCCAAAATCTGATTTCTCTTCATCCATCTGAAGGTCCTTCTATTTTCAACTCTGTTATTATAGCTCTCTGAACGTATAAGTTCAGTGTTGAAGGTTGAGAAACTTAGGTAAAGGCTATAGGGTTTCTAACAGCTACATGAAACCTACACAAACCTGGTTCCTTTACTGAACCAGTAAAGGATACCGTTATAGATACAACGGAATCTGGACGGCTTGGTATGAGGACGATGGTTCACACCAAGATGAATCATCTAATACCTGAAGATGAATTCAGAGCTAAACAGAGTAACTAAAAATCCGTTTCATGTCTATTTGTTCATAGGAGTTAGTTAAAGAATGTTACAAAATGTAACTACATGGCATAAGATTCATTAAAACTGTATCCTGAGAACTGATTGTCTTTTGAAAAACTAAGAAGGTCTGAAAAAATGGCACGAATATGTGTTACCTCAACTGGAAATTCTCTTGATTCACCTATGGATTCGCGTTTTGGAAGATGCGCATATTTCATAATTGTTGACACTGAAACTATGGACTTCAAAGCCGTACCAAATGCTGCGATTTCCGCATCAGGTGGTGCTGGAATTCAAGCTGCACAAACAGTTTCCGCAGAAGGAGCTACAGCTGTTATCACTGGTCGATTTGGACCAAATGCACATTCTGCTCTTGGTACAGCTGGAATTCAGATGCTCTCTGGTATCTATGAGACTGTCAGAGACGCAGTGAATGCCTATAAATCAGGACAAGTATCTAGTGTTTCAGCTCCTGGTCCATCCCATTATGGCATGGGTATGGGTGGCGGCCGAGGTGGCGGTCGTGGTGGTGGCAGAGGCGGCGGCCGAGGTGGCGGCGGTAGATGGGGGTAAACACGCCAATGAAGCAGCGTGTGCTGATTCCTACAGAAGATCAAGATGGAACAATAATTGCTGCTCACTTTGGTAGAGCACCATTCTTCACATTGTTTGATATGGATGAAGATGGTTCTGTACTAAACAAAGAAGTGCGACCAAATACTGGAGAACATAGAGGTGGAAAGGGATTCGCTCACGATAATGTAGTAGGCTTCTCTCCAACTATCATTATTGTCTTAGGTATGGGTCCTCGAGGAGTAGCTAATTTTCAGAGCCAGAATATTGCTGTTCTGAAAGCAAATAGTACTTCTATTGAGCAGGTTCTCACTGCATACAAAAACAATGAGATCGCTGAACTGACTGAGGGATGCAGAGACGCCCGTCATCATAGCTATTGATTCTCTATCTGGTTGGTGAAAGGAATGATCATTACAGTAGCATCAGGCAAAGGTGGGACTGGAAAGACCACCGTTGCAGTCAATTTAGCTTTATCGCTTGATACTGCAACTCTCATGGATTGCGATGTAGAAGAACCAAATGTATACTTATTTTTGAATCCAAAGAACATTAAGAGCAAGGAAGTCACACTCCCCGTTCCTGTTGTGGACATGGATCGCTGTACTTTGTGCAAAAAGTGTGCAGAATTTTGTGAATTCAATGCAATTTTTGTAGGACAAAAAGTCTTGATTTACGATGATATCTGCCACTCATGTGGTGGCTGCAGACTTGTTTGTCCAGAAAAAGCAATATCTGAGGTAGAAAAGGTCGTTGGAACCGTTTTTGTTGGACAGGCTGATAATCTTCGTCTAGCCTATGGCGAGCTGAGAGTGGGTGAACCTGTAGGCATACCGCTCATCAAAAAGGTCAAAGCAGAAGTACAGTCATCCGGTATCAATATTATTGATGCACCCCCTGGAACTTCTTGTCCTGTTATTGAAACAATGGAAGGTAGTGATTACATTCTTTTGGTCACAGAACCCACTCCGTTTGGCATTCATGACTTGTCCATGGCTATTGGAGTTGTGAAAGAATTAGGTATTCCTCACGGGATTGTTGTTAACAGACACAGTGAAGGTAACAATCTCGCTCGTGAGTTTAGCAAAGAAACGGGGATTCCTATTGTAATGGAGATTCCCTATGAGCGCAGAATTGCAGAGTTATATTCTCGTGGTATTCCTTTCACTCAAGAAATGGGTGAGTGGAAAGCACGGTTCAAAGAACTATATTCCCATATTGTGGAGGTAGTAAAGGATGCCAACTGAGATTGCTATCATTAGTGGGAAGGGTGGGACTGGAAAGACCTCCGTCTGTGCATCTTTTGCAGCAATAGCTAGGGACCTTGTTCTGGCTGACTGTGATGTGGATGCTCCAGACCTTCATATTCTCCTAAAACCAGACATCAAGAAAGAAGAAGACTTCATCAGCTCGAAGGTCGCAGTACTCGACCCAGAACTATGCACCCTCTGTGGGTTATGCGAAGAGAATTGTCGTTTTGATGCTGTAACCCCTCCAAAAGTCAGTTATATTGGCTGTGAGGGATGCGGTGTCTGTGCTTTTGTCTGTCCAGAGAATGCAATTGAAATGAAAGACCGTGTTTCAGGCAAGGTATTCGAGTCAACAACTGAGTATGGTCCTATGTCCCATGCCACCCTGCATGCAGGTGAGGGGAATTCAGGGAAGCTTGTCACAGAGGTAAGAGAAAGGGCAAAAACAATGTCTGAGGAATCTGGTCGCAATCGGATTCTGATTGATGGGTCTCCTGGTATTGGTTGTCCTGTTATTGCAACAGTTACAGGTATTCAGTTAGGGGTTGTTGTGACTGAACCAACTGTTTCAGGGATTCATGACATGTCCCGTGTGGTTGAACTCCTCGATAAGTTTCAAGTTCCTGTACTGATTATTGTGAACAAATACGACATCAATCTGGAAAAAACACAGGAGATTGAAAAGTTCTGTAAAGATAATGGTGCTGAACTCATCGGGAAAATACCATACGATGAGATCCTTTCTGAAGCATTAGTTGATACTAAATCACTTCCAGAATATGCTCCTGCCCATGAATTGACTGTACTGCTAAAAGAAATCTGGGCAAAAATAGAAAATAGACTAGCTGGCTAAGATGAACTGTTCATCTAACCAGCACGTCTTTTTTTCATTATTGTTGGTTTTCTAACTCTCGCAGTCTACTCTCTATCCTCTCAAGACTTTGTCTTAGAGATTCAAGTTGACTTTCGAGTATTTCCTTCTGTTGTCGGAGGAGGGTTGCGTCCTGTGGCAATGGTGTTGTATCAACAGGTACTGTGGTTCTATATCCTAATGTCCAACAACTACCCGGTCCATACAACCATCCAGGTCTCTCCCATGGTGGGAGATGACTGAATGGACCATTTCCTGGCCAGCGACCATAACCTCGGCCGCCTCCTCTTCGTCCATATCCCATATTATCACTTCATTTAATATTTGTGCATATGCACAACATGTTTGTATGCATATTCACACAATTTAAAGTTATTCATACGATGCGCTAATTTAGAACACGTGTTCTAACTATCTCCAGATGGAACATAGAAGTTGAAATAGAAGACATGTTTCCGTGAGGCCGAACGTACACACTAAGGTTAGTTTGTTTTGTAATCAATACTCCAAACACAAATTAGCCATTTCTAAATAGGTAGCAAGTCCTTCCAAGCCACTAGACTCAAAGGCTGGCTATATCTTAGTCATAGACATAAACTGGAGGTATTTTCATTGGATAGCTATCTCATTAAAGCTGGAACTGTCATTATTGGTGATGATAGTCTTTTGCATGACGCATTCATCTTGGTAGAAGATGGTAAAATTTCAAACATTGGAACTGAAGACAAACCTGAGTCTGCTACTAAAACGCTTGACTATTCTAATCAGGTCATCATGCCAGGGATAATTGACACGCATGTACACTTCTGTCATGATGGTGGGACTCCAGACCCTGCTGAGAGTAGAAAGCTATCCGACACTTTCATGGCTATTCGCGGTGCGAAGTTCGCAGAGCAATTATTGGCTTCAGGAGTCACCACTGCTGGAGATGCTGCAGCAAGAGGTGATGTTCCTTTTGCTATACGTGATAGTATTGAAAGAGGTCTTACCAAAGGTCCACGAATTCGTGTTTGCGGTCGCATGATTACTATCACTGGTGGAAGAGATCCTATATACGACCAGAATGAGGCAGATGGTCCTGATGGAGTGCGTAAGGCAACACGGGAGGAGATAGCTAGAGGTGTGGACTTCATAAAGCTAGCCGCAACTGGCGCAATATCTTCTGAAAAAACTGAGAGTCTGCATGTTCAATTCACAATTGACGAGATGCGCGCTGCGGTAGAAGAGGCTCATAAAGTCGGTATCATGACTCATGCGCATGCTTATGGTGATCTTGGAATCGAGAATACCATCAGAGCTGGTGTGGATGTTCTCGTCCATGGTCATCCTCTACATGATGAAAATACAATACTCATGAAGCAACGTAATACAATGTATATGCCCACGCTGGTGACGTATTATGAATCACAGTTGCACCATGATGAAGGACATCTCCCAGAACACATGATTCGAAAGGAAAAGGAGCTATTTCCATTGATGGAAGCAGGTATTCGTGAAGCTGTCAAACATGGCTTACCCGTTGTGGTTGGTTCTGACTCTGGAATGCCTTACACGCCCTTTGGTAAGTCATCTATTGAAGAATTGGAGCTATTGGTTAAAATGGGTGGTATGGACCCAATGG
>CAZSWP010000052.1:0-20693 GCA_964610875.1 uncultured archaeon
TGTTTAGTGATTTTGCTTGGTCCTCAGTTACACTATCATTTACAAGAAAGACAAGATTTCTATCACAACCATAAGGATTCAATGATGCCATAATTCCAACTGATTCAACAGCATCCAGAGAAGATTTATCAGTGGATATTGAAAAGAAACAGAGGGCATTAAGGTATTCATATAGGTATTTCTTTGATGTTTTGTCAAGTGATACGAAGTATTCTATTTTCATTTCGATTCCCTCAATCTGATTAAAAAAAATCGTCGATGGCACCAATCTTGATACCAATTATCCTTGTTTCAGAAGTCGCTGAGCCTTTCTCCTCTGATTTCACAATCGGGATTGAAGCAGTTGAAAAGACATCAATTGTTTCAACTGACTGCCCTTGTTTGGTTGAACCATTCTTACAATCCATAAGTAAAGATTGAATCAACCCCTTCAGAAAGGGAGGGATTATGATTGCTGTCTTCTGTGTTTTTTTACTAAGCAATTGCAGGTGAGGTTGTAGGTCTTTGGATTCAGAGGAATAATTATCAACCCGCCTGACTTGGATGTTCTTTTCTTTAGTCAAACTGATTATATCTCGAAATATGTTCTCCAAATGTTCTTCTGATTTGTTAGTTCCAATAAGTAATAGGTAATTGTTATCTTTCAGAATTCGGTTTAGGAAAGCAACATACCGTTTAGTCAGCGAAGGGTCATATGTTCCGACAGCGAAAATATATGCATCGTAGTCCGCTGCATCAGCGTCAAAATAACCAAGCAATTGTCTAATGGAAGTTTCTGATTCCAGATACTCGTGAAGTTTGTTACACTGACTCGAAGCGAATGTGCGGCTGGATCTCCTATCCTTCCTAAGTAACCAAAGTATCTTTTGTTCAAGAAGGAACAATGAGCACAAAAAAAGATTTGGTTCATCCACTGATTCATTATGTCGTAATTCATCAATGGCAATTTCAATGCTTTCATAAATCTCCTTCAGAGTCTTATCGAAATGTTGATAATACGTATTTGTGATAATTTGATTCACCAAGAGTTCAATCTCAGGAATGAAACTCCTAATGCGTGTTGCCCACTCGAGTGATTCCTTCTCCTCTGTTCGTTTAGAGCCGCTTTTAGACTCCTGACAAGTCAAAGAATATGGAAGCTTGATTAGAAATGGTCCTTCTTGCCAATGCTTGTCAAAGTCATCTTTTTGTTTGCCCTGTGGTTTCTCTTCAATACACTTCATAGTAAGAAAACCGTTTATCCACTCCAATTCAATCTCATCTATCTCCATATAATGATGCATTGATGCTGCAATATCGAGATCTGCAAGAGCAAACGATCTCTCACTGTAACTATTAGATTCCTCATTGTTTTTCATCACACAACCTCCCGAGGACATTACGCAGAAGGGTCAAAACCGCTGTTAATGATTGAGCTGATGTAAATTGAAATCCCCCAATTCTTGATCTACCTCCTGCAGTCAGCCCCTTCGCTCGCAACAATTCGTAGAGAGGTCCAAAGTCGATATGGTCATCCTTTGAACCAATGCTACCTCGTTGAATCATCCATTCCCCATCATTAGTGCCCATTAGTGCTACTACAACTCTAAATCGGTTTTCAAGTTGAAGCATTGCATCACGGGCTGCTTGTAGTTGGAGAGGATTTCCCACATCAACTACAAAGAATCCTATGTTCGGCAATAATTCCGATACTGAATCCATTAAGACCGTGGATTTTTTTTGAACCAAATCCCACTTGTTAGATTCTTTTTCAACCCAATTCCAAATCGCACTGACTTGATTGTCTCTGACCCACGTCGTCAGCTGTTTCCTCATCTCGGTTGATGAGATATTCAACATATAGGAGCGGTGCAGCTTCAGAGCCATTGGGTGCTTGTAGGTCCCATTATCAATCTGACTAATGATATCAATCATTTCAAGCATCTCAGAATCAAGAGTGATATTATTGCCTAGGAATGTGACCATTATTTCAATAGATGACCTCATGTTATTGAATTCAACTATTCGCTTCTCCATATCGGAACCATTGAAAATATAGATGCCAGAGAATTCTTCATGATGATCAATCAAAATGTTCCAACCTTTGTAATAGAGTCCTTTGGTGGGACCTAGTTCAATAAGAATTGCATTCTTTACAGAAAGGCCATGCAATTCTCCCGGTGGAGGAAATCGAAATGGCATTGAAATTTCAAGACTATCGAAGTATCTCAACAGAATACCTGTAGAAAACAGGCCATCAAGATCGCCATCACTCACTATCTCAGATGGATTGAAACCAGAATAGCGAAATATACTCAACTCATACCACTACATTATTGTGGTTTTAGTGTTTTATAAATTCATTGAGAGAGTTAAACCTTGGATGCAACAGTTTAGATGTTGACGAATGTAGTCATGACGCAATGACGGAGATGACGGAATTTGGAACACAATCCTAGTCCGCTCAGGAACTTTCACCTGAAACTATTATCGCATCACTAGCCCAAAAGTCATGGACTGAAGGAGAGTTGAGAGATAAAGTGGTTTCACTTGGTTATTCACGTGATTCTTTCGATGCAATCTTTCCTGTTATTAGACTTAATCCTCGTGTTCAATCTCACGGAGTTACTCCAATCTACTACTCAATCAGAGCAGAGAGGTAGTTTACAGTTAACAGAATGACCTTGATGACTACTAGGAATTTCTTGTTTTGCTGCAAATGTAAACTGTGTAAACAATTCTATCAGCGAGAATCTTTCCAACCCCTTCTTTACGCGCACTTGATTTCAGGCAACAACTTTGTTTCTTTGGGACTTCGGTGATGAAAGCTGTATATGACAACTTTTCTGTTTCAGCGACAGATACACCATCTGTCTAATAATTCTAGGTACTTCTGAATACCTCAAAGGACTGTTAATAACGGATTGTAAATGGTATGCTACACAACCATCCAAAAATCGAACGTAAATCTTAGAAAGAGTTTTGTACCGGCTCAGCTATCACCATCTTGAACATCCTACGGTATGAGATGTTCTTGACGGGGAGCCTTTCAATGGCACGATTAACACTTCAACAACTAGAACGCCATTTGTTCGCTGCTGCTGATATCCTTCATGGAAAGATAGATGCTGTTAAGCACATCTTGATGCGCTCATCTTCTAACAGGCATGTGGTTCAATTGACGACCTGTAGAAGATGACTATTCCAGACTAGGTCGATCTCAGCAGACCTGAAGAGATTTCCAATCCAAAGAAAATTGGATATACAGACATATCAACTGACTATCCTATCTCGAATTGTGTATATCCACTCACAGAATACACAGTCTTTTGATGTGGTGTCATAGTGATCTTACCGATGGGGCTGTAGATGACAAACCTTCGATCTCGGTCCTTCTCTATCCTAAGGATAAATAGAGCAAAGCCATCTCCATATTCCAGAGCATGGTTTCTCTCGTTCTCAGTAAGAGTGGGAGTATCGTGGTACTGGATGCCTTTCACCTCCACGCGTAATATTTGGATGTGCTTCCTACAGATGATATCGTATCCTCGATTATCACGGGCTATGTCTTCGACCTGATATCCTAAAGACTCGAAATACTCCATAGCCGCTTTCATAGCTTTCTGTTCTACTTCGTGACGTTCCAACCACGATTGTTCGCTCTCTGTCTGTTCAAACTCCACCTCGCAAATTGTAGCTTTCTGTTCCACACGTGCTTCTGCTGGCTTTTGTGAGAGGTGCTCTTGCAAGAGCTGACGATATCTAGCCTGTCGCTCACGGTTGTCTGTCATTATGAGCTCTTTCTGGATGTCATCTCGCTTCTCAGCCCATAGATAGAGTGAGCGCCCCAACCATTCCTCCTTTCGTTTTGCTATGTAATCTTCCCGAGGTATGAAGGATACCCTTGTCTGCTGCTCTACATAATATGGGACCAAAGAGAGAATTGCTTCGAACGTCAGAATTCCATCTGGAGTGACCAGAACTGGTTCTTCATAGACTGTCTTATCATCCACCTTGATGGAATACAGTTCAAGGGTCCCTCTCATGTTTTTGTGATAGGCAAGACGCACTCCTCTGTTATCTTCTATGAGGTCTTTTGCCACATCAATTGCGGTCTGCACTCCTTGGTCTCGAAGGGATAGCGAGTCAACGAGAATATACCTCCCATCTTTGAAGACTTGATATGTGCTCACTTCACTGTCTTTATGAGGAAGCTGTCCGGAACCATAGGGCGGAACCTCTTTGAGATATTCGAGGAATCGGTAGAGGTCCCCCTCAGTCAGAGTTTCATCGAGGTCGATGTATGCACTCTTCTGTAGCTCCTCCACATTCACCACACGAGGAAGAGTCTTACTGGAGTTCAGGATATCCACAACCTCTTTGCTTATCTTCCGACTCATCTTGAAAGCATCTTCTATCCTTGTTGATGCTATTGTTTCTCCCTCCTTATGGATGAGTTCCTCGATATCTCCAAGCTGCTGTGCAAAGACACTGAGACCTACCTCTCCAAACTCATCATTGATGGTCTGGATTTTCTCCAGCATGACTTCCATCACTCGTTGCTCTACCTTGAAGGCGGGAAGGAAATTATGGATATAGAGCGGGTCACGCTTCTGTTTCAATCGCCAGATACGTCCAACGCGCTGGATGTAGGCTACTGGACTCCATGGAACCTCATAGTTTATCTCAACACTGGCGGACTGGAGATTTAGAGACTCGGACATAGCATCAGTTCCCACGATGATACGTACTCGTTCATCCTCATCCAAAGAGCGAACTACCTGCTTTCGTTCATCAAATGCAACCCTACTGGTTATCTTCTTTGGACGATACCCTGCGTCTTCCAATATCTCACACAGATAGTCTACAGTTTCAAGGAAACTGGTGAATATCAACACTTTGCGGTCTTCGCCTATCCAGTCCTTTAGATGGGTAAGGAGAAACTGCCCCTTTCGGTCCAAGTCCTCCTGAGCCAAGATCTGTCTTCCAAGTTCGAGGACAGGCTCTAAAAGTTGTAATTCGTTCTCCCTCTCTTCAGGACTGATTGGCTCACTACTGAATAGCGTGTCAATCTCACTATCACTGAGTTCTCCTCCGTCTTGCAGGTGTTCATAAGCATCCCTGACCACTTCAGGGTCTGCTTCAGGACCAGGGTTCATCAGTCGTGCTCGTCGACGTGCCAGCATCTTGACTCCTGCTCGAATACTGGATGAGATGGCACGTCCCATCACCACAGCCACCAGAGCTCCAGCTCCTGCGGACTTGAACCTGTCCCGTGCATACTTGTCAGCAGCGTCGTAGAACTGAAGTTCCAGAGGATCTACTTCAAAGTCCTCTGTAGTTTCTATGACTTTCTGACCAAAGAGAGGTGCGTTGTTGACATCAACTGATTCTCGTTTCGTTCTACGGATGACAATGGGACTGGGTGCAGTAAGAGATAGACGGTAGTAATACCGTTCTGATTTTCCATCATGAGGAGTTGCAGTAAGAGCCACAAAATGCTTGGTCCTCTCTGTGATCAATTCTAAGAGCTCGCCTCGCATATTTCCAGGAGAGGCTCTGTGCAATTCATCCACTAAGACTAGGTCCCACTCTTGGTCTCTTAGCTCTTCTTTCCATTGGTCGAACTTCACAGTGTCAATGGAAGCAATAGTCTGGTCTGAGAACTTGCCAGTGGAGGAATCGAATATGTCAAGGTCCAACCCAAACTTCTTGGACAACTCTTCTCTGAACTGCAGAATGACTCCTGGTGGAGTCAGAACCAACACACGCGCGTTCCTCCGTTGTCCATGGACTGCAATGAGCTCCTGCATGAGCATCCCCGCAAGGATTGTCTTACCAAGACCTGTCTCATAGGCTATCAGAGCTCGGATATTGCCATGGGTACTTAGTTCCTCCATGAGTTTTGCAAAGTCGTATATCTGATATGGAAGAGGGTCTATCTTTGATGAGAGAAATATTCGTAAGGGGTCATAGCTGTTCTTCGCCTCCAACACATATGCATATACACCAGCCATGAACTTTGCAAACTCAATATGTACCTCTTCAACCTGGGATGCTGTCATGCTTCATCATCTTCTGTGAGATATTTATCCAGTTTTTCATCCTGATAGGACTTACCGCGGTCATGGAGAATACCCCAATCGACCAGAAACTCTCTACTGGTCTCTCCCTCTTTATATCCTGGACGGAGAGAAGCTATCTTTGCCAGACCTTCAAGAGTGTGTAACAACATTGTTTCTCCATATGTGGAGTTGCGGATAATAGCAGAAGCCTCGGTCAATCCCCCCCGGATATATGCTCGGAGAATACGATGTACAGAATCAATAACGCTAGTGTCTACTAGATGATCGGTTCCACTGACTTCTAAGGGGCCTCGTTCTGTGTAGTCCAATAGTCGTACCTTGTTCCCTTCTTTATGAATGAAGTCTGCAGATAGAGATTCATCAATTCCAAGTGCTTTTAGTGTTTGATTGAACTCAGAAAAGGGAATATTCTCAGAGGGCGAATATCGTAACCAGACATAGAGCATAGTCTTAGGATCCACATAATCAATACCAAGGGAACGTTTTGCAAAGAGTTCAATGAGGTATTTTTGACCAGTTTCAAGTGCATATTCCGCAGTGTTTCTCGTGAAAGATTCAATTTCAGCATAACTTGTGATCGTTTCGATGACTATTCCAGATGCTGCTACCATAAGGTTCAATCTATCTTCCCCATATATTTCTACAAGATGAGAATATCGGGATTCCATTTTTTCTCTCACTTCCTTGTCCAAATCAGCTAGACGAATCGTTTTGTCATCGAGTCTCTTTCTAGCAGTTAGAAGAAGTGAATGAAATACCGAAGAACGGGTTTGTGCCAGTACTCCTGTTCCTTCTGTTCGTAGAGTGTGTGTTGAAGTGACTATGAATCTAGCCTTGCGTAATGCATCAAGAACATATTTCCAGCCATCTATGCTTTTATGTGCATAGAACATCACTAGAATCCCATCATCCTCAAGAAGACGATGTATTCGTGACAATGCAATCCTCATCCGTGATTCAAACATATGTTCGTCACGTTCATCACTATTCAAAGTAACACTCAATTCTTCTGTTGTTGATGGAGTTGAAGGGATATCTATCAAATCTCCAACAGTCTTATTATGCCACACCTGATAGAATTGCATCAAATCAGGATATTGAACATCGTTGTAGTATGGGGGGTCAGTGATAATGACTTTAAACCGTTCCTCGCGTTGCCAGGAAAGTATTGATTGATTGAGAAGTTCTACATTTGGGATTCTTTCATCAATCATCTTAGACGAGTTATTAGATATTTGTTCAATAATGAATTCCAAACCGGAAAGTATATTCTCCATCGCGTTTTGGATTGAACCGGCAGTTTTTTCAAATGGGTTTATTTCAGAATGACACCACATAATACTTGGCCTTTTGTTAGATAGAACGTGTTCTGTTTTCACTCCATAAACATTCCATGCAGAAGACCGGCTATTTCTCATCAAGTGTTTTGAAAAAATCATGGAAAGATAAGTTCCAATTACTGCAGCATAATCTGCATCAGTCTTTTTAATTTCTTCAACTATTGTTCTAATCTCTCGGACGAATGAAGCAAGAAGGAGCAACTGACGAGGAGAATGTAATCGATACCAATATGTGAGATACTTCAAACAATTTGATTCAGGAGTCATCTTTTCAGTAGGAATATACTTACTTAATGCCGTCAAATTAGTATCAAAATATTCTTTTGCTTTTTCTAAAGCATCAAGATCTTCTTTTCGTGGAAGAACAAACTTATGAGATCCCAAGTACATTGCCAGAAGCATCTCACGTTGATTCTTTGCGATGTCTTCAACAATATAGTCATTTGGAATTGGATGTGTACAATCTGAGTATACACATGTTCCTTTTCCATAGTATACTGTACCCGATGAGCCGTCTTTTCCCTCTACAATCTCAAAATGAAGGTTTCCTTCCTCAGTATGTGGCACCAGTCGGATGGATTTTTCTTTATCTAAATCCCAATTGGTGACAAGTGGGGTTATTCTTTCGCAGAATGGACATTTAACTGCCCATGCATGAATGTAGCATTTGACCCGCTGCCCTTCATATACTGGGTAAAAAATATCCAATTCTTTCTTCAGAGATAAGAAAATTTTCGATGCGTATCGCTCCACATCCACAAACAATTTTGATTTTCCGGATTCTAAAATATCACCATATTTGATTGGATACTCTATTGTTCCCTTCATTGTTAGATATGCTACAGGATTATAATCAAGTGCAACAACATCGAAACCCATTCGAACAGCTTCAAAGGGAATTGTACCAGTACCAGCAAAGGGGTCCAATATTGTGATATCCTCAGATGCATATTTAGACAGTATAGTCTTGAGTCTGTCTGGAACGCTGATATATGCCCGATTCTTCAAAGTAGCATCTAAATTCATAAGTTGATGAAATTCTTGTTTCGCTGATAATATTGAAGAAGGAAGTACACTCCCAGCAATAGCTAAACGAGCGGTGATTAAGGGTTTCCGTGTGGGATAATAATGTAACAGAACATGAGGCGAAACGGCTTTCTTTTCCTTTTTCGCTTCCTTATTTACTAGAGCAACAGGAACACTATCCTCAAGCAGGCATCTATCTATCAGAAAAATACCCCCGTGATGACATATGGATAGCCTTGAGTCCCGCGATAGCTCGTTTCCCGTAGCTATTATACTGCCATACCCAGAAGATGGTCTCTTCAAGGGTCAGCTGTTTCATGAGACCAAGAAACACAACGGATTTTTTAGGTGATTTGATTTCACCGAGAAGTTTGATGGCTAAGTACAGTCGGTTTCCCCGTTCTCTATTATCAGCTTCTCGAAGATGAGCATCCACCAGTCTGATGAGTCTACGTTTCCACCCTCGTACCTCTCCACGTACATAGATGTTTCCAAGGAAGTCTTCCTCAAGGCGAGTGGTATGCTCGGTATCAACAAGATAATACATCGAGTTGTCATAGAGTAGATGTGAGTTGTTCGTCTGCCCGGTTGTCATGAATATCAGCTCTCAGAAGTGTATATGGTCATACTGGCTTTAACGCCCCCTAAGATTGCTGATGCTTTCTTCAGACCGTTAGCCAGTTCTAGGATTGCCTGCAACTCTTGTAGATTGGATGCTGTGACTCTTCCTGTTATACTACCAGTAAATGACAGTTCAGCTCGAACTGATAAGTTGTTGATGAGGATTGATGACATTCTGTCCTGTATCTCTTTTGCAAGGTCCCCAACGTCAGCCACAAATGAATCTGCTTTCTCTTGAGGGGATGCAGTGAAAGCACCTGATGGTTCGCTAAGAGTCTGTTGAGAGCCAGTTGCAGAAGTAGAGTCTGTCGTAGAAGGAGAAGTGTCTTGACTCTGCAATTCTGTGACAACCTCTTGGGTTCTTTGCACCTCAGATGCGGATACCACTGTATCGCCATCATTTACATCGGTAAGGACCGAAGCCGGACCATAGGATAGCAAGACATCACTGGTGAGAGTGTCAGGAATGACTCCCTTAACCAGACCAATAACACTCTCATAGACTCCTTTCTTGATCAACTCTTTCAGGTCACCAGGATACGCAAATGGAATCGAAGACACATCTTCCACATTCTCTATCAGGTCTCGCACCTGCACAGCAGTACGACTACCGAGTAGTATTGAAAAATAGAGTTTCGGGTCTGTTTCGTCAACATTGACTAGCTTTTGGACTCTTGGTTCTTTCAGATGTGGAATGAGTCGTTCTCGAATTGTCACATTTGCAGGAAGGGGCGTAAATCCGGTATCTACCACATCATTGCCATGCATATACCAGATCTTAGTGTACATCCCTCGGAACTGCTGTAGCACCTTTGCCTCAGAGTCCTTGTATGCCTTTTTAGCTTCATCTAAGAGCTTCCTTGTACCATCAACCTCTTTCTTCACCTTCTCTGCAGCCAGTGTCTGCTTTGTCCAGTGTACTAGTGGTCCGCTCATACCCGTATCAGGAACCATCATGATGAGGCTGTTCTTCTTTGATGCTGTGGGGATTAGGTACTTGCTTTTGATAGCTTCACAATCATCCCAGTAGAAAGGAACAATGACATTGAGGGCACGAGCTCGTGTTGAGAAACGGTCAGGAGTATGAAACACACACTGGTTCGTAGAGGATGCTCCAAACACAGTTTCGAACAACGTCTCTTTGATGTAGGTTATCACCTCATGGTCTGACACATGACTTGCTTTCATTCGGATGAGATTGGGAATGTTCTGTTCTGACTTGAACAGATATCGTCCTCGTTCATGCCAGAGAAAGGTCGAATGCTCCGAGTAGAACTTTTCCAAGAGCTGTTCCATATCAGTACTAGTCTTGACCTCTGGAATACACTGATGTGCCTCTGTGGGGGAAATACCTCGTTTCTCCGGTTCAGGATGCAGAGAATACAGGAATACAGCAGATGCTACCTTTGAGAACCTTCCATAGACCACGTTACTATCTGCTTTTCCGGCTGATTGAATGACATCCTTTGTGACTGCCTGTGCCAGGTTATACCCAAATACATTGGTGTTGGTGAGGATGTTCTTTAGGTCTGCATCTGTGAAGAGCAGGTCAGCAGGAGAGAGCACATGAAAGTCAGCATGGTCTGTGTTATTGATAAGCCCCTTGACAGCAAGAGCTACGACTTTCAATGCATCCCGCGTCTTCTGAAAGGCCGGAAAGAGTGAGATACGAGAGAATAGGACATCCACAAGAAGATGATGGAAGGGATAATATCCATCAAAATCCAGGTTGGTCAGCTTGTTCATCTCCTTTTCAACTGCCTTTGCCAGACGAGAATCCATTGACTCCACTAGCCGTTTCCGAAGCACGGAAGGAAAGTCACGCACTTCAACAGGAGATATTGGTTGTGTGACTCGTCCAAGGATGGAATCCACATCACCCACTGTATCACTGACCTCTTGGAGACTAGTCTTGATGATCTCCACTTCACGGGAATATGCAGCCGCTCCTTCTGGATTGGTGATGATGAGAATTGAGTCTTTCGTGCTATTGATGGCAGTGATAAGGGTGTGGATGTTTGCCATCTCCTCCCTCTGCTTTTCATCCTCCAGCTTGGCAAGATATACAACAAGCTCGTCAATAAGGACCAACAAAGGTAGGTTTCGGTCTTCTATTGCGGAAATGATCTCATCACGGGTGGGTCTCATGATGTCCTTCAGGGGAGATTTCTCACTAAGCGGATAGGCTAAATTGTGACCATCGAGGGCAATTATCTCCACCTCAGGAACCGCTTTCATAGATAGTTTCTGAAGAATGGGTTGTTGAGGCGGAGTCGTTCGAGACGTGAAGACATGGTAGAGTAGAGCAAGTAGATGACTTTTCCCGCCACCAAAACCAGTTGCTAAATGAAAAATTCCCTTCTGGTCAGCCTTGTGGGTTCTGGCCAGACATGTCTTCAAGACACCCTCCATGTTTGGTGTAATGTGGGTGAGCTCGAAAAATGTCACAGGGTCTAGATATTCCTTGTGTCCAGTTCCCTTAATGATATCTGAAAAGCTCACTTCAAACCGTTCGGGTCGAAAAGCCTTAAGCCAATCTTTGAACTTTAATTTTCCAGATTGCATTGCTTCCTTGAGAGTTGGAACGCCCGATGACATACGAATTCCTCAACAGCAGGATACTTCATAGCTAATATAAATGGTGGCAAAAATGAGTTTTGGAAGAAGGGACATGTGTATCGAGCTGATATAATCACACACATTGTTTCCTTCTATTATGTCTTTAGAGCAATAATATCCCTCAATTGCATTATAACTATGGGTTTGAATCCCCTTCAAAAAGAGTCCTGCAATTTTTTAATATCTTTCGTCTATTTACCTACGAAGTGGGAGTCCCGTTGGTAAACTATTGCTGTTCACAAAAGATTGGTCTAGCAGACCATTAGTGGAAACATATCTACTGTGAGACGCATCACTACTGATTTCGTATGACCCCTTATTCCTTTCTTCATACAATAGTGTAGAGGTAAAGAGTCATGGTAGAGATAACTAGTAGCAATGTAGCAGGATTATCGGTCCATCTGATGGACGACTGTCCTCTGGTGGACCCAGCCTATCCTTTGACTGAGGAAGGATATCTACAGCCTATTTGCAGACCGTGTTGGACCAGGACATTGAACTGTCGATTTCATAGACAGTACATTCCGAGGTCTCTTGAAGAGATAGTAGTAGACGTTGAACTTGCGCCTCTAATAGCACAGATGGAACATAGAATGTCCATTCCTTCATCTCCTAAACAAGAACAGTGTGAGTTCTATGAGAGAGGTCGTTGGGACATCCAGTTGAGTGCAAAGACGGAGTTCTTTCATCCTTTTGCCTTGAGGACGATGGATGGAACAGATGCTTCACCTGCAGAAAGAGTGTTAGAATTGTTCAACGAGCATCCAGAATTCGGAAGGCGTGTGAGATTCTTGTCAAAGCAAGATTATCGTGATTATCTACATCTTGTTCCATCCGAATCTCTATGCGGAGTCTCGATGACAACGCTGACGAAAGAACAAAGCAAGGAAGTGCAACCTGGTGCTGCGGATCCAGCAACTCTAATCAAGGTGCTGCAGAAAGCAGATAGGAAGGGGCTTCTAACATGGGCTGTTGCAGAGCCTTTCTATGATGAGATGAATCTAGTTTCCTTACTTGAGGAAGTTCCCCTTCTACAGGAGATATACATTGGACGTCTAACTGGCACTCGAACTGGATATCCTGTGCCATCAGATTTAGGCATCATAAAGCAAGTAAGACAAGCTTGTGAATGGGCTGAAGACAACGCTCCTAAAATGCGGATATTGATGAAGAAACAGCTATGGCAAATCATGATCGATAAGAAATATTGGAATATTCTATTCTCTTGCATTTAGGATAAGTAACCTCTCTTCCCTTTCTTTTTTCACCACGAATCTCTCATTGAATAAGTCTACTTGATTTCTAATAGGATTGACTCTTGAATATAATCGGATGAAGATAGCACATAAACTCTGGTAAAACTCCTTGTCATCTAAAGTGGTATCGATACTCTCATTCATTCTTGAAAATATTTCCTGTAATTCATCACGTGCTATGCTTCGATATCCCCATCCATGCACTACTTTGTTCCTTAGCCGTCTTATCTCATTGAATATGTTCTTCACTTCTTCTCTTTGAGGATTCTGCATTATATCAACAAGATTCTCCTTTCCAGGACATATTGTAATGCTGTCTGTGAAGAAATCAGTGTTATCCTCTGAGAAAGCATTGTTTATTCGACGATATTGAGAGTGAATATCATCAAATTGGGTATCGCTACAATGTCCACTTAGTACAAGCATTCCATACACTAAGTGTTCGAAATAACTTTCGAGAGCAACCAATGATATGTAGAATTGCTGTCGTCCATCAAGCTCCTTATGCCCATGAATTTTGTGAATGAGAGTCTCAATACTTGTTTGGTTTCTCTCGACCTCTAACTTATCTCTGATATCGATATAATAATCCCCTCCATCAAACTTGATAATATATTCATCATCATTAATTGCCATGAAAGATCTTGGTATATGATATCCAGCTATCCGTAAGGAATAATGTGGCTTATTCCAATCGTCAGGAATGGTAAATTCAAACGAAGTGTTTCCAGGTGGAATCTTACGAAAATCTTTTGTATTTACGCTGTCCTCTTTGTCGAATACAGTAAAATTAGATTCTACAGGTATATCTGTAAAGATGAATTCGATAGTTCTTGTCATTATAGCCAACTCAGCTGGTTTTTTTATCTTCCTGAACTTTCTTAATAATTCAGAGTAGTAATCAGAGTAAAAGTATGAGGTCATTCGAAGTTCTACTTCACTCCAATCAATCGCAGTTCTCTCTTAATTTAAACACTACTACCAGAAGATGATTCGTGACTTGCCACTTCAATCAGGACATTTCGACTCTAATGTATCAAGAAATTGACCATTCCAATTTATCAATAGGTCCCAATAGTTCTTCAGAAACCCAAGCTCATTCTTGGAAATGCTTTTTCCCCATCTGCTTGTGAAGCGTGTAGGCACTAGATAAAGGTCAAAGGAATCTTTATCGAATCCAATTATCAAATCGTTATGCTCCTCTGTGTACTTGTATGCCTTGGCTTCACTCTTGTACTCCCTGTCAATTCCACCTCTTGTTCCTGCACCGAGTTTGACGCAGATGAATAACATCCGCTTCGGAAGATTGAGAGGTAGATTTCTCTTGACGAGTTCAGAGATCACCTCATATTTGCTACCATCAACCTCTTCCAATTCTGCGAAATTGATCCACCGTCGACGAAGGTGTTTGTCACAATATTCTAGAATCAGTGTCCGTGAGTCCTGATTGGCAATCATTCTATCAATTGTCGAATCCACAAAAGATTCGATGTATGCATGAAGTGAGAGCACAAAACTCCCAATATATCGTTCAACCGCTTTCTCTCCCCATGGAATCTCGAAACTAGTTTCACCATTCTGTTCCATTGTTTTTAGCATATATTGGACTAGATCCGGAAAGCGTGTCATTAGCTCTCTTTCTTCTGGAGTCATCTCAGTTTCTTACTGAATTGATTCATCCATGGCATCTCTGAATTTGCTATCCAAGAAGAGCTTCGATAGTTTGGGGTGAATGCGTTTCATCAAATCTTGAATGAGTGGGAGTAGCATACCTACTGTTGTGAATTGTTTCTGGTCCTCGATTTGTCTGGATAATTTCTTACCATCTTCGGAGGAGAATAATGAGTTATAATCGATTCTTCCTTCGAGGTCATCTGCGACTACTTTCCTGATTCCTTCTAATGGCTCATCGAAGGAGATGATTTCTGCTTTTTCATCATCTTTTTTATTCATTTCCACTCCTGACACACACAAAAGAAGCTGTCTATCTATTGATTTATGCTTTCATCTCAATATTGGCGAGTTAATGGTTGATTGCGGGAAAACACCAGAATACCGAAGAATAGATATTGGTGTCTTTAAACTAATCTTACTATCTGTTGATAAATAGCGAGGGACATTGAATTATGAATTCTATTGGACTAATTGGACTGTGTGACAAGGACTTTGTTGATGAAATCATTCAAGAAATTGAAACAAGATCTGCAAGAAGTAGTATTGAGTGGAACCATGAAGTTTGGAATGAGATGAGAACTGGTCTAGACGAATCAATCAAACAGAATGGCTTTGCAAGATTCTTCATGTATGAAAAGAAAGAGAGTGGCGGCGTAGGGATAAGAGTCGCAGCTCATTTTGACTCATTTGAGGATATCATGCTTGAGGATTGCTATGAAGGTAAGCCATGTCTGACAAGTTTCAATGTTAAAGGATACGAAATATTTGATCCCCCACTATCAATATCTGCCTTTAGGGACATTTCTACAGGTGATTCTATTAAAGCAACACAAGGACTAGGAAAAGCTTTTGCATATGTCAATGACCCGCAAGAAGTCAAAGGCAAAGATATGGCTGTATTCGTAATGCTAGTTTGGAACACAGATAGTTGGCAATCTCCATCAGGAAGTATGGTAAATCCCAAGAAAGACTCCTATTATGCTGATTATGGGTTCGGTCTTGAAGAGTGGAATTTTCGAGCTGAACATGGACTTGATCGGTCTATCTATGGATTCATGATGGCTAGACCCGCAAATCTAGAGCGGTTAGGTATAGAACCAGAGAATTCTTTCCCAGTGTTTTTCTATGCACCACACGATGATGCCGCTTTTCTTATCGGTGGTTATCTTAGAAGTAGACATGTAGACCAAGATGAAATCGATAGATTGCATGACTTCCACATCAAAAGTGGAATAATAGATGACCGAGTAGATGAATTAATATCGATAATCGAAAATAGACCCATCTTTGGCAAGAAAAAGGGATTTAGTGCACTTAGAGTAAGTGAGAAAAAGAAGATTATATCCAAAGAGTTAGGAGTTGAAGGATATAAGGCAAGGCGATATCTTGCATGTCCAATTGATAGCATTGTTCTACTACCTCAACCCATATCCATCGATCAATATCTTACAATCTTGATGAAGGAAACTAATGTCTTCAGGAAATACTCAAGACCACTCTACCTACGTGCATATCCAATTATCCTCAACAAATATGCATTCACTGATGAACCTACAGTGAATCTTTCAACTGATGATATCCGAGAATCACTCGAGGAACCCGATGAAACTCCTGATGTAGGGGGGACAACTGACAGATATGACACATCCTTTGTTAGTTATACTATAAAGTCCCAGACCAAAGAATATCGCAAGAAGGAGTTCGATCTCGTCAATAGATTCATGGATTGGTTGGATGATACATATGGAATTCAATCGTATAGAGAGAGTCGAAGTGTCGACTTACGCTTTGAATATAGTAATACAACTTTTGGTGTTGAAGCTAAATTCTCTGATGGAAAGATGCGCTTTCCCATTCGAAGTGCCCTTGGTCAAATCTTGGAGTACAACTACTTTCCAGGACGGATTCCAAAAACACATTGGATAATACTCCTTAATCGACGACCCAATAAGGAGGAACGAAAATGGATAGAGTCAATCAAGATTGAACTTCCAATTAGCTTATGCTGGGAATCCAAAAATGGCTTTGAATTTCTATCGAACCCTCTGGTTTAGACTGCCTCTGTTCTGCTTCAATGGAACTTGATGAAACCATCCAGAAAATTGTGCATCGGTTTTAATACTGATAGATTAATAAGTTACCTCAAACTAACGTAATAATAATTATGTCAATTTTCTATAAGTCCACATCTCGGGATGAGAATGCACTTTCATATAGATTTCTTGCTATCTATCAGAAATTAAGTAGAGAGGGGCGCTCTGTCCTTTTCAAGAATTGTGGACTTGGTAATCTTCCAAAGATGGAAGAACCAATCAGCATCCAAAATCAGGCCCAGCTAGGAAAAAGACAACCAGATGGAATAATTAAGTTTCCCAACACGATCATAGTTTTTGAGAACAAAGTCAACTCAGTTCATGAAGACGGTTTTGAAGACGATTTGAGTCAGCTTAAGTATTACTACTCACAGGTAAATGAAGAGTTCCGTCTGAAGAAAGAATTCAAACCAAAATTGTTAATTGCTGCAAATAGTGCAGATCAAACTAAAGAACAGATTCGAGTGCTGATTAGAGAGCAAGATATCCCTGAAGATGATGTTGACATAATGACTTGGCAAGAGGTACACAATGCATGTATCAGAACTTTGAGATTGTGGGATACAACGACAGCTTCAGAGCTTGACCGATTCTTGGTTAATGAATTAAAGATACTCTTGGAGGATATGGATATGGAATCATTTAGCGGAATCAAAATTGAGCACATTGAGGGTTACGCAAAATCCTATCATGCACTAAGTGCATTGCAGGAATTTCTGAAGAGTGAAATAATAAAGGAATTTAGTATGCTCAAACCTCGCACAATGGGACATTATGGGAGTATACATCAGAGGTATCTTGCATTTCGTTTCTTACCTAAATGGCGTTATGCCCGGCTATTCGTTGCTATTTTACGTAAAGACCAATTTCTCAAGACAGCAATCACACTTAATAATTATCAATCAACCTCTGCACTAATGAAACCTGGAATTTTAGAGGAGCTAATCCCAGCTCTTGAAACAATTGAAGGATTTCGAGTCAGATTGGGACCAGATAAGAAAACTGTCAACCTTTCTAAAAGATTTGAAGAGTACAAATCGGGAAACTTCTTTGAAGGGTATCTTAGTATTGATAAAAGATATACGTTTCAAGAACTTAAAAATGATTTTGGATTGGATTCGATTAAATTTCCAGAGAATCTTATGTCTGAAATATTGAAATTGAAACCAATTGCGACAATTATATATCAAGGATTAATGAAAACCAAACAGAAACAGGAACCTGGCGGAGATTGAGTCAAGAATTGAATATACACTACTTCTGAACCCAAGAATAGAATCGCAGAGTATCGACGTCGATGTATCAAATAGACGAGTTACCTTGAAGGGGTATGTAGATGCCTTTTGGAAGAAGCGAGAAGCCAAGACCCTGTCAGCAAACGCAAAGGGAGTAATCGATGGGACCGACAATCTCGATATTGTACCCCCACGAGAGTATCCTGATGATGAGATTGCACACGAAATTGGGAAGGCCTTAGATTGGAGACCCGTTGTATCACAGGATACTGTTGATGTGAAGGTGTCCAATGGTGAAGTTACCCTTGAAGGCACTGTTCCTAATTGGTTCACATACTCTCAAATCAAGGTATCTTCCGAGAATACTCTTGGTGTCGTAAATGTTGTAGACAAAATGAGGATTGAAGCCTGATAATCCAACGAAAGAAGAAGAGGAGAGAGGGATTCCCTCTCTCCACCTAAGACTTCAGACTACTTCTGATTCTCTTGGCGGTGGGGCCGGGCGCGAGTCCGGAAGCTTCGCGTTCCGTGAAAGCACTGTGGAGTGCTGTCCGAAGCAATGCTATAGGAGATAGTGACTCAGTAGTTCTGTTAGTAGCCCTGTAAGGGGCGGTAGCAGAAGTGTAATGACCAATTGGAGTAGCATACTGAAGTCCGTCGCCCAGTTTGGTGCAACCTCCAAGTTCTTGAGGGTCATGTTGTAGATCTCAATCGCCAGATTCCGCAACTGAATGCTCTGCGCTTCAATGCCGCAGTCCGACAGGTTCTCTATGCGTTCCAACAACTCCTTTGTGAGCAGGAAACGTCTAGTGGTGGCTGCAGAAATCACACGCTTCCTCATTGTGTCAAATACTTGATGGAGTTCGTATTGGGGCCAGCCAAACATGACCAGGGCCACGAGAAAAGCAATGCCCCCAAGCATGTAGATGAGCCCCCCAGGTTGCACATTCCAGAATCTGAAGTAATGATTCTTTCCATAGTTTCAGATAATCGAGAAAGTCGCGAATTAATTGTTCCAATATCGATCAAAGATGACCTGTCTCCCTGAGATGTTTGTGCATGTAATAGTAATAGGTATCTAGCGCTGGCTTGAAATCGAGGTATCCAAAGAAGACACTCTTCTCGAATTGCATTCGTTTCACATCATCAATTGAAAAAAGAAGTAGACCGTCCGTTATGACCTTGAAAAGAAATTCAAGACTACCTTTATTGAGTATTCTCACATCTATTTCTATCCCTTCAATGATCTGTGATATTTCAAAGTTGAGGGTCATCAACAAATCAGCAGTAGTATCGAAAGGTTCTTTGAGATATATCCCAATGTCGAGGTCACTACTAGGATGTTGTTCATTCCTTGCATATGATCCAAAGATGTATGTGAAGAGTACATTGTTTTCTCGTAGAAACGCTTCGATTTTCGTGAATTGTACCTCTGAAATTCCTTCTATCTCATCAGAAATCTGCATCCTGTCACCTCATATGTCCTATAGTGAAATATTTCATTTTTCAAAGATACTCTATTACTATTATCATTTATGTACATAATAAAGTTCCAGTCTGATGTCTGATCATTGAGCTGTCCTACCTCAAATTAACCCTGAAATCACTAAGGTTCAGTGGGTTTTGCCACTCTTGTCATGCCTCTGTCGGAATATCCATACCACATCTCCAGCACTTGTCGGGCTCGATCCTAACTGAAACTTCAGTGTATTTTCCAAGAGCTGCTAGCTCCGCCACCTTTTGTGAGTCATCACCGTATTGTAGATACCACTGTTCGAAGGTTCGGCTATGTCTACTATGACCTAACCTCTGTCGGATTGCAGGATCTGGCAGTTTGCCTGTTTTCTTCCAATAGGTCGATGCTGATTTCCTGAAGAGTGTTGGCCATACTCTCTTGCCCAGATGTTTTCCAATCTTTGACTGCGATAGAATCTTCCTTACAACATCTGGTGTTATTCTAGTTCCTGAAGAGGTCTGAAACAACGGTCCTCTCCTCTGATGCTGGACATAATAGGGCGTGAAGTACTTCAAACCAATCTCAGGTGTGATGAGTCTGATTTTCCGCTTCATCGTCTTGGAGTGTCTGATGTGTAGCATGAAACCGTTGTCATCTCTGGTCACATCTCCGTAGTCAATACCACAAATCTCACCAATCCTACACCCAGTATCCCACATTATCGCAATCAAAGCCTTCCAGGCAGGAGTTCTTAGATGCTGAATCAGGGAAATCACATCCTCAGGAGTGAGTATGTCTGAATCAGTGATCTGTCGAGTGGGCGTTGCCTTCTTGAATTGTAGAACATCCCGAATCTCTCTATTTCTAGGGTCAAGATGGTTAAACTCACACCACCGACGAAGGACTGCCATCTCAGTATTGAACGTTGCAGGAGCCAACGTCTGTGCTCTTTCAGTCACAATTCTCTCAAGTTCTGTGAAATCAATACTGTCCAATTGGAGACCATACTTCCTGAATAGGACATCTAACACCTGACCATATCTATCAAGAGTCTTAGGACTCATCGCCCTCTTTGAACGGCGTTTGCAGAAGTTCAAGATCGCCTGCATGACCTCTTGGGAAGATGCATTTGAAGTCAGGGAGTTGCTGCGGCCTTTCATACCGCGCACTCTCCTAACGGGATTTCACTATAATCATTCTGTTCATCCTCAAGTGCTTGTATCGCGTATATATTGCTCAAGATCAGGCCATCTCTTCATTGCTTATATAATGTCGTTCATCTAGGTGGCAAAAGGGTTGGTTACCTTC
>CAZSWP010000053.1:0-4548 GCA_964610875.1 uncultured archaeon
GGGGGTTGTATCCATAATTGCAGTTATTTTCAAACTAAGAAATAGATAAGGTACAATATCTTTTGAAGTCTATCTCTCTATTTTCCAGTCACATCCAATCTGATTCTGAGAAATTCTATACGATTGATATATTCCACAATCTGGTGTTCGAGACATATCTCTTCCGCTTTCATAAGTTTCGACAGCGCTTCGGACTTCATCTCTTGTATCGTATCGAATCTCTCATCCTCTGAAATGTCTGACTCACCAGCAAGAATCTTGTCTATCTTATCTACAAGTAGCGAAGCGTCCACGACTAGCCGTTTTATTTCCCAATCCACATTGGATGCTTTTCTTCTCCGTATCAATTCGAAGGTTGGAATCACAATGATTACTGCAAGGCTAGCAATTATAATCGTGAACATGTTTGCAACAAGAATCTGTGCTGGACCCACCATCGGATTCGTTGGATCAAAGCCGTAGGAGACCTCCCAGAAGTCTGAATATCCATCAGCATCGGTATCAGCTAGGATAGGGCTTGTTCCATAAACGTTCACTTCCATCCCGTCATCTAATCCATCTGCATCCGTATCAGTCAGAAGAGGGTCTGAACCATAGAGATAGACCTCGTCACCGTCAAGTAGAGAATCTGAGTCCGTGTCTGGATTTAAGGGGTCGGTGCCGTAGGTATGCACTTCAAGCCCGTCATCAAGATTGTCGCTGTCTGTATCTGCCAGCGTTGGGTCTGTACCATACTCTTCAATCTCTTCAAGGTCGGTTAAATCATCTGCATCGGTATCTGAAGAATGGGGATTTGTATTGTGATTGAACTCCTCAAGATTGGTCAGACCATCTGAATCTGGGTCCTCGCTAGCATCATCTAGGAGTGGATTCAGTTCGTTCTCAACTTCCCATCCGTCTGGCATCCCATCTGAATCCGTATCGGCGTTTCTTGGGTTTGTTCCATTTCCATACTCTTGTAGATTTGTCAAACCATCTTGATCTGGGTCTCGGTCTGCATCATCAAAGGTCGGGTCGAGACCATACTCCACTTCCCAGCCATCTGGTATCCCGTCAAAATCGGTATCTGAATTGAACGGGTCAGTATCATTCTGGTACTCTTCGAGATTCGTCAATCCGTCGTTGTCCGGGTCTTCGCTTGCATCATCTTCTAGTGGATCAAGTCCATATTGCACCTCCCAGCCATCGGGCATTCCATCGGAATCGCTGTCTGCGTTCAATGGGTCTGTACCGTAGGTGAAGATTTCATCATAATCATTCAATTCGTCAGAATCGGTGTCAGGGTTGGTTGGGTCCGTACCATACTCATAGACCTCAACTCCATCCAAAATACCGTCTGAATCAGAATCCGGATTCAACGGGTCTGTTCCGTACTCGTGTACTTCAAGTCCATCTTCTAGTTGGTCTGAATCGGTATCAGGGTTATTTGCATCTGTTCCAAGTAGATATTCCTCAAGATTGGTGAGTGTGTCTCCATCGAGGTCTTCATTAGCATCATTAACTAGTGGATTCAAGCCACACTCATACTCATAATCGTCAGGCATCTGGTCGGAGTCGGTGTCTGCGGACAGAGCATTGGTACCGATTGATGCCTCCAATGCTGAGAAGAGCGTGTCGTTATCGAAGTCATGTTCTGCTCCCCAGAGGCCGGAATACTCACTTGTAGTCCAACAAACTCCATTATGGAAGTCCAAGTGGCCTGACCAACCTTGTATCTCTAGACTATCTAGTTCATCCAGATTCGATAGGTCTCTAACATCGATGAAATACAGTCCAGAATAACTTGTCGACACATACGCAAGACCTTGATGTATCTCAACATCAGTCGCGTCCGGTACGTAGATATCATTTACAACTGCCGGCGAACTTGTGGATGAAACATCGAATATTCTGAGTCCTCCCCATCCTGCAGCGACATAGAGGTATGATCCCGCTTTCCATAGATTTTGTGAATATCCTTCAACACTCATAGTTGAAAGCACTGATGGGTTTGCTCGATCTGATATATCAACTATTGCGAAGCCATCACCAAATCTACTCACATAAGCCAGATTATTTTCAATATATACGCCGCTTACATAGATATCATTGAAGTCTGAAGTGCGATAGATATTCTCTGGATTTGAAACATCGAAAATTTGAAGTCCACCATATTCTGCTGCAATATAGACATATCCGTTTGAATAACACATCGATCTTGCATAACCATTGAAATACTCGTCATCAAGTTGGACTGGATTCATTGCATCACTAATATCGAACACAAGCAACCGATTATCTCCAGATGCAAATAGAGTTGTACCTGACATGCAAACGGATCTTATCTCTAAGTTGCATGAGATGGTGGCAATCTTTTCAACTTTCAATTGCGAAATATTGAGAATGGTGATACCACTTCTTTGACCAGCAATACAAGCAATTGTGTCTTCAACGCAAACATCTAACGTTCTCTCAATTCCTTCATCACAAGCAACTTGTACCGGACTACGCGCATCTGTGAAATTGAGAACCTCAAGACCGTATGGTCTAGTCGAGGCGAATATGATATAGTTGGAACTTGTAACATGATAGCATTGACCCTTGGTTCTGTAGAATCCTGTTTCTACAAGTTCTCCGTATTCTGTCACATTAAACAATCTAACTCCATAATAGCGGTCAGCAACAATCAAGGATTCATGCATGAAGCTAACGCTTTCTACTCTCTCAGGTGGATCTAAATGTTGTATGAGTATTGGATTGGTAACGTCTGAGATGTTGTAACTTGCTAAACCATTATACTGATGGCCAATGAAGGCAAAATCATCTTTCAAGACAATGCTCTTGCCTTCTGTTACATTTGATACTGATGAAATCTCTTCTGGATTGTAGAGGTCTGTGATATTTAGAATCTTTAAGCCTGATTGACATGCTAGAAATGAGAAGTTTCCATGGACAGCCACGCTAAGAACATCAGTATCCACATGTGTCTGACTCATGAAGGACGGATTATACAGATCCGAAATATTGTAGATTCTAAGACCATACCACGCATTTGCGAGAAACATGATATCATTTTGAATCAACACATCATAGACATATCTCATTTCATAATCTTCTATAGTTGAAAGTAAAATCGGATTTGAATCGTTGGAGATATCAAATATCCTCAGACGTCTTAAGTAATCCGTCATGATGAGAATCGAATCATTTACGAAGACTGTTCTGGACTCTTGCATAGAACCGAAATCGGTTTTAAATTGTGGTTTGGTTAGGTCGGTTATATCAATTCTGAGAACTCCCTTTTGATAATCGGCAAGATATAGGGTGTCATTATGAAGTGCACTTGAAATTGCTTGGTCAGGTGTGGAAAAAGAGCCAACTATTCTAGGACCTGCCACATTTGAAACATTATAGATAATATAGCCATGATATGTTGATGTTACATATGCATAGCCTTCTCGTATATGAATAGAAAAGGAATCCCCTCTATCTTGGTAATGCATTATTATTCTTGGATTTGCCTTATCGGTTGTGTCTATGGTTGTTAGGCTTCTCCATCCATTCGCAACAAGTACAGTTGAATTGATAACGATAAGGTTTCGACCATGTCCTTCACTGTTTATGAACGAGATCTCTTCAGGTGCTGAATAATTTGAGATATCTAATATTCGGAAACTATAATCGCCGCAGACATATGCATATTCTTCATCTACGTCAACACTCCTAACATACTGAGAAAATGATATGCTTGAAACAAGCGTTGGATTATAGATGTCCGTCAGATTGACTATTTGCAACCCCGACTGTTGTGCTGCTATGAATGCAAAACTATTTCGAATTTTTACTCTATAGGCATCACCTCCATAATCTGCTGTAGATATCAGAAACGTCGCTGATGGATCTGATACATTATAGATTCTAAGACCCCCTCCACCTGATGCCACGTATGCAATGCTATTGTTCACAAAAATGTCGTAGCAATTGTAGTTCTCCTGTGAGAGCACATAGGGATGTTCTAGAGATGAAATATTTAATGTAAAGAATCCATAGTGTGATGCTACATAAGCGATTTCACCTTCAACCCAAATGTTCTCAAGAAGATAATTTTCTAGACTTCTAGATATCTCTACAGGATTGTCTGGATTCGTCGTGTCTAGAATGATTAGACCGTCATAATAATCCGCAATGAATATAGCTGTTGTGGTAGAGAAAACGCCTCTAACATTTCCGGGATTGTCGTATTCGCCTGACCAAGATGGAGTGTCCAATGTGGTGAGATTAACATAAGCTATACCATACTCGCTCTCACTCATTAGAAATTGATTGCCATAGATTGAAAATCCCCATACATATCCTGAGGGGTTATACTGACCAATGGATTCTGGATTTGTGATATTTTCTACCGAGATAACATACAAGCCATAATATTCAGCAGATACGTACACCTTATCATTCAACTTCATTACATCATAAGTATTGCTAATGCTTCCTTCAAATCCAATAATTTCTGGTGATGAACTATCACTGATATTTACTATCTGTAGGCCTCCATTCTGATCTGCGATGTAC
>CAZSWP010000053.1:4558-12588 GCA_964610875.1 uncultured archaeon
GTACGCATAAGCACCTTCAATCCAAAGACCTCTAGCAGTTCCAGGTGTGCTGCATGACCCTTGTAGTTGGGGGTTAGTCTTGTTGCTGACATTGAGGACGCTAAAACCTGTACCATCCACAATGTATGCATAATCCGACATCGCCTGCACATCATAACAATAACTACTAGGATATTGGGATACTTGGGTTGGATTACTCGCATCAGTCATATTCAATATCAATAACCCGTTAGATCCATCGGCAAGATATACGATGTCATCCTCAAAAGAGATTGATTCAGCCGCACCATCGGTATCCCATCGCTTCACGATGGAGAGATTGTTTGGGTCTCTTGCATCAATCACATATAATCCCGCGTCTCCTGAAGCAAGTAGAACATAATGCTTGAAAACGGTCAGTGACCTCGCAGTACCACTCAAAGCGATGGAGTCCATATGATATGGATTCAACGGATTCGAATAGTTAGCTGTTCTCAATCCATAATATGAATCATAGATATAGGCTATAGAATTATTGACATAAATGTCTTTGATGTAAGTTCTTGTTTCAACGATTTTATTCGGACTCGAAAGTACTGAAAGGTTAGCAATCGTCATTCCATATGAACCAGATGCTACAAAACCTGTGGTTCCTTCAATGAATAGGTCGTATGTTGAATAGGAATAATATCCAATATATTGAATATTCTCGAAATCGGTTGCATTAAAGATTCTCATTACACCTCCATATTGGGATGCAAAAACAAATCTATTCTGAGTGTGGATGCTTTGTAGATAGTAATTATCATTATATCCAATCTCTGATGGTGCATTGGGATTTGTGACATTTATAACCCTGAAACCATAACCATTATCCGCGACATATGCTATACCATTTTCTAAATACACTTCTTCAGCATTCCCTGGAGTATCGATTCTTGAAACCTCAAAGATTGCTGATGGTGTACTCACATCGTAAATGTATAGCCCATAGGACCATCTTGCAACATATGCATAATTGTTCTCTACAAAAACATCATATCCGTAACCACCGAATTGGTCAATCTGAACTATGTTCGTTGGGTCTGATACATCTAGTGCAACTAGACCATAATTCCCTATGACATATATCACGTTTCCCTGAACATCCAGTGATTGCGATTCAGAATTAGTATTATGATACCACACTCCAACACAGACAGGACTTTGAGGAGTGCTGATATCTATTATTCGTAATCCAATATACTGTTCAAGAAGATAGACATAATTTCCACGGATCTTTATATCACTAAATCTTGAATTAATGTGATAGGTGCCGAGTAATTTAGGACTGGTTTCATTTCTCACATCGTAGATACATACACCCTCGCGATAGCTCGCCACCGCTGTAAAGTTCTCCCACTTGTCTATCTCCCTTGCATCTTGACGAGAATAGAATCTTGAAGTTGCTGCGGGACTCTCTGTATTATTCAGAAAGTAAATTTGCAACAAGCTATTATCATCAGCAATATAGAGATAGTTCTGTTCATAATACGAGGAATATGCGTATCCTGCTGTGTCAATATAGTATAATATCTGAGGATGATTGGGAACTTGAATGTCTATTACACCAATACCTCGGTGGGATGATGCCGCAAAAAGATGATTTCCATGTATCTGGGTTGAATAGACATCTGTTTCCATAAAGATGGAAGTAACATCTTTTGGAGAACTTGGGTTACTGACGTCAAGAACTATGATTCCACCATACCTACAGGAGAGATAGCAGTAATTATTCTCCACCGTTATATCCATTACTTCTCTTGGAGTGTCAAAATTAGTAATGATTGAAGGTGATGACGGAGTTGATATGTCAACAGTTGTGATCCCATCATAATAGTCCGCTACAAATAATATATCCCCTTGAACTGCTGTATCGAATGCATTACCAGGAGTATCTATTCTTGATATTTCTGAAAGGATATTTGGATTTGATATATCTAGTAGCATCACATAGCTACTTGCAGATAGATATGCAATATTTCCCACAATCTGAATATTTCTGAGATACTGACTTACTGAAAAGAATGAAATCTCACTTGGATTGAATGGGTCTGAAATATCAAGAACATGAACTCCACGATATCTCTCTGTGAAGTACAGAAAATTATCTTGGAAATCTAATCCTTCAACATATTCATCCGTTGAAAACTCCATTATCAAATTCGGATTGGTTTTATTGGTTATATTGACTACCGATAGACCTGATCTACCATTTGCAATGAAAGCACAATTTCCCGAAACTACTAGATTTCGAGCTTGATCACGACTATAATACCTTCCAATTTCAGTAATTGAACCAAGGTCAGATATATCGATTATACTAATTCCATTTGTGTAATCAGCTAGGAACGCATTGTTTCCGATTATCTGTAAGTCATAGGCATGACCTTGTGTATCATACCGGAGTACGTTTTCTGGATTGGAAACTTCTGTACAATCAACTATTGATATACCTCCATGAGAGCATGCCATGAAAGCGATATTGTTTTTGATTTCAATATCTCGGATCTCATATTGAACATCAATATTGCTAACCACTGATAGAGATGTTGGATTTGAAATATCAATTATTTTAAGAATGTTAGAATCTCCTAGATATGCAGCATTTCCATCTATCTCGATACTGTAACAAGTACTTGAGGTATCGTATGAATTCACAAATGTTGGATTGGACGGTGTTGTGACATCTATGATATGCATTCCATATCCTTCATTAGCCACATAAACAAATCCAGAGTCATAATCAACATCATAGATATGTCCACCGAAGCTGTAAGCTCCTACCGGGGTTGAGGATTCTTTATTGGTGATATCAAAAATTTGTAATCCATTATAGGAAGAGCCCACATAAAGGTAATTTCCATATTTGCAGAATGCAGTAGGTCTTGTAACCGAAATAAATGTCACTTGACTCAGACTAGTTGGGTCTGAAGTGTCATAGATAACAATTCCTTGTCCGTCAAATGCAACATATAGCAGATTGCCTTCAGCAAAAATATCCATACAGTTACTATTCCTATCAACAGAGTTTATTTCAAAAGGGTTTGTTAAATCAGAGATATTCAATATACTGAAACCATATTCAGAATTTGCAACGAATGCGAGTTCGTTTTCTACATGTATATTATATGCTCGATTTGGACTAAAGGCTGAACTCACATGGGACGGGCTGAGAATATTTCCAAGATCGATTACAATCAAACCACCAAAACCCGCTGCAACAAAAGCATATCCGTCATCTACAACTATATCCTTTGCTTCCCCTTCGATTTCCTTGCCTTGCAGTGGTTGTATATCATAGATATCTGTAATTATATAGTTCGATACCGTGTGATAGCCATCTGCAACATACAGTATCGAATCCTGAATGAATGTTGCCCACGCCTCACTGGGTGTGTCAATCCATGATAACGACTGAATTGCAGTGGGCTGTGAAATATCAACAATCTGAACTCCATCCCAACGACAGCTAACAAATGCATAGTTTCCTGAGATGGTGACACTGTAAGGATAAGCCCCGAAATCCAATACATCTACTTGAGTGGGTGATGAAGGATTTTCGATATTAATTACCCTTATTCCAATGTAGCGTTCAATAGAGTACAGATATGAACCTTTGATTTCAAGATCCTCAAACCTCTCGGATATAACTAATGTGGATACATGTTCTGGATTAGCAGGCTCTGATATATCATAAACCGAAATGCCTTGATAGTCCTCTGCAATGAATGCATAACCATTCTTCACAACAATTCCTTTCAGTGTTGAACCAAGAGTCATGTTGGTGAGTAGTGTTGGTTTCATTATATTCGAGATATCAAAAACAGCAAAGATACCTGTGGATGTAACAACATAGAGATAATTTCCATCAATGGCAAAATCATCGACCTGTCCTTTTAACCATCTCTCAGATATAATGATGATATCTTCCGGATTTGTCACATCATAGAAGATGAGCGTATTTCCACTTCCCACAATTAGAATGTTATTTATTATATCAACAACAGTTGCTGGTCCATATGACCAATTAGAGTGGAATCTGGCTTTCCCTCTCTCCACATCTGCAGGTATTGTCGGTCTTTGATACTCAGATATGGTTTCCATGGAATTAGTTACTTCGGGATTGGACTCAACGGGAATTAGACATAAAATACCTACTAATAGAATAACTACTACTTTTCTCCTCTTATCCAGAAGCAACCACAACACCCCATATTTTCAGCAGACCTAGGTTACTATCAGTGTTTTAGATTAGATAGCAATCTAATAAGATTATTGTCAATCGCTTGGCAAACGGTGCTTCTTCATAACATATCTTATGGAATAAAGTGCAATAGATCGACTTGAACAATCTTATTATTGAGCGATCAACTCTACTCTGGTTATGCAAATCGCTTTATGCTGCGAGGGCATTATCCAATCTGTGGATTGATGGCAGGTATTTGCGATGTCTTCGAAGGATGTCACACGTCCAGAGTTCTCTCCTGAAGAAGCTCTTCAGATTGGCAAGATGTATTTCAATATTGAAGGACAAATTGCTGAACTTCCTAGTGAACGTGATCGGAATTTTCATATCAAAGAATTAGATGGGAAGGAATACGTACTAAAGATTGCTGCAAAATCTGAAGAGAGAGAAATCTTGGAATTACAGAATCGTGCTATGATTTATCTAGCAAAGAAACAGATTCCTCTAAAGATACCACATCTGATTGAAAACACTGATGAAGAACTAATCTCAACAGTCAAAGATAGGAATGGAACTCCTCATTTTGTGAGAATGGTCACGTATCTGCCTGGCACTGAACTAGGAAATTTCTCTCCTCACAGTGAAGCTGTTCTGTACACCCTAGGAAAAGACTTGGGTTCTCTAAGTGATGCATTGGCTGATTTCGAAGACCCTAATGCAATGCGTGACTTCTATTGGGACTTGAGTAACGCACCGCGTATAATCAAAGAATATCTTCATCTGATTGATGATAACGAAAAACAGGAATTGATCAAATACTTCTTGGCTCTCTACGAAGCGCAAGTATCTCCCAAGTTGTATGGACTGCCTATGAGCGTGATTCATAACGATGCAAATGATTACAACATCATTGTCCAAGGGGGGCTCTCACCTCCACCACTCTTTGGAATTCTTGACTTCGGAGATATGGTCTATAGCTATTCTGTGTCCGAGATAGCAATCGCAGCCGCATACATCGCTCTAGGAAAGGAACAACCACTATCTTCTGTCTGTGCATTACTCAGAGGGTATTGTGAGAAATTCACTTTGAGCGCATCGGAAGTTGATGTTCTCTTTGTTCTTCTCTGTATGAGGTTAGCTATGAGTGTCTGCATAGCTGCCTACCAGTGTTCCTTTGAACCTGATAATGAATACCTGCGAATCTCTCAGGAACCTGCTTGGGTTACCCTTGCAAAGCTTCGAGAGACAAATTCCAGATACGCAACATATCTACTACGAGATGCTTGTGATTTTGAACCAGACTGCAAGAATCCTGATGTTCGGAAATGGCTCATTGAAAATCGAGATGAAATCTCCAAGTTAATAGATATTGATTTCTCATCCGACAAAGTTCAGAGCATTGATGTGAGTGTCGGAAGTCTTGAAATCGAAAACCCTGAGGAACTAGATAGTCTGGAAAGTTCTGAGGTAATCTTGGAGAGATTCAAGAAAGCAAACGCATTGGAAGTATTGCTTGGGAGGTATGATGAGCCGAGACTGGTATATTCGGATGAACAATTCATAGAGACAAGCGATGAAGGTTCCCAGAGTAGGACAGTTCATCTGGGACTTGATTTCTTCATGCCCCCTGGGACTCCTATCTATGCACCACTAGATGGAGAAGTTCATAGTTTTCAAGAAAATGAACTGTCACATGATTATGGTCCAACTATCATCCTAAAACATACTGTTTCTGATTCAGTCGAGTTCTACACGCTTTACGGACATTTGAGTAGGAGCTCCTTAGAAGGACTGAAGATTGGGGGTGCTGTTGTGCGAGGTCAGAAATTTGCAGAGATTGGCTCTAAATTTGAAAATGGTGGATGGCCGACTCATTTACATTTTCAGTTGATAACTGATGTTCTGGATTATTTGGGTGATTACCCAGGTGCTTGCCTTGCGAGTCAAAGGAGGGTATGGCGCAGTCTTAGTCCTGACCCAAATCTCATTGCTAAGATTCCAGAAGAGAAGCTCAGAGATGATTCGCTAGAGAAGGGCCAGATCCTATCCGTTCGAGAACAACACCTTGGAGAGTCTCTTAGTATCTCTTATCAAAAACCACTGAAGATTGTTCGGGGATTCATGCAATATCTTTACGATGAAACTGGTAGAAGATACCTTGATGGTGTCAACAATGTTCCTCATGTTGGGCACAGCAATCCTGCCGTTGTAAAGGCAATTCAAAGACAGGTTGCGGTTCTTAATACAAATACACGATACCTTCACGACACACTTGTCAAATTCATTGAACGTCTACTATCCAAATTTACTGAACCACTCAATGTCTGTTACTTGGTCAACAGTGGAAGTGAGGCAAACGAACTAGCACTGCGACTAGCTTATACCCATACAAATCAGGAACACCTCGTCTGTCTTGATGGTGCATATCATGGGAACACAAAGAACCTCATTGACATAAGTCCATACAAGCACGATGGTCCTGGAGGCAAAGGTACACCTCCTCACGTCCGTAAAGTGATTATGCCAGACCCGTACAGAGGTCCATACAAGAGGGATGATACTAGAGCTGGAGAAAAATATGCATCAGAGGTACAAACAGTAATTGAAGATATCAGAAATGCAGGTCATGGTGTTGCTGCCTTTATTTCAGAACCTCTACTCGGGTGTGGTGGACAGATTATTCCTCCTAATGATTTTCTAAAACATGCTTATTCTCATGTTCGAAAAGTTGGAGGTGTTTGTATTGCTGATGAGGTTCAGATTGGTTTTGGCAGAGTTGGAACTCATTTCTGGGGATTTGAAACACAAAATGCAACACCGGATATTGTCACTCTCGGTAAACCAATTGGAAATGGACACCCCCTCGCAGCTGTCGTCACAACAAAGGAGATTGCAGAATCCTTTGCTAATGGAATGGAGTACTTCTCAACTACAGGCGGCAATCCCGTATCCTGTGCTGCTGGTCTTGCTGTACTGGATGTGATTGAAGGTGAAAACCTCCAACAGCGAGCTCTGGAAGTTGGTGGTTATCTGATGAACGGTCTGAGAGACCTCAGTAGGAGGTTCTCACTGATTGGAGATGTACGAGGAAAAGGACTCTTTATCGGCATTGAACTAGTTCGTGATCATGACACATTGGAAGCAGCTGATGCTGAAGCCACGTATATCATTGAAAGGATGAAGGACCTTGGAATTCTACTTAGCACAGATGGTCCTCTTCATAATGTAATCAAAATAAAACCACCATTAGTCTTCTCAAAAGAGAATTCGGACTCTCTGATTCGAGCGTTGGAACGCATTCTTCAAGAAAACCCTCTTCACCAGTAGTCCGTATTTTGATAGCTCAAATTCGAGTTAACACATTACAGTGAAGGTAATTATTTTTAACAGGCAGTACAAAGTCAGATTAATCCAACTTTAGTGTTTCATTATCTAGATTCAGAAGATGTGCAACTAATATGTCAATAATTGAAAATATCCTATTTCATGGGACTCTTTATGCGACCCTTATTACTACCTGTTTCTGACTTTTATGAGATTCCTGAGTCCTAGTGTCTGGAGATACAGGGACTACTCATCTCTGAGGATTTGAACCACAAAATGCATTGTTTTATTACTAAGTCATAAGAATTATTGCTTAGTGGATATCTAGGAGTCACCTTTGAGTTTATATGTTAAATCAAATGAACCATTGTTTGACGCAATCAAGAGGAGCCAAAGATGCTTGATAACAATGAGATCGTAAGAAGAATTCTGGAAGTTGCACCAGACAATATCGATCTCATTATATTATTTGGATCTAAAACTTGCTTGATTTTCTTAA
>CAZSWP010000053.1:12598-19401 GCA_964610875.1 uncultured archaeon
TACGATCTCATTGTTATCAAGCATCTTTGGCAACCACTCTGGATCTAGTGATTTCGATATCGCTATCAGTATGAAAGAAAAGAATGAACAAAACCGATTTGACATTCGCCTCAAAATAATCTCTGCATTAGAAGGGCCATCAGTTGCTGTAGATGTCGTTACTATCGAAGATGCAAATTGGGCTCTCCGTTATCGAATAGCACGAGACGGTATCGTACTCTTCCAAAGGGATGAAGACTCATGGTCAAACTTCATCGAAGAAGTACTCATTCATTATCCTGATTACAGAATATTTGAAGAACGTTTGCTCAGGGAAACGTTGAGAGGTGTCTGAAGTGGGTTTAGATTCACCCATTATTGAACGTCGGCTAGTCATGATACTAGAAGAAATCGAGTTCCTCCAATCTATAAAGAAACAGAGCTATGAGGAATTCATGAATGATGGAAAGAGCTTGCGCTCCACAGCTAGAGCAATTGAGACCATTGCCCAGTCAATAATCGATATCTGTAGCCATATTGTCGCTCAGAAACATTATGGAATTAGCGATACCTACAAGGGAACAGTGGAACTATTGGCTAAACATAGTGTCATCTCTACTGACCTTGCAACAAATCTACAGAAAGTCATTGCCATGAGAAACGTCTTAGTGCACCAATATCTGGATATAAATTTCAAAATCGTGTGGGATGCGATTGACACGCTATTTATTGATGCTCCTGCATTCGTTCAAGAGATAGAAAGGTGTCTGGAGTAAATTGGGAATTAGCAGGTCCACTGTAGCAATCTGGAAATATAGAAAGAAACTAGCCGAAAGCGCAAATCCTGAACAGAATGACTAAATAGACTTCGTTCGTTGAAGATGGTGGCCTGCAATGACAAAACTACTGATCACAGATACGACTCTTCGTGATGCACATCAGTCACTACTAGCTACAAGGATGCGTACAGAGGATATGCTTCCAATCTGTGAGAAAATTGATAGAGTTGGTTATCACTCTTTGGAGATGTGGGGTGGAGCTACCTTCGACAGTATGATGCGTTTTCTTGAAGAAGACCCATGGGAACGTGTTGAGGTCCTCAGAGATGCTATTCCAAATACAAAGTTTCAGATGTTATTGCGGGGTCAGAACGTTGTTGGATTGGTAGCTGATATAACCCAGTCCTATGAAGACTACCAAAACTACTACAGCAATCACAGCTAAGGAAATCAGTACCAAATAATTTTGTCTGCTTCTTTGTTTGAATTCCTGTTCTAACTCCTCTTTCTCAGTTTTACCAGCAATAGCTTGAATAGTTTCTTTGCCTAAGACTGTGTTATAGTACTTAATATGACGTAGGTGCTGTTGCAGGTATTCATCAAATACATCTTCTATTCGTTTTAGTCTGAGTATTCCTAAAACTATGAATCCTAAGAATAGAATTGGGACAACTAATAAGACAATTGAAGCTGCAAATGGTTGATAGTCTCTATTAATTACCGCAAGAACAATTCCCAATAATGTCCCAAAACCCCCATATGCTGCATTATAGAGTATTTCATGGAGTTTTATTCTAAGATCGATATCTTCTTTTGTCCATTCTTGAGCGAACTCGGAGAATTTCTGTCTGATTTCAATCATTTGTCCAATATTTTTATCTAAACTAATTTGATAAGTGGATTCCGATGAGTGAAGAATTCGCGTTGCCTCCAAAAGAATGTCTGATAATATAGATGAATGTAAAGCAATGGTCTTTCTAAGAATGATTACTCTGGTCACCTTATTATCCTCAAATCCCCATTTGTAGAGTTCAATAAACTCCTTTGTATCGTATTCATTAATATCATCATCAAGATGAAGAATGCCCTCTTTATACAGTACTTTTCCTTCAATCAACTTTTGTCCAGTGATTCTAATATCATATTCATTTCTTTCGTTACTCTTTATGGTGTCTGTAGCCAACATAAGCAATGAGGAAAACACTTGGATATTTCTGATAGTTCTTATTATCTCTTTATGTTCTTCCAAAGAAGCAGAAAAATCGAAATCCAGAATACAGGGAAAGATTGGGGTACTTCTCAATGTCTTTGGCATAGTCTGTCGAAGAAATTCTATTTTCTCTAAAACAGGATGCATTGAGCCAACATAATGTACGGTATCCTTTATTTCCTCCACCGACATCCATAAATCAGTTAGTATCGAAAACTGGCCTGAATATAGTGTATTCAATCCTCCAACCGCGAATAAGAGTGATTTTCTAGAATTATTAAATGACTCAAATATTATGTAATAGTTGTCACTTTTTAAAAATCTCAAGAACTCGTTGATGCTAAGAAAAACAATTGGCTGTAGATTGAATCCATTGCTCTTCCAGACTTCTTGAAGTTTGTTGATAATGGATGTCTTTGATATTTGGATGTCGATTTCAAACTTAACACCTATCAAACCCAGTTTATCAGACTCTTCCTTAAAGCATGAAGATAAACTATCAATCTCACATAATACCCCCTCATCAAATATCTCCAAAATTGTGTTTATTGTTTCTAATTCATTGTGTTCACCTAAGAAATTCTGGACATCGACAGGTATTGGTTCAATTCGAAATTCTGAAAGTGATGGCGCCAGAGAAAGAGTAATCATATCCTCAATTCTATCAAATTTCAAATGCAGCAATAGAGTTGTATTCATGTTGGCAAATGATTCGGCTAGATGAATTGTTTTATCTATAATGATGCCTGCTGATGAACCATCTACAGTCATATCAAGATTGATCCAGTCCAGGCTCTCTGAAATGAATTCATCATATTCTTCGAAATAATGGTATAGCGTTTCAAACGAATTCAGAATTCATCTCTCCAAATGAATTTCACTAATATCTCCTTTTATTACATGTTCAAGGTTTCTGTGTCCATTTTCTACGAATCTCTCCGCAATACTTCGAAATGATCCACTTACCTTGATATCACCCACAAAAAATCTTAGACATAAATTCTCTACGTCTGTTGCATTTACAGGACCTCTTAAATCATAACTTCTTTCGACAGCTTCTTTTATTCTCGGTCTGGGAATATCAGATAATGACTGTTTGATTATTTCAGTGACTGCTTCTTTATCGATAATTCTCTGAGTCTGTCCTAAGAAATCACTCATAGCATCATGTATATCTGTACTTTGTTCAATTGTTAGTTGTCCTCCAACCAAAGGGAGTGCAATCTTTCTTATCGCAGACATTACCTCTTTTGCAGAAAGGGGCGGAATGCCTCCTAGAAAGTCATTGAAATAAGCTGCTGTATGATCCTTTTGATATATTTTCATGTAGCTACTGTCAATTGGACTAGGGTATACACCCCCCTTCTGTAATTTTCCTGCAGCAGGTAGTTTTTCTGCTAATGTTTCTAATGTGAGTTCCGCATCATCCTCATCGTATTCAACATATGATTGGTCTACCCATTCGAGTTTCAATAGCCCAATGTATCTCTTGCCCCGGTTTTCAAATCTCCCCACAAAAAGTACTCCTGGATGGTATCCTTTCATTTCTTCACTAAGAATTTTCGCCAACCATGTTCCTTTTTCATTGAATAAATCAATATCTTCTGGAAATACTGTTCTTCTCAAACTCTCAAATGTAGTTTTCATGTCTTTAGTTCGTTGAGTTTGATCTTCCATTAGAGTATAGGATTTTGTTAAAGTTGGTTTATTTACTACCTCTGTGAAATAGTCCAAATAAATATCAATAACCTTTTCATCTTGAAGAAGGTGAGTCCCACCAGATTTGAGTTGTTCGAATGTCTCTTTTGTATTGATATAGTGAAAGTATAGATACTCAATTGTAATCTTTTGTTTTTCCATCCCCTGTCCCCACATTAGCATAATGAATGAAGTGCGTGAAGTCTAGTTCCCTAATACAGAACGACTGAAAAACTGCTTTATCAATTTTCTGATTGTTTCCTTGGGAAGATTTTCAAAAGATGTTTCTTTTTCAGGAAGAATATCTGTGATTATTAATCTCTAAGATGTGATTCTGGATGTGTCATGTCCATGCAAATGACATAAAATTTAAGCAATAATATGATTCTATCAACGAAAAAATATCCTTTCTGAATCACGTTTTGCGTAGCAAGTCAAGTCCAATCTTAATTATGGTCTTTAGGTTCTATGACTCCTTTTTATAAAAAAGGAATAATCTATGTAGTCTTATGTTTCTGTAATATCTATGAAGTGGTGCCTAAATTTCATCGATCAAACTAATGCATATGGGCTTTGAAATAATGGAATCCTTAGGAATTGTGTAAAATGGGATTTGAAGGAAGTGAATTCGGAAGGTCTCGAAACCGAGAAAGAGCAAAGGAAATTTCTGAGCTCAAGAAAGAATTCATAGAGAAAATGTTTGATGAAATTCTAGAGAATACTGAAGTAAAGACAAAGAATCATGAGGTTTCTGAAGAGGATGCTCCGACTCGATGGCAAATTCGGAAAATGATTCAGGAGATAGAGTCCAAATCGGAACAACCAGCCACAGAGATGGAGTTAATCAGTGAGATGATTGATGAGGTAGATAAGGAGCTAAATGGAAAAAAAAGAGTTCGAACCTAAGATGGATGGACGCGGCAAAAAACGCGAGATATTCATGCAAATCCCTGAAAGTAGAGGGAGGAAGTTTGAATCATTTGAAGAGTTAGAAACAACGGTTGATACCGAACATTCTGGTCTTGCTAAGAGTCCGCGATACAATGAATGGATGAGAGATGTTGAACTTCACATGAAACTTGTTCAAGTTTGAATTGAGGATTCTGATATATCTCCTGAGGAACTTAGAGAGATATCTTGTGAAATGGAAATTCCTCGGGCTAGGGCTGAAGGTTGGATACACGATGAGAAGCTTCCACGAATCTATGGGTACATGGATGAAGCATTGACTTTATAGGAAGGTATTCATCAAATAGAACAACTAGAACTGAAACTCAATGGTGCTGTTTCTTATTATGAAATGTATCGGAAGCTAGATTCATTCTATCTTAATCCTGAGCTCAAAGATTTACACGGCTATGAGATGCACAATGACAATGCTGAGCAGTACTATAGAGTTCTTGAGAATCTGTCTGATCGTGGGTTGAAAAGAGATATTGCTCGAGAGGTTGATGTAGATGGCCGGAAAGGGTCAAGGTGGATAATGGGTGACTTCCCTCGGTTGCCACGAATAGCGAGTGAAATTCCATTCGAACAGCCTGATGAAGGTAAGAAATGGTTGCCGCTTAAAGTTGAAGGTAAATCATTCAGTGATTGGATTCAAGTTCCTGAGAGAGTGGAACATTTCCAAGAGATACAAGATGTTCTTGATCAGATACACTTTCTTGAAACGGAACGTATGAAACGATTAGAAAACAGATTTAGTGTAATAGCCAAGGAGGACGCATTTCGTTATCTATTAGGTGCTATTTGTTCTGATGGTTATTTCCAGAAAGAGAGCATGATTGAACGATTTGGATTGAATTTAGGAAAGAAATACAAATGGAGTAAGGATTTCGGAGACGGGGTATGCTATTGCTTGGGAAAAATAGGAATTAGAGCTCATCAAGTATCCGATACAACATCTGAATATGTGTGGGATGGTGAAAAAAGAGAGAGTAAAAAAATGGTTTGGATAAGTAAATCATCACTTCTTCTCAATTGGATAAAACGATCCTGTCTTGGGTTTGAACTTATAGGGAGTAAATCATCAATAGATGCCGAATGGCTAATAGATGCCCCTGAAGAAATTAGAATATTCTTTCTTCAGGGGGTTGCTGATGCTGATGGTTCGGTAAGTTGTATGAGAGCAGAAATTTCATCCAACACAGAATGTGAATTCTATTCCAGACTCTATAACTCATTAGGATTTCATACAACATATGGTGAAAGTAAGTTGCGAATTCAACAGGTTGATGATATCCATCGTGCTGCAAATTACCTATGTTTAGATGGGCATACGGACGTCAGAGGAATCTGGAAGAATTATCAAGAATGTTTGAAAAATCAAGCGATGTTGGATATATGAAGGAATATGAAAAAGAACTGATTCGACAAATGATATCAGATGGATATGGTCAATCAGATATTCGAAAGACAATCTGGAGTAAATTAGGAATTAGTAGGTCAACAGTAGCAATCTGGAAATATAGAAAGAAACTAGCCGAAAGCGCAAATCCTGAACAGAATGACTAAATAGACTTCGTTCGTTGAAGATGGTGGCCTGCAATGACAAAACTACTGATCACAGATACGACTCTTCGTGATGCACATCAGTCACTACTAGCTACAAGGATGCGTACAGAGGATATGCTTCCAATCTGTGAGAAGATCGAAAGAGTTGGGTACCATTCTCTTGAGATGTTCGGTGGAGCTACATTTGATTCCATGATGCGTTTTCTTGATGAGGATCCTTGGGAAAGGGTTGAGAAACTCAAAGAACTCATGCCCAAAACAAAATTTCAGATTTTACTGCGGGGACAGAATTGCGTTGGTTATCGTGCATATCCCGATGATGTGCTAGAAGCCTTTGTAGTTGAAGCTGTGAAAGTTGGAATAGACGTTTTCAGGATTTTCGATGCGCTAAACGATGTTAGAAATATGGAAGCTGCGATGAAATTTGTGAAGCGTGAAGGAGGCCATGTTCAGGCTTCCATCAGTTATACGTTAAGTCCTGTGCATACTAACGAGAAGTTTGTTGAGAAATCAAAAACACTCTATGAGATGGGTGCTGATTCTATCTGTATCAAGGATATGGCGGGGCTGATATCTCCACAAGCTGCTTACGATCTGGTCTCGAGCTTGAAAGATGAGCTGGA
>CAZSWP010000054.1:0-19235 GCA_964610875.1 uncultured archaeon
GTTTCCATGAGTCTGATGAACACGCACAGCTGTCCTTTAGTAGACTGTGGGAACGAGTGGACAAGACGAAGTGTCCAGTAATGGGGGTTAGATAGAAATGCCTCACTTTGGCGTTGCTGAGGGTTCTCTCACTCGTTGTCCAAAGTGTGGGGCAATCGCAAAGGACACGATAGAGAACAGCATCTTAGGCGGTCAGTTTGAAGTTACTGACGGTGATTATGTCCATATGACACTGAAATGCCTGAGCTGTGGGCATGTCTTTAGTGACGATTCCACACAGCATGAGAAGAGCTTTCAACTGCCTCTCTTCATCACTGAACAAGAAGTTTGTGAGGCCTTCAGGATGGAGATTCCTCTCTCGGACTATGAGATGTATGTTATAGTAGACAAGGTTCGGGAGATAGTGAAGGGCGTTGGCTGGGAGAGACAACTGGCTCTCATCACACAGGAAGTCCTCAAGGGACAGTTAGAGTGTCCGAGATGTGACACGAAGGGCGATAATTACGAGGTCAGAGGGAACATTGTTGGGCGACAGTTCCTCATCAATAGTGCTGGGCATAAACGACTCGGCCTGACCTGTCTGAGCTGTGGATATGACAGGATTCAGATATGCGAGCATGAGGTGTGTAAGGTTTCCAAGGAAGAAGAACTCTTCACCTGTAGCCAATGCGGTAAGACACGTTCTCGACACTACTTCAGTAGGAAACCATATCCTGATGATGTGAGCGGTGAGAAAACCTGTGTGGACTGTATAAGATGCTACATTACAAATAATAGCAGACAAAGTAAAACCAGCCTCAGCAGAAGATGCCTCTCATGCACTTTTTGCTCTGAGTCGTCTTGATGAACAAATACTCACTGTAGATGCATCACTAAGAGGAATTATGGAGTGTATGAAGGACCCAAACCATCCAGAGTTGACTTTATACTCTATGCTTGTCCTGAAAGGAATGAATGACTCAAGGATAAAAGAAGCTATACGTGAAGTCAAGAATGACCTTCGATACTGGATACAACGAAGAATGGCTGAAATGGTAAGTGGTCTCACATTGCAGGACTTGTTATCATGAATTATGCTATGAATGCTATGAGAATATCCATGCATCACTAAGGCGCAACTCACTGTACGTAAATTGCTTAGTACCTATGATAACACTCATTAACGGCTTGGAGAAAATTCATCTTGAGTTAATACCCAAGAGGGCTTTGCCATGGCTACCAATAATAGAAGAACTATCACCCCTCCAAGAGTAACAATTCCCATTGGGCCACAGCATCCTGCATTAAAAGAGCCAGGGATGTTTAAACTTACCCTTGAAGGAGAACTCATCGTAGATGCCTACGTTAACATTGGATACAATCACCGCTCCATTGAGAAGCTGGCGGAGACTAACACCCACTTACAGAACCTGTATCTACTAGCACGAATCTGTGGCATCTGTTCTGCCACACATAATGGCAACTATGCACAGGCCGTAGAGTTCGCAGCTGAAGTAGAGATTCCTGAGCGTGCAAGATTCCTCCGTACATTGGTCTGGGAACTTGAGCGAATCCATTCACATATTCTATGGCTTGGTGTTGCTTTTCACGAAGTCGGGTTTGATACTGCTTTCATGTACTCATGGAGAGACCGGGAAATCGTCATGGACATCCTCGAAGACATCTCTGGGAACAGGGTCAATTATGATTACAATACTATTGGTGGTGTTAGAAGAGACATCACTCCTGAGTTGATTGATAGCGTAATGAAACGTCTTGACAAACTTGAAGAGAGGATGATCTACTATCGCGATGTTGCAATCTATGAAAAGACGTTCTGGAATAGAATCGATGGTGTTGGAATCCTTGAAAATGATATTGCAAAGAAGACTGGTGCCGTTGGTCCTACCGCACGAGGTAGCAACGTTCCCGTTGATGTCCGGTTCAACGATCCTACACAAGCGTATGTTGACATCGTAGAATCTGGTGAGTTCGAAATAGTCCTCTCTGATAGAAATGACGTGGCAGGAAGAGCTGTCGTACGAGTTGTTGAAACCATAGAATCAATCAAGATGTGCAGATGGCTCTTACAGAACCTCCCAGAAGGCCCAATCCGAGAGCGAGTACGTCCAAGAATTCAACCAAATGAGGTGCTTGCAAGATATGAAGCACCACGTGGTGAAGTAATCCACTTTTTGGTGACAGATGGTTCACAGAATCCTGAGCGAATCAAGATTCGCGCTCCTACTCACGCAAACTGGGTGAGCATGCCTCACTGTCTGAGAGGTAATTATCTTGCAGATGCACCAATCATCCTGGCTGCAATCGATCCCTGTTTCAGCTGCACAGACAGAATGGTGCTAGTTGATGCTAAGGATGAATCAATGGAGCTTGTCACTTCTGATGAGCTCAGAACACGCGCCAACAAATGGCATGAGGTCAACCCACGAAGATTCTAGGGGGAATAATAGATGCAGACCATCTTTGATTCGATTTTTAGCGTCTTTATCCAAGGACTTTACGTTCTCATATTTCCTGGAATCTTTTTCATTACCTTTCTAGCACTATTTTGGGAATGGATTGACAGAAAGGTCTATGCACGGCTTCAGAATCGAATGGGGCCATTACATACCGGGTGGCGTGGCATCCTGCAGCCCTTGATGGACTTCTTAAAGCTGCTTGGTAAAGAAGATCTGACCCCCAGGAAGGCTAACAAAAGGGGATTTGCAGCTGTTCCAGTTGCAATGTTCGTTCTGAGTATAGTACTCTGTATGTTTCTACCCATTGTTGATATGGATGCTTCAACGCTTGGTGTCCAAGGGATTTTGAGCTTTGAAGGTGACTTGATTCTTATTCTATTCCTCACGACACTAATGGCAGTGTTAATTATTCTTGCAGGCTATTTCTCATCCAATCCATTTGGTCAGACCGGGGCAGCAAGAACAGGAATGCTTCTCATTAGTTTTGAGATTCCTCTTATTCTTGCTCTGGTGACTCCAGCTTTCATTACGCAAAGCCTACGACTTTCTACTGTCGTGTATAATATGACCCAGCTCAATCCGATCTTTGCTTGGTTAATGCTCATTCCATTCGCTATCTACCTCATTGCTATTCAAGCTGAACTAGAACGAATCCCATTTGACGTGAGCCATGCGGAGACCGAGATTGTTCACGGTTGGCAGGTAGAGTTCAGTGGTAAGAAGCTCGCAGTAATTCACATGGCTGAGGACATCATGTTGGTATTCAGTGCTGGAATGGCTGTAAGTCTGTTCTTAGGTGGTCCTTATCTCTTAGAATTCATACCATTACCCTTGTTCTCTGCAGAATTCGCCACACTCGTTGCAACAACATGGCTTGGTTGGATATACTATCCACTTGTCTTTGTCTTCAAATCTGCTCTTGTAATCTTGGTTCTAGCTAACGTGCGTACAGTATTCGCACGCTGGCGGATCGATCAGATCGTTCATGCAGGCTGGAGATACATGGTACCAATTGCAATCCTGAACATCGTTCTCGTACAGGTCGCTTTGACCTATCTCTTTCCCCTACTTGGAGTAATCTAACATGCCCGATATTGGACTAGGTAAGATGGAACGCGAGCTACTGAAGAGTGCTACAAAGAAACAAGCAACAGTACTCTATCCTTTTACAAAAGAAGGACTCAATATTCCCGAAGGACTCCGCGGAAAATGGGTCTACAAGAACCCTGACAACTGTACTGGCTGTAAGATCTGTGAGAGGGTCTGTCCCAGTGGGGCGATAGAGATGATTGAATGTAGACCTGATGATGTGCAAACAAAGACTGGTTTCCGTCCTATCTGTTATTTTGATAGATGTATTCTCTGTGGGCAATGTGTAGAATCATGTCCGAGAAATGTGCTTGAACTCTCTGGTGAGTTCGAAATGGCATATCTCAGTCGTGATGATATGGTCATCGAATAGGATCTTCAGAGCACTGAGAAAGATGGTGCTCTACACCTCCTGTCTTCCAAGTCAATGAACATTAGGATTTACCGATGTGAAAATGCAATACGTTCACTGGATGCAATCATACCGCAGCTGCTTTTGCAGCTTTACCAGCCTCAATACCAAGTTCTAATGCTTTGAAGTTGGTCTCGACGAATCGCGGCCATCGGTCCTTGATTGCTTGTTGTAGACCTTCTAATGATACAATGCCTGTGATTGCAGCTAGAGCTCCGAGCATCACAACATTTGTGGACTGCTTCGTGCCCACATCCTGATCTGCAATTCTTGTTGCTGGTACCTTATAGACGGTGACCCCTTTTGGAAGGTCTCCTTCAATCTCAACAAGGTCTTCATCAATGATGAGTGTACCATTCTCTTTGAGTCCTTCAATATACTCCAGATAGGCAGCTCTACTCATGGCAATGAAAACATCTGGTGCTTGTACTTTTGGATAGTCGACCTCTTCGTCATCCACCACAATCTCGCTCTTGCTCGCTCCTCCACGAGCCTCGGGACCGTAGCTCTGGGTCTGAACACACTGCCTCTTCTCAACTAGTGACAGGGTCTCTCCAAGAACAACTGCCATAGTGACTATTCCTTGTCCTCCAAATCCCCCAATACGAATCTCAGTACGTGCCATGTCCTCACATCCTGACTTTGGAATGAGCTTCTTTGAGCACTGCTGTGTACTCGGGCTTTTCTATGTCTACAAACTCTCCGCAGACAATATGGGTATCATAGTCAAGTTCAGCTTCATGAGGTGGTAACCCATTCTTGATCTCAGCAACTTCCAGGAGGTGTTTATGCATATCAAGCCCTGCACCAAGGCGGTTCATCCTTCCAAAAGCGGTTGGACAGGCTCCGACAATCTCTACGAATGAGAACCCTTCCTTCGCAATACCCTTCTCAATGGACTTTGTCGCACGTCGTGCCTGTACAGCTGTCCATCGTGCCACGAAGGTTGCACCTGAAGAGGCTGCTAGCTTGACGAGGTTGAAGGGATGCTCAATGTTGCCAATCGGCCGTGGACTGGTCTGTGAGAATCGCTCATGTTCAGTAGTGGGACCGAACTGACCGCCCGTCATGCCATAATTGAAATTATTAATGCATACAACTGTCATGTCGATGTTACGTCGGCATGCATGAATGAGATGGTTCCCACCAATTGCAGCGATGTCTCCGTCCCCCGAGATGACAACCACCTCTAGTTCTGGATTGGCGATCTTCACACCCTCTGCGAAGGCAATTGCACGCCCGTGAGTAGTATGGTAGGTTCCAGTCTTGAAGTATCCTGATGTTCTGCCAGTGCAGCCGATTCCAGATACTACGACTACCTTGTTAAAATCAAGTCCCAGATTGTCAATGGCTCGTGCTACCATGTTCGTGACGATGCCAATTGAACAACCGGGGCAATATATCCATGGCTGTCTATCTTCTCTGATGTATTTCGCCATTGGATGTTTGAGGACGGGTACAGACTCTGTCATCTACACACCTCTTTGGTGAGGTCATGCGGTTCTGCAAGTTATCAAGATAAAAGGCTTGTTGATGTGGCTAGGCTGAAGTTCGACACCGCAAGTGGAGGGGACAGGAATACGGAATACGGCATTAACATAGTTAATTGAAATTATTGATGAACGTCAGATTCCCAAATGTCACAAGACACTAAGCAATCTATTTGATCTCATTGACTTCTCTGATCTTGTCGAGAATCTCATGTGGAAGCTGTGGCATACCCGCGGGTTTTGTCATTGAATGTACTGGTGTCGTACCTGCCTCAGGCTTGACCATATAGTAGACCTGTCCGAGGTTCTGCTCAGGAACAATCAGGTGCTTTACCTGTCCTGCGAGGTCTGCGACTGCGTCTGCTGGGAATGGCCAGACTGTCTTTAGACGAAGCATACCCGCCTTAATGCCTTCTGCACGTGCATCCTTGATTGCTTTCTTTGCACTACGAGAGGGAGTACCATATGCTATGACCCCAATCTCTGCATCATCGAGCATGAAACGCTCCAGGTCAATGATTTTGTCAGCATTCTTCAGAATCTTATCATTAAGCCGTGTGATCAACTCTATCTGGATATGTTCCTTGTCACTGGGATACCCGCGCTCATCATGAGTGAGTCCGGTGGCATAGAATTGATACTTACTTCCGAGAAGCGCCATTGGTGGCACAAGGTCATCATCTGCTTTGAACGGTAAATAATCTTCTGGCGGTCCTGAGGGTGTCTTTCTGTACTCTAGTTTCAAGTCCTTCTCATCTGGAATCACAAGCCTCTCACGCATATGTCCTACAGTTTCATCAGCAAGGATGAAGACTGGTGTCCGGTATCGTTCGGCCAAGTTGAATGCCTGAACTGTCTGGTCAAACATCTCTTGTACTGATGCTGGTGTGAGTGCAATAATCTGATAGTCTCCATGACTGCCCCATTTTGCCTGCATGATGTCTCCCTGCTGCCCTCTTGTAGGCTGTCCTGTACTTGGACCACCTCTCATGATGTTTACGAGAACAAGGGGGGTTTCAGTCATGACTGCCAGACCAACTGCTTCTAACATCAGGCTAACACCGGGCCCAGATGTTGCGGTCATTGACTTGGTACCGGTCCATGATGCACCAATGACAGAGGTGATACTTGCTATCTCGTCTTCGTACTGCACATATGCTCCGCCTAGTTCTGGCATCCGTATGGACATCCATTCAGCTATCTCAGTAGCTGGCGTAATAGGATAACCTCCAAAATAGCGACAACCTGCGCTGAGAGCTCCTTCGGCGCATGCAATATCGCCCATTGTGAACATGACATGTTCTGGCAATTGACTATTCCTCCTCTTCTTTCTCTTCCTCGACACCATCTCCCATGAACTCGGGGATGAGTGTACCTTCTTCCATTGCTCCGTCTTTGTAGGCTTTCTCAGCCTCATCTTTGTCAGCGAGGAATATTGCCATATCAGGACAGATTCTCTCACAGAATCCACAATTGACGCAGGCGTCAATATCGCATGTAGTTACAGGGTGGTAACCCTTTCTATTATACTTGGACATATCAAAGCACAGGACATTCTTTGGACAGAATGCTATGCAGAGTTCACACTGCTTACACTGTTCTTGAAGGATTACGAGGACTTTCTGTCTCGTTCGAGGGGGTTTTGGTGTGATTGGCTTACGCACCGCTGACATTGTTCTTTTCTCCATGCGTCCTGTTGGGAGCTGACACTACTCCCACGGTATTGGAGCATTACCAAGACCTCATTCTGTCTGGCTAGGTTGGCCTCATTACCTCACCTATTTTAGCCTTCCCGTGAAGGACCTATTTCAAAATACTGTCCATGAATGATTTATTACAGTCACTACCATTGACGAACAGAGTTAAAGGCAAGTGGTGTCTCTCTGTTGTATCGCGAGTCGGAGGTGCAGAGGTCTTGGTTGATGACAGACCGTCAGAAGAAGAATTAGCGAAAGACCTCAAAGGAAAGACCTTGCGTGTATATTGGTACATGCTACGTCACCCTGAACCAATGACTGCGAGAGAGATTCAAAGAGGAGCAGACCTTTCAAGTCCCTCCCTTTCAATGCATCATCTTGAGAAACTAAAGAATATGGGTCTGGTGGACAAGGATGTACATGGGCAATACACTGTGGCACGAGATGTAAGAGTCGGCGTTTTGAAAATGTTTGTTGGAAGAGGACGATTACTTGTCCCAAGATTCCTTTTCTATGCGACTTTCTACACATCTGTTGCAGCATCCATTACCGTGATGCTAGTAGCATTCTTTTCCTGGTCCGCATTAGTACTGCTTCTCTTGGTCTACTCTATTTGCATAATAATGTGGTATGAATCATTGAGAATATGGAGGCAACAACCATTCCCCGAGAACGACGAATGAGTTCTAAGATTAGAACTAATTACATTCCTGAGAAGTACTTGGTGAGTGTGTCCTCTGGAATGAATAAGGATTCGTTGAAACAGAAACACCACCAACCAACAGGTGTCACTCTATTTCTCGCCCTATTCCTTTGCCTTACTATTCTACCCGTTCTATCTTTAGACACATTACCAATCTCTCCCAATAATACTGTGAACCCTTACATTGTGGCTGCAGATTTGCCTAATCTCAGCTTAAATTACTATTCGAAATGGAATTCTAGTTTCACGCCTGTTGAATCTGGAGCTCGTCTCGTGGGAGATCATATCACGCTCAATGCCACTTGGACTCCATCGAATCTGAGTAATGACACAATCATAACTGTAAATGCTACTGCTATTCCTCTTGCCATCTCTCAGGAAAGTGACACGACTACAGTTGAAATAGATACCCGCCAGATTGGAAATAATGCTACTTGTTCCGTGAACGTGACAACCATTCTATTGAACGGAACACCTTATTCTATCCTCTACAACAATATTTTCTTTGGTAATTTCTTTATTCCTCATATTCAAGTAGTGTCTCCTGATAATGGAAGTACGTATGCAGGTGATGTAGCAATAACTTGGGCAGCATGGGATAACAATACCGAAGAAACATTGACCTTTGATGTACTTCTTTCAGCAGATGCTGGTATTTCCTATCAACTTCTTACTGCTGACCTGACGACAAATTCATACATCTGGGAATCAGAAGGGTTCACTGTGAGTAGTGATTACAAAATCAAGGTAGAAGTATCAGATGGGATATATGAGGCATTTGATGTATCAGATGGTACTTTTACCGCGGGAACAGTACCCCCCGTTACTACTCCCACATCATCTACTACTACCACTGAACCTTCAACATCTGCGACTCCGCTGCCTACTGCTGACGAACGTTTAGCATTGTTCATGGTTGCTGCAATAGTCATCTCTGCTGTACTTTCCCTTGTCGTCTATTATCAAGCAAGAAGATTTTAGTTTCATTCTAGTATCTTGTCTAGGAATGGTTGAGTGCTAACAACATGCTTGTGTAGACCTAATTCATCTGGTTCTATTCCCATTGCAAGACCAAGTAGCTGTGTATAGTATATCACTGGAATCTGGTATTTCTTCTCACCAAGTTCTTTATTCAGTTGAGCTTGTGAAACTTCGAATTGAAGATGACAGAACGAACAGACATTGATAACACAATCTACTCCAGCATCTATCATATTATCCAACTTTTCTTTTGCTATATCAACTGAAACAGGCACATTTGACCCACGTACACCGCCACCAGCACCACAACACATGAATTTGTCACGATATTTCACACTCTCAACACCGGTAGCTTCAACAAGTTCATCCAAGAACGTATGACGCTCTGTTTGTTGCCATGGTCTTTGTTTGCTTGGTTTAAGTAAATGACAACCGTAGTGAACAGCTGTCTTTATGCCCTTTAGAGGTCTTTTTACGAGTTTCTTAATATTGTCAGGTCCGATTTCCATGATCACTTCAATGATGTGCTTTGCATCAACTTCAGCATTATACTTGAGACCAATCTCCTTGAAATGCTGTTGCACTTCTTTTAGTCTCTCTGGATGCCGATGAATTTCGTGTAATGCGTCTTTGAAGGTACCATAACAACCATTGCAACCGGTTATGATATCATGTCCAGCATTCTCTGCTAGGGCGAGATTTCGCGACGCCAGTGTCAGCCAAGTAGGCTCATCAAATGATCTGATGACTCCTGGTGCAGGACAACAGCTTGCACCATCAAGTTCTTCGAGTACTATTCCCAGTTCAGGCAATACTCTTCTGATACTTTTCTCAATATTAGGAAACCTATTTGGCATCACACATCCAAGAAAGAACGAGTAGGTCTTCGCTTCTGTCATAGTAATCACTTTTCTGCATCTTGTCCCTCGATGAGCTTATCGAAACCTGTGAGTTCCATCAGTTTCTTCACATCATTCAGAGCATCTTTGCTTGCATGAACAGTAGGTGGGATCTCAGGAATACCAAGTTCTCTTCGCATCTCTTGGTTTGCTTCATCAAGGGGTACTGCATGACCTGTAGCTAGTAGTTTCATTGATGCTTTCTTATGTTGGGGGAGCATGAATCCTTCGTCCACAGCCATATTTCGCATAATGATTATAGCATCTGTCACCTTGATTTGCCTTGGGCATCGTTCAAGACAAGTCAGACAAGTTGCACAGAGCCAGAGGTCTGGTGATGATAGCACTTCTTCCTTTAATCCGAGAAGTGCTTTCCTGATTAACTCCCGGGTTCGGAATGCGGTCCGTCTTCCACTAGGACAGACGCTTGAACAGGTCCCACATTGAATACAGGTTCTGATTCGGTCTGCTCCCGCTTCGACAATCTTGTCTACAAATTCGGGGTCAATCTTGTCAGTTTCTATTGTTTCACGAGAGATTGAGTCTGGCATTCTATAACCTCTTGAGGATGTCTGACGATAGCGGCTCACACGATACGTACGTTATAAGAGTGGCGTTTCCTACAAAAAACCAAATGAAGATATCAGTCATCATCCGTTTCAGTCATAACAATACTCGGCAGTTGACAAAAGATGGGTATTGCCAAGTCTCACATTCGTGAGCCCTGAATCCTTAGCCAAAGCCAGAGCGTCCTCTGCGTGATTTCGACTAGTTCTTGGCAGGTCTCTCATCAAATGATGTGGATAGAATCCCAACAGTGCTGTTGGTATTGAAGAATCGCAGTAAGAGATGAAGTCTGCGATCCTGCCAACCTCGTCGAGGCCTACATATCCCGGAACAAGCAATATACTCGCAACAAGAAACTCATTCTCTCTCCCTAGCCCTCTTCTTGCGAGCTTACGGAAGTTGTTAATCACGGTCTGATTGCTGACATTCGTGAGTGCCTTATAGAGGCTTGGAGTCACTGCTTTCAAATCAAATTTCATTGTCCCTTTGCTCTTTATGACAATGTCTGCAATTTGGTCAAGCCATTTTGCTGATATGTTTCCATTAGTTTCGTAACAGACTCTAAGGCCTTGTTCATCTAGAATTTTTGATGTTTCCAAAGAATGCCATGGATTACACGAGGGGTCTCCACCAAAATAACATGCACAGGCGGTATAATCATCTGCAACATTAGCCAGTTCCTGTGGTGTCATCAGAGGTTTACCCTCTCTCATCATATCCTGGTAGCTTATGTTCTGACAAAAGAGGCAATCTGAATTACATGACCCATAGAATATAGCCAAGTTTTTCAACCGTGTCTTACCAAATCCCAATTCTGTTTCATCCCTGACAGGACAGACCCAATCTGCGACACAGTTTGTTGGTAATGGATCAAAATACCATCTAACTGGTGCCTTCTCGCCATATTTCTTCACAATTCTACCATCAGCAACATAACGTAAATTACAGAATCCAGATACTCCTTCAGACAATCGACAGTGGTTTCCACAGTCGCTACAGACAACCTCGCCTTGATCTGGAACTGCTGCTGGTAATCTGGCTTGGTTGCGTGAATGTCTATGTGCGCTTCTTGTTATCTCAGAATCTACCTTACCCTGACTGTAGCATTCACCACAGTGAACCAAGGATCTTGTTACTATTCGGTCAGGATGGATTGAACATCTCATCATGCTAAGCAATGTAGTTGTCTCAATCAATCTTTTGCTTTTTGACAACGATACCAATTGGTAACTGATTTAAGGTTGAAAATAGTGCGAACTTCACAGGTCGGTACGGACTATGACGAGTGCAGAAGAAAAGGCACCCATTGACATTGATACAGTTGATCACGACTTCGTTTCCATGATCAAAAAGACTGGAGGTCCAAACATTCAGTCATGCTACCAGTGCGGGACGTGTAGTGGTAGTTGTCCTGCTGGAACTCGTACTAACTATCTTGTTCGTGGAATTATACGGAAAGCATTGCTCGGTCTGAAAGAACAGTGCATCTCCGCTCCAGAGTTATGGTACTGCACGACATGTTATACCTGTACAGACAGATGTCCTCAAGACGTTAAACCAACGGATGTCATCAAGGCCATAAGAAATGTTGCGGTCGCTGAAGGCTACATGCTAGAGCCACATCAAAAGGTTGCTCAGAAAGTACTTGAGACTGGTCATGCAGTCCCCCTCGATAAGGAGTCTTGGGAAAAGCTACGCGAGAAGGTATTTCTCCCAGCTAAACCGCCCAATGCAAGTAGTCATCCTGAAGCTATTGAAGAGATAAAGAAGATTGCAGCAAAGACCGGTTTTGATAAGCTTGTAGAAGACAAGGAGGAGTAATAGATGGCAAAACCGAAGTTTATTCATTTTCTGGGATGTATCATCCCCCATAGATATCCTAGTATTCAGAAAGCCACAGAAATAGTCTTTGAAGACCTTGATATGGAGCTACTCGATATGGAGGGTGCTTCTTGTTGCCCTGCTCCTGGAGTCTTTGGTTCCTTTGATAGAATAACTTGGGCTTCGATTGCTGCAAGGAACCTCACCATCGCTGAGGAGGCTAAGGCTAGCATAACCACGGGATGCAACGGTTGTTTTGCCAGTCTTTGGGATGCAAATTATGAACTCAAACATGATGACGAGCTCCGTGATGCTGTCAACGAAGCACTTGCTGAAGTAGACCGTGAGTTCAAAGGCACAATAGAAGTGACTCACTATGTTGACGCACTCTATAACACAGCGGGCCTAGAGAAAATCCGCAAACATGTCACACGACCGTTCAAAGATGTAAAAATGGCGCTTCACCCAGGTTGCCACTGGATGAGGCCTAAGATACTGAAACAGAAAGACGAGTCTGAGAGACCTCACATCTTCAGAGAACTCTGTGAAACCTCCGGTGCCACATATGTCCCTTATAAGGACGAGCTCATGTGCTGTGGTGCTGGTGGAGCTGTGCGAACTGCTGACATCAAGGTTGCGCTTGATTTCACCAAGCAGAAGTTCGATAGTATTGAGGATGCCGGGGGTGCTGATATGATTATTACACCCTGTCCGTTCTGTGAACTCCAGCTTGACCTTGGACAGGTTGAGATCAAGAAACATTTCGATGAGGAATATGTATACGATGTACTCCATGTCACAGAGCTGCTAGCCTTGGCATTTGGACATGAACCTGAGGAGTTTGGACTCGCAACTCACTTACAATACATGCAGAGAAAGAGCGAGCCCGCATGGGAGAAAATTGGAATTGCTCATTGAAGAACGGTGTCAATACATCAGGTGAATCGCTAGCCGCATATTTCCAACATTAAGAGAAAAGAACAGCCTACCCAATGCTTATTCATTATAGTTACCTAGTAATTAGAATGAGCCATCCGGGCAGCGGCTGGATGCGTCCAAGGTTCCACCGAAATCTCAAAAAACTATCTAGAATACTGTACAAGCTGCACTCAGATTAATTCTGCAATGTTGTCAACATAGAAGTCCTCAGTGGCGACCTCGTTTGTCATATTCGCCCAAGAATATTCATCATGATGAAGTACTATCAATATGACCATTGGAACTGAAACACAGAATGATGTGCTTTATACACTAATGAGGAGTTCTAAACCGTCCTAAGAACCTTTATTCTTTAGTTTGCTACATATTGCAATAATTCAAAGGACTATCCTCAGCATGGAGAGTAGGAGAGATGTTGACGACATTGGAAAATAGATTGACACGATGGGCAGTTCTGGTGCTATTTCTTGTCACACTCATTTTCTTTACTTACATGTATGTGTCTGGCATCGCATGGAATATTCTAGAACCACCTGAATTCTCTTTCTGGCTGACTATTCTCACAATCATTTTGACATTGTCCGCTGGCACTGTGGCTACGTACTCTTTCGTTTCATTCTCGCAATTCAAGGAAATGCGAAGCTTGATGCTTCTCTTGTTGGGTGCGAACCTCGTTCTCTGGGCATTTCTCTATCTTATGACTCATCCCGCCTCTGCTGAGTGGGCTGTGACCTTCTCTGATAGGGATAGGAATCGGACTCTGGGTATGGCTCTTGTTTTGATTATTGTTCCGTGTATTATTCTTGGATCCTTTTCTGGTGATGTGAAACCCAATCGACCTAGTGTCGCTCTCCTCTTGGCTTGGGGTGGAATGTTGATGCCTATAATATCACTATGGCTGTTCTTCAGTGAAGAACCTGTATTTCTCATGACCTCACCAGAGGGGGGTATTGAGGGATTGACCATTGAGGGTATGATAATATCCTTTGGATTCTTGATTTCCCAAATAATAGCTGGACTCAGGTTAATTCAGAAATGGCGGGAAACACAAGATATGCTTGATTTTGCCCTTCTTCTTGCTATTCTCGTGTGGATTACTGGAACATTCTTCATAATTATACTATGGGATCCACTCCAAGTGGCTGAATTGATGTGGGTTGGAAGTATCATTTTGGGCATGCTACAGATCTCGGTCGTTCAGTTCATGACTTCGATTATTGAACCACATAGAACACTTGAGGAGATTGTTAAGGTGCGTACAGAAGAACTTGACTTATCAAAACAAGAGAGTGAGTTCTACCTCAATCTCTGGACACATAAGATGGGAAATCTATTACAAGGGCTGATTACATATCTCGATCTTCTAGAAAATGTCGCCTCTCAGAGTAAGGAGGATATCAATACCAGAGGCGCAGCACGTGATCTAAGTAGAGAGGCCATATTAGTTAATCACCAGGTCCTCCAGCTCTCCAGAATAAAGGAACGTCTTCAAGAAGAACTGTACATTGTAGAAGTTGTAGATGCAATTCAACAGGCTATTAAGACTGCTAAGGAACACCTTGGACCAGGTGCTTTCAAAATAGAGATGGATGACAAAGGACCTTGTACTATTTTTGCTGACGATCTTCTCGAATTGGTCTTCCTGAGTACAATCCTATTCCATATGAGGAGCATCTCATCTGAACCTCTTGAATTGTCAATCAATGTTAGAAATGATGATGATATTTGCTCAGTGGCAGTAATCTCTGATGGTCTGAACATCTCAAAAAATGTGTCTGCATATCTTCAAGGCAACATAATAATTGGTGATCTTTCTCTAGATCTAGATTTGTTCACAATGAAACTCCTAATGAGTAGATATGATGGATGGATAGAATGTTTCAGAGATGAAACAAGAAATAGAACTCATTGCATTTTGAAATTTTCAACCGTTTCGAAATAGATGTAATTTTTCTCTTTTGGCAGGATTCTGCATGTTATAGAATCATAGTGATATAGATCAACTAGAAACCGGTGTTCTTGGATTGAGTTTGATCTCTATCTTACTGAGATCGTCAATAACAGGAACATCCCCTCTCGATTTGATACGTGTAAGATACACCCTTGTATAGGACCTGGCCGCCTTCATAACAATCATGTATCATCTAGATAATATATAACTCCCACAGTTTCTCGTCGGACGTAAACGTTTGATTTGCGCATACAACCCAGTACCAGATAATTGTCGGTCTACTGCCAAGCTGCCTTGCTACATCAGATATCAAGTGTTCAATCAATCATCAAAGATTTACTCGAGCTTGGAGTGCTTTGGCGCGGAAGCGGCTAATTCTATGATTTGACTTGGAGGCTCGATGAGTTGTCCATTACGACTGATTCTCCTAGGAAACTAGTCTTCGGGTGTACACATCGTTTCAAATCCGAAAACGCTTGAGACCACACATTGAGGTTGGTCTTAACGGTTCGGGAACAGATACTAGTTTCTAAAGATATCGAATTATCATTTCATCGAGCCTGCACTCAAGTCTTACGCTCCGGGTGCTTGGTTGTGGTTATGCACTCATATCTGCCAATGGATTCTACATTATTTTGTGCATGTCAACGATTTATGCATGAAACACGTAATTCGCGATTAGTTTATAGCTTATTTACGAACTCGGCAGTTCGTATCTTGACATTTGACGAGTTCTGCTCTCAGTTTTTCATCTTACTCTCGCCGTAAAACAACTCTCCAAGTCGTTTCATAGTGTCACGGACACAGTCCTTTTTCCCACTTATCTGTAGATGGCGGTTTCCGTCAAGATGAATAAGCACACCACAGTCCTCAGCAATCTCGCTGATTATTTCAACGGGAATATCCTCGGGCAATTTAATTCTGAAAAAGCTGACATCCTTTTCACGAGGAAGGTCCGAGATTGGAACTTGTGAGTCTAATGAAGGTGGAGGTGTTTTGCCCTGTAAGGCATCATGAAATTTTGTTTCCCATTCCTTACGATATTCAACTTCGTTGCTTTCTTCTGCCCACTGCATCATGGTCTTACTGATACTTTGAATTTTGACTTCAATATCATCTCGGAGTCTGACATCTGCGCCTTCTTGAACACTGATATCTCCCTTGAAAGATCTCAAATATTCTATACTCATCTTCAGGTTTCTGAGGTCTGCATAGGCCAGATCTGGAATGAATCTGCCCTTTTCTTCTAGTGCACCGAGTAAATCATTTAGGACCATCCAAGCTGCATGAATTCCCTCAAGAGATGCCATCTACTCACTCCCTGAGCATCTCTTCAATCTGATTCAAGAAACTTTTCTCACGCCACCAGCGAAGGTCTCGTGCTCCTGTTGGGCAGATTGCAACACATGCTCCACACCCCTCGCACTTTATATCATCAGTGACACTCTTCTTCACACCTGGTTCTACTTCAACCATTGATACTGCATCATAAGGACAAATCTCAGAGTAATGACAGAGATCACACCCAACACAGAGTTCCTCGTCGACCTCTGCAGTCACAAGCTCAATCTCAACTTTACCCAGATTGAGTGGACCTACTGCTGCACTGGCAGCTCCTCGTGCCTGGTTTATTGAGTCCTGCACACTCTTAGCATATGTGACACCAAGAAAGACACCTGGTACTGTGGTTTCAACTGGGCGGAATTTCATGTGCATCTCTAAGAGAAATCCATCTTGTCCTCGGTTAATTCCCATCGCTCGCACAAACTCGTTTACATCATGAGGTGCTTCAAGTGCGACTGCTAATACTACCATGTCTGAACGAATCTTGAAGGTTTCTTGAGAAAGAGTGTCGTACACGGTCACGATTGCTTCATCTGAGTCGGGAGATTTCTCCACAGTGACCGGATTCTCTCTGACCCATCGAAGATATGAAACACCATGTTGTCGATTTTCCCTCCACATCTCCTCAAGACCATCGGCATAGGGTCGAATATGTTCCTTGTAGGCTGAGAATATCTTGATGTCAGGAAACATCTCTCTAAGCTCTTTCTGCATGGTAATTACTGCAGAACAGCATACGCGAGAGCAATATCTATTGCCTTCCCCAGGATTTTGTCTTGAACCTACACAATGAATGAAGACCGGGTTCTTAGGTGCTTTCTTAATCTCTCCTGCTTTGAGTTTCTTTTCCAAATCAAGAGTGGTCATGACACCTGGCACCTCACCCCATCCATACTCTCCTTTCTTCGAATCATATGTATCACAACCTACAGCAATGACCATGGTGCCAATACGATAGATCTCTTCTTCTCCTGATTCACTGTTTTTCACTGAAATATCATAATTTCCATAAGACCCATCACGTTTGACTACTTTTGAATTCAATAGCACTCGAATTCGCTTCTCTTTCTGAACACGTTTTACCAAATCATCAACTAAGTCTTGAGCATTGTCCATATGAGGGAAGATTCTATAGAGTTCGTTCATTCGACCTCCGAGGACTGGTTCCTTCTCAATGAGCAACACTTCATAGCCCTTCTTTGCAATATCGAGTGCAGCAGTCATACCTGATACACCGCCACCGACTACCATTGTAACTGGAGTGACCTCTACTATCTTAGTTGGGACATCTTCGTTATTGATAGCTTTTGCAACCCCTGAGCGGATCATATCTTGAGCTTTCTCTTGTCGCTCATCTCGGGATGCATTCTTATGAACAAGTGTCAATTGCTCTCTCAGTCCTACTGGCCCAACTAGGTAATATCCCGAAAGGCCTGCAGCTTCAAGAGATCTGCGAAATGTATCTTGATGTTGAAGCGGTGAGCAGGAGCCAACTACCACTCTATTCAGTTTATGTTCCTTAATGGCTTCTGTGACAAATTCTTGTCCTGGGTCAGAGCACATGAAGATGTAGTCCGTACTATAGACAACATTGGGTAAATCGCTAGCCCACTCTGCAAGACCCGGTGCATCAATCTCATTTCCAATGATACCTCCACAGTGACAGATGAACACACCCACACGAGGCTTATCACCTAGTTCAGCTGGTGGTATCTCTTCCTTCTCTAACGGGATAGGTACTGGGAGAATCGATTGAGCTGCCATTGCGGCTCCTTTGCCTTCATTGACGGTGTCTGTGCCATCTTTTGGACCATGGACACAACCTGCAACATAGATTCCGGGTCGTGTTGTTTCAATACCCATCGTATTTGCGTGTTTTTCCTTCACCCAATCTTTTTCATCCAATTCAATACCTAGTGTTTGAGCTAGTTCTTCATGTCCTTCATTGGGTCTAAAACTGGCATTAAGGACAACCATTGATATATCTTCGAGCTCTGTTATCTCTCCAGTTTCAGTGTCTTCCAACTTGATTGAGAGATTGTGCGTATCAACATCTTCGTATATTTCAGCTATTCTTCCTCGAATGAAATTGATGCCTTGATTCTTCTCACTATCCCAGAGGAACTCTTCCAGAGATTTTCCCGCGGTACGCATATCCATATAGGTGTAAATTATCTCACAGTGATCCTCGGGATAATGCATTCGTGTCACTTGTGCCAATTTCAGTCCAAAAGAACAGCAGACCTTATTGCAATGATCACTGTATCCCTGAATGTTCTCTCTGACATCCCTGCTTCCTACACAATTGACAAAGACAATTCGTTCAGGCTCCTTTCCGTCAGACGGCCGGACCATATGTGCATCTGTTGGACCGGTTGGATGAGTCTGTCTGTCATATTCAAGTGATGTGACAACATTTGGAAATATCCCATATCCATACTCTGCATAGTCTAGAGGTTTGTATTCTTGGAATCCTGTGGCTACAATAATAGAACCAACATTCAGGTCGTATGTCTTGTCTTCATCACCATACATGATACAATCTTGTGGACAAACTGCCGCACAGGTCCCGCAGCCAATACAAGAATCTCTGTCGATGGTAGCTATGAGTGGAATCTGCTGTGGAAAGTTCATGTAGATTGCCTTTCTCATGGAGAGCCCGAAATCATATTCATTGGGCACTTCAATTGGACAGGACTGTATGCAAAGCTGACATCCTGTACATTTGTCTTCGTTCACATACCTTGCTTTCTTTCTAACTGTGACTGTAAAATCACCCGGTTCTCCGGTTACCTTCTCCACTTCGGAGAGTGCATGAATCTGAATGTTTGGGTGTTTTCCTACAAATGATGTCAAGGGTGTCATGACACATGCAGAGCATTC
>CAZSWP010000055.1:0-19173 GCA_964610875.1 uncultured archaeon
AAGAGGCTGTTACGTACTTGAGAGTAATTCTGCGACAGATGCAATCAGAGAACTCTATCCTGAATATCTGATTACAGAGGTCTATGCGTCACGTGCAATTAGTTCAGTGTCATCGACAAGAGGTAAAATACCAGAATTTCTAATCAGTAATTATTCGCCGACAGAAAAACCACAAAAAACCTTAGATGAATTTTGATATCACTCATCTTTTATGTAGATGAGTAAATATTCATGATTAATTTCTAAATCCCCTTGCTTATTTTCATGGTTCTCGGTTTCAGAGGTCACGATAACGATCTCGCGAATACTAAAGTCTTCAAGTGGCAACTTCCAAAACTCTAATACCGGACAAACAAAGGAACCGTCTATTCTATAGTCCTTGCAACGAATTGCCAAATGACTATTATTGGGAATACTATCCCCGATCGACGAAACCAAATTCTTCATTTGAAGTTGTATCTCTTCTTTACTGATATGAAGATTTGATGCAAGAGATTGTGTTTTAATATATGCAAGGTCTATGTCACCTAGTTGTTTAATTTCTTCATCTGTATCATTGTCTGCAAAAGATACCTCGATGATCGATTCATTACGTGTATACCGGTTAAAGAGATTTGATTCTAATTCAGACTCAATATCATCAGTCAATATCCATGTGGTTTTGCATTGCATGGTTGCGGGAGGATCGGGTTTTGCTAATTCTCTGAACCTGTGAGAAGGTATGCTTTGAGAAATTCCAAATATGGAACCCTTTTGTTTCTTTGAAAGAATAGGAAGATACTCCTGTGAGAGAAGTAGAAAATTATGTTTAACACTTGATGAGTACCAGAAACCGGTAGTTCTACAATTATGTTGCCTTTTGATAATCAAATCCTGAAGAGAGAAACCTAGATTAGTGAATTTTTCAATGGTACGGAATCCCAAGGGAATGACTCGCTTTTTATTTCGCATATCACCAATCAAAATAGCACATATGCCATCTGGTTTTAAAACACGATAACATTCTGCTGCAACATCTTCCATTTTTTGGAGAAAATCCTCTACTGATAATAAGGAGATGTCACCATCAATACCATCACTGTATGGGACAATGTCAGCATAGGGAGGGTGTGTACATACCAAATCAATAGATCCATCTTCGATATCTGATAGATCACATGCATCGCCGACTGATATAAAAGGTTCATAGAAGGATGTATCATCAATTTCTTCTTCTAGAGTTTTCTGTATACCGACAGTGAAGTCCAAATTTCTACGTACTAATTGGACTGCACCTAAATTGATATCTCTGGCAATACATCTGCGTCCCAATAGTTTTGCTTCGACAGCTGTAGTTCCACCTCCACAAAACTGATCAAGTACAATATCACCAGGATGGCTATACCTCAGGATGACATTTCTTGGAATATATGGGGACCAATTCCCACGATAGTCACCATTATGAGTTGCCCAATTTCCACGACTCTTGAAACTCCAAACTGAACTAGTTTCAAGTTTGAACTCCTTCGGAAATAGTGATCTAATTTTCCTACTGCTGGAGTATAGATTCAGGTTTATACCAGTTACTCCAATCACAGCATTTTCAATCTCACTAAGACCTATCGAAAATTCTTGCATGACTTCCTGATCAGTTTTTCCTGATGCTTTAGCCTCGTAGATTGCATTCGATAGATCTTCATGATTCATTCCTAACACCAATGACTGTATTTGAGTACAAGTTTTCAATAAATATAGACCACTATATTTATTGTAGGATGGCTTTTTTGAGCATAAACACCATGTTATTGTTTCAAACAACACATTTCTAATTCAATAAAGTTGATTGCTTTGATTTGTCAATATACCAAAGTGGTTCTAAATTTTCATGATAGTCTCTATGATTCCTATCCTCTTTTTTTGTGTATTTGACATAGGGTGTATTTCCTTTGGCTACACTCATACACATATTGTCAATCTCCTTTGGACTATCAATGAACTGCCGCACCCAACCCTGAAAGAATAATGTAGGAGGGTCATATTTGCTAGGTTTGTTGTAACAGTATTCTTGTTCTATTAAAAAGAGTTGAGACAGTGTACCAATAACTTGAATGGCATTGAGCTTGTGTTCAAAATCAACCCTTTCCAATTCACACAGTTCATTAAGTGGATCCTTTCCATAAAATATATTGTCAAAAGCTGTTAGTAGATCTATTTTCATATCTGGTTTACAGCGTGTCCGTAGATTAAGGTCAATAAATAGACGCATATGATTTGGTCTGAATTCTCTAGAGCCCTCTTTAAGCCATATTTGAAAATTCTTACTTACATCATATTTTTCAAACCTTTTTGCCAGTTTACTTGGTCGTAGTAGAAAGATATCAGCACTTTCACTTTTAAAAACGGATTTCCTAGTATCAAATGGAAGGTCTTTCACAATTTGAAATATTTCTTTTTTCTTCATTTATTCTCACTTCAAATATACATATTATTCCTTGTTCATCACAATATACATACTACATTGAAGAGATAGGAAAAAGGTTTTTGGACTCTTAGAGTATATCCACTCTCCAAAACACAACATCTAATGAGTAAATTCGGGATTTATTCATTTTCGAAACACAAATTATAATTCGAATGGAACACCATTGAGATAATGTGGTATTGACAAGTGGCATTATTTTCATATGATATTCCTAGCAAATTGGGTTTTGACCTTGTTGATGTGATTTTAGAAAATATTCTCACACAAAGGACTGTAAAGGAAATCTCACGCACAATTGGACAACATGAAAGGCATGCACGATTCCTAATACAAAACGCTGAAATTCTCAAATTGATCAAAAAAGAAAATGGTTACTGGGTATTGACAGGAACCGGGTTAGATTTCTTGGATTGTTGTAAAGAAGAAAAACAATCAATTCTTGTAAAAGCAGTCATGAAATGTAATTTATTTCAGGAGCTTTTCAGAAAGCTTGGGACACTTGACCATCTTTCCACTATTTCAACCAAACAAATTGCATCTTTCTTGAGAGAGAATACAGTGATTTCAAATAATAGACTCCACTCAATCAGTAGAAAAACTGCAATAAGAAGAGCTAGTTCAGTCAAGAAATGGATTATCTGGTTGAAAGCGCACATTAATAATTTCCAATTATGAAGCTCAATTAGAAAAATGCAGATAAAATTCGTTTTTCTATCTGAAGTAATATCCTCTATAGAAAAGAAATGCAATATTGACTAATAAAAACACTATATTTCCAATATCTTCATAATTATGTATTACGAGGTGTTTTTGTTCATCAATGATGACTATTAGAGGGACATAGATACTAATGACAAAAACTAAATCATATCTTCTGGTTGAGCCCGAGTTTCCCATTCCCACTAAGAGTAAAAACCACAAGGATTTCTTTCCTATTGGATTATTGAAATTAGCCACACTACTAGATAATCAAGGTAATGAAGTGCAAATATTAAGAGGGCAAAAACCTATCGAGGAAATTCGATTCAAGCCAGATGAAGTTTGGGTAACATCACTCTTTACATACTGGTCAAAATATGTAAAGCAATCAGTGAAACATTATGCATCACTTTTTCCTTCTACTAAGACAGTAGTTGGAGGGATATATGCTTCTCTCATGCCTGAACATTGTAAGAATTATACAGGGTGTGACGAAGTATTCTTGGGAGTCTATCCTGAAGCAGAAATTGTTGACCCAAATTATGACCTTCTTCCGGAAGGTTCCAATAATATAGATTTTCAGATAATACATGTCACAAGAGGTTGTCCAAGACGGTGTGAGTTTTGTGGGACATGGAAAATAGAACCTGAATTTAAAGCAAAGAAAACAATCTTGCCTGAGATAAATAAAAGAAAACTCGTATTTTATGACAATAATTTACTTTATCATTCAGAAATTGAGGATATATTTCAAGAATTAATTGAACTAAAAGCCAAAAGGAAGATACTCTGGTGTGAAGCACAAAGTGGATTTGATGGTAGAATATTGTTGAAAAAACCACATCTAGGTAAGATGATAAAAAAAGCAGGTTTCAGGTCACCTCGTATCGCTTGGGACTGGGGTTTTGACCAAAGAAAAAGTATAGCAAAGCAATTGAAAATTTTGACTGATGCAGGATATAATGCAAAAGAAATTGAAGTATTTGTGCTTTATAATTGGGATATACCATTTGATGAGATGGAGAAGAAAAGGGTTCAGTGTTACAAATGGCGAGTGCAAATAGCCGATTGTAGGTATAGACCATTAGATCAGACATTTGACGAATACAATCCCCGTAGAAGAAACCAAACAGCTAGAGATTATTACATTCATTCTCAGGCAGGTTGGACAGACTTCCTTGTGAAGCAATATAGAAAAAATATCCGCCGAACCAATATTTGTGTTCGACATGGATTTCCATTCTATTCCTCTGCATTTGAGAGAAAAAAAATAGGAAATTCTCATGCAAAGCATCTCAAATCTCTTCATACATTGAAAGAAAAGGAAGAATATCTTAGGAAAGAGGGAATTGAATATTGGTTTCCAGGAAAAACCACAAAATCATATGAGCTACTTGATTCTTCTCAAAATACTGCACAAACATCTCTTCAAGAATTCAATGTATGATGAAATTTTGCAGTAGCTCATTGGGGATATTCATGATTCCTTAAGTTTCGATATCATCATTTGTTCAAGTTCATTGATTATCGCTTGAGACTGTTTACTACTCATTTCTCTTAGTATTTCAATTCCAGCATTTGCAAACTCTTCGGCAATTGTATAGGTCTTATCCAAGTCTGCAAGAACTTCAACGCCTCCCTCCTTAACTGCAATCGCTTTGACAAGCTGTGAATATTTTCTAGGAAAAAACGAAAGAACCACAAGCCCATCCCGACTCTTACCAGCAAATGGCTTGGGTTCACCTGTTTGTAATCCTAAACCGAAAGCTACCATGAAAATCTCTGAATTAGATGCCTTGGAAAATGCACCTCGTGATGAGATCTTCTTGTAAATATCCCTATGTTCCTTTAATATGTATATTCTATCACGTTCACCCATATTCTTTCACCTCAGATGTTCCATCTTGATTGCGCACGATTTCATATTCTGCTAGTAACACTGGGGACAATGCATTTCTTTCTTGTTCTGTATATTCAGCTGAAGTCATTAAAATTATAATTTGTTTGCCTTTCATTTGTTCTTTCAGAACATTGAGTAATGGTTCTCTGTCCTTTAGGTCAATTCTCCCAAGAGGTGTGTCAATTATAATTGGTGTTTCCCATACCGAAACAGAATTCAAAGCATGTAGAAAAGTAAGAGCAAGCGAAGCTCTTTGTCCTGCTGAGAGCCCGCCTATCCCATCTTCCATTCCATATTCCTTGAATTTTACCGAGGTCATGAAATCATTGCCAATCGATATAGATTCGACTTTTGTATCATTTATAGCTATTAATCCTTGTTCGGATGTTACCTTATCAACCTGTTTTCGTATTGAATCGAGAACTTGTTCCGATATGTCTTGTCCTATTTCTAAGCTCTCTGAACATAGATCTTTTCTTTTGTTAAGTTTCTCATACTTTGCAATTGATCTCTGATATTGATCAAGCTTTGTTTCATTTTCATCACGTTCGCGTTCCCTCTCCTTAATTCTACCTTTTATCGCAATTTTTTCGGTAGTCAAATCTTCTATTTGCTTCTTTACTTCTGCTTCTCTTTTCTCAAGTTGCACTATATCAATATCATCAAAATCCTTGATTTGAGTATGAATGTCTTCAATCTCAAGACCAATTTCTGTGATTTCACCATTTACAGCATCAATCTTACCATTTACTGAACTCAACTGGTCTAAGATACCTCTTTTCTGCGAAGATAATTCGTGAAGATCACTAATTAGAAGAGGTAGCATTGTTGAGGTTGCTTCTCTTACTATATTCTCTTCCATCTTCTTTTTGAGATACTCTTCCTCTTCACTACCTTCTTTGATGTCACGTCCACATATACACTCTGCAGTTTCGATTAGATGTTCAATGAAAATATTACGGAATGGTGCGGGTAATTCGTATCCTTCCTGACCTTCTGATATCAGTTTGAGAGCATTATCAATAGTATTTTTAGACACTGCAAGTGAAAAATCCTCAATGATCAATCTTTTTCTTCGATTTTCTAGATCATCAAGCCTCTGTTCCTTTTCTTTCTTCTCTTGTGTGAGAAGTTCTCTTCTCTTCTGTTTCTCTCGGATTACTTCTATGTTGCTGCTTCTTAAAGCTGAATCAAGGTCGCTTTTGAGATCTCTCAATTCATCCTCTTGTTCAATAATATCTTCAAGTTTTTCCTTGTGCGTATCGATTTCGTTTGAAAGTTCATCAATTCGTTTTTGTACTGATTTCATCTGAGGGGTGGGATCGCTATAACTCTGTTTGAAATCCTTTTTCGTTTTTTCGAGTTTATCTACAACTTTATCAAATAAGTTCAGTTTTGATATACCATGAATTGCTCCTCGAATTTTACTAACTGTTTGTTCAAGGAAGTATTTGTCAAGCTTTTCTCCATCGAACATGAAGTAAGATGATAGGGTTTCTGGCATAACTCTCTCAATATATAACTGAGGATAATCATAATATTCGTAATCTTTTTCAGATAGATATCCAACGGAAAGTGATGATAGACCTCCACCTATTTTTTCTTCTTTGATGGTTCCATTCTTTGTTTTTCTGAATCTTTTCTTTCTGCAAATTTCAGTTCTTATCCCTTCATCCATGAAGACCAAACTAACTTCAACATCAGCTGTTTCACCCACAGTCATAGCAGCTTTTGTAGAGGAATTTAGCATAGGGAGAGCTCTTCTTTTAAGGCCCAAGTGAGGTTCTTCTTCATAGAGACACCAATTGATAGCATTAAGGATATTCGTTTTTCCAAAACCCATTCTACCCACCACTACGGCGATATGAGCTTCTTCAGAAACATCAGGAATCTCTATTGTTGTATTTCGATACTGTCTATAATTTTTCAGTACAATCCTTTTCAGAATCATTCAGTTCACTCCTTCTCTTGGATACCCTCAACAATAACATCTTTGTACCAATCTTTCCAATGCCAGACCTCTTTTTCGCGTTCTTTATATTCCTTGTATAATGCTCTTAGTAAAACACGTTTTGCTTGATAACTGCCTTCACATTCATCAAGAGCAGAAGCAACCCAAGGATTAATATTTCGACTAATTATTTCAAGTAATCCTTCTAGCCCTTTAGTTTTCCATTTCTTTACCATACTTTCACAACCTTATGTTTCCGAAAAGACCTGCATCGATCTCAGCATCTGCTATTTTTCGCATGCATTCATCCCTATTCAAAGCAAGTCCAGCAAACTCTTCATATCTTCTTGTTTCTTTCCGAATGATCTTCATTTCAACTTCCCTAGATAAAGCATCTGATGATAGTTTTGGCATTACTATGATGTCGTAAATATCCGCGTTTTGTTTCCCTTCAGTAAACCTAAGAATTCTCCCTCTTCGTTGAATATATTGTCTTGGATTTCCTGTACTTGATAAAATAATAGCTTTATCAACACAAGGTACATCCACGCCTTCGTCAAGACATCTGATACCGATTAGCACCTGATAATATCCATTCTCAAGACCTTTTAGTAATCTGCTGCGTTCAGATATGCCATTTTCATCAGGAACTGCACTTTCAGCTTGTGTGAATTTATGTTGTTTTATCTCGTATCTGTTGAGTAGTGAACTGACTGAATCTATCTGCTCTGGAGATACATATATCAGAGCTTTGTCCAAATTCCCCGATTTTTTCAGAGAAGTGACTATTTCCTCCAATATCCCCAATTTTCGTCTTGCATTTCGGATTATTTTAGCCCTTTTATTTAGAAGGATTGATAATACATTTGACTTGTCCTTATCGGTTCTTGCAGCATGATATGACTTCCCTATCCGGGACGTTAGCTCGCGATAATCACGAAGCTCTTCCTCGTCCAATTCAACAAAAGTTGGGTGATAATTATAAGGAACAAGAATAGGATTACCAGTTTCAGGATTTTTTAGTTCCAAGGCAGTGCTTAAAGGAAGTTCATATACGACATCATTGAAATACTCAATTAATCTATCCGTGCCCTCATCATCAAACCACCTTCGTGGTGTAGCACTTAATCCCAATCGCATATTGTATTCTTCTAGTAAACCCTCACTGCGTACAGGAGCTCCTATACCATGTACTTCGTCAATAATTATGAGTTTTTCAGCAGATATTTTTCCTATCATATCGATAAAACGTTCTGAAGAAAAAGTGTTGTGAGTAGTTATTACAATAAACTTATTCTTTGTTCCCAATAGAAGACGGTTATTTTCACGAGTAACATCAGATTCCCAAGTAGGATTTGTGCTATCTGCAGATATAACCTCAATCCCAAGACCCAAACTGCGAACATTGTTTCTCCATTGGTCACCGATATGTCGATATGGAGCAGAGATAATTACCACGAGAGGAGTAATTTCTTTTACTGTTTCACAAAAACAGGAAAGTGCTGCCAATGTTTTACCCGTGCCGGTTGCCATTTCAAGCATTCCACAGCGATTGGCTTGCAACCATTTTCTTACTGCAGTCAACTGATGAGGCCAAAGACTCATTTCCTTTCTACTACCGCAAAGTCTTGGTTTTGATAATTCTCTTTTCAAAATAGCTAAATCTTCCTTTTCAATTGGAGACCTTTTTGTCAAGCTCTTTACAACAGCTGAAGGTGCGTCTAATACTTTGATTCTGTAACTACGATTATTCCAATAACGCTCAAATTTAGCAACATCACTATCATGATAGTATTTTTCCGCGTCTATCCAACTTCGAAATACTTTGAATTCTTCTATGTTGGATGACCATCCTGAGGCAGTTTCATTTATTGAACCACTAAATGAAATCGATTCTCCATTTTTATCCCATATTATTCCAACTTTTTGATGAAATAGCCCAGATGATTCGATCTCTTCTGCTGGAACAAGATTACCGGCATTATTTAGAACAAGAGCTAATTTAATTTCAATGTAGCCCTCTCGCAGCATCCAACCGAGAGCTGATATGTAATCAGACTCTATTACTGAACTTATATCATTTAAAGACTCAAGCATTCTCGCTTCTATTATTTCGTAGTCATTGTTACCTGTGATTGCTTCTACATCTTTTTTTGTAAGATATGGACTTGTTAGTAATCTTATATGACCTCTATTTTGAATAAGACCTGCAATGCCTCTTGCTGCTATTGCCAAACAGGTAGAGGAAAAGAATCCGGTTAATCTATCATACTTCTTAGCTACTGAAAGAACTGGAACATAGAATTCATCAACTAAAGATGATGCATCTGATTCATATACCAGTCTAATAGTTAAGTCTTTTAGACTGTCAGTATTTTCTGAAACCCCAAAATCATTCATCAGGATTGACCCAAATTAGTTTTATTTCAAACCTTCTTTTTAGTTTTTTTGATTCGTATTTTTAGTAATGAAGAATGTTGATGGTGGAGCCAAAAAAACGTTAGAGCCACTGAAAGAACCCACTTTCATTTGACCCTTATTACACTAAAGCAAAATATTTTATATTCTAGTATAATAATTATTATTGAGTATAAGAGGTCTATAGATGAGTGACAAAGAGCGAAAGGAAATAAAGAAAATACGCAAGAAACGAGCAAAGCAGCTCCGACGTGATATTATCATTGATACCGCTACGCAAGCTTTCATCAAACAGGGCTATGAGAACGCCATGGTAGACGAGATTGCAACCGAAGCAGGCTACACCAAAGCAAGCCTGTACAACTACTTCGAGTCAAAGGAAGAGCTCTTTGTGGCAGTGGTCACCCGGGTCTTCGAACGCTTACACCAGACTCTCACCGAATACCTTGCACGAACGGATGTCGAATACGAGCTCCGTTCGATGGGCGACGCCTACCTCCTCTTTGTAGAAAAGAACCCAGACCAAGCAGTCCTCTTCGAAGCACCACGCCTGAGTCTGGTCATAGGTGGCATCATTCAGAAAGAACAGACCGGGGAGGACCTATCCGAGAGCGAAAAGGAGTTCCGAGATGTCCAGTTGAAGGTCCAGGACCTCATGACCAGCGTCATCACCGCAACCATGGAGAAGACAGGTATCAAGAATGAAGTAGACCCCTTCGCAGTCATCATGGCACTGACCACCATGGACAATTCCATCAGGGAGTTAGTGGTCAGAGGCATGAGAGAAAACGAATCAAAGGAAAAGACCCGAGCATACCTCGATACCCTGTTCACCATCATCGACAGTGGCCTCAGACATTACGGTAAATAATACTCAATCTAGACAGGATGTTAGAAAATTTTGCAGCAAGCACAACAAGTAGCCTATGAAACAGGAAAACACGAAGAACCCAGCATAATAAGGAAACTCTTCAAGATCATCGGACTCGTCTAGGATGACTTTTGAAGTAGTCACGGATGGAATCTGCAAGACCCATTTCTATTCCTCTCTAAGAATGACCATCTGAGAGAGTTACTCTCTGGCTAAAGAGGTTATCGAGATGTGCCACATACCGTGTGTATGAATGTGGCACTAATTGTGTTCGGTTCTGAGAGTGTTCAACCTTTGCCTCCCGCTTATCGGGAGATTTGAACTCGATATTTTTGAAGTTGTAATGAAAGATAGTCCCCGAGAGACCTGCCACTGTCTGGGATAGAAGAAGAGTAGGCACTACAATCAAAGGTTCAAATCCAAGTAAAATAAAGATAGGTGTAAGAAGACTTTACCCCATACCAAAAGTGTTTTCCACAAATCCTCCAATGAAACCGAGTACAATCATGATGAGTAAATAGAAAGTAGTTGGGTCTGCTATCTTCTGCAAATCAGACTCACTCCCCCTCTATAATTATTTAGTCAAATATCTAGCACTAAATTTTTCAAGTCTATACATTCAAGAACTATTAAATTTCACTCCTGAAGATTTTGGCCATCAATCGATACAGCAGTACAGAGTAAAACACATCAAGGTGAACAGGCGTGATGTGTAATCTAGATCATCATTTTGAGTCCTGTGAGGGTATGTCTGGTGACAACACGCTTCATTATGTCCCAGCGCAGGTCTGTATACGGACGCAGTCCTGCAATCAATTCAGACATGCGGTCACGAATATAATCATCTCTTGTCGCGAGCTGAATGACTCGTTCCATGTTCTCTTCCGAGTTGAACATCAGATTTGCAAGAAAGTTGGCGACCTTCAGTTGTTTCCCAATGCCTTTCTTCCATCTCTTTTGGTACTCGGTTGTGCTATCTGTCTTGCCTCCAATAATACCTACCACAACATCGGCTGCAATCTGTCCAGTTTCAATTGCATAACAGATACCTTCACCCGTGGCAGGAGAGACGAAGCCAGCAGCATCACCGACTAACATGACACGCTTCGAAACTGTATTCTGGATTGGACCAGCAAGCGGTACCCGCATTGCGGTCTGGTCACTCAGATCAACTTCTACCGAGTAGCGATCTTCAAACTCCTTGATGAACTTCTTCCAAGCGGTACCAAGGTCTTTGGCAAAAGGCATCAAGCAGCCCATTCCCAATGACACCTCTCCTTTCTTTGGAAAGCACCAGGCATAACCATGCTCAAGTCCGCCAAAGTATATCTGGATGCAGATACGCTCTGGACCATATGGTCCTTCAGTGATGTGTAAGATATCGCTTTCACTCATTGGTACTCCGGCTTCAATACACAACCCAATCTGATCATCAGTCCAACGACAGTGAATACCAGTTGTTCGAGCCACCCTGCTATTGACGCCATCGGCACCTACAAGATACTTCGCCTTGAACCTCTCACCATCAGTGGTTTCTGCTATTACATGGTCAGACACCTCATCAACATTGAAGACCTGCACACCCTGTTGGATTTCAGCTCCGGCCTCAGCCGCCTTGTCCAAGAGAAACTTATCGAAGACACTCCGTTTTACAGTGTAGCCGGTCACTTCATCCTTCGTGCATATCACTTTGGTACGTGATGGAGAAAAGAGATGAGACCCACAAGCGACCCTGTCAATTGCTGGCGTGATATCAAAGTCGAGTAGTTCAGGGAGCCCTACTCTGAATCCACCACCACACGCTTTTCGTCGAGGATGCGGTTCTCGTTCCAAGACAAGTACATCAAGTCCCTTCTGCGTTGCTCTTCTTGCACATGCAGCACCACCAGGACCACCGCCAACTACAATTAGATCTCTGACCATTCTTCTCTACTCCGCGATATTCTTCTTCGCGAATATCTGCCTTTTATCTCTTTCAGAAAATGACGAATCGTGAGTCGTTGTTTGTCGATTGGGGGCTGGTACCGGACCACACTATCCCAGACCTTAACAGTACTTCTTCTAGTACCAAAGTTATGCACATAGATGATTATGAATTTGGAAGGATTACAATAGATGGAGAAGTATTCAGGAAGGACGTGGTAATCTTTCCAGACCATGTGCAATCAAATTGGTGGCGACGAGAAGGACATGAACTTCACCCTGATGATATCCAGAGCATTCTCGATGCAAGACCCGAATTATTGATAGTTGGTAAGGGATACTACGGTCGCTTGAAAGTCCTGGATTCAGCGAAGAAGAAGTTTGAGGAAATTGGATGTGAACTCATTGCTATGAACACGAAAAAAGCATGTACTCTTTACAATGAGAGAGCATCTGAGAAAAAGACTATAGCAGCATTTCATCTCACCTGTTAGACGCGTCGCACTCACCATATTTTCTGAAACGCCAGATGTCACAGGAATCATCCAAGGTGGAGGGGAGATGGTTACTCGGTCATGCATTTCATCCCGACTACGAAGAGAATGGGTACTTCTACAATCAAAGAAGAACTGTCATAGCTCGGTATTCGATAGATAGTGAAAACCAGAATGTAGCATACCCTGAGAGTGAGCACATCCTTCTCGAAATAGAACAGACCTATGCAAACCACAATGGAGGGCTACCCATACATTGCAATGGGAGATGGTGGAGATTCATGCAATCCGCTTGAGAATGCATAAAACAAATCGATCTATTGCATGCAATCCTGAGAATAGATGCAGACTCAACAGATGATGGATTGAACTATGTTATCCCTGAGGACAATCAATTTGCAGGAAATACTGAAGGATATGCCGACGAGATATCTATCTTCTGGAAAGCCATTGATGGTTATCAGCTTTTGAGGATTCATGATTATACCAATAGAGGGTCCTCTCATCTACATCAATACAGGGAGTGTCACTATTAGAAACAATAAGAAGAACTCGACACCGGATAACATAGCAGCCCATGTCTTTTTTGTCCAACTAGAAATAGACTCTCTTTGATAGAAGCGCTCAATCTCCTCTTCACCAGTTATCAATCCAGTTTCAGTGAACTGAAACTTCATTTTCGCTGCATAGAAGCCTGATGATCTGTAAGCCCAGAACCAAGTGATTGGATATGTGAAAACCATCACCCAGCAATACATGATTATGAAGGGAATGTACACATCGAAGTGATAGAGAAGAACAGGAGCCAAGACCAATAGAAAATGAACAAGGAGAGCTAGGAATTCTCTTTGAATACCTATAGACATGACAGCAAAGTACGCAGCGAAGGATTTGATTCCTGTTTCGCGATTCACGTCATGTAATGTCACATGCAGAACATCATCCTCTATGTACCATTCATAGTAGTTTTCCTCTTCTGTCAAAACGGATTCGAATTCCAATTCAATACGTTCTGGTTTTTCTTTCAGCTTCTTGTCAAGGCCAAGTTTGTAGAAAGCTGCAAGTAACTTTTCCTCGTTAATCTCCAAGTCTTTTTCCACCATCATTTGAATCGTAAAAGGGTCACGAGGAATAAGAACGCATGTCTAAGTCAAATAAAATAATTGCAGAACTGGTCATAGCCCCCTTCGGGGTTGGGACCAGTCTCAGTAAATATGTGAAAGAGTCTGTAAAAGAGATAGACAAGTATGCAGGTATTCGTGTACAGCACACTCCAATGAGTTCCATCATCGAAGCTGATACAATCGATCAGATCTTAGATGTCACAAAACAAGCTCACGAGAAAATGTTTGAAGCAGGAGCACAGCGAGTATCCACACTGTTGAGGATTGATGACCGAAGAGATAAACCCAGAAAGATGGAAGACAAGACTGAAGCAATCTCATGATGCGTTCAATGATAATTCAGTGCTGTTGCAATCGTGGCTTTCGTGATCTTTGCAAGGAAATCAAAGTCTAACTTGTCGATGGTGTCAGCGCGAGTGTGATAGAAGGGATATCTGAAGTTTGCAGAGTCCGTCAGCATGAGGGCAGGGATTCCAACACGCCAGAACGGTGCATGGTCGGACCTGAGAAGATCTGGCATGATGTGTGCAGCCTGCTCATAGTTAAAGTCTTCCTGCAAACACGCATATGGAAGATTGATAGATTCTGTCTGACATTGTTCGCAAAACGATTCAGCAAGAGGCCCAGAGTTCTTATCCCCAACAATTGAGAGGAAGTCACCAACTGTAAGGTCTTCCTGCGTACGGTATATCTTGAACATATCAGGGTCTAGGCCTTTAGGAAAGTTTTGACGATATTCTTTTGATGCATAGCCCATGGTTTCTAAACAGAGGACTCCGCTGACCTTGATATTCTCTCTCTGAGCATATTCAACCCACCTACTACTACCCATCACAGCAGTCTTTCCAGGCCAGTCAGTTGGCATGATTCCTTCATTCAATTTGGCAATAGAATTCAGATATTTAACCTCATTTTCAGTCAGGTCATCCTGCAAATTCTCAATGGCAACTCTAATGGCATCAGCTCGAGAGGATCCTCCACGGTAAACTTGCATGTATATCTTCCAGACCTGCTTCATCATCTTGGTCGTATGCCAAGTGTTGTACCTACCCTGATCATCGATTATATCATACTGAAGAGCAAACTCTCTATCCTTTGCCGCAAGCCCGGGATTGAGCTCCTCCAGATTGAAGCTGATGAAACGAACTCTCCCATCAAACCCAGATTCAGCTAAGACCTGTGCGGTTTCCAGCATCACTGTGATAGCACTACCATTGTCATTTGCACCAGGAGCAACTGAAACCGTATCATAGTGTGATACTATCAAGAGCTGTGGACCAGTGCCATCACCAGTCCATGCCTCAATGTTCCGAAATGTGTGATCAAAGTTTTTCACGGTGAACTCTTGCTCGTTGGTTTTTAGTCCCATATCTCTGAACTGGTCAAGGATATAGTCTGCGCAAGCATCCAGTTCATCAAGAGAGTCAATTGGATGTTTGACACCTTCTGTCTTGAGGACATGCGAGTACAGACGTTCAGTGTCAACTAATCTAAGAATATCGTCCATTGTAAGAAAATATGGACAGGTACCTCACAAAAATACTGCTGTTGTTTCCGATTCAAAGAAATCGGATTCTTGGAACTGTCCGATGGGAGAGAAGTGCTCGTTCCTCTTGAATACCAGAGATAGGTCTATGGATAGTATTTTAGCTGCATTACTCTGCCATTATGTGGGCAGATACTGCGGAAAGACCCACCAAGGCGGGTCCGATCAGTAACCCAGCCCAGACAAATGGTGCAATTATTGCGATTACTAGGAGACGTATCTTTTTACCGCGGGAATTCTTCCAATCTACAGGATGAACAATCATTAGTACAAAGACGCTCAGAAGAACAGGAAGTGCCCCGAAGATGATTGTAGCTATAATTGTCCAATTAGAGGGAGCCTGAATCAAGGCGTAGAGCATCTGACCAAATATGGACACACTCGAACCGAGAAAGAGTAAGATTCCCGAGATAGCAAACAATTCTGGAAGTCTTTCTTTGCTGAATGAAGTCCTATCCTTTTGAAATAGAAAGATTAAGCCTAGAATCAGAGGGAGTACCATTGGTAGGAGAATGAAAAGTAGATTCTGCCCAGTCCATTGTAGGATTGTCATCACCATGAATGGTACAGTAATCCATTCGGCCAGACTATATTCTTCCACATATCCAGTCACGAAAGCATAATTTCCACCCATAGATGCATCATAGACTGCACCCATGAGAATCACCGAAGGTCCGAAACCTGAATCACCGTCAGCAATTGGAATGCTCAACATAAGCCGAATTCTATCACCCGCTTCTGCTTCAAAACTATAATAGTGCGGTTCATTGGAATTTAGCTGCGAATAATAAAACCATGATTTCCAAGGAGTTTCGACAAATGAAGCAGTGTCCAAGGATGTACCGTCATTCGGAACAATGGGAATGTGAGCTTGGAACTCCAATAACCATTAACCCTGTGAGTATCATAAAAACACAGAGCCACTTGCCATGACGAACCATATGTGCTCGAATAACAAACCAGCTATTTAGTCTGTTCCTTTTCCTTCACAAACGGCTATTTCTTGAAGCATTCTTATTAGAATTTGATACCCAAAGAAGGAAGATTTTAAGCCTGATATGAGTTCTGTCATGTGAGAGATTTGCCATGACGACCATCACTGTTCATAGCTTCAAAGGTGGAACCGGAAAATCGTTGATCTCGGTAGTCCTTGCCTACTTTTTCAGCAACGAGGGTAGCAAGACTCTACTAATTGATGGTGACTACTCAGCACCGTGTTTGGATGCGTTCTTCCCCACAAAGAAAATGCCCTTCACATCATTTCTACAAGGTGAGTGCAAGCTCAAACAATCAATTGCTGATACAGGTATGCGTAATCTCTCAGTGAGTCATGCACCAGCCCCATCCTTCAGAGAGGAATTACTACGAGCTGATGTCAAGACCCATGGAATGTATCTGAAGCGAATTCTTGAGGGAATAGAAGAAGCAAAGAAGAATCTTGGATTTGATGTCATCATCTTTGACAATTCGAGTGGCATTACACTACCTTCTATCAATCAACTTACTTGCAGTAACCGTTCGGTCATTGTATTGCGACCCGTCCATTATGGAATACAATCAACCTACGAACAGATTGACACGATTTACAAGAAGCTCAGATATGCGGATGGAGAATCAGCTAGGAAAGACTACCTTGTATGGAATCAGGTACCCGTATTAGATGATGATTCGATGGATGAACGAGTAGTTGGCTACTTGAATGAGTGGATTAAGAAATTCGAGGATGCGGGAATTCATCATGGAGCTACTATTCCGTACATATCTGAAGTAGTCACATCGATGATTGGTCTTCAAAATCTGGACGTGGAGCATCTAGCAGAACAACTGAAAGACTATGTACTCCCACTAAAGGAAAAGATAGTATAACATTGTGCAGGGCGGTAACTTTATGAAATTATGCATGAAGTTTTATATTAGGGCAATTCACTAAACGAGAGAACACTATTGACGAAAGACAGTGGAGCAGAAGACATCAAAGATATCCTTCTCAGTGTAGATAAGCGACTCAAGAACATCGAGAAGCTTCTAGGTGACTTACAGAAGAGAATTTCAAACTTAGAAGAGAGAGAGAAATCTCAGCAGACTTCACAGGAAACCCCATTGTTATATTCAAGAGTACTTATGGGCACACTCAATGCAATTCGAGAGTTTGAGAGAGAACATCATCACGGTGTTGTAGCAAAGCAACTTGCTAGAATTCGAAACCTCGAACCTCCAACAATCTACGACCATCTCTCACAGCTTGAAGAAGAAGACTTGATTTTGTGGCAACGGGGTACAGAGATTGGAATGCAACCATTCAATGCAAAATTCTACTCAGTGAGAGAACGAGACGAGTTATTGTCAGACCTCCCTGTCTTAATGTCCCTGCCAAATAAAGTCGTTCCAGTGGCTCAGAAGATTCTCAAGGCAGGTAATGGAGGCGTGACTAGAAATGCACTCATTTCTCTTGGAGAGTCATTGGTAGAACAGAAGGACGAGAATTGGGCAGATATCCGGAAAGCAGAAGTTTCAGAAAAGGTCGATGAATCAATAAATTATCTCCTTCAAAGGATTCTCATCCGGAGAGAGAGAAGTGAAGACCAAGACCTCTATTTTGCTTTTAACTAGAATCATTCTTAATCATCATTACGTATCATTTGCGAGATTTAGAGAATGAGCTAACACCTGACGGGGACCCCTCCCCTCGGCTACATTTTATTATTTTATGCCTAATGATATAAATTATTGCATTGTCAATTCAGGTCACTCCAGATGCCCCACTTAGAAGATTATGGTGTTGGAGAGGGTAAATCTATGGAAGAATAACTATAAGATGCATTGCTTGCCTGTGGTTTACAAAACCCTTCGCGTGTTTGTTAGGAGCCGTAATATCACCTATGATGCAAACTGTGTTGTTCAATCTGAATAGTCATACTCTATTCACATTGGTGTACGCGGCCCCGAATGCTGTTCTCATGTTTCTAATAGCAATGAAAGTATACCATAGAGACCCAGTATCTATCATCAACCTCCTATTTTCATGGGGAGCCACTCTAGCAGGTGTTGCACTCGTAATGTACCCATTAGGTGGCATATTCTGGTACATCTCCATCTTCGGTATTCAAGTGATCACAATCACTTCACGTCTTGTCTTGTTCTTCACATTTGCCAGTCAGGTACTAATCTGCTGGTGCGCACTCATACTGTATGAAGGAGAAGGGCTTTGGAATCGACGACGAAATTTGTTGTTCCTAGTTCTATCGATGGTTGTGATTTCGCTTGTGTTGTTGACTCCAGATGCAACTTATGTCATCCAGGGACCACCAAGCAGTGAAACAATAGACACTGGAGAGAACATGTTTGTCACAAGTATATTCTACCCAGGAACTGCAATGTTGCTCTTCGTTTCAATGATAGTCTTCTCAAAGACATACACCGAATTCAAAGATGATGACCCTATTATAGCAAAGCAGTCACTCTATCTTGCCATCGGAGTAGGCCTCAATTCGTTAGCAGTCATCATCTGTTTCATGACACTACTTCTATTGGCATACTTTTTGACAAGTCTATGGTTCCTCTTTTCAACACTAGGTATAATACTCATGTCACTTGGATTCTCACAAGACGCAAGTATTCTGAAATTAAAGATCATTAGTCAGCTCAGAAGGATGACAGTTCTATTATCCAAAGGTAGAATCAAGCTAGCGAATGCACAATTGGATTTCCTCTCACAACTTGTGGAACGGGAAGAATCTACAGTGGCAACAATAAGAATGCGAATTCTTGAAGGCATCATTCGTATCT
>CAZSWP010000056.1:0-18839 GCA_964610875.1 uncultured archaeon
CAGACGAGTAGGTAAATACAAGTTTCTAAAACATGTATCATTTCTTGCGATTCCTTTTTTCCTATTATACATGAAACTTCTAGGTCTTGGAACAGATACAATTCAACTAAGTACCTCAAGCTTGAATTCTACGCTACGAGAAAGATTTCTAAAATATTATCGAATAGATAAAAAAAAGGTACTCGAAATACCTCATCCTTGCTCGAAAAATGAACTGGTAGTACCCAAAAGACAGGCGAAAAAAAACTTATCACTCATTGGAAAAAAAGTGGCTCTTATATTCGGATATATAAGAAGAGAGAAAGGTTTGGAGATAGCAGTAAAAGCAATGGAGTATGTACATAGGACTCTACCAGATGCAATGCTAGTAATTGCAGGGACACCTCTTGATTCTGATGGAGAAAAATATCTTAAGGAAATAGAACAGAAAGTTAAGAAACTAAGCTTAGAGAGCAATGTACGATTTGATACACATTTCATTGATGAAGAAGAGGTAAAAATCTATTATTCGGCTTCAGATGTGGTCATTGTTCCATATACTGAAAGTGTAGGTGCAAGTGGTCCTGTTCATAACAATGCATCTTATGGTATTCCAATCGTAGCTGCGGATATTGGATTACATATGAAGGAGAGTTTGGGTGGTAGTCTCATAGTATTCAAAGTAGGAAACTCCTGTGTTCTGAGTGAGAAACTAATTAGAATCCTGACTGATGAAAATCTTTCTACACGAGTTGGATCAGCTCATAAACGATACGCATTATCAGAAGATTGGAAAATGGCTGCAAGAAGGACAATTCAACATTATCTCTATACCATTAAGAACCGATTAAAGATAGACAAACATTGAATAGCTTCTCAGACAATCTTTGCCATGTATACTTCTCTTTGACCAGTTCCCTAGCTTTTTCACCCAACTCTTTACGTTTCTCTGGATTATTACACAGATCAAGGACTACATTACAAATAATGTCAGAATTATCTGGTGGAACTAAGATGCCACCACCTTCGGTCAAAATCTCAAGAGTTCCTGCAACAGCAGTAGCTACAACAGCTCTACCAGCACTAAGGTATTCAAAGAGTTTCAAAGGTGATGCAGCGTGTGCGACAGGTGTGTCTGGAAAAAGACAAAGAGCAATATCTGATGCAGCTGTAAATTTGGGCATTTCATCAAATGGTTGAAGACCAGCATGAGCTAACATATGTCCCAGATTGTTTCTAACCAGATTTCCAAATATTTCATTCACAATATCACCCTGTCCTACAAGCAGAATAATGGAATCTGGGTGCTCGGCATCAAGATGTTTTGCTAAATCATAAACCAATTTGATTCCTGCCCATTCTTCGAGATGACCACTGAAGAGAACTACACATCGATCCCTAAGTCGGTATTTTCGTTTTATTTCTTCAGTTTCACATTCTGGTGTAAAAAAGTCTGTATCAACTCCATTTGATATTGTAACAATTTTATCTTCAGGAATCCCATAACTAATGAGGAGATTTTCGAGAAATCTTGTAGCGGTAATAATTCGATCAGACCATTTGTATAACGTAATTTCTATCAACTGTAACAAAACAGGACCAAGACTTTGTAGACTCTGATTCATTAGTCCAGCTGCGTATGCAGTCATCCAATCAGGACAGCCTGTAATCAATGGACGAAACATGATTTTCGAGGATATGAGAGATACAATTCCAAGAAGTGGTGAAGCATGAGCAGTAATAACAATTTCTGGTGAAAATCGTGTCAAAGCACGAAGAGAATAACCAATGAATATAATCACAGTTAAAAGATATGCAAGAGGAGGAAACCATTTCCATAGCTTTCTCAATCTATTAGGTGAAAGTAAATAAGATAAAGATATATTCTTGTGAATTTGGGGAGGAGGTTTTGACCAATTCTCGATGTATTTCCATTTAGACGGCCTTTTTCCAAGTAGATATCGTAGAGGTTGAGTTGCTATGAAGTGAATCTCCGTTCCTTTTTCTGCTATTCTCCTTGCAAGCTCAAAAATAGTTCTATCTGAACCTAAAAATGGGGGGAAATGCTCTACAAATACCGCTATTCGTTTTATTTGGCTTTTTGCGTTCACTAATCCCATCTCCTAATTTTATATCACATATATCATTAAGCGTTCAGTTCCGATAATATATGTTGAAGTATTTATCATGTATCTGATTATGATTCCCCATTATCTTCGTATTCCATTTCTATTGTTATGAATTAGAGCTATTTTGGTTTTATCAAGGCGAGTGTTACTAGGATGAAAATTGAGTCACATAACAATGGTAGATAACTGAATTCGATTTGACTCACTACAATGTATTAGAAAGCTAGATGATAATCAAGTGATAATCTATTCTATTTAGACAATGTCACCAATTTTCTCCAATTGTAAATAAAGAAGTGAAAAAGATGTTAGTGAGATTACAAGAAGCACTGGAATAATTAGAAGAAACATTGGATTAAGCAAATCTGCATTTGTAGTGTATATGAAGTCTATTAGATAACTACCTGTGGTTTCTTCTTGTGGATAAACAATAAAAATAATTTTTGTGAGATATCCAGGTGTATGTCCTGTCAGGTTACTGGAAAATGAATATCTCCAAAGGATTGAAGTAAGATTCGTGAGGATTCCAGTACGGGGAATAATAGATCCATTAATAATTTCATCCTCATTATCATAGCCTTCATATCTCATCTCAAAATCAGCCAGTGGTCCAAAAGTAGGATTCCAATCCGAAGTAATCTTTATCACGAAATCCGTTACTGATGAGAATTCTATGAATACAGTTTTTTCGAATACGAATGAAATATGGTCTATTTGATCATCATTGAGCTCGGTCGTATTGAATCTTATAATTCCAGTGTCATTTGAACTAGCCATTGAAGCATATTCGTTATAGGTGGTGTCCAAAGTTTCATTGAAATAGGAATGAAGAACCCATTCTTTCACTGATGAAAAATCACCTTCCCATTCTCTTGGTTCTTCAATTCCAAGAGAAGCGAAGTTGTCATGTGTATAGCTAGGATAGACTAGTAGAAGACAAAGAAGAACTGTGAGTGCAATTTTTCGATTCTTGACTAGTAAGAAGAGGGGTATTGACCAAAGTAAATACCACCCATAAAAAACATCGCGAGTTAGTGAAGCAAGAAGGAGTATTGTTCCTCCAGCTATTGCTATGAATGATTCCTTTGAAATAATGAGATCCTTTTCTTTCGACAGTATTTGTTTTGCCATTACCAGAATTACGAATCCAAGGGTCATAGCAGTCAGTCCGCGAATCAGGGCTATGTCAATAGGATATCTCCAATACACTAATTTTGCAATGGGAAGTAAGGGATAAACAGCCGCAATGAATCCTATTGAAAGAAGTACAATTGCCAATCCAAGAACAGTAAAACCATATGCAGTTTTGTTAGAATTCTCTAAAGGATAAATCAACTGTTTAAGTAAAATGATCGTTACAAGAATGATTCCACCAGTCACAAAGAATGTTAGGAAGAAAGTAGGAGAAGACACATTAAGAAAAGGTCGCAAAAGGGTTTCAATAGAACTGACTGGTGTAGAGGACACAATTGAGCTGTAAGAACCGAAATCGAATGACTTTGAATATATCAAAACCAGAAAAGGTAGAAATGAAATTGCTACTGAACCAAAAGTAGCAAGAGCAAACTGTAACCTCATTCTATTTTCTCTGAAATAGAACATCAAAGGTAGGAATAAGAAACCGGGATATAATTTTGTAGCAATAGCAAGGCCCATTGAAATTCCAGATAGCTTGCTTTTATTCACTATTGCGAAGTATAAAGCTAGTAGAAGAAAAAGATTGGATAGTGGTTCAAAATGACCATTCCAACCAGATTCGATTATTGATATTGGCAAAAAAGCATAGGAAAGAACAGCTATTGAAGCCCAGCTTTTTTCTAACCATTTTGAGGTTATTTTATAGAGAGGAACCAAACATATTCCGTCGAGTACTGCGGCAAGAATTCTAAAACTATCAATCACGGGTGAAATATGATATATAGCTAGAATTAAGTATGCAAAAACGGGAGGGTAAGGAAAGTAAAACTCCGAATATGGTATATAACCCCGGTACATGAAATTTCCAAAATCTATGTACCATAATCCATCAAGAGAAATAATTTCCGTTTGTCCAATGAAAATCAATCTGATGAGAATTGCAAACATGATTATTGAAGCGAGTCTTAGAGGAGTATTTATGGCAATCTTTCCTGCACGCCCTCGTTTCAATAAGACTGCCAGAAAAAAAATGTAGAATACTACCCAGAGATAGAAAAGCAAAAAAAATGGGTACATCTGACTTCCAAGCATTCGCATTGCCAAAACCATTATGATATTCAAAGCTACTGAAAATAGAAGAGGAATATCTTGAATACGTATCATTCGATTGTGTGTATTCAAAACACTATTCTCTTTCATTATCGAACACCCAGTTTTCGTTTGGCAGACTGCTTTTATTTTTGCTAAACAATAGATTCAGCACAAGCTTAAGATACTTGATAATTGTCTTTGAGCCGAGTTTACTCTTTCCTCTTGCTCTATCGTAAAACACTATCGGAACTTCAGAAACATGAAGCTGTCTGTTCCGAACGAGGAGTTCTAGGAGAAATTTAAAATCAGAAGCTTTGAATCCTTTTTGAAGATATTCAGGCTTTGCACAACCAACAAACCCGCTCATTGGGTCGGACACTCTCAGTTGGAAGAACAGTTTGGCAATTAATGTAGCACCTCTGCTAATGGCAATTCTCAATCCAGGCCATCCAACTATATCTCCACCAGAAACATATCTTGATCCAACAACAATATCATATCCCTTATCCAACTCATTGAAAATGAAGGGGAGATATTTGGGTCTATGTGACCCATCGGCATCCATGACTACAACATAGCCGCTATCAATATGTTGAGCTGCGAATTTTACTGCACCACCAAGCCCTCGAACTCCCTTTCTGATAAGAAGCCTTACAACACCTGTATCTCGCCGTAGTTCCTCTACAATTTCCTGAGTTCTATCTTGACTATCATCATCTACTACTATGACTCGAGTGTATGCTTGTCCGAGGGTATCTAATATGACTTCAATCAATGGACGGATATTCTCCTCTTCATTGAGAGTAGGTATTATGATTGTCCTCAGGGGAGTTCACCTTTCAAGAGTATTCTGAAAATTCAATAATCTTCTATTTAATACCCATTGCTTTCTTTGCTTTCTCTATTCCCTTCATATCGTTCACAGGAACCCAACATTCTGAAGGAATATTTATGGCAAAGACCCTATCTTCATCAGCCAATACAGGACATACCACATTCTCAAATGATGATTCAACCTCAAGCGAAACTAATCTACGAAAGTAGTCATACACTTCTGGATTGAAGACTGTGATACCCGTATGTGCAGGGACAGCAATAGGAGGATATTTCATCACATCAACTACCTTTCCTTTCTGAATGATCATTCCTGAATACTGGAAGGGAGTTTCTGGGACGACAATGAAAGTAACAATACACTTATTCTTTCTTGCTTTAAGATGTCCTTCAAGGAATACATCACAATAGCATCGATCAAGTCCGATGACCATATCATCAGGATTGTGAACAATAGCCGTGCATTGGTCATCGATTGTGCCATTATTTAGTGCATGGAGTATCGCACCTGCATTTCCCACCTTACGGCCACCAGGATCTTGAGAATACTTGATTTCCACACCCCACCTTGAGCCATCTCCCAGATGTTCCTCGACCACATCAGCAAGAAATCCGGTCAGAATGGCGAACTTCTTCACACCAGCTTCTGCATATTCTCTGATGGCTCGTTCAATCATACTCTCCTTGCCATCGATAGCGATCATGACCTTGTTTATGTTCTCGCTGTGGGTTTCAGCACGAATCCTGGTACCCTTTCCCCCAGCAGGCATCACGACAACTGTGTTTTCCTTGGCTTTCTCAATCTCGGTCTGGCTTACGGTTGTTGTTGTGTCTTCCGTGTTGATTCTCGATTTGAGCTCGCTCATTATGGATGCAAGTGAATCAGTCATTATCATCAATATGATTCATGCAGAAGTACAAGAAAAAACTACTGGCGTGCTACATTTTCTCAGCCATATCTGCCATCTGTCTGAACAGTTCTAGTGTCTTTTCAGCTTCCTTTTGGTCCAGTTTTTCAATAGCGTAGCCTGTATGGACAATCACATACTCGTTTGTCTTCAAATCTGGAAGCAATGACACACAGACCTTCTTTTGGACTCCATCAAAGTCAACCTGAGCATAATCCCCACTGATGCTTATGACCTTACCAGGAACTGCTAGACACATGGTAATCATTTCGAAATATGAGAATTAGACTTTAGAAGCTTTGGACATGACCATTCTGCTAACTGACAGGTCTCCAGACAATATCCAGCTCATCAGCCCTGTCAAAGGCACGCTGCATCTCCTCTCGAGAGACCCTCCTCGTTATCTCGCTAAACCTCTCCGATTCTTTACGCACTCGGTGTTCGGGACGATACTGTCCCATGATGTTGACCATACAATTAGGCATCATCTCTGCAATCCAATGGAGCAGAGGCAAGGTGCAACATTCAATATGATTGGGCAGGACCAGATGTCTGATTATCACCTCGCCAGACTGGTATGCCATGAGATGATTCCGAGAAACAATGTCGAAATACCTGTCCACACCAGAGAGTCGCTTTCCACACTCATTGTTCCCATATTTGAAGTCAGGTAACCACACATCAATGAGTCCCATCAGGAGTCGCATGGTCTCTTCAGAGCAGTACATGCTGGAGTTCCAGAGTTGTGTGACATTTGATGTCTGATGCAGCATGGACTCGATGATCGTGTGTGTATTGGGAGTGGGGTCGCCGCCAACGTAGTTGATATTGAGTGCACCTTGTCGGAAGAGGTTCTCAGCAATGGTAGCCAATTCAGATGGTGTCACCTTCTGCCCCGAGTCAGGACGAGTGGAGATGTCCCAGTTCTGGCAGAAAGCACAGGCAAGACAGCACGAGGAGAAAAAGATGGTACCACTAGGTACAAGAGGTGCCTCCTCACCGGTGTGGAGAAACGCAGATGAAACGCGAGAAGTAGAACCAAGTCTGCACCAGCCCTTCTCCTCTTCTGCCCGGTTAGCTTCACAACGACGCTCACAAAAGTGGCAGCTGGTCAAAATCCTTTGAGCAAGTATATGTTTCAACCCGAGAAATGATTCCTCTACAGGAAGAGATGCACTGTCCTTTCTTTCACCAGTCTTATCGACATGTTCCACATATGCATCAAACTCAACTGCTAAAGTTGCATGCAAATCCCATAGGTTTGCAGTAGAGTCACTCTCAGAGAAGTCCGCTGCGATGTCTTTTGCGAGAAGGTACTTTGCCCAAGCCTTCTGGTCGATGATATCTCGATATCGAGAGAGACGTGATAATGTTTCAGAGTCTTTCCATACTCGTGATGCATCGGGACGCACAAATCGCCACATACCAGCCAATAAATCAATCATATTCTATAAATTCTATGTACGCATCCCATAAAATCAATTTTAAATAAAAAATCATATTTGATTAGATTTGATTGGATGAGAACCTGTAATTTTACTCAATATCATCCCAAGAGAGTGGTGTTCCTCTAGAAATCTTTCTTCTAGCTCTTTTTCCTATAATTTCATTCAAATATTTTGGAGATATTCCGTAGCCAGGCCGAATGGATCTTATATTTTCGAGGGATAGGACTTCTCCTTGAGTAATATCTTTTACCACAAAAAGGGCTCTGTGTGAAAAGTCACCTCCCGTCACACTCCAGGAAGTTCAGGCGGCCCAGGTTGTGAAGGATCACCTTGATCAGCAACTCTCGCTGCTGCTCCTTGAATCTCCGCGAACTCAGACTCCCGGTGAACCTCACTTTCATCATACCGAACACAGTTTCTACCAGACTTCTCTTTCCATACTCATGGACCCGCTTCCACTCCACAGGATCCCGTCGGTATTCAATAATCAACTCCTTGTACCCTCGATATCCCCTCGACCAGGCTCTCAATCGATTCTTGGGTTCGATCCCAGGATATGCACCCAGGTCAACTATGACTTGGACGTTCTTTCGTGAGATGTAGGCCTTGTCACCATAGACGTTTTCAAGACGTTGATGAGGTACTCTCCTCAGAAGTGGGACCATCTCTTTTGCATCACCACCCGGTCGAGCTGTCACCTTGACAACATGGATCAGCAAGGTGTCAGTGTCCACAGCTGCGTGAAGTGCTGTGAACCGCCGTTTCAGCGTCTTTTTGAACCGTAAGGACATCCACGCTCCACCAGTGGCGTGAGAGAACCCGGTGGAGTCCACTGCAAGGTTCCTTGGAGGCGGTCTCTTTCGAGCAAGGAGTCGATACATGCGATGGAGGAGCTGCGTGTCCAGTCTCTTCAGTGCCTGTTGCAAGATCGAGTAGGAGGGAGGTCTGTCAAGACCAAGTCGTTGGAGGAGGTGCGGATTGGAGTTGAGCTGGGACACGAAGGTTCTGTACCCGAGTCCGGAGGTCTTCCAAAGGTGGAGATCCGGTGTGACACCATATTGCTAAGCTTGATAAATTCATCAAGCAAGAACTGAAAATGACGAGACCTGGCTGCGTCGTATGATTTGGAGTAATGCATGAGTCATGTGATTCAGTCGGTCTGGTCACATCACTTTGTATTACTTCATCGACTTTTCACACAGAACCCATATTATAGAAAGAATGGTTATGCTGATCTCCAGCTCCCAAAGGCGGAGAAATTCTATGAGCGAATAATCTCTATTCCGATGTATCCCTCTTTGACGGATATAGAATTACAATTCGTTATTGACTCGATTAGCGATTTCTTTAATAAATGAAATCAATTATCATGAGCCAATTTGGGGACATCCTCCAATCTTGTTTTCCAACCGTTTGGTAAAATAAATTTGAAATCCGCAGACGAATGGTATGAGCCCTTTCCAATTTGTGCTTTAGGGGGGATATCACCAGAAATAATGTAATCCCAACTTTGAATAAATAAATTTTGCACCTCAGATATCAAACGGTTATATGTCAATTCAAGAGTATTCTCATCTTCATCAAACTCAACTTCCTTCTGAATAAGAATGGGACCTGTATCTACACCCTCGTCAACAATATGAATACTAACTCCTTTTGGAGTATCATCATAGAAACTCCAAAAATTTGATTCTGCACCTCTATTCCACGGTAAAAAAGAGATGTGCAAATTAATTATTGGGTTTTTTGCACGTTCTATAGCTTCTTTTGGTATAATATAGCGATAGCCAAAACATATCACATAATCAAAACGGTCAATCAATCTGTTTTTTATTCGCTTTTGGGTTTGGAAAACTTCATGATTTCGGCGCAAGAAATCCAAAACAAGACAGTCATCATATCCGAGAAACAATATTTTCATGGTGATTTACTCCTTTTTCAATAGTTTCTTATTGGTAGGATTTTTCCATATTTTTCGTAAAGCTGGTGCAAACCGCGTCGTACATTTTGCCTATTCGCACTAATGCTGCTGGGATGTCTGAAATAATTGTATAACGGTTTTGAGAGATGTGCCTTTTTTACTGATGGCAATAATTTCATCAATAAATCATATTCAGGAAATATGAGAGACTCATCATACAAACCGAAAGATAATAGCATTTTTTTGGAAAATAATATTCCAGCGGCAAGAGTATTGAATATATTATCTTTTGTTGATACAACTATTTTTATACCATTTGATACCTCATAATAATCTGAATAAACGAAATGCAATTCTGGATCGATTAGAAACTGATTATACATCAGTTCTAGAATATCCTTTTCAAACCAATCATCAGAATCAAGATATATCACGTAAGGCGTTTTTGAACGTTTGATACCCAGATTCAATGCACCAATTGAACCTCGATGAGGAATCACTAAGAGGTCTATATCCTTGTATTCGGTTACGATTTCCGTAGAGTTGTCTTTCGAGCCATCATCTATAACAAGAACCGAATATTCTGTACTATTCAGAGTCTGGTTTAATGCACTTTCTATTGCACGTCTTATTGTATTTTGACTATTATACATTCGAATTATTATAGTAATTTTACTAGACATGTTCGATGACTCGCAACACATCCAACCCATATAGGTTTTAAAAAATTGTCTTAGTAAAGAGTGACTCCAAATCTCCAAGATCTTTAACGACTTCTGTTAGATTTTTCTTGTCGTCAACATGCTCTCTTCTGTGCCAAGTAAGCACAGCATAATTGCCAGGAGATACTTCATGCTTTGATAGAACCTCTTCTTGAAAATTAGGTTCCAAGAAAATCTGTGACCGTCTAAGAAGGATATCATACATGGTATCACCAATTGTATAGATAATTCCTTGAACCATTTCAGCTTGAAGATTTTCAGCTGCAACGCTTGTAGGAGTAAAAAGAGCAGATGACCCATGATCAATGAGTCTTCGATTCATTTCTTCTTGGACTCTCATGTCATATCTACGGAGTCCTGATTCGAGATGACATACGGGAATCTCCATTTTGTTGCCAACCAGAGCTGCACCGAGAGCTGAAATCGTATCACTTGGAACTATTAGATAATCAGGTATATTCTTTGAAAAATAGGTATGCAGACGATCAATTGTAGCTGATAATTGATAACAATAATCACCTGAACCAACTTCTAGGTCAACAGGCTTACTAAGCTTAAAGTCAAATAATAAACCATATCAATGGGATTTGACTTCTTGAAGTCCAATATAGGATGGATTATCCCGATGAAACTGGAAAATCGAGTAGCATTGGTGACTGGATCGTCAAGGGGACTTGGTAGAGAAATAGCACTAGCATTTGCAGATAGGGGTGCTTCAATAATAGTCAACTTTTCAAAAAATGAAGAACTGGCAGAGGATGTAGTAAAGGAAATCGAAACGAGGGGTAGTAAAGCTATTGCTGTTCAAGCTGATGTTAGAGACACAAATGATGTAGAAAGAATGACAAACACTGCAATTGAAACATTTGGAAGAATAGACATCTTGGTGAATAACGCTGGAGTCTACAACGATAGCACAGTCTGGAAAATGACCGATGAGATATGGGAGAGGGTTTTGGATACATGTTTAACCGGGACTTTCAAATGTACAAGGGCAGTTATCTCACACATGAGGGCACACGAGTACGGACGCATTGTTAACATATCCTCAGTAGTAGGCCAAATAGGCGTGTTTGGAACATCTAATTATTCTGCAGCAAAAGCAGGTCTTTTTGGTTTTACAAAAGCAGTAGCAAAGGAAGTCGCAAGAAAAGGAATAACAGTAAATGCACTAACACTGGGCTATTTCGCAGAAGGTATGCTTTTGAAACTGCCAGATGAAATTCAAGAGGCGGTAAAGAAACAAATCCCAATGGGCAGATTTGGACAGCCAAAAGAACTAACAGATACGATCAACCTCTTGGCTTCAGAGGAAGCGAGCTATCTTACCGGTCAGATAATACATCTAAATGGTGGATTCTATATGTAGTAGGCATTTCCACACCTTAACAAAGAAGAGAGATGAAGAACATCATTCTTTGTTGTACAATGCCAAATGAAGAAATATTTGATAACAAGAAGTAGTCGAAATTGTGACGCATAAGATGATTATTCTAATCACATATTTCTGTGTCATTATGAATCTATACTCGTGGTGAGCAGTCTTCACATTGATCTAAAATCTCTTTATTCTTGATAACACAGACAAACACGGATAAAGAGAGATGACACAGCATCTTCACGTAATACAATCGGATTCCGAGAAGTATCACCGAGCGGATTATACAAGTGATCTTGATTCTATTTTTCCACTCAGTAATAGCTGAGTAGAGGCAACTAAAACTGCGATACGTCGCTGAAACCAATCAGTTGAACTCTTCGAGAAAACGTCCAACACAGATTTCGCTACCAGTAGTTCTGCTTGCACAGGTAAAACTGTGGCAAAGTAGCAATTTTCCTTGAGTACTTTTTCATCAAAGAACCAATCTTTGTATTGAAGAGCAAAATCACTGTTACGTTCAGGTCTCTGATAGTCATCAAGTCGACACCAATTCAAAGCAAATACTGCATCAGACCCAGAAAAGGCATCCTCATCAAAGCTATCGTGAGTTACAAAGCTAGTTTCCATGTCAGTTGCAAGACGCTTGGCTCTCTTCACAGCTGTCCGCCCCAATTGAAAATCAGGAGGCTCTACGAGTGTCACATTGGCACCTAGCGTGAGAGCAGCCAAAAGAAAACTGTGTGCCACTCCCGGAGTGTCGAATCTTGAACCAAATCCCCATGAGAGGGTGAGGGTTTTACCTTGTATCCCATCCAATTCTTGTGAAATTCCAACTAATTCTCCCAATGCCGCCTGTGTGGCATATAGTTCATCACCAGTGGAGAGCACGGGAGTATCACAAGCCTGTATGATCCCTTCAGTGAGTCTATGACCATTCCCAAAGGACTGACGGTCTATCAGATGGGTGAGGAGAATATCGAAATTCGAACTCAGATTACGTATTGTGTCAATATATTCTTCATCTGAGAGACCTGAAGCATAAAATGGTGCAAGATCAACGGAACGAAGGCCAAGACGGGCACAGGCAATCTCCATGATTGTATCTTCAGAAGGACTTGGCTCTAGACTTGTAAGACCCGCAATGAAGCTATGTGAGTTCAGACCTCTTTCAGAAAGACCACTTCCTTTCAGGATCCTCTCTGCTCTTGAGAGAATGAGTGACAGTTGAGTCTTGTATTCCTCTAAGTGCTTCATTTCAATCACACATTTCTGATCTAATCTTACATTCTAAGCTTCCTTAAATTGTTGGGAAAATCATATCAAGACATTGTTTCGCCAAAAGTGTGTGAGAAATCTTGCCAGTGAACCCGATTGACTATGGTAGATATGGGAATCGCGAGATGGTTGCGGTCTTTGAGGAGGAGTTCCGTCACAATCTCTGGTTAAAGATTGAAGCGGCTGTAGCAAAAGCTCAAGCAGAACTCGATATGATCCCAACTGAGGCGGCAGAAGATATCGCACGAAAAGCCCGTCCAGAGTTTGTAACTCTTGAGAGGACAATGGAGATTGAGAGTAAGACTCGTCACGATGTTGCTGCACTCTTCGAAGCGATTGCAGAGAAGTGTGAAGGTGAGGGTGCGCGATGGGTTCACTTTGGTCTCACAAGCAACGACATCAAGGACACTGCTCTGGGTCTACAGCTGAAACAGGCCTACAGCATTCTACTACCTCATATCGATGACCTCTGTAGAGAACTAGGACGGAAGGCACAAGAACATCAGGATCTAGTTGCTGTTGGCAGGTCTCATGGACAACATGCAGTCCCTATTACCTACGGACTCAGATTCACAGTCTGGTTAGACGAGATTCTACGACATCGTGAGCGAGTAGATACAGCATCCAAACGAGCAAGTGTTGGCAAGATTGCTGGTGCAACTGGAAGTCATGCTGCTATGGGACCAAAAGGGATAGAGGTACAGAAACGCGTCCTAGAGGAACTAGGACTACACACCCCAATAGCGACCACTCAGATCATTCAACGGGACAGGCATGCTGAAAGCATACTCACTTTAGCAAATCTATGTGCAAGCCTAGACAAGATTGCTACAGACTTCAGGACCTTACAACGGACTGAGATCTCAGAGACCTATGAACCCTTCAAGAGTGGCGAACAGGTTGGGTCTTCAGCAATGCCTCATAAGCGAAATCCAGTCACCACTGAAAAGATATGTGGCTTAGCCAGAGTTGTAAGGAGTCTAGCTGCACCAGCACTAGAGAATGTGATAAGCTGGGAAGAGCGAGACATCAGTCATTCTTCTACAGAGAGGTTCATCATACCGCAAGCGTTCATTCTAGCAGATTACCTTGTAACTGAGATGACAAGAGTGATCAAAGGACTTACCATAGACAAGGAGGCTGTGGAGAAGAACCTGAATCTCTCACAGGGACAGATTCTCAGTGAGTACATTGTGACAACTCTGACTCAGCAGGGTCTTGAGAGACCTAAGGCCCACGAAACTCTTAGAGAGATCAGCGAAAATTCCAGAGAGAAGGGGATTGGACTCCTCGAAGCTCTCACAGAGGTTTCTGAAGTAACAGAGTACCTGAAGGATGTAGATATCAGTCTTGATGCATACTATGATATGATTCGCAAAAATTCCCATACAATTGTCAAATCAGCCTTTGATAAGATGCATAAAGTATTGTCTAGTCATACGAAATGAACCAAAAACGAGAGTAATACACTTTCAGAAAAGAGTATCACATCAGTATTTGAGAGCATAATAGCTCTTGTCATTACTTATGCGATAAAATTGTAGTTTCCTTTCTTTCCTATACTCATTTTTCCAACGGAGGGCAATCCATCCAGATGCACTCACAATCATATAACCGATAGGTGGCATAAGAAAAAGGAGATTTACAACAGGACCCCATTCATAAGGTGCAATATTTGGTGTCACACGTGATAAAATTCCATATACTAGTTGTGAGAGAAAGCCTGCATAAGGAGCCAGTAGAATAAATCCTTGACCGACCTTCTTTAATTTAAGCTCACTCCTATCATCAATTTCTCTGAAAATCTGCAGATATGCTTTTGCAGGTAGTAAACCCACCAAGCACTTCCCAGCTAATTATCTCTCTTTGTTGGGATGCAAATAGGATGGAACCTATATTTCTCAGTAACTTGGAATCTCTATCCTGAATGGTAGGTATAGTAACTAGATATCATTATGATTGCTGTAAATAGTACTATACCCATTGTAGATAAAGATACTAAATCCACGATTTCACCCCTACATACTAAATCCACGATTTATCATCTGAACATACACTACTAGACATGAAGCCAATACAAATAACTTCACAAATGCTATAGCAGTTGTCCATATAGCACTTTTCACATTATTACCTCTATATTCAGCTTCCAGTGAATCACATAGTCTATGCATCTTCAAAACAGCAACTAAGGTACCTGCTAGTGATAATGCGCTGTATAACCCCGGTAAGAGTGCTAGTGCAAATCCAAGAAAATTGAATGCAACACCCCAAGGATGCAATTGCCCATCGAGTACTAGATTGTCGAGAATTGTCACATATAGCTCAAAAAGTATTAACCATGCAGTTATACCTGCAACCATTTTCGGGACATCCCAACTCATATTTTCAAGTAATCTAAGACCTCGAACAAGCATTTGTCCAATAATGAAAGGTAATGTAAACGAGAAAATCAATTTAGCGTAGTCATTCACTTGATTAGCTGTTGAATCAAGTTCTGCTTGTGACATAGCTATTATCGTAGGTATTGAGATAATCAAAGTATCACATTGTATACTACCCAAAATATCTATCCTAAGTATAAGATCAAGACTTTCATCAACAAAAGCGAGAACCAACCAAGGCCAGTAATTCACTACTTCCCATGTGGCAGTAATATCCAATGTTATTGGTACAAGAAAATCATCTGTGTTGTCACATTGTGTTGTAGTTGGATAACCTGTACCATCACACTCCATAGGCGCATACGGGTCTGGATCCGTGGGATTGGGAGCATCCAGGTCTGCTCTGTGTAAGGGATGCGGCATATGTACATCTACCTGTCCAAGTGGTGCAATAAGCTCACAGCATCACACCGATGGACAGATTGCTGCAATGATCACAGAGTATCTGTGAGTCAAATGTGGAATAAAATCATAGCTATGTGTCAATCAGTATTGAATAGAATTAAACATCTCTCAAGCTTTCACTCCAACTTCATCGTTCCCAACAGAGAATGACCTAGACCTAATTGAGTTTGGCTCGTTTAACATGACTTTTTGAGAACAATATCACCTGTCATGCAGACACACTCTTCTATATCGTGCAATATCCCATATTTATATTGCTATCATAAGAATTAATCCTAATATGATCTGATTCCAGATAGCAAGAAATACATCTTGTAAGGGGTCTCCTACAATTCAATGGGATTCACTTGTAGGTATACGGTATTGATATGCATGTCATGAAAACTGGATATCCAACTGCCTTTTCCTTAGTGTATGTATTATCGAGAGATATCAAAATATCTTATCATCGCACTCAGTGTTTAACAAATAGATTAAATATATGAGGCCACACATTATTCATGTGTGTCATTTTTCTAATTTTTTTAATTTAGTTTACGAGGGTTCATTGTCAATCGTTTTTTCGTGTTCTTCTCTTTAGGAATAATCCTAGAAATTCACCTGTGAATTCAAAGTAAGCAATTACTATTGCAATTGGAAAAATAACACTCACTTCTGAGAACTCAGCAGGTGTGAGAATCCAACTTGATATTGGAGGCCAAAGAAGGATTAGTAGATATCTAGTCAGCAAGAGAAAGAGATTGCCAAATCTTGTTTCAACCATCACCTTCAATAATTCCGTACAGGACTTCTGTATCTCCGTCTTTCCCTCTAACCAATCCATATATTCTCTAATGGAACAGCGAAAAAGGAAAGGAATTGGTAGAGCCAGAAGCACACCAACCATTGCAACGACTACCAACTTCAATATAATCATCGAATTCATCTCTTCTGCAATTTACAAATTGGGATCATATTCTGTTTCTATACCATTCTGCGCACACCATAGGAGTACACCCATTCCAGCAAGAAGGATTCCAACAGCTGTTAGCTGCATGACATTACTAGCTTGAAATCTCGGTCATTTGGTAGTTTCTTTTCTCGGTGACATCTAAAAATATGACAATGCCCATCCAACAAAACTATACACAACAATAACCAAGATGATGTTAGAAAATATAGTTATAAACGCTATAGTAAAGAGATTATTTGGGTTCATGAGTAATTCAATAAACGAGCCTGATAATCCAATGATTTCTGACAATAGCATCGATCGAGTTCTAGATGAGAAGAAATAGTCATGTACCTTCAGAAAATATTTACTCCTACCAAAAAGAATCCAATATAGGGGATGTATAACGATACTACATCCCCAGAATATAATAAGTATTGGATGATTGCTGGATAGTATAGTTTGCATCATGTGGACACTCCTTCCATATATGAACTGGCTGATACTTCAAGCATCACAATGAAAATGTAATAGGTATAGATAAACATGAAGAATTGTGTAACAACACCAATAATGGTCCATATGAGCCATGATTTGAAATCATCTAAAGTCTTCACAGAAGAGTAGACTTCAGAAATGATATAGTAATATATCGCGCTCTTTAAGAAAGTTGATACAATTAATCCTGTTGGACCGATGAATGAATCCAACCATGCAGATAATATACCTATTATGAAATTTCCTGAAACCAAATTAGTTTCATATGCCCCCATCAATGTGAACAGCCAAATTAACCATGAAGCAATTGCAATCTCCAACACAGCAGCAACTGCAACTATTCCACCTACTGAAAAAGCACTTGCAACAAGAGAACAACATTGTTTTATTATAAACATCACTCCCGTTGTTGCATCCCTAAAGCTATTTTCAATATCTCCATTTACTTTAGCATCATATCCAACTTGCTGTACCCAACAATCTCTCTGTGTTGCTGTCATCTGATCAAAGATTGGACTAGAAAAATCGGTTTCCTCAACATCAAGATCTCCTAAAAGATCAATTGAAAAATGTATGATTGCATATCCATTGAGATTAGTAGCAAATGATAGACTTAGATGAAGAATTGGCCATATTCCTTCCCACCATGTTAGTACCTGATTAGCAAGATTCTCTGCATCCTGTAATAGTGAGTCAGTATCTATTAAAGTAGTGAGTTTAGAGTTCATGCCATCACTAGTCCCATCGCACTCCACCGTTGCATACGGGTCAGGAGCAGTGGGATTGGGGGCATGGAGGTCTGCGACGACGTTGAGGTCATGGATACGCATCTCATTGAGATTGTAGCTCCTGTATTGGTAGCCGAGGATGCCAATATATCTCAGTACATGAGATATAGTGTCATGAATCATCCCTTGGTAATAAAATGAGATTCTGGTTGTGTGTCGAATGAGAATACAATGAGTGAACCAGAATCGTGCGCTTATCTGTAGTAAAAAGTGCATTCTCAATTTTGCGTAGACTTGGAGAAATATCTTCTTGTGAATATATATTATCCTAATAATATACCAATATCTCTCCGAAACTCGTTATAATAAGTGGAACAGAATATTCACTCACTGATAACACACACTATGACAAATACTACTGCGAATGTAATCAGAACTACATATGAAAATGTTTCCAAGCTGGTCGTTATAGTACATCTTGAAGTAGATATTTGTTGAACGTTTGTTGTCTAACATGATTTTGATATCCTTTTCCTCACGACACACTTCCTCATCCAATGCTATGACATTAGAGAGGTACTAAGTCTGGATTTGTTCGGTTGTAGCTACATTCTGTTCTGATCTTATAAGAATAACGCGACAAAATGACACAAAGGGGTATAATATAACAATTAAATTTTCGACACCTCAAAAAGAAGTTCAAGCTGAAATTGTACTGGTCCAAGGAATGGAATTAGAAGAGTCAGTGAAATCCATACATAGAGTAATTTCTTCTTTAATCACTATTTAGTTGTCTTCTATTTCTTCTATTCTGTACGAATATTCTCTTCATCACTTGCTCTTGCACGATGGCCCAGAGAATTATCTAAAGATAAGAGCTGGGACAGACAAGTCTGAGCTTTTGGATTCCCTTGTTTCGCTTCTTTTTGTAGATACAATATGAGATTCTGCAGATCTTTATCACTGATGTCTTTTACATCAGTCTGATTACCTGTTTCTGTGCTGCT
>CAZSWP010000057.1:0-18792 GCA_964610875.1 uncultured archaeon
TGGTAGCGATAATCACTGCAAAGACTGCAGTAGCTAGAGTGATAGACCCTGAAGTATATGCTGGAGCTGCAATAGCTACAACTGCACCCGCAGAAACAAATCCTCCGATGAAAGCTGCAGCAATCATTCCTGCATCATTGAAGAATCCTTGAAGTACTAGAGAAATCAAGGTGATGAATGAAAATACTAATGCAAATCGTAGGGCTGCTCCTAGCTCAAAAGGTGAAACGAACTTCAGGTCAATAGGTTCATCCCCATCGTCCTCGATCAATTCTCTTTCTTGGAACATTCTTAGTGCTCCCACAATGCTAAGAATTACAAGTGGCACCATATAGTATCGGAGAATGAGAAGAGTAGGATCCAAGATTAATACAATTACACCATTGCGAAGAACCATGGCTAGATTTGCGAAAATGGTGGAAAGGGAGATTCTGCCTGGCGACTTTCTTCCTGTTTTCACATGGAAGTCTGCAAGACTTGAAACCGTGGCCTCACTATTTGCAAATCCTCCAAAGAAACCAAAGAAATAGACCCCTCTATTCTCGTACTTCTTCACAAGAAGATAGTTTGCAAAACTGATACTGAGAAGAATGACAATCAGATAGTATGTCTGGAAGAGGGGGAATGGGTCAGGTAATCCTGGAATCTCAACAAATTCTGGGATTAAAGGCCAGAAGAATAAGATTAGTACTCCAAGCTCTGCGGCACTTATCATTTCATTACGGGTAATGCCCGAAATTGCTTCAGCTAATTCCTGTTTGAAACTAAGGATAAGGAATGTGAGAAATGCAACTGTCATAGCTAAGACTTGTAGAGGTCCCAACAATTGTCCCTCAGGCGGCACATCTATTCCAACTAGTGTACCAAGAACATATGAGATTGCAAAGACAATTGTTGTAGTCATTCCTTTTCTCATGGACCTAATAATTTTCAGATACAAATGCATACCAACTAGAATAAGGGAGACAACTGTAGTATATACCAGAACAACAGCATTTTCTGAAACATAGAACACATACGCTGCAAGTGTTCCCATCAGACTATGAAGACCAAAAGAACGAACACCAAAAATATCATCCTCTGCCATCTTCTGACGTTCAAGCCCGATAAGAGCCCCCACGGAAAAACCCACCAACAATTTTACAACTAACTCTGGGCTGAGAAGCTCAATACCAACTTGCATTCCTATCACCTTTGTGGATATAGAAATGCAGAGTGCTCCAATTTAAGGAGTGTTATTATTCAAAAAGAAAGGAAGACTGGATTAACCTACATCCAGTCTTGTATTCTCAAGTAGAGTCTGTAAAGGTATGTCGAAGAATTCTCCTGTTGGTAATGAACGTCGAACTGTCATCGGCAATACTCCAGATGCAAGCTCTAGTTCTGCCAAGGTGAAGAGCTCATTGGGTGCTTTAGTCATATCTATGAGAACTGGCGCGCCCATTGAAATCTGTAACGCGCGTGCTCCGATTATTCTCGCTTTTTCAAAGCGTGTGAGCCATTTTGGACCAGCTGGTACGCCCATGCCTTTCTTTTCTTCCTCCAGTCCCGTTTTTAGCGATGTTCGCTCTGTTACTGTTTTGATTTCTTCACCTGGAGGTAATTCATGGATATCTGGGTCCGGTTCTGGTGCTTTCTTTCGTTTTGACCTCTTTGGTTTCGTTGGATCGAATTCGCCTGATTCGATTTTTTCCTGGAGATCAGCTGCTTCACTAAGAACCCCTTCAGCTTTTGATACACTAAGTCCCTGAATGGCTTCTGCGAGTTCCTCAGCAGGTGTGTCAAGGACTTCTTCAATTGTGTCATATTCTGCTTCGACGAGTTTTTCTGCTGTCTTAGGGCCAACACCTGGAATATTAGTGAGAATCTCTTGTTTCTTTTCCTTCGATAAATCACTATAATCTATTGCTGTTTCTTTTTCCTCGTCTTTGCCCTTCTCATCGTCTTTTTTCTTACTTTTGGGTTCTTTCGACATATCTCAGTACACCTACACAGCTGCGTTTGACTCTTTCTATTCGTCGTCCATATCTCCGCCCATATCGCCTGGTGGGCCACCCATTCCGCCGCCACCTTTTGAGCTGATAACGTCATCAATCTTTAAGATCATTTGTGCTGCTTCAGCTGCTGACATGACGATTTGTCTATTGACTAGAGCTGATTCAATAACACGAACTTTCTTCATGTCATCAACTTTTCCTTTGTCAATATTTACACCATGAGTGACTTTTCCTTCAGTGTGAGCAGTTCTTAGGGAAACGATGATGTCGATTGGATCGAGACCAGCATTATCAGCGAGAGTTTCTGGTAGGCCTTCAATAGCTGTTGCAAATGCATTAACTGCATATTGTTCTCTACCCTCAAGTTTCTCAGCATAGTCTCTAAGTTCCTTAGCAATCTCAGCAGCTAAGGCTCCTCCTCCATATGTAACATATGGATGGACGACAACATCCTTGACGACATTAAGTGCGTCGTTAAGTGCACGGTCTACCTCATCAACAATGTGGTCTGTGCCACCTCTTACGATGAGAGTAACAGCTGATGACTTAGGTGTGCCTTCAATGAAGAGCATCTTGTCATCACCGACAATGCGTTGCTCAACTAACTTTGCTTTTCCAAGGTCTGATGCAGTCAGATTAGCTATCTTAGAAATAATTGTTGCACCAGTTGTCTTGTGCAATCTTTCAACATCTGATTTCTTGATTCTTCGTACTGCTAGAATGCCTGCTTTGGCAAGGTAATGCTGAGCTACATCATCAATCCCCTTTTGGGCAATGACAACATTTGCACCAGAATCAATAATTTGTTGAACCATGGTTTTTAGCATCTGTTCTTCTTCGTCAAGGAACTTCTGCATCGACATCGGGTCAGTTATAGAAATTTTTGCATCGAATTCGGTCTTTGTGACCTCAATTGGGCATTCGAGCAATGCAATCTTTGCACTCTCTGCGCGTTTTGGCATTCCGGGATGAACTATCTCTTTGTCAAGAATAATACCTTTTACAAGCTCGGTCTTAGATACTGCAAGACCCTTTTGCTTCTGTCTTGGTATATTATCCATGTCAAATTCATCATCTGGACTGCGGTCTTTCTCGATTGCCAACACTGCATCGACAACAACCTTTGCTAGGTCGTCTCTTGAAGTAGATACAAATTTGCTGGACATCGATGTCTTTGCAACATCCACGAGGATTTTCTTGTATTCCTTATCCTCAGGATCAACCTTCTCTGCAACTTTATCGATGACTTCCAATGCCTTTTCAGCTGCTTTTCTGTATCCGCTGATAATTGTAGTTGGATGTATCTTTTGATCGAGCAGTTCTTCAGCAAACTTAAGCAGGTTTCCTGTCAATATTGCAGAAGTGGTAGTTCCATCACCGACTTCAGCATCAACAGTCTTAGCGACCTCGATAACCATCTTTGCTGCAGGATGTGCGACATCCATCTCTTTCAGAATTGTAGCACCATCATTACTGACAGTGACGTCTCCGAAGGAGTCCACGAGCATCTTATCCATACCCTTTGGACCGAGTGCAGACTTGACTGCTTCGGCAATCACAATTGCGGCCATAATATTATTCCTTTGAGCGTCTCGGCCACGGGTTCGCTCTGTGTCCTCTCTCAATACAAGGATTGGTACTTGTTGACTCATTATGCATACCTCCATCCTAATCTGGAGTGTTCCAGACATAGAATGTAAAACTGTACATGCACTTCGCATTCTGTTTAATTGATTTTTAAACGTTGTCTTCTGCACTCTGGTCTGGTCAAGATGCACCAAAGCCTATAGGATAAAAACGTTGTCAACTGGTACATTTCTTCTTATAGTAGATGGTCTCTGGAGAATCACATTATCTCCTTTCTTGGCACCAAGGATTTCTGATATGTGGGGACATTTTGCTCGCGTGATATAGTATGTTTCAACACCTATGTTTTCTTGAATCTCCGGAAAGGTCTCAATATTTGCTTGCCCTTTTGAGATGACAAGGTCTGCCTGTTCTATCAGTTTGATGAATTCATCACTGACCCATTGCAATGGCACACCATGTGCCCATGCACCGGTATCAGCTATTCTAGATATTCTCTCAATCTCAATTCCCTCAACATCTTCTCGTGTGGCATCATTAGCCATTGCTTTCCCTTTTACCACATATGTTATCTTCCATCCGTGCTCATGTAAAATATGGAGTAGTGGAATATCGAAGTATGTTTCTCCTGCATTATCTGCAAGATAGACAACTATCCCTGGTGCTCCATTAATAGTGAACCAGAGTTGTTTTGAATTATCAATGGCAAATCCTCGTTCAAGGATATTGAAAAATAATGAACTCAATTTCTGAAGTTCAGGTTCATGTCCTGCAGTATTGAAATCTATTACATTCCCAACAATTGCAGCTGCTATTGCTGCTCTAAGCTTGTCGTATTTCTCTAAAGTTTCAATATGTTCCAGTATTATAGGCAATGCTTTCTTTGCGGCATCATTACTCATTCTTTTGATTTCTAGATAAGGATCATCAACACCCGCTTTGTTGTATAATTCTTGATATAGTCTAATACTCAAAGGTGCAGGTTCAAGTCTTTTGGAAAACCCCTCTGACAGTATCTTGTAGGCATAAGAGAACAGCTCGAATTGTTTTTGCTCATTATTGGAGAGTAGCGGTATTAGTGTCTGTAGCGTGTTCAATATGCAAGTGGAACAATCTGGAATGAGCGGGACTCGAATTCTATTGTTACTCATCTGAGTAATTCTCCTCTTCAGGTGGTCCATCAGACTCATGTCTTTTCACCATAAGATATGCATCCTCACCATCTCGATAGTATCCCTTTAGAACTCGTTTTATCTCAAAGTCAAGACTCTCATAGATTCCAATTGCAGCTTTGTTTGTCTTTCTAACCTCAAGGAAGAATTCTGAAACACCATATTCAACCATCCCCTTCATTCCTGCATGCACCAATGCAGTTCCAACTCCTAATCTTCGCTTTTCCTCTAAAACTGCAATTGATACAATATGTCCTTTCTTTACTGGGAATTTGTTATAACTAGAAAGACCTCTTTCAATTCTACACATTATGTAGCCGCAGACTTCTCCATTACATTCTGCAACTATGAATGATTTTGGAGCGTGATAATGAAGACCAAGAAAGAATTGGTCTGGATAGTTCTCAGGTAAACATGACCGATTTATTTTCACAACTGAACCAATATCGTCTCTGGTGAATTGTCGGATGCCAATTTGAGCACACATACCAAAATCACTATCCGTTGTAGTCGCGTTTCACGACTTCTGCTTACTTTTATCAGTTATGCAGATGACATTTACGGATTGTCCTCATGCTCAATCATCTTTTTAAGTTCCTCCGCATCAATCTCGGAGGTCAAGCGATTTGCTCTATCGACCCATGATTTAACATCAGCCAGAGTTATACCCATATCCTGCGGCAAAACAAATTCATCTCTATGTAATGATTCTGTGATTTTAGTCAGTAGTTCATTTTCATTTACTACTGTCAGTTCTATTACTGATTTTATTTTCCCGCCAATTGTAATAGCTTTAGCATGACCAATCCACATTTCAGCAATCTCTAATTCCACACCACAGATATCCGAAATCGTTTCTTCATCTTCTCCTGCAAGATCCTCAATATTGTTTATATCTTCAAGAATGAGGTCTTCAGCACACAAGTCATCAATCCCCTCAATGACCTGTAATGGAACACCGAGGTCTAGCTCGTCTTCTGTTTCGAATTCAGCAATAATCTCAATGTCTATTGATTCATCGTCCATCTCTTTTTCAATTGTTCTTCTGATATGTCTTTCAATTTCACTGACTCTTCTTTGGTATCGGGACTTTGATTGTCTTGGTGATTCTCTCTCATAACTCATCAATGCGCTGGTCTTTGAAACTCCATATAGACATAATGACTGAGTAACTAAGGTGATTGCGCCAATTAATAGTATGGCAGCTAAAACTGTATTGATCCACCAAATAAGAACTGAAATTAAAATCAATAGTGCTGATATGAACAAATTCCTGGTTCGTGATGTAATGGGACTCATTGGATTCTGCCTGCTTGGGTTTTCTTTGTATTGATTTCTTATAAGCCATGACTGTGTCGGAACCAATTCCTTATTTAGGATTGCAAATGGCGGCAAGATATGAGTTTAGTCCTGATTGGTGGCACACCTGGTACTGGCAAATCCACAGTTGCGACACTTTTAGCTAAGAAACAAGAAGTCAATCTAGTGGAACTTGGTGACTTAGCTGAAAACAATGGTTGTATAAATGAAATGGATGCTGATAGGGATACCGCTGTTATCGATGAGGACTGTCTTGTAGCTGCGATTGATGATCTGCTAGATGGAAACAATGAGAGAATGGTCATCGCTGGACACTACATTGATCTGATACCGCCTAGTAAGGTAGAAAGAGCTTTCATCTTGCGTACTAGACCATCTCTTTTGAAACTACGCCTCGAAGAACGCGGATATGCAGAACAAAAAGTTCAGGAAAATGTTGAGGCTGAAGTATTTGGTGTCTGTCAGATGGATGCTCTAGAAGTATTTGACGAAATGCAAGTCTTTGAGATTGATACAACAGGACGAAAGGTTGATGAAACGGTAAAGGAAATTATGCGAATCCTTGGCAATGATGATGAAGAGCCTGAACGTTATGATTGGATGACCGAGTTAGAAGATCAAGGTTGTTTGGATGAGTATATTGGTGATTGGTAACCTATTCTTTCTCTCGAAGTGTTATTGATATCAATGCTAGTAGCGCAACAATAAGCATTACAAATGGTGTACCTGTTGCATAAATCACAGCATCTGGGTCAACGGTGACAGCAAATGTAATCAGAAAATAAACGGTAATTCCGGACATTGCCATCATCATTGCTGGTATGGCTGCAACCCAAGGCCATCGTGGATCTTTGTATGCAAAAATTCCACAGATTATCAAGAATACACCAGCAATCAAAGGGAATGCAAAGAATAGACTTCCTCCACTGAATAGAACATCCAAAAATGTATCGAAACCAATACCTGGTGGGTGCACCATTACTTGTTGGAATTGTGTAAAAATTGCCATGACTCCAGAAAGAATGAGTGTTGCTGCTGGCCATCTATATGTGAGAATTCCAAGTTCTCTTTTGCGTAACTGTTTCCTTAGTTCCTGTGCTTTTCTAATCCTCTCTTGTTCCTTGTCTTTCTCAACTTCTCGTTCACGTGGGGAGAGGCCATCTTCATTGTCTTTAATGTCAGGGTTTTCTCTGACTGCATCTACCATGTCTTCAGCCATTCTCTCAGATTCTTCGTTATTTGAATCACCATCGAACATTGAAATTCATCTTTCTGCTTACTCTTGTATTATATAAGCCTCAGCATCTAAGAAGTGAAATCACATTCTTGGTGATGACTCAATGTTTCTCACCAATGGTGAGCTGAGGATATCATTGACCTCCTTTATTATTGAGGTATCTTTTGTTTCAGAGAGTAATCTCTCAATTTCTATAATCCCGCTACCTAGTCTGTCTGACAATCTGTCCGCCAAATCCTCTGAGAAGAAGTAATTCTGATAGACCAAAGCATCACAAATACTGTCTAGATGTCTGAAGTCGCGAACAGATTCAGTAGTATTCTGTTGCGCAATATATTGAAGTGATTTGAATAATGCACGACAGATATTCTCTTGTTTTGGATAGACAATGGGAATCTCTTCCATGATTCCTGTGTTGAGACACGTAGTTAATTCGGAATAATTTGTAAGATATTTGATGCTGATATACTTGATAAGACGAGAATTTAAAATGAGCCCAATAACGGCGGGATCCATACGTTCGTCCAAAATATGGATTCGGACAATACCGCCACCATGGATGATTCCCTTCGGTTTTATGATACATCTTGGATGCGGAAAGTTTTTCGTAGCGACAAGAAATTCTTCTTCAAAAGATATCTTTAATTTTGCATCTCGTTGATAGGTATTGTTGGCAAACATCAGCTTCTCGTTATTTATCTTGTATCTCTTGACACTTCCACCTTTTGTTATGTAAGGTATTAGATATTTTGAGGATTGTTCCCAACTGACATTTTCATGCTCTAGGTCTCTCCCTCTTACTGCCTTTAGTAGACCTGTTTCTCCTCTTTGTAAAATGAGTTCATAAAGTCCATCATAGTAAATGGGAAAGAGTCGTAATCTTGTAAGCAGTTCCTTTGGTACAACACCAGAGCTTTCCAAGTTTTCTCTTCTTGAATTCACGTGCAACTCATCTAAGCTTCCTATGGATGAAGGACTGCAATGGAGCGTTACCATTTCCAGTGTTACTTCAGAGAAAGGACTTCCTTCATCAGTTATTCCCCATAATCCTAAATTCTGCATCAAATATTTTCTTGTCTTTGTGAATTGTCTAACTCTGAGTATTGAGTTTGGTACAAGAAATCCTAGCTCACCTTTCTTACTAAGAAGTTGACCAGCTCGTGCTATAAAAAGAGCAGCAGCATTCCAAGTTCCATCTCTGCCTGATGCTACTAATTTCCCATAATCATTACTTAACCAATCACGTTCTATTGAAGAGAGAATATTCCCATAGGGTGGATTACCAAGTATAATGTCAAATCCTGGTTCTTCTCCAATCATAATATCAGGAAATTCAAGATACCAATGAAATGGAGATACTTCTTGAGGGGGATACACCTTTGGTTCAAGAGTGTCAAAGAATCCCACTAGACCATTTCCTTGCTTAATTTGAAGTGGAAGTGTTACAGAATTGCCTGCCCAATCAAGTAGATTTGAAATGGTTTCCCATATTGACTCGTCTCGAATATCAACTCCAAACAGATTATTGGTCACAATCTCCTCTTTCAATTCATTCTCTGATAGTCCATCTTCTAGCAATTTTCGTTGATTTAGGATAGACTCCGCTGCTGCTATTAGGAAGACACCATCACCAACAGATGGGTCTAATACTCTAATCTCCGCAAGATAATCAAGAGCTTTGCTTCTCTGGGATTCTGAGAGATTTCCTGTAGTAAATATGCTATAATCTGTTGATTCAAGATTTCTCTGTAACCATCTATGAATTGCTTTTTCAGTTATCATTTGAGCTAAATTATAGGGTGTATAGAAAGTACCTGTCTGTTTCTTCTGTTCATGTGTCAGCGGTGTCTGCAAACGGAGACTCAACTCCGTTCTTACACTCTACTAACTAAACTTGAAGTTGTATAAAACAGAGAGAATACTCACAACACAGATGTTTAGAATAAATTCAGAGAAAATCAATTGTGAGAAAATTACTGGAGCGGAATTGGATATTACTTTGATTAAGAAACTAACAGAATTAGCTGTTGGATTACTATGAAATAGAAAATAGAGTGAGTGTTGGGTGATTACCACCCAACCAAATTACTAGGATTATCCGACTTTTTGTCCACAATTGGGACAGAACTTCGCACCCTCTAGAGCAGTACCACAGCTAGAGCAGAACTTTGCGCCAGCGGGAGTGCTACCTCCACCGCCTTGCTGTCCTCCTCCCATTGCTCCTGACATTGCTCCCATGAATCCCATACCTGCGCCAAATCCAGCACCTGAACTCTTTCCAAGTGAGGAGGCTGCATCTTTCATGGTTTCCATGCCAGCAAGCTGTGAACCACCGACTCCTCCTGTTCTAAGCCAGAAGAGTCTCTCACGGTACTTCTCAGTTGTGTCAATTCCTTCAAACTTGAGATCGACTAGTTCGAGACCAATTCGTTCGAATGCCATCCTGACTTTGGTCTTGACCTTCATTGAGGTTTCATCAAGCTGTGTGAAGACTGCCTGTAGGTCATAATGAGCGAACTCATCTATTATGCGTTCATTCATGAATGATCTAAGATAGTCATTGATACGCTTGGTACTGAATGCGTTCTGGTTGCCAACAACATCTTGAACGAAGATATTTGATTCCTTGACGCGGAACCAAAAGTTTCCATGAAACATCAATGGTGCAAGGTCACTTGTCTGGCCTCTTCCTCCAAATTTTCCTTGGAATTGTGACCGTGAAATGAAAACACATGTTGCCTCAAAAACATCACCCTTGATTTTCTTCTGCAGCCATCCAGCCAAACTAGGCATGCTGCTAGTAGTTAGCTTGTGGCGTCCAGCAAGAAATGTATCAAGTGCTTTGCCATCTCTATAGAAGATAGCAGCTTGGTTCTCCATTACAATCAGCTGAGAGCCCCAATCGATTCTGTTATCGGGGTAACGCCAGACAATCTGATCCGGTCCAGCGTTGGTCCATTCAATCGCATCTGCCATGCTTTATACACCCGTAAATAATTCGAGTTCTGTTAGTACGTGATAGTTGATAGGTTTTAAACATTGACATGTCCTATACCCCCCACTATTTTAATCAAAAATGCTGGTTTGCCTAAGTTCATAAGATAAAAGATGAATTCAGTGTCATCTTGACCGAAGAAAAAACTCCTCCTTCCAATATTGAGAATTCAGAAGAAGATAAACAGGAGGGTTCTGAAGAACAGGAAGAGCCAGAAAAAGAATATGGTAGACCTTTCAATCCGATGAAGACGTATATTCAGATTGCTATTGCAATTTTCATTTCCTATTCCGTTCTATACATTCTTGGTTACGAATTTCTTTTGATGATTATGCTCTTCTTTCTTGTTTCAATTTTGAGAGACACAATCTTTGTGCTTCAGACATATGACCATGGATTTGCCAGAAAGGCTGCTATATTCAATGCGTTCCATTCTACTGCGTGGTTCTTGGTGTTAGCAATTAATGGCTATTTCATCATTCTAGGACAGACTCCTCTAATTCTACCATCGATTCCAAACCTCACAGAACTTGCTCCATTATTTGTATTGATGGCCGCATTTGGATCAAAGAATCTAATGGACATGTACGCACCAAAAGAAAAGCCAAGATATTCTTGGTCATAATTTAAAATCCATTAAATCTCTTCCAAAGACCACTTCGATGTCGGATTCTCCCTTAACCAATGAAATGACTTCATCTTCATTCGCAACAACCTCAGGAGAAACATGGGTCAATACTACTTTTCGTGGTCTTGCGTCTGCTACCACTGATGCAAGCTCCGATGGTGAAGTATGAACGCCTTCGGGGTGTTCTCCATCCAGCCAGTTACACTCATGTAATAGGATTTCTGCACCTCTCGCAAGTTCAATCACTTCTTCACATGGTGCAGTATCTGCTGAGTATACAATACTCCCTTCTGGGCTATCAATTCGGTATGCCCGCACATCATGAATACTGTGTGTTGTAGGTGCAGTTGTGACTTTTATTTCATTGAATTCTGCAGAAAAAAACTTCTCTATCTCATACACTATTACTTTGATTTTGTCCTTGTAAAATGGAAGAGCAACCTCAGAGAGACCTCTCCACCACTCTTTGATTGGAGGCGGTCCATATACATTCAGAGGACGGTCATATCCTAAGAGCCAGATGGTCTGGATTAATGCAAGAAAATCTGAACAATGGTCAACATGAAAATGACTAATGAATACAGCATCGATAGTAAGAAAATCAAATTCGATTTCCGTCATTCTATGTAGTGTCCCTGAACCAATGTCAATTATGTAAGACATTTCATGTTTCTGAACCAGTACCCCTGATTGAACCCTTTCAGGATCTGGATACGATGTACCTGTCCCTAACAATGTAATCTTCAATTTATATCAAAAACCACAATCGAGTTTCTTACTAATCAGTCTTATCCGATGTTCTTCTTTAAAATCAAATCGTATCTGTGATAACATTGTATTTGATTTGTGGGGGTGATCTTGGCATGACTGTGTGTTCCATCATGCATTTGAATAGAGTAAGATCCTTCAAAATTCGTTCATTACTAAAATCATTGGCTTCTAGGTATGTCCTTAGGTCTACACAATTAATTGATTTCAATACACGTAGCATAGCAATAGATTCAACCTGAATCATTCCTTCTTGTACCGCTTTCCAGAGGGTTTCCATGTTTTGTTCGAGTTTATTTTGATATACTAGAAGTAATGACCTGTCATTTTGTTCAGACAAGCTTTCTATCATTTTTGTGGCTATTTTGCAAATAGCATGTATTGCGCGGTCTTTATTAAAAGACTTGTCTAGTACTAATGTTTCTTTTTCTGTGTCATACTCGCTAGGTAACACCTAGAACCACCACTAGTTCAGCCATGCACGGTGCTATTTATTTTCCTCGACTTCTGTTCTCATGAGATTGGAATCAGATATTACTTGGAATTTGTTTGTCCGGGGAAATCCATGATTCCCGGGACTTTACTCTCTCTTACGATTTCCGTTTTATGAATGCGAGGCTAAGAATAATTAAGACCCCCACATAAATACCACCAACTAATCCCCTCTATAATTGTCCCATATTTAGTATATCAGAAGCTACTAGTGGTGTAGCACATTCAGTTGCCGGCAAAGTGGGTGCTGGATATGGGGATGGCATTTCTTCTTGTGTATTTGTTTCTGATTTTGAAACTCTTCAAGGTCATACAGGTCGCAACAAGATTGACAATCTGAACCATTAATTCAGGTTTTGGTACAAGGAAGTAAATATATGGAACAATCAGAATCAAGTATTATCACCATTTACTTCATCAAAAGAATACATAGTTTTTGATGTATTTTACACTACTTATTTAATGGAAAAGACATTGAAATGCAAAGAACGAAAATATTATGAGATATAGTAACTTATCACGGGATTTCTTGTTAAGATTGATTAATATGATGTTTATATCTTTAGATTTCATAAGATTCGGGGAGTAAATCTCAATTTGCGATCACAAGAATACAATCACCCTACTGAATTGGAAGAACCAGACATTGAATCATCATCAAATAGATTTGAGGATATAACAAGGCATCTACATACTTTATCTCAGAGATTGAAAACAAGGCGAATCCCTTTCTATTTTATTGCAGTTATCTTCGTGCTGATACTAGCAAAAATAGCTGTTCTGTCTGTTCTTCTCTACATGATTCAAGAGGACATGATCGTTTATACTGGTGACTTGGACAATACCTCAGATCTGCTACTCGCACTTGGTTATCAATGGGATTCACATCATTTCATTTCAATTGCGGAGAACGGCTATCCATCCAATGCAGATGATCCATTGCTATTTGCTTTTGCTCCGTTATATCCATGGACGATTTCCACATTCAACCCTCTCTTTGGTAATTATGCTTTAACGAGCGTGATTATTTCAAATTCCTTCTATTTTCTCTCAATTCCTGCCTTTTTCCTAGCTGTTCGTGAATACATGTCATATGAACAAGCCTGCTGCATGAGTCTCTTGATGGGTCTTTTCCCAACATATTTAGCATACAGTACTTTTGCTTATACTGAGGCACCATATCTTTTCTTTGCATGCATTTCTCTTTATTTCTTCAATAAGAAGCAATATCCAATTTCAGCTATATTCACGACATTCTGTATACTAACTAGATATCTAGGTGCGTTATTGTTAGCAATTTATGGGTTTACTTATCTCTTAAGATGGATCAAGAAAACAACAAAAGATGATAGTCTTCTTGAAACCTTTGATATTTCCATCCTATCCTTCCTTATTCCGATTGCAGCTTTAGTTCTTCTGTTTTATTATTTTCAAATTATTACCGGTGATTTCTTTGTCGCCATTACTGCACATGGTCGATTTGCAGATAATCTAGCAACACCTTATCACCAGTTCAGATGGTTTTTTGAGGGTTTTTATGTTGATATTAATCCTCGTGTAAACCCGCTTCTATTAATGCTTGAAAGGTATATCTTTACCATACCCTTCTTCCTTCTGACTCTTCTTCTATTGAGGGAGGATATTGAGCTATTCGTGTATGGTTTTCTGTTCATGTACATCACACTGTCTATGGAGGGAATATCTTCTGTTGCATCACCTCGTATTATGCTTGCGAGTTGGGTTTCCTTAATGGCTCTAAAGAAACACGCTTCGAAAGAAATGACTGCTGTCTTAGCTGCACTGTTCTTTTTTGTAGGGCTCTGGGTTGTATTCAAATTTCAAACAGGATTCTTTGCATGACCTTATTTGAATGCGTACTTCGCCCTTTATATTAGGCTTAAATTCTCCAATATAATTGTTCAATGAAATAGTGACGGGTAGTGAACTATCATCATTCTCTATATTCATTTTCGCGACTAGGTCGCGCAGAAACCTGCCTTTAATAGCAAATTAATCACAATACATAGCTTTACAGTACATAGTGTTGCTATATACTAACTAAGAGTGTGTAACCAATGGGATTACGTGAATAAATCCTGAGAAGAAGCATCTACATGTTTCTCTTAGTGGTAGCTGTAGTATGTTTCAACTTCTTTCTCTTCAGACTCCCCACACTCGTACTTGGTGCAAGTCCGGTCGATTTGATGATCAGCGAAGAACTGAGAAGAAATCTAACTAGGGATGCTCTTGAACAACTGTATCTACGGTTTGGACTCGTTCCTGATCCCGTATTAGATGATCTATCTATCATTATTAAATTGAAAGACAATCAATGGTTCTTCTTTGTGGTTGTTGCCATGCTGGCATAATTAATACAGTTGATCATCTTAGAGAAATCAATCAAATGATGTTAGGTTTATCATCGGTGGCTTTCATTTACATGATGCTTCTAATAGATGTATAGAAAAAACTGCCGAACGATTACACAAACTCTCCTTGGAAAGCATAGCCCCTTGTCATTGTACTGGATTGAGAGATAAAGCGATTTTATTATCTAAGTTTGGAGATAGATTCAAACATGTAGGTACAGAATCATTATTGACCTTCGAATCCTACTAATAGCTGTTTGTATAATTCAGAAAGAGAATACCCCTTTGCTGCTCTTGGAATACTTGAAATTCGTTCTATTGAATTAACTCTGATTTTATACGTATGTGGATATATTCTGAATTCAATTCAGGTATTCTTGTAATCATTTGGAATCGTACTGATTACAGGAATTAGTTACAGTTGAGAGCATCAAAAATCTGATGCTCCCAAAGTTCGACTCGGTACAGAGAAGAAGAGAGTGTTGATTACCTTACAAGAGAACCTACATGTCTAACGTAAGTGAGTGACGTGTCGGTTGCTCGATGCTTAGATTCGATGCACTCCCAACGACCCTGTGATTTTCTTTTGAATATGCTTAATGCCATTTTCGTTTCCTCATTGGTTGTCTGTCTTGGTACAAGACTCACACTTTTTTGTTACAAGGTGTAATACTTACACTAAGTATATAAACTTATGGAATAAAGTGTAAAAATTACACTTTATATATCAATTAGTATAACCGATGCAATAATAAATGAACAAGCATCTTGTTTACAGTAGGAGAAAGAACGATGACCAAAAAAAACAACAAGTCGGATAAACTCCTAGAGTATCCTGAGGGCTTACCTGATACAAAAGTACGGAGTTATGTATCCATTACTGATCCTTCAATTGTCGATTCGTTCTTGGACCCGATTCGTAGAGCTATACTTGTGACACTTAGGCATGGTATTGACAGCATCAAAAAAGAAAGCAAGGAGAGCATCATTACAAGGGATGATGGAACTACCGTGAAGACTATTGTTGTTGAAGAAACGAAAGTCAAAAGGATGTGGATGAGCGTTCCTGAGATTGTAAGCAATACAATGGGAGAAGTTGAAGTATCAAAGTACAACTGTTATTATCATCTACCCATCTTGATCCAACAAGGTCTTGTTGAGCAGTATCCTCCTCCTGAATATGATAAGGATGGTAGAGAAACCTCAAGTAGACGTGGTTTATACTATCGTAGAACTGCTAAGGTATTTGTTATTTCTAGCTCAAAGATGAGCGACGATCTTGTGAAAGATTACATGACATTGTTCGAGAAAGGTTTTGGAATGAGCATGACCAAAAAAACACGGGAGCGATTAGAAGATCTCATGATACGTCAGGTCGAACTGATTGATGAAGCAATGGAGTATATCGCTGTACACCTAAAAGAGGTAGAGCTTGATTCCACTGTACTGAATGATATGCTTACAGAGATGTCCTATGTCTTCTTATCTGATAATCAAGACTTTCTTAAAATTCAGCGTGAGATTAAACGACTCGTATTGACACCATGTTGTGGGAAGGCTGCTGATATGACGGGTGTTTGTTCGTTTTGTGGTGACACACTATTAGAAGACGCAGTTGTAAGAGTAGTAGATGGTAAGGAACAATCGTTTTGCTCAGACACATGTGCTACCAGTTACCTAAATGAATGCGCTGGCTAGAAAAATCAAGAAGACTTTTTCTTTACTTGGTTTCAATGGTATCAATTATCTTTGGGTTTTACAATAAAATGATAACGAATCATTTCAATCGACATTATCAAAAGCACAAGAACAGTTGGTAGTACAAAATAGTTTACCATGTGATTATATATTTCCGAGGGTGAAGGATGGATTGCTTCTGAAGGCATTTCTACAGGTAGCAATTTCGTAGTTGTCCATATCATATGGATTGAGAGACCTATCCATACCAAGAGTATGATGAATGAACTAAGCAAGTCATCTCTATTCCTGTCAATCCTAGCAAAGATCAGAAATAGAACAAGTCCTCCAGCGTTTAAGAGTAGATACCAAATTGGAATTGCTAACAATCCCCCACCTCAAGTACACTATATATTATTCTACATTAAGTCTAATTTTAGAACAGCGATTATGGAACAAACGTACTGTATTCTCCAAAAAAGTAATCTTGGAATTAGCTGTATAATATGGTTGGGTGGAAAAGTAGTAGACTGTGGTAAAGAATGAAACTGCCAGTTGTGTTCAAGAAGATTGGATATCCTACATCGTTAATAACAGAACGCATTGTAGAATCAATAGATTATATCACGATTCTGGATTTGATTGCATTGAGAAACTAGCAAATACAAATGGTGAGGAACTAATACGGGTAACCAAGGAGTTCATTGAAAGAACTGGATTCGAAGGAATTCCCGCAAAAAAAACAGCAAATACTATCAAATCTGCCAAGCGGTTGTCAATCTTACTTGAGCTGTAGATTGTGTATTAAGAATCAACTTATAGATTAGAAGACTACTAAGTTATGTTGTCATCATTGGCGTGATATCGATGCTAATGACATTGTTAGTTGGAATATAGGTATTTCTTTATTCAGTGTTCCAAATGGATACAAGTTGCCAGATATAAGATAAGTAGTAATCCTCCTATTCGACCGCAACTTGATTCTCATGTTTAGGTATATTAGTAGATAATCTCTAATAATTGGTAAAAAATTGGTAGTTATTTCATGGCAGAAAAAGAAAATATTGTTGGCAAACATACCAAACTTAGGAAATTAGTGATTTTATTGGCGATTATCGGTATGATCTTTATAGGAACACTTGGAATTAGGTATAACTATTTCAGTAATCGACTCGGTGAATCATACCAACCAGAAGCATATGATGTGGTCGGTGTATCATTATTAGTTCCTAATGGGTGTCGATTGGAATGGCACCCTGATGGGGAGTCGATCATATATGATATGATAGATGAAGATATGGGAATCGTTGAAAAAGAACCAGTATTCAATATTTTCAGTTATAATCTTACTACCGGTACATCAACTCGATTAATTCCCACAAATATTAGCGAGCTTCCCCGAAATCGAGGTAATCCTGCATTATCACCAGATGGCGACTGGCTTGTCTTCCAAGGCGAGTATGCAGACCATAATGGTTATCGCATTTGGGCGGACCCTGGTAAAGGGAAATTCAATAATATCTGGATAATGAATATTTCTTCGGCGGAATTATTCCAAATAACTGAGTATGCAGATAAATTAGGGGCTCTTCATCCACATTTTGATAAGTCCGGGGCGCGACTAACATGGACTCACCTTTATTCAGAGGCAGGAATTACTGGATCTTGGAAAATAATGCTTGCCGATTTTTCAGTTGTAGATAACGTTCCGACTTTATCAAATATAGTTTCATTGAAACCTGGTGCTGACCTTGATGATAACAAAATATTCTATGAAACTCATGGTTTTTCTCCTGATGGTTCCAAACTAATCTTTACATCAGATATAACAACAGGAGCAATGGGATTGAGTGAAATTTTTACCTATGATCTCAACACGGAAGAACTAGTACAACTCACCCAATCAATTGATTGTCATGATGAACATGCAATGTATAGCCCGGATGGTAAAAAAATATCATGGATCTCGAATATGCAAGCCCAATTTCGGTGGGGACACACAGATCTATTCATTATGGATAGTGATGGAAATAATCAAAAATTGTTGGTGGAATCCCCAAATCAAGTTATTGCTGACAATTCTTGGTGTCCCGATGGTAGTAAGCTTGCATTTTACGATCTAAGAGGTAGAATAACAGGGATTTATCTTGTGACCTTTAATTTCTAAAATCATTTTATGAAAAGCTTTGAAAAGTTGTATCAAAAGAGTCGTGATGGACCGCATCATGATGCGTAGTTTACCATTAAATACGCAAAGAAGTTGCTAATTCCACTTGAAATCTAGATGACTAAATCAAAATCCACATCGAACATATCTTCATGCATAGTATAGTTTGAATAAGAAATAGAGTGCAAGTCTGGGGGATGCCCCCCAGAACTCGAAAAATGAACTAGTCTTGATAACCTTTCATGTAGCCTTCACGCTGCTTCCACTTCTCTTCGAGGCGCTGCATAATGGTCCACATTCGGTAGGTGTAGTTCCAAGCATCATCGAACTTGCCTTGGTTTAATGGTCTCGGCGCTGCTGATGGCGCTGGTGGCGATCATCTA
>CAZSWP010000058.1:0-18749 GCA_964610875.1 uncultured archaeon
GTTTGACGCGATAATTGGTGTTGGTGCAGCCTCCGCATACATTTTAGCAGCAGTATCTTCTCTCTATGGTGAAAAAGTCTATACGTTTGCTCGAGAAACCATGGTCATCTTTGGGACATCAGTGGCGTTGCTGGCTTTTCCAGATATTCAGGGTGGACGATGGGAAAATAGTCCTCTCTGGATTGCAATTATGATAATAGCTTTAATTGGCCTTATACTGTTCATTCAGGTTGCTTATCGGATTTACAGAGCAGGATCTGGAATTGGTGCAGTGAGGTTACTTCTATTTATCTTCGCCTCTATTGTAATTGCATATGTGACTATGTACTCAGATGAGATTGAAACAGTGGTGGCCTATACATTGCTAATAGTATCTGGAATACTTGCAGTAGTCAGTAGTCCGGTTTTCACAAAAATGTTCAGAAGATCCAGAAAAAGGAGAGTTGAACCGAGTACTGAAATTCTGAGGTCGGAGAATTCAACTCGATACTCTCTATAGGTGACATAAAATGACAATCGTGAAGGCAGTGGTTCTTGGAGATACTGAGGTAGGCAAGACCTCGTTTACTACGAGGTATACCACCGGAAATTTTCCCGATCCTGAGTTCCTAAAAACAACAATAGGAGCCTCTTTCGATACTAAGAAAGTTAGTCTTCCTTCCGGAAATAATGTAACATTATCCATATTTGATTTCGGAGGACAGATGCGTTTCATCGAGAGTTTCAAAATAATGATTCGTGGAGCTGTTATAGGACTCCTCTTCTTTGATGTTACTCGACTCCAGACTTTAGATAATCTTGAGAACTATTGGTTACCAGCCATAGAAGACAATAGTATCTTGAAATTGAAGGAGGGTGATGGGAAACGCTTCATTATAGTAGGAAACAAGATTGACCTTATTGACAGTGAACGAATTGATTTCATACAATCCGAGATGATTCCAATTCTTGAAGAATATCATATGCGTGGAGGATTCATATCTGCAAGAACAGGTGTTGGGTTCGAAGCACTGGATAGAGAATTTCTAAAACTCGTAGATACTTATGGAATCGCTGAATAGATTCGCTTTTCATACTATTAGTAGATATCTGAAAATCATTTATTATATCCAAAAAATGTCAGAATTATTAGATATGCCATTTATTGGCTAGATAAACTGTTGGAGTAAACGATATTGCAACTAATCATGTCTTGCCCAAGATGTTCCAAGGGAGCAATCCTGACTCTGGATGATGATGAGGTCGAATCAGTTAAGGAAGCGATTGTTGAGAAGGGAAGGTCACCTACTCTTCTTGCACGATGTGAAAGTGGTCATGAACTTATAGTCACACTCTATGTTCGAGATGGTGAGTTGGGTGTTCGTGATATTGCTGTACCTTTGGATTCCAAGCGTGATGAGAAGGAACCTGAGAAAGCAAAGAGCGAACTGGATTGGGTAAAGGACGTTTTCGGAGGATAGTGATTCAATGGTTGTAAGACTTGTGGCAAAAGTACAAGCTGACAATATGGAACCGACAGTTTTGTATCCAGTAGATGGTGTTGATCAGGAGCGAATTGCACTATTAACAGGAATAGTTCAACTTGTTTCAGCGGCTCTTCAAAGAAGTGGACCTTCTACACTAGGAGAATTCACGCCAAATTTTATGAAATCAGAACGTGGCGTTATCGGATATTGTAGTATGGGTTCATATCTAATCATCTGTGAAGGTGACAATGAAGAGGAAACAGGTTCAGCCCTGAAGGCGGCTTATGATGGACGGGATCTATCAAAGATGGATTTTGCACAAAAAGACATGAAAGAGGTTCAGCAACGCAGTAGGGAGATGGGAGATCTTTGGAAATAGAATGGGAGGTATAAATGAATGGACTTTTTCTTAGCATTTCTAATCGCGATAACAATAGTTTCCATATTACTCTATGCATCACTTAGTGCATTTATAGTAAGACTAAAGCGGATTTATGAAGATGTGAGCATCCCCGTTGGTAGAGCTCTGATTTGGTATGGCATTTCTGCGTTCTTGATGGGTACAATGGCACTGAATAATCTCTTCAACCCACAATTTGGTATGGTTATGGTGGCTCTGACATTTGGGACACTATTAATATCTCAGCTACATCTAGTCATGACAAAACAGAAATCGATAAACTACTCGATTATCTTAATCTTTCTTTCATCTGGAATTGCTACAATTGAAACTTACTACAGATGGATTCTCCCAGGAGTACCAATCATAACGGTGGTGGTGTTACTCTTCCTTCTCGTTTCAAGTCTAATTACGGCATTATATCTTGTTAGAGAGAGTCCAAATCCCTTTACAGCATCCATCCTGACTGTTGTGATTCTACTAATTATTGCTTCAGTAACTGTGATGACACTGAAACTATCTTATAATCCACAATTCTTTATCATCCAACTTGCTCCTGTTATAGTTACTGCAGGAGTTACCGGAGCACTTCTGCAGCCATGGAGAAGAATCATCACTTACTCAGTATTGTTCACTGCTATAAGTGTTGGAGGAGGTATTGCACTAGCAGCCTACTTAACTGGTGATTTTGTAATTTGGACTTTTGTGACTGTGGCAACCTTTGCAACGATATGTACAATCTTTCCAATGGACTTCTTCATTGATCAAGCAGCAAAAACAAGGTCGTCAACAGCTTTCTATATTTCTGTATGCGTGGCTATGATTGCTCTACTTGTGATAACTCATGCTAACAATTATGCAATCGCCAATAGTTATATCAATTCATGGGACCCATACATACTCTTTGTAGATTGGATTTTCGGTATCTTTGGGGTTAGTGCATTCTTACTTGCGGCTGTGTCAGCAAGCTTCACGGCAAATGCGCGGCATGCAACAAAAGAGTTACTGATTGGTATTGGTATGACTTTGATTACTCTGGGAAGTCCTCCAGTACGATTCATTACACTGGATAATGGGGTAGTTTTGGAACGATGGGAGCTTGATCCTCTTTATCTTGGCATTTTCGCCCTACTGATTGTCGCATTTGTAGTTTTCTTCAGAGTAGCCTATCAGCTCATCAAGATGGGATCAAAAGGAGCTGCTGCTAGATTCTTACTCTTCATGTTTGCAACACTTGGTCTCGGAATTGTAGCTATGTTCGCAGACTTAATTGCTCTCGAAATATTGCTACCAACAATGACTGTTGCAGGGGTATTTCTAATATTCAGCAGTCCTAGGACTTTAGGCAGGTCTGAAAAAGGATGATAAGTCACGATGTACACCCTGATAGTAAAGCAGGGAAAAAGGTGTCTAATCGAATGAGTATAGTAAAAACGGTTGTCCTTGGTGATAGTGAAGTGGGCAAGACTTCATTTACTACACGCTGGACGCAAGGCACCTTTCCAAATCCCGAGTCTCTCAAGACTACTATTGGCGCATCCTTTGATACCAAGAAGGTTGAACTCACCGATGGACGAATGGTTACAATTTCGTGCTGGGATTTTGGTGGTCAAAAACGATTCATTGAGGCTCTTAAGGGCATGGTCAAGGGTGCGAAGCTGGGGGTACTCTTTTTTGACGCTTCTCACTTACCAAGTCTTGACAGTCTGTACAATTATTGGATACCTCTTCTGGAGAAAGAAGGAGGATTTGATTTCTCATCTGGTGATGGTAAACGTTTCATCCTTGTGGCAAATAAGATAGACCTACTAAGCGGTCAGTTTGATTCCATATGTGAAGAGATGGAGAACTTCTGTGCGAAGTACGGTACTGAACAGGCCATGATCTCTGCAAAAACTGGAGTTGGTATAGAGAAATTAGATATGATTTTCGAAGGAATGTTAGAAGAATTCTCCTAAAAGAAAGATTGAGTGGGCTATGTGCCCAGCTCGTTAACATTGATTTTTGAGATTACCCACCAGGACTACCGTGCCATGGAGAGTCTTTCCACAGGATATCCCAGATGAGGTCCTCCGTTAAGGTTTCTGGCTCAATAGCTGCTTTGTGAAGCTCCTTTAGGAGCGCATGATGTCGAATTTCATCTTCACGAATCATAGATGCAATCGTCTTGACCTGTTCATTATCACTGTTCTCTACAAGTTCTCCATATGTTTTAATGGCTTCAGCTTCCAGATCAATATGTGTCTGAATACCTTTGGCAATCTTGTCACGCTCCTCCATACTAATGAAGGGAGTTGGGCCCTCTACAGCTGAACGAAGTGATTTGAGAAGAGCCGCATGCTTTATTGAATCTTGAGAAATACCAATCAGCAAGTCCTTGACAAATGCATTACCAAGTTGTGAAACATTCTCTTCAACAATTTTGATTATTCGTTCCTCAAGCTCAATTTGTTTGTCAATAAACGCCAGTGTTTCTTCTTTATCCATCTTACAAGCCTCTCATTGCTATAGAAAAATCAGTACAATCATTCCTTAAGACTGTTGACAAATATCACTAACTCGGGATTGGTATAGTGAGATGAAATACTGAACCAGAAATTCCGTCACTACGAGGTTTGTATTTTATAGTTCCGCCATAACCTTCAATGACTCGTTGGCTAAGGTAAAGTCCCAATCCACTTCCACGAATTGATGTGCCCTTTTCAAATAGTTTCTTGACTAGTTTTGGTTCTACTCCTGGACCATCATCAATAAAATCTATTTGAACCTCATCTTTACTTAACTTGAAACGGATATCCACAACCGGATTTTCTCCAGCATATTCTGCCGCATTACGGAGAAGATTGTCAAAGACCATTGGTAAGAGTCGGCCTCCTGACACTCTTATTCCCTCTATTTCTTGTTTGTTTATCATAGTTATTTTTAGATGAGGATGAATCTCATTTGCTCTTGATACAGCTTCCTCTACGAGAGGAAGAATTGTTTTTGTTGTTGAGGTTTCCACACTCCTCTCTTGAAAAATTTGTAGAACTCTGGCCATTCTTGTTGCACTAGCTTGAGTCACATCGAGTATTTCAGCAACCTTCTTTTCATCCATTCCTAGAATCTGCCCGGATTCTATTTGATTCAAAATTAATTGTAAATCATTTCCAAAATCATGTCTAAGAAGCGATGTATACAATTCTAGGTCTCTATAGGAATGTTTCAACTCTTCTTCAGCATTTACCCTTCTTGTTACATCTCTTGAAACACTCACGACAGAGATACCATCTTCATGTAATGAGAGATTAGCTGAGAACCATAATTTCTTTCCATCAATTACTAGTGGATAGTCAACCGATGTGGGTTTACCAGTTCTTCTGACTTTATGGATTCCCTCAATGATTACTTTCGCAATGTCTACTGGCAGGGCATTAATTAGTTTTGAACCTACAAGTGTTTGTAAGTCACCATATAATATCGATCTGTCTGAAGCAAATATTGAAGCATAACGATCTTCCTTATCAAATACAAATACAAGATCGTGCATCGATTGAATCATAGTACGTAATTGAACTTCGCTTAGTTCCCTTGCCTCTTGTTCTATTCTACGTCCAAGGACTGCTGAAAACATATCTGCAAGAGCTCGAAAGAATGTTCTATCATCGTCACTCAATTCTTTAGGTGCAAATGATGATACATTCAAGACTCCAATTACACTATTTCCTGAACTGATTAATGGCCATATCACAGATGAATTAAGTGACCACTCTCTGATTGATTCAACATACTCATTCTTGATGGTGGAGGCTTCTGTATTAGGAATAAAGAATCCTTGTTTTGAAAAAGCTGCGTGAGCACCAAGATGATGTCCCTCTTTAAAATCAACCATAGGATATGAGTAGGTGAGTTTCTCTTGTTCGACACCATAACTTGCTACTAATTCAAGTTGATTGTTTTCAGGATTCAAGAGACGTACGGTACCTATATCGAACTCAAGTGTTTCTACAATGCTTTGCAGTGCTTTTTCACTTAGAGATTCAATGTTAGTTGCCAAAATCGCAGCTTCTGCAATGGAACGATATGCCTGTCGTTCTTTTCTCAGCTTATCCTCCGTCTTTCTATGCTCAGTAATATCATTAATAATCGCGACCATGGCGTAATGCTCTTGGTGAGGATTGAGTGCAATTGTAATCTCTACTTGAATAAGTGAATCTGAAGTAGTAAGAATCTCTCCCTCAAAAGTCATATTATCTACTGTACCTTTCTTATCGAATATTTCCTCTGCCAATGTTTTCAATTGCCAAAGAGTTCTAGGTGGAAACAGCTTATCGAGTGGTTCACTAAGAATATCTTCTCTCTCAATGCCGAAAAGTCTCACTGCAGAGGGATTCCAATGCGTGATTTGTAATTCTATATCGACTGCTAATACTGCATACGGGATAAGATTCAGGAGAGATTCTTGACTTGATTGTGCAAGCATTAGCTGTCCTAACAACTCTCTGTTCTCAATCGCAGAAAGCGTTGCTTCAGAAAGCATATCTCCGATGACTAGAATCGCATCTTCAGATTCATCCTGTAAGACCAAAGGACTACAGGGCGATACTAGAATTTCATCTGCTGAGATATATGATAGGATTGGAAGATTCTCATATGAAGTATAATTCATCATCCTGTCTGAATGACTCTTAGAGAGTGCCATGACGAACCTTGGTTTCTTAATTGACCCATGTAACAAAGCATCGCGAAGTGCAAAATCTAATGGATCAATATCATGCTCAAGATACAGATCATTTATGGCTCCAATTCCAAGTCGCAAATTGGTTTCCAATACTACCAATACAATTGCATCTCTATAGAGACGCTTGCCACATATGACTGCACTCTTATGTTTACTTGAATGTGGTTTAGCTATAGCTCCAATAATTCCAATGCAATTGGTATTCACATTTCTCTTTACGATTTCGAATAGATCATTTGGTTTTGTTACATTCGAATGTTGCAGTCCAATGCTACCAAATAACAAACCTGTTACACTTCGTCCTTTTGCTGAAATCTCATTCCATATCTCACTATTTATATCAAAATATTCTGCAATCTCTGAGTTTTCTATTAGTTCTTTTATCCTGTTCTCAGGATTATCTGATACACTACTTACGAATGAAACCGTTGCTTTAACAAAGGGAGAAGCTAGAATTATGATTTGAAGGTTCACATATTTATTACCAAAATCTGGCTCGCTTGTAGCCATCCCTACTATCGGCACATCTTCTAATATTTCACCAATTCCACGAAGTGATTCGGTCAAATTCAGTTCGCAGGATGAAAAGATGAATGCTATTACTGGTGAGTGTTCTTTTATCATATCAAGAGCTTCTGAAGCAAGCCTTTTTCCCAATACTCTTGCATTCTTATGGGAACCTGAGGAAAAACCTACTTCAAAATTAGCCACTTTCAATCTCTTCTTAAATTTCAATACTCAATGATGATAGTATAACATTACAACAGTTAGGTGATATGAATCTATTAATGAATCTGGGAGGTTTTTCTTACTAATTTGTTTATATTATCTAAGAATTCTGCAAATATGAGAGGAATTTCCATAGTTGTGATATTGATTTACCTATATTTTCGCATCTCAGTGTCAACTATTCGCAATCCAAGAAGCATAAACTCTGAACCTCTCGTGTTTACTACTGTCTTAGCCCTGGCAAGAATAGAGGGTGCTGTAATACTGAGGAAATCATAGAATGAGTCCTCTGATTTCGTTAAGGCTTTACACATTCTCTCCAAATATAATGAGAGTGTACTCTTGCTAATTCTTCTTCCAATATACTCTCTTTGTAGACACCTTTCAAGTTCACCCAAGAATCTGTATACAGTAGACTGTGACTCTGCAAGCAGTTCAGGAGTTATCTTTGGCGGAACTAATGGACGTAGCTTTTTGATTGCTCGTCTACTACCTAAAGCTAGTTTCATCTCATCAATCGGTCTTTGTGGAGTCAGGTGGTCATCAATAATTAAGCGACGATACGCATGTCTGCCATGAAGATCAATAGGTTCGAGGTATCCTTTTGATTCCATTTTTCTTAGGAGATGCTTGAAACCTTCTAACGAGATGACCGATGTCATGCTGCTTAAATGGAGGAATCTCTCGAATAGTGTATCTTCATATGCAACAACAGTCCACCCAAAACAACGTAAGACATTCTGCTCTAACGTATTTGGGATATCAATACGCACATCACGCTCAGGCAACATGCTCCAACTCCATTGTTCAAATACTTTCATCATAATCTAATAATCTATTGCATTCTAGGAAAATATTGGCCTTAGCACCAATTCACCATATGAGGTGTATTGATAAACAATGGGAATATATCTCAACCAAATCTTAATGTAGTGATATTGTATTGATTGATTGAATAATCGCGAGATAATTAGAGTGGATAACATATGAGTGATGTGATAATCTATACAGCACCAAAATGTCCTCATTCAACAAAACTCAAGGAATTCTTAGAGGAGAACAATATCTCTTTTGAGGAGAAGAATGTTCTTACAGAGGATGTTTTGTTTGGAGAAATCAAATCAAAAACGGGACAAATGGGTATCCCTGTTGTTGATCTAAATGGAGAAACATTTGTTGGTTTTGATAGACGCACAGAACGTCGATTGAAACGAAAGGTGGGATAGCTAGAATGTACGATCTTTTCATTATAGGAAGTGGTGTTACTGGGTATGGTGCTGCTATGTATGCTGCTCGGCTTGATCTGACAGTAGCTTTGATGGGTGATGTGGAAGGAGGTACAATTACTCTCACAGATGACGTGGCAAATTATCCTGGATTCATTCAACTCACTGGGCTGGAGTTAGCTGGAAAATTGCGGGAGCATGCATTAGACTATGCTGTTCATATTGAAACTGGCACTGTTGAGGATGTTTTTCAAGATGAGCAAGACTTCTTCTACATTGTTGGTGACAAAAAGACATTCCTAGCAAGGTCAATACTTTTTGCTACTGGGATGAAAGAGAGAGAACTGGAGGTCCCTGGACATGATGAGTTAAAAAACCGAGGAGTCAGTTATTGTGCCCTATGTGATGCTCCATTATTCAAGAACAAGGTTGTGGCTGTTGTGGGAGGAAGTGACAGTGCTGCGAAGGAAGCATTGCTTCTGGCGAAATATTGTTCTAAAGTCTATATTATCTATCGGAGAAAGAAAATACGCCCTGAACCAATCAATGCACGGCGAATCGAGAAGGAGCCTAAGATTGAGATTATCACAGAAACTAATGTAACTGAAATACTAGGAGAAGATCGAGTTACTGGGGTGAAACTTGATAATCCCTACAATGGTTCTGTTACTCTTGACTTAGATGGCGTCTTCATCGCGATAGGTGGCATTCCCTATTCCTCACTTGCTGAGAAACTTGGAGTAGAGCTAAATCAGAAAAAGGAAATTATTATTGATCGCTCCAGTAGAACAAATATCCAAGGAGTTTTTGCAGCTGGTGATGTCGTAGACTCCGAATTTAAGCAGGCAATCACTGGTGTAGCAGAAGGTGTTCATGCAGCTTATCAAACATACAAATACGTGAATGAAAGAGAACTACTACTCAAGTAAGATTCAATGTGTTTTAGCAGTTCAACATGGTTTGACTCCATCTGAGGGGGATGGTAATACTATTCTCCAAGGATACAATTCACCGTGAAATACTCCTGCTTTAATAACTGGGTCATTATTCATGACTTCTCTTGCTTCTTCATTTTCAACTTCGATAGATACTAAACCAATGAGCAGATTGGTGAATCTACCAGCAATAACTAATTTCTTTTTTCTAAGCAGTCTTTGTAAATATGAAAAATGAGCCGATACTACTTCAGGGTCATCAGAGTCATAGCATTTGCAGGACTTAGCATGATCATAAATGATTCAGTCATAAATAGCATCTAGTGGAGAGATTGATTTATGCTCTCCACTTGAATTTGTAATCAATCTGTTGCATCATAGAGTTTCTCAATAAAGGAATCTGGTGGAATTGCACCATCAAGATGGATATCCTCGTTGATTATTGTTTTTGGAACACCAAATACACTGTACTTGTTTGCAAGGTCTTGGAATTCCAGTGATTCGACCATATCTGCTTCAATTAATGGATTCAGTATTGCCGCATAATGAGCTAGTCTTACCATGTCTGGGCAATAGGGACACTGAGGAGTGGTGAAGACCTGGATGTGAATAGGCTTATCGATATCTTTGATATCAGCTATCATATCTTCTTCAAGTGGCACTCTACCAGTTGATACAGCAATGATTCCTGCAATAAGAGCTCCAAATTCATGACCTGCGGGAATACCATAAAATCGGACCTTGTATGCATCAGCTCCGTGTAGAACAATCGCAGGTTGATGTTTTACTCCCATCTCAGCAGCTTTCCCGGTTCCAATATCATCATTATGAACCTCTATTTTTACTTTCTTCGAAAGATCTGCAACTTGAGTCACAAGCTCCTTCGTATCACCACAATACAGACAATCATGATCTTTCACAAAAAGATGAATTGTCACTTCAGTATCGAGTGCTGCAAACATCATCTTGACTTGTTCTCTTGTTTCTTCATCCATTTGAACTACCATTTGACACTCAACTCCATGTTCCGAGTATTTGCTATTGATGACTATCACATTAACTATATTTAACTGTAACGGAATTGTTCCGTTGACTGGTTATTCTAAATCTCTCTTGCTGAGTCCATAGTGTATGATACTCTGGGTTCAGATTTCTCTTCTAGTTTGGGTATTACTTCAACAACTGCTTTACCTTCATTCTTTGTTACTTGAAGCGTATCAAATGTTGAAACAATGGAAAAACTGTCTCCCTCTTTTAATCGTGAGAGTACTCCATTCCCCAAAGGACTGTTCAAATACTCCATGTAGAGTTTGGCCATACGTTGGATTTCTCTATCTCTCGCGTCCATTTATTTCACCCAACGACGTGCTAAATCGTTAGGCGTGCTGATGGTAATGTGTATAAATCACATAAAAATCCATCACTATTACTAAAAATTGATGTTTTCCTCTAAATCCAAGAGATTCTATCATCGTCTACCAGTTCATCTATAGCAAAGGGAATGTTCTTCTTCTTCTTGAGTTTTGCTGCCGCAGTTAATTCGGTTTGGTCACTAATAGTAAGGTCTTCAAGATCGTTACATGAGAAGAGTGGCGAAATATCCAAAGAACTGAATTCGTTCTCCTCAGGATGATTACTGTACAGATAAAGTTCTTCGAGGGATTTACAATTTCCAAGTGGTGTTAGATCTATTGATTCTAAACGGTTTCCTGCAATATCCAGAGCTCGTAATTGAGTACAATTTCTCAATGGGTCGAGATCAAGATATTCTATTTTATTCATAGCTAAGCCGAGACGACTCAGTTCAGTGCAGTTTTCAAGGGGTTTGAGGTCGAGGCTCTCAAGTTGATTTCCTCCTAGTCGCAAGATTTTGAGTTCTTTCCAATTTGCCATCGGTGAGAGATCCATCTGCGTTAGAGTGTTATGATGAAGATAGAGGTAAGTCATCTTATTGCAGGCTGCTAGTGGCGTTAAGTCAATGCTGGATAATTCATTATACATGAGATTAAGTTGAGAAAGGTTAGCACAGTGTTTCAATGGACTGAGGTCTATTTCTGACAGCTGATTATTCTCCAACTCCAGAATTTCTAATGTTTCAAGGTCGACAAGAGGCGAAAGGTCAATCTCGGAGATTGCATTATTAAATAACCTAAGCCTAACGAGTGAGGTGAAAGCCAGAGGAATGAGATCTATATCTGGTATTCCTGTTGTACCGAGATTCAGCTCCCGCAGGTTCGTACATCCCTTCAGTGGTTTGATATCGAGGTTGGATAGTTCATTTTTAAAGAGGCTAAGGAATTGTAATCCTTCACATGTACCAAGTGGTGAGAGATCAATAGAAGTGAGTCTATTTGATCCAAGATCTAGAATTAGAGGTTCTTTTATTCCCTCCAAGGGTGAAAGGTCAATACTCACAATGTTCTTCCTACTCAAATCTAATTTCTCATCCTCTGTATCATAATCTACAGTTACTGTTCTATCATCCTTATCCGTATAGTTAAGTACAACCTCTGACACGTGAATTCCTCGTTTTTTTCGAATATGATTTGAAAAACCACTGGTACATTTCAATGTTACCGGCTTGTGTTCCAATCAAAATTTCAATGAAGTTTCAGGATATCAGCTTACCGCTTACTGTGTCATTCCGTGCTTTTATGAGAGATTTTATGTCTACTTCCACACATCTAGAGTCCTTTAACTATACATTTTTTAACAAAAAAACTTCGCAATTCCCATTCGAGTGGAGTTGACTACATTTGGAAAAAATGACATTGGGGATACTCCTCCTCACTAGTCCCTACACATTTGAAAACAGTCACACATTCTATGACCTTGCAAGGGCTGCCCTCGATAAGGGCTACAAGGTCAAAGCTTTCCTATTTGTGGATGCTGTGAATAATGCGAAGCTAAACCAAGAACCTGATCCTGATAGACCAATGAATGATAAGTTCCAAGAACTCGCTGAGGATGGTCTTGAATTTCAGGCCTGTGGTCTATGTACATCTGCTAGAGGTTTTGATCAAGCGGGTGGCGATTTCATCCCTGGTGTTGAGGTTTCGGGACTTACAGAGCTAGCTGAGATTGTCGGCGAGTGTGATAGATTTGTTACGTTCACAATGTAGGTGATGGAAAGATGGAATTTGTTGAACGACCAGTATTATTGCTCATTAGGAGTAGACCCTTTGGGAACATTATTAATTTCGAGGGATGGCGTGCATCTGTTGGAATGTTTGGAATGGACCATGAACCAACTATGTTATTCATAGGTGAAGGTGTCTACGCGCTCTTGAAGAATATTGACGATATGCCAATTAGGATGTTCAAGTCAACCTATCAGAGTTTTGATGGAAGAATATGTGTGAGTAAACGTTCTCTCGAAGAGAGGAATATCTCCCCGGATGAGATTATCGAAGACGCGGAGATAATAGATGAAGAAGAGGTTGGTAAAGCATTTGTTGAGAATGAGATTGTCGTTACATTCTAAGGTGAAGAAAAAATGAAATTTCTCATATGGTTATCAAATGAATGCAGAAGTTTAGATGAAGTGATTGGTTCCATTACCTCCCAAGGTCATGAAGTTGGTGTTCTTCTAATTCAAGATGCTGTATTCCTCGCAGATAAGGGATGTTCACATAATGAAGAAGTTAATTCTTATGGAGTACCTCTCTATCTTGCAAAACATCATGCCGAAGAACGTGGTATATTAGATCGGCTTGAAGGTAACGTCAAGATTGTAGATTATCCAGAGATCATTGATCTCATGATGGAAGAATATGACCGTGTAATCTCAGTATAGGTAGTCAATGCCTATACAACTTTCACTCTTTATTTTTCACCAGCTATAATCAGTATTTGTCCGAGAAGGTCGCCAGGAAAAACTGAAGCTTTGATTCGTGATTGGAACATACCCACATTCGCTACTCTATCCTCAGAGTGTTTCTTGAATTCCATAGCTCCAATACAATTGAGATGACCCATTCCATTTGAGCCATAGAATGACTGAAGAACGAATGAATTTGCTGAGATATAAATTGGCTTGATTTCAACTACCCTTGTTTCTCCCTCTTGAAAATGAGTCTTTGTCGCTGCTACCACTGGTACAAGACGCGTCTTACTCCAATCCAATTTTATTTCGGTTTCATCTAGACCATCAACGCTTGATCTTAATCGATCCATACCAATTGCAGCCAAATCCTGTCTGCAGCTAATAACATAGATTTTCTCTGTCATAGTCTACCACCTTCAATCATAATGAATCAATGGTATGTACATATCAATGCGGAGTTTAAGTGTTATCTTCTAGCCGTGATTAGACGAACCAAAATTTGATGGACTCCTCTATGCTCCTTTCTTGATGTTGCTTGATTCATATGATATTATATCTAAAGACAAATTAGATGCTTTAGAAGCCTCCTAAAATGAAAACTAGAACAACTAATAGAATCAAAGAGAGAGGAATGAGTATAGCTGCCCTCTTGCAACATACTTGCATTTCATTTGATTGTCTTCTTTGTGCCCCAAAGGTCGTATATCCCATTTGATTCATTCTGTTTCCACAACGTCCGCAAGTAATGTCACCAATTCGAGAATAACAATGAGTACACTTTGAAGTATCTTCACTAATTCTTCCACAATTCGGACACATTACTCTTTGAATCGGATTTCCACAGACAGGACAACTTAGGGAACTCATTTCAATCCACGATAATTGTCAATTATTAGCTCAATATATCTATTGCGAGTCTATTCAAAGTATACACGAGCTCAAAACCTGCATCATCAATATTGAGTTTCTATTGAATCTAATGTTGGAATTATGTAGTTTAAGATGAGTTATATGTCATATTTCACTGAATTCCAGTTGTGAAGATAATGAATACGAATGAGATTATGAGCTTGGCATTACAAATGGCTGGGCTGAAAGAGATCCCTGGTGATACTGGAATCCACGTTCCGGGAGATGACATCAAGAAAGTGCTTTTCGGCATCGATATGGGTACAGCAGAATTACTAATGGCTAAACAGCTCGGGTATGATTTAGTAATAGCTCATCATCCGCCAGGTGGTACATCACGGATACATTTCGAGGAAGTAGTAAAGACACAAATTGGTCAGATGATCGAAGCAGGGATTCCTCCTCACATTGCAGAAAAAGCGATTCAACCCCGACTTGACACAGTTCGTGTTAGAACACACGTTTCTAATTACGATCACATTGTTTCTTCAGCAAAACTACTTGAGATTCCTTTCATGAACATCCATCTCCCTCTTGATATGATATGTCGAAAAAGATTCACTGAAGTCATTTTGAAACATACTAAGGATAATGAAGAAGCACGAGTGAAAGACGCACTAGATGCTATCAATACTCTTCCCGAGATTAAATTAGGAATGACTGAGCCTATGGTCTATGTTGGTTCTTCAGAGAATCTTCTCGGTAAATGGACTGTTGCAATGGCCGGAGGAACTAATGGTGGTGCAGGTGTCGCGAAAGCATACTTCACTCACGGTTACTCAACAATATTCTACATGCATCTCGCAGAGTCTGATAAGAAACAACTCGCTAGGGATGATACATCAGGAAATCTGATTGCGACTGGACATATAGCTTCAGACTCTGTTGGTATTGCACCCTTTGTACATGCTCTTAGAGAGAATGGATTAGAAGTGACACCCATAAGCGGTGTCTTTGTACCAGAGTAGCTCAGATCAGAGTGTTTGAAGAAGATATCTTGAGGAGTTTGGACTATTCCCCGAATCAAGAATGGAAGCATAAGTAAGCATTTACTGTGAATTATTCTCATATTCAGCTTCAAGATCATCTACACTTATCTTGGGTTCAATGCTTTTCGTGATGAGAACGCCAAGAATCATGATATTGAGTATCAATACTACAAGCAACAGCGGTAAACCTTGATATAGGTCGTAAATTATACCAGCGGGTATTGGACCCAATGTTACGAACATCAAAACTACAACGGTTGTTAGGCTTAGCATTTTTCCAAGGTCTGGGCGTGGTAAAGATTTCTGAATATATGTCACTAGAACACTAAACCACAATGTATCATTGATTGTCTTTATTGCTGTTGCAATGAATGCCAGTGAGAAAACAATACTGAGGCCTGGGTAAACAGAATCAACGGAATTAAGGACCGATTCAGCAACAATGTACGGAACTGATTGAGCGACAATAAGAAGAATGATTGCAACTGGCATAATTGCATAAACTACTATCGTAAGACGCCTTCCTCCATGTTTATCAAAAACTCTTCCTAGAATCAGTGTGAGTGGTACTGAAATGATCATGGTGATCAATATCATTAGATTAATTTCATACATTCCAAACGCCAGAGTTTCATTCAAATAGTACATGCTAGCAAATCGATAGAAAGCATCACTAAAAGCGTCAATTCCAATTACAAGAACAAAAACCGGAAATATCTTGAATAGAAGTTTCAGTCCACGAATATTCTCACCCAAGAAATCTCTAAGCACATTTTCTTCTTGACCCGGTCTCTTATATTTTGGCAATGATTTTAGTGCGATGACTCGAATTAGAGCAGCAATCATATAGAGCATTCCTGCTACATACATTAGCAATCTCATGATTGATACAAAAGACCAGCCAAAATCAAAGAGAACTGAAATGACATAGAGTGGAACAAGACCAAATGCAGTTCCAAGCGTAAACAGGCTATTCGCAATACCTCCAAACCTTCGATCTACCTGTTCCATATGATAAGCTTGACCTGCAGTTCCCGTGAATGCCGATAATCCTGAAATAAGCAATGCCAATGCTACAAGCCAAATATCGGTGACAAACGCTAAGAGAAAGAATGATAATCCATTTACTATCATGGTCACAGCAGAAAGAAGTCTTCTATCATAATTATCGGCTAAGTATCCAGAAATGAATGCCCCGATTAGATTAACTGCAAGCATGAGAGAAATAAGTACACCTACAAAGACATAATCGATACCGATATCTCTCAAGTACAATGTGTAGTATTGACCAAGAACACTCATACTAGAATAGACCCAGACAGTGATGAGGTAGATTGTCCAATTCTTATTACTAAGAACCCTCTTCATGGATTGCAAATAACCGAGTTTTGAGACATCTTCTTCATCGGATGTAGAATGTAATGTTTGACCATCTATTTCAGTAGAGCATTCTGAATTATCTATATCTTCTGTCAACACTTAACATCCAATGTAGTTTTTATGACCTTCTTCGATTCCACTTAAGAGTTATGTACTAGAATAGAGATTTTTTTGCCTCCCTATATCCGGTGCTTCAAATGAATAATTCCAACAATCACAATGCTTGCAACTGCTACAACCAGGATAATTGGAAATAGATTCAACTGATCGTTTGGCGACCATGAGCCATCTGTCAATGATGGAAGGATCCAATAACCAAGGTAATTGATTCCAACACCAGAGGTGGATTTGAAAATGACAACCATTTCCTGGTTAGGAAGTGCGTGAATGAATTGTCCTTTGGAATTAATATAAGGAACAACTTCAGCGCATTCTATATGTGACTAGCCTCTGACTACACATCCCTGTTACTATAGGAAAACATCCTCCAATTTGTCTTGGTAATCAGTAAAGAATTCTTCAAATTCTCTGTATTTTTTTATGGCTCCTCTAGCTTGTTCTGCAATCTCATTTTCTATAGAGTCTTCTAGTCGTGGGACTAAAACCTGATTCATTATGTCATCCGGATAAATATGGGCGGTTGTACCTTTGACACAAGATCTGAATTGCTCATTTATGTGAGGTAGACGAAGGACGCTAAGCAAATAGAAAGGGTCTATTTTTGTAGCATCTGCTCGAATGATGAGCAATTCTGCACACGCCATACATTTCTTTTCAGGTAAAGCATCAAGAATATCTATATTTTTGGCAATGTATTCTGGTTTATGGGCTGAAGCAATTACCAAGATATCATTTAACTGCAAATGAGCTCTTTCCTTTCCATTGAAAAGCTCTAATGGAACATGACCTCTCCTATCAAAATTGAATTCCAAAAAGCGGTTCGTGAGATTTCTCACCTTGAAGATTGGAACACCAGAATTTGTATAATCCTGCCATTTAGGAGTGAAACCTCTGAAAACAGTAGCAATTTTTCCAAGTTTTTGATGTTCTCCCTTTCCGATTTTCTCATGTAGAAGATAAGTTGCTACTCTAAGATTCCTTCTAGCTTCTGAAATATCACTGATTGTTATGATTTCGAATTGATCTTCTGAAATTCTGATATCCTTTTCATCTTCAAGAAAATCGTGGAAATATGGTACAATAGATAAGAATCCATTATCTCCATTTCCTTTTCTTCGGCCAGTTGAATCGTATCCTAAAGAATGAACTTTGGCCATGAATATTGATTTAGTCTTGTCGTTTGGATTGTTTTTCTTTTGAAAGAACAAAATAGTTGTCTTTGCTTGAGCTCCATAAGGATTGAAGGTCTCTGAAGGTAATGATACTACAGCTTGGATGATAGATTCTTGAAAAAGGAATTCGAGAACAATTTTATCAGTTAAGTTGACATCTGGAATTACAAAAGCAGCTCTCCCTCCTGGTTTTAGGAGTTCTATTGCTCTTTCTAAAACTAGAATTTCCAGCGCAATGGATTTATATTTTGTAGCCATTTCAAAACGATTCTTATAGTCCTTCAAATTTGATTTCTTACCAAACGGTGGATTTGTGAGAAGTATATCAAATCCTGCTTCCTCAATTCGCCTTTTTGCGAAGCTAGCATGTGAGAAACTAGCCAATGCATCACCTAACACCAAATTAGGTACCTTCTTGGTGTCAAATATGAATCCCAAATAACAGGCTTCTGCTACATTGGAATCGATTTCAATTCCATTGACTGGATATTGGATTATATTATCGCCCGTACGTTCATACTTGATTTGGTGTTTCAATGCTTCTTGTAAAAATCCTCCAGTGCCGCAACAGGGGTCGATTATCCTTTCTTCGGGTTTAGGATCAATCATGGATACTGTTGGAATTACAACTTCAAAGGGTGTGAAGTATTGTCCTGATTGTCCTCTTAGATAACCTCCTAGGAAGGCTTGGTAAGCTTCACCTTTAATGTCAAAATCAGTATTTGCAATACTAATCGGAGATAACTCATCAATGATTTTTTCAATTGTTTCGATATTCCGAATGCCTAAAGATGATGAGAAAAATCCCCGTCCAAGTGGAAGATTACTCTCATAGATATTTCGAAGTCTATTGAATAATTGTTGTGGACTTTCACCA
>CAZSWP010000059.1:0-17719 GCA_964610875.1 uncultured archaeon
CAAATTGTTGATACGGTAGAGTCTGGTAGTGTATCATATCCTTGAACAGTAATGGTGAGATTCTCACATGCCTCGTTGCCTGCCGTATAATGGATTCTTGTGGAAAGATAGTATACTCCCACCATGGATTCAGATGATTGAAGTATCAGTGTATTCTTTGTATCTCCGTTAGGTTGTGACTCTCCATCATTTTCAACATAGTCCGAGGTCTTCAACAACAATTGATAATCAGAAGAAAACAGGTAGAGGTCAACAACTGTTCCAACATCTTGCCAATCTGCTCGTAAAACAAGGTTTCGCATAGTTGAATCAGTGACTTCTATTTGAAAGACTCTGGGAGTCCCCCATTCTCCTTCGATTACTCCAGGATTACTAATAGAAGGCCAGAGTCCGCCATTCTCATAAGGTGTAAGTTCTGATCCCCATCCATCACTAATTGTTATGATACTTCCATCTCCATCTGTTATCGAAGCGGGTACCATATATGAGTAAGGAATGTTGTGAGAATATCCAGTAGTAGAGTTTTCTAATAGAATATATCCTTCATGGAGACCCCCTTCTTCGTTACTAGGGACAGTAAGGGTGATGTCAATATTACTTCCTGCACCTGCGGCAAATGATAGAGAGCTATCGATGACCTTCTCCCACAGAGTTATTGTTATTGACACACTTGTTGACTCATCGTAACTAATAGTTAAGGTGGGTGTGTGTTGGAAAATGGTTGAGAGTCCATTGGGGTTAGCTATATGCAACATAAGATTACTAGAATGACCTGTCTGCCAGTTTACTAGATTCAGGTAATCTCCTTGAGATGTACTTGGATTATAATGATTTAGAACACTATCTACATAGGTGTCCTCCCAATCGTACAAGATAATCTCCGTTGAATGTCCTGTTTCGATTTGATCCGAATGCACGCTTATGGTTGCATACATAGAATCTAGAAATTCTTGATTATAGGCGCTACCTAAGATGTCACTAATATTGAAGAATCCTGGACGTAGTTCTTCTGGTGAGAAAATATAATCATAGTATTGATACGTTACTACCTCATAGGTTAATTGTCTACTTTTTCTATAATGCCAAGCTTCGATAGTGTCAAAATTTGAAAAGCCTCTGCTAATTCTATCAAACGAATATGGTACGATTGTCATGGAAGTGGTTCCTCCTCTCTCAACAGAACCAAAGTATACACTACTCATTCCAAAACTATCCGGTTTACTTGCGCTTGCATAAACATCAAAGGGTTGAGAGCCGGGCATTTGTCCTTCCCATACATCATTGAGTTGGTTCATGTAATTTGCTGCACTCATTGTGTTGTGAACATAATAAGCTGCATCTGTTTCAGTTTCAATGTTTGTTATCGCTGTTTCAAGATCTATTATTCCATGACCCTGTTTGTATGAATTGTAACCAAGATCTTTTGCTGATGAGAGAAGGATTTCTTTCAATATGATTGGGTCATACGTCCATCCTGCCCAGTTCAATTTTATTGCATTAAGCATGACAGCAGCTGCACCAGCTGCTATTGAACCAGACAAGGTATTTTCCATGTTCCAATAGTAAGTATCACCAAAATCTGTCCATGTATTATGGAAGGCATTTATTGTTGCAATTCCATAACCTGGTGCTATTATATCCGGTTTTGCCATACCTGTGAACGAAGGACCTCCTGTTAATGATGAAAGTTGGTTCATACTCTTCTGTTGTGGTGTATATTCTGTGCTGTAGTATTGTGGCTGTAATGTAGAGCCAACTGATACAACGGATGCGGCATCACTGGGTGACACTCCCGACATGTAATTAGAGGTCTGATCGGATGATGACATCACAAAAAGGGTCCCAGGATATGTGGTTTCTATCAGACCTGGTGTTGACATCAAATCATAGCATAGTGATATGAAAGCTAGCGTAGACTGATGGTCGTAATCAAGTGCAGAGTACTTCCATGAGTTCACAACAATGTCTGCTTTATGTTCTTCAGTTGCAGTACTATACTCCCAGTATCCAGATACATCATTATACTCGAAGCCAGATAGCCAGTACATAGAAGTGAGAGCATCAGATACTGTCCCTCCCTTTGTTGCAATAATCTTGGCTCCTGGTGCAACTCCTGGAAGACTGTAACCAGTTGCATTCTCGTATATGAGGTGATTATTTGCTGTTCCCTCTGATGATATTGATGACACTGCGAGATTTCCATAATTCGATTCAGAGGGAAACATTAGTGCAAAAGCCCGCGCGTTACTTGAGATTCCACAGAAGAAATCTTCTGTTATATCTGAAACAATATGGTTACTATCATAGACCCAGCAGAACGAACCTAGACCAATGTCATCATATCCATCATCATTCAAATCTGCTGAAAGAATATTGTTTTCATCCACAGTATAGAGATATCCTTCATTGAAATCATCTACAAAACTCCAATCCATCATATTCGAGTAAAAATCTCTAGTTACAGGATCTGTTAGGTCTGTGAGTTTATAATATCCCGCTTCATTCCACATTTTCGTCCAAGCTTTTGTGCCGTTCCAATCGATAATGACTGTGTCTCCACCCATGATGATTGCTGGCGCAAAGACCTTTGCATACTCATCTCTCCTCTGCTGGAGAACCCATCCTACACGATAGTCCTCTCCGGATGGTGCTGGTAGTTCCCAATCCTTCCACATCTCACTATCAACAAACTCTCTGAAACTTGATATTCCCCATGCACTTTCGTACAAGGAAATGAATCCATCAAGAAGAGTCCGTGATGTACCTTCCATATGACATTCTGGGTCCCATCCGGTAACATTGAGATAGTAATGCCCTCCCAATTCATATGTCAATGCATTTCCTTCAGAGAGCCACTGATTAGTATCTGCAACATATGATGCATTCGCGTAGAACATTTTGGTTATTCCGTAACCGGTCAAATCGTATGACATCGGTTGACCAAGTGCATCTGTTGCATGAGCATGTTGCAATTCAGGATGACTGAAATCGACTCCAGTATCATGTAGCCCGATAATCACACCCGTTCCATTATATCCTGATGCATGAACATTTTCAATTCCGAGATCATCAATAACTTGAAACATGTCTGGTCTGATTTGAACTGGAAGGTTTTCTTGGTGCGTTTCTTTTGGAACGTAGGTATTGGCTGCAATATGAATAACCCCTTCTTCCTGCATGATATCATTTAGTTCATCTTTAGATGAAATTGAAGCAAAAGTCATTTGAAATGCACCTAAGTTGATAGAACCCTTATAATCATGAATACCCTCAACTGATAGAGGATTTGAATCCAGGTCTGTTATCAAAATTATACTGATTGCACCATTTCTACTCTTTACAACATCAGGACTAAGCTGATCTGAATTGATATAATCTTGAAGATATTTGTCTAGAATGCCTCTTTCTGAAATTCCCTCTATTATCGGATTCCATCTAGTAATACCTCCTGAATTATCTTCCTTTGCATTATTTGTCAGTGATTCGTAACTAGATTCAGTTGATGTTTGAAAATTCGGTGGGGGACCAGTCCTAATTCTACCGTTTGGTAATTTGAAATAGTATGGATTGTAGTTCATGTCCACATATTCTCCCGCTACATAATCTGAAATATAGAAAGGTCCTGAGGTGACTAATTCATCAAAGCGAGGATTATACAACTGGGGATGAATTCCATTCAGTATATGCTTAGGTAGGATTCTTGCTATACAAATATCGTACAAATACCAATACGATGCTTTGTCAAATTCTAAAATGCATTTGTAATCTGTCGGTGCAAAAGCTGAATATAGATGTTCAAGCCAATCTCCACCCCATCCATGGTAATCCTGATGCTCCAAAAGATAATTGTAGGTGAAAGCAACATCTCGTGCTGATAATGGATAGCCATCAGTCCAAGATGCATTATTTATGATGTCAAACGTAAATCGGTAATGCCCAACTGGTACAGATGGATTGTCATCATGGGTTTCTATTTGATATGAATCTGCAAGCCAATTAATGAGATTGCCATCAGTATCAGTAAGCAGTAATGGATCATATAAATCATCCAAGACTCGTTGTGTATAAGCGCTACTAGATTGGAGTATATTGAATGTATCAAGGTCAAGTGGATTACTGATTCGAAAGGTTCCACCAAGGGGTCCGCCTGATGATTCTTTAAGCATTATCTTTTGTTTTGTCCACCATCCGTTGACGCCAACCATTGGTGAATTTACATGACCTTCAAAAGTATCTGTCCTATATGCATTATACATTAGGTTGGAATAACAGACCACTCTGGGACATTCATAATTCAGAATCTTCTGCATCTCGACTGCTGCATTATATACGTCGTCATAACTTGAGGAATAGAGTAATTGATCAATCCAACTATCATAAGTAGAATTTCTAAAATTCGCGAAGTTGAAATAGTCTTCATCTGCATAAGCTGACCCATATTCGGTTTCCAAGAACTCCAAGCTAAAATCTCCAAATGAAACACCTAAAAAGACAATGTCATAGTCTCCATGGAAATACAGTCTATTTAGATATTCGTAGAAATCAGTAGGTACATATTGTGCATCAATTCCTAGAGCAACTAATGCTTCTTCAGCTATTTGACCACATTCTATTGCAATGCTGGAAGACTGTGCCACCTCAACAAGAACATCAAAATCCACTCCTGATGGAGTTTCTCTATGACCATCATCATCAATATCCAGAAAACCTGCCTCATCTAGTATCTGATTTCCTAGAGCTACATTTGATTCGTAGTACGAATATGGCAATGTGCCTTCAATAGAAAAAGGATTTACTGCCGGAACAACACCATCTTGAGGTTCTGCATCTCCATTCCATACTTGTTCAGCAACTCTCTCCTTGTCGAATGCAAAAGCGAATGCTCTACGAAATGCAGTTTCATTGAATGGATATTTTGCGGTATTTATGGTGAAATATCCATATCCATTTCGAGGAGATGATTCTACCTGGATATTCTGTGCTTCATTTAATGTAGGAAGAAAAGTAGGGTCAAGCAAGTTTCCAATCAGATCTATCTCGTCATTAATTAGAGCTAGGACCTGTTGATCATTTTGTGTTATTACTGAATATCGAATGGTATCAACATAAGGTCCTGTCCCAGCAATGATGGATGTGCCTGAGACATTGGAAGATGCTGGTATTACTATAATCATTAAGAAGCCAATCAGGCATAATATCCGCTTATACACAGTGCTCCCACACCTGAACTAGAATAGCTGCAAATCATCCTAATAAAACTTCTCAGAAATCTGGCTCTGTGTGAAAAGTCGATGGAAAGATACTGATTGGAACTATTCACTCCATATCTTGCACGAGTACCAACCTCATTGTTTGTTTTTCTGACTGTGCTCATTCACGGTTGCGGACTTTTCACCCAGCTCCCAGAAATCTAATATTACTCAATAGAATTGATGAGAGCTGATGTTGATTCAACTCTCATCTATATCATCAATTTGAGTTTCATGAACCCATCATTGACTCCCAATCAGATGCTTGTGAACTCCGGTATATCTTCACGATGAAATATATGATGATAACAATAGAACCTATGGTGATCACTAGTGAGATTACTACAGTCATTGTATCCATTTCACCAGGGTCAACAGTTGATGTATCACTAGTTGTATCAGTTGTAGAGGTTTGTGATGTTGTGCCAGCTTCCTCTACTGTGACCAATACATGGTCAGATGCAATATTGCCAGATGAATCCCGCACAGTGATGTTAAACACATACACTCCTGGTAGTAGGTCATCTACATCTACAGTAATTCCTACTCCTGATGCCCAATTTCCCATCTGAACTATGGTCCCATTCCGTGTGACTGTATAATCACCCGGATGTGCATCTGTTGGAGTCCAGACAATCTCATTGCCTGTTTCTCCTTCTGTATACGTGATGTCTTCTGGACTATCAACTTCAGGGTTAGTTACGTCATTTACGTCCACCCAGACTGAATCCGATGCAACATTATCATAATCATCTGTCACTACCAATGTGAAATTATATCGCCCTATCTGGAGGAAATCAATACTTGCTTCAAGAGATGAAGATGTTCCTGTCCATGTCCCTGACTGTATTATAGAGCCATTTCGATAGAGTGTAAATGTATTTGGATGAGAATCTGAGAAGTTCCACTTAAGCACATGACCTGTTGTTCCTTCATTGTATGAATAATCAGCAGGTCCTTCAATTGCAGGTGGTGTTCCATCAACAACAGTCACCCACACTATATCTGATGCCGTATTACCATATGTATCTTCAACTACTAATGTGAAATTGTAATCTCCCAATGCAAGACCATCTATATCAACACTAATTGATTCACTTGAAGAGTTCCAGAGACCATTCACATAGGTACTACCATCAAGATACACCGTATATAATGAAGGATTGAAGTCCTCTGGAGTCCAAATAATGGAGTTTCCTGAACTACCTTCACTATAGGTTACATCTTCAGGACTATCAATATCAGGTGCTGTAGTATCTGGAATCACATAGACAGTAACATTGTCTGTAACGCTTTTACCATCAGTATTGTTCACAAAGCACATGAATTCATATGTCCCTTCCGTAAGCCCTCCCACATTGATGGTTATTGAGCTCCCATCCCAAACACCACCCTCAACAAATGTACTATCTCTATAAACCTCATAAACCGATGGACTTGACTCTAGGGGTGTCCATGTGAGATAGACTGTTGCATTTCCAAATTCATAGGTGATGTCATCTGGATGATCAATTATCGGTGCATCACCAAGTACCGTCACAATACTTGTTTGAATTGTTACAAGTCCATCACTATCAATAGCTTGGATGGTGTAGTTGTATTCTCCTTGAGTCAGTGAGTCAAGACTAATTGTAGTAACATTAACAACATCGAGCCACACCCAAGTCGAATCAAGAACATCATCGATGTAGAGATTGATTGTTCCTGGATGAAGGTCAGAAATACACCATTTTAGTTCACGACCTATTTCTCCAAGATTGAAGGTCTGATCACCTCCACCAAAGATGAATGGTGTGACAAGTGGTGTTGCTGCAGAACCCGCAGTAAAGGTTGTATCCGACTCATCCTGATTTACCATATTACGATCAGTCACACGGATTATTATACTATAATTTGTCATATACTGCCATGGATCACAATCCCATGAGTATGGAGACGTACTAACATTAGATGCAAGAAGCTCATAGGTTGCACCGCCATCATTGGATATCAAGATGTCATAAATTGGATCGTAATCTGATGGATTACCAGAAGATGCCGTCCAGTTAATCGAATTAGTTCCTGTCCAAACTTCTCCACCATTGGGGCTTGAGAGTGATATGTCTGGCACAAAATAGTTGTTGAATGTGACATTGTTGATTTCCACATAGAATTCAACATTAGTATCTGTATAGCCATAGAGATGGACATCTCTTGTGCCATTGTTGCCAAGATAATAGGTATCGTAAGACAAGTTCTTTTCAGTGTTCTCGATTTTCAATGTTGAACGTGTGTCTACCTCTAGAGAATAATCTACACCTGATTGATATGCCCAAGCCCAATTGAATACAACAATAGCTATGTCCATATTATGGTCAGCAGTGAATTGGCCATATTCATCCACATCCGCATCTCCATCATCTACTGAGATGAATGCGCTTACACCTATTTCATCTAAGGTGACAATATCATCTAAATTGGAGTCCCACCATTCATAAACTTCGAATGAAGGATCAAGTCCATTTGCATGGAGCGTAACTCGTACACTGTCATATGCACGAATACCTTTGATGCCCTCCCAAACATAGATACTGGTTTCAGAAAGTGGGATTGGCCATTGGTCATATCCTTGAGGATCAACATATGTTCCTGTCCGAACCTCGTAAATACCAGTCACGAAATGGATACTTGATGAAGTAATATCATACTCTGGCAAAGATGGGGGTTGGGTTATTGACCAGGTATTCTCGAAGACAATATGATCTCCTGTGAGTAAATCATTATCTGTTACTGGCTGAGGCGTAGGTGAGTCATTAGATGTCCATTCTGGGCTAACACTTCCTGTGGGTAATGTATCATAACATGATAGACTTACTGAAACATTCTCGAATGCTACACTACCGTTGAATTTATGAACAGCGATCTCAACATAGTATGTTCCTTCAATAGAACCACCACCATCATATATAATGACATTCTTTGTAGATCCTGTAGGTTCGGGGTGATAGCCACTATCCCAATTATCCTCGCTACTAACAAGCAGGTTATAGGTTGGAGATCTGAGATATACATCTATTACTGTACCTTCATTTTGCCATTCTACATCCATGATGAGGTATTGAGCACTAGGATTGGAGATATTCACTTTGAATGTACGTGCTCCACCCCAATCACATTTCGCAGTTGAATCAATATCGAATGAAGCACTTAATGAACCACTTTCATAAGGCGTCATTTCATTACCAACAGCATTTGCTACGATGTGCTCAGAACCATCAATCTCCGCGATGTTCTCTATCACCATATACGAGTATGGAATGTTATGAGAATACCCTGAAGAAATGCTTTCGAGGTGCAAGAACCCTTGATGAATTCCATTCTCTGCGTTATTTGGCAAATCTAAGGTTACGTTGATTTTCCCAGCAGAACCAGGGGCTACCAGAATATTGGTATCTAACACTTTCTCCCACAATGTCACTGTGATATGAATCGGATTGCCATTACCTAAGGATGCTGAACTATCCGCAACAACTAATGTGGGTGTATAATCAAAGACATTGCTCAAACCGCTAGGATGTGCAACTCTAATCCATTTGTTGTTACAATGATTATAGTCCCATCCAAGTAACTGCAATAGATCTCCATCTGAATAGGTGGTGTTGTAATAGTTCATTGTATCATCATCAATGGTGTCATCCCAATCAAACAGTCTTGCGCTACTAATAAAGTCCATATTTGCCTCATCAAAGTGTACATTTATTGTTGCATAAGGTGCATTCAACATGTTTTGTATAGCTGTATATCCCAGCTCTTCTGTAAGATTGTAGTATCCGTATCTCTCGACACTATCACCAAATGCTAGGTCTTCATAAAGGAATGTTGTTGTATTGAATGTATACTGATGGCTCCTACGATAATACCATCCTTCAACGTTATCGAAATTAGTGATATTCCTAATCAAACCATCATAAGAGAATGTAGATAAGAAGACTTCTGAACTAGAACCTGGGTATACACTACCAAAGTAGATGCTGCTCGTTCCTTGACCAACCGGTTTAGTTCCATCTGAATACACCCCAAATGGGTCACAATCTATCATCCAATAATCCCATGCTTGATACATGTCACTCATATAGTTTTCAAAACTATCTTCAGTATGAATGAAATACTGATTGCTCTGATTAGATTCAATGAACAAAACGGCACTTTCGACGTCAATTAAGCCATGTCCTTGAGCAAATGCATCCAATCCCATATCTGTCGCAGATGAAATTAGAATTTCTTTTAGTGTAACAGGGTTGTATATCCATCCACCCCAATTGGTTTCTATTGCATCCAGGATTAGTGCTGCTGCACCTGCTGCAATTGGGCAAGCTAGACTTGTTCCTTGCCACCACAGGTAGCTCTCGCCCACACCTGTCCATACATTATGGAACGAATCTGGATTTGCTCCTCTAAATCCTGGTGCCATGATATCTGGTTTTGATATTCCTGTATATGATGGACCATTGGATGAAAAGCTAATTTGTTGTCCAATCTCTTGGAATGGTCCAAACGCATGTTCATAATAGTGTGGAGTCATGGCTGCGCCAACTGCCACAACTGACGCTGCATCACCGGGAGCTCCTCCCGTCATATAATCAGCTCCACTGTTACCCTCAGCGAATAGAAACAACGTTCCAGGATAGAATGGATCTACGACGCCTGGTGCAGACATCAAATCCCAGAATAATGTAAGATAGGTTAAGTCCAAGTATCCACCATTGACGTAGCCCCATGAATTTGAAATTATGTCTGCTTTGTGTCTCTGTCCCTCACTCGTATACTCCCAATACGATGAAGTGGCATTATAGTGGAATCCCGCAGCCCAGAATTGAGAACCGATATTGGCACCAGAAGTGAGCCCCTTTGATACAATTAGTTTTGAACCATTAGCCACTCCGGGAAGTTTGTAGAGTGTTCCATTCTCGTATACATTATGGTCAACTTCTCCTCGAGAAGCGATTGCGGCTGAACACCAATGACCATGATTTGTATCTGATGGGAACATCAGTGAGAATGCTCTCCCGTTACTTGAAACACCACAATAGAGGTAATCGGTCACATCAGTTGCATAGGCTTGACTGTCGTATGACCAACTGAAGGAACCTAGTCCAATATCATCAATGCCATTATCATCGAGGTCTGCGGCAAATATTGGATTACCTGTTACGGTATATTCGTGCCCTTCATTGATATCATCAACAAAACTCCAATCCATCAAATCTGTATAGTAATATTGAATAGTTGAATTATTGATATCTTCTGTTTCGTAATGTATCACATTGTTCCACATTTTGGTCCAGGCTTTTGTGCCATTCCAATCAATTACTACCTCTGTTCCGTTTACAATAATTGATGGAGCGAATATCTTCGCATACTCCTCCATTCTTTGTTGAAACACCCAACCAACTCTATAGTCCTGTGTAGTGACTGAAGGTAGTTCCCAATCTTTCCACATCTGGTCATAGACAAATTCACTGATGTTTTCTATACCATATGCATTTGCATAAGCATCGATGAAGAAAGATAATAGATTACTTTCAGTTGCTTGATTATTGCAAATAGGGTCCCAACTTGTAACATTCAGGTAGACTTTTCCTCCTGACTCATAGGTCAAGAGATTTCCGTCATCAAGCCATGTCTGCACATCCGCAACAGCTGTAGCATTAGCTATAACCATCTTCGTGATCCCATAAGATGTTGGATCAAAGGATGTCGGATATCCAAGTCCATCGATATACATTGCATCCTGTAAGTCTGGCTGACTAAAATCAACTCCTGTGTCATCAACACCAACAACAACACCTGAACCATCATAACCCATTTGATGTACCGCTGTTACTCCAAGTTCATCATTTATTTTGAACATGTCTAGTCCCGAGTCTAATGGTGGATTTGAATTATCTAATGATTTCGAAAGATAAACATCTGCTGATAGCTTTATGACATTGTCATTAGCAACTAGAAAATCAAGATCCTTGGATGAATCGAATGATGCCAGTACCATCTGGATTGGTCCCAATTCTGCAGCCCATTGAATCTCATTGAACCCTTCAATATCAAATGGATTAGCATCTCGTTTCAAAAGGGCGATTATACTGATAGAACCATCCCTTCTTTTCACAACATCTTGTGATAATTCCTTGAAATTCAGAAAATCATTGAGATAAGAGTCTAGTTTCTCATCTGCTGACATACCATCTACGATTGTGGTCCATTTTGCTTCTACATCTGTGATTGGTTCATCAGGTTCGCTTTCGGGTGATATTGCTGCTGGAACACTCGGAGGAGTTCCCGTACCTTCTGCTTCTGATGGCAGTTTGAAATAGTATGGATTTCTAGTTAGTTCGATATAATTTCCTGGAGAGTGGTCTGAAACATAAAATGGTCCGGATGAAACCACTTCGGTATAATCTGGATTGTAGGACGTAGGATCTTGAAGACTCCATATGTGTTTTGGAAGAATTGGAATCTCAGCAATATGACTGAAATGCCAATATGATTCACTTTTGAATTCAACAATGAAGCGGTAATCTGTCAGGGAATATGCAGCATACAAATCTGAAGTATATGGTGTGGCTTGAGTTAATCCATGTTCATTGAGATAGTTGAACGTAAAAGCAACATCTCTCGCACTTAGTGGTCTTCCATCTGTCCATGTTGCATTTTTCACTAAATCAATTGTTATTCTTGTATGCCCAGATGGTACTAGTGCATTATCAGCATGAGTTTCAATGAGATATGAATCTGCAAGCCAGTTCATGAGATTTCCATCTGGATCTCTTCTAAATAGTGAGTCATATAGTTCATCTAGCACATGTTCTGTATATAGACTATTAGTTACTAGAGGATTGAATGTGTCTATATCAAGAGCAAGTGATCTTCTGAGAGTTCCACCAATTGGTCCTCCTGATATGAGACTCACCTTTTGATTGGTCCACCATCCTTTTACGCCATTTACTACATCGTTTGTGAAACCCTCAAATGTGTCCGTTCGATAGGCGTTGATATATTCATTTTCGTAACAAATTACCATTGGACAATCATATATCCATATCTTCTGCATCTCAATTGCAGCATCATAGACATCACTATAACTTGTAGAGTACAACAATTGGTCGCGCCAAGAATCATATGTTGCATTTTGCCAATTGGGGAAGTTATAATATGGCTCATCTGCATATTCAGACCAATATTCGTATGCCATCCAATCTACGTCGAAATTGCCAAATGAGCTTCCAAGAAATGCCATATCATAGTCTTCATGGAAATACAGTCTATTTAGATATTCGTAGAAATCAGTAGGTACAGCTGTTGCAGAGATATTCAAAGCAGTAAGAGCTTCTTCAGCCTTCATAGCAACTTCAATTGCTATGCTTGATGACTGGGCCGCTTCAATTACAACATCGAATTCAGTACCATCTGGAGCTTCTCTAATATTATCTGAATCAACATCACCAAATCCTGCTGCATCAAGAAGTTGGTTTGCTATAGCAATATTTGCATCATAGTATGAGTAAGATAGCTGGCTTTCAACTGAGAACGGGTTGATTTTTGGTATCAGACTATCACATGGCTCTGAAAAACTATCCCAAATATCCGTTGAAATAGCGTTCTTATCTAATGCAAAAGAAAATGCTCTTCGAAATGAGGTTATGTTGAAAGGGTATTTTGCCGTGTTTATAGTTATGTATCCATAACCATTTCGTAATGTATTCTCGAGTTCAATATTAGATGTCTGATTAAGTTGGTCATAAAACGACGGGTCCACATAATCTCCAATCAAGTCGATATTATTATCCTGTAAAGCTAAGACCTGCTCATCAACTGGTGTAATGATATCGTAGTATATCTTGTCTACAAATGGTCCTGTCCCACCAGACGTTTCGTATGACTCTGCTGAAGCAGTGAATGTTCCAAGGCACAGAATGATTATAGTAGATATAACAATGAATTTCAGATAGTTAGACATGGAATGTCCCTCTGCCTAAGCGAACACGTGAAATTAATCCTGTTTTTTTGATAAGGACTACGACCTATAATTGTAAGATACCCTTATTAATCTTCAAGTTCTCAACCGGGGAAATTATGATTTTACAGATGAGAATTGACCTTGATATTCTTCGATTCCTTCTATGAGACCGATACTATCACATTACAAGAATCAGCAGGCTTATATGGTTTCCATAACAAACCATATGTTGGTTATAGTTTACATAACACATTTAATGGTGTGTGACAAATAATGGTTGATAAATCAAAAGTTTTCTTCGGCTCTGTTTTTGCAGGAAAACCTGACAGGTTCGCAAATTTGAGCGTTAAATTAGATAAAATTCTGGAGCATCTAGACCTTAGCACGATTGAAAAGAAAGACAAAGTTGCAATTAAAATGCATCTTGGATTCAACGACGGTTATCAAACAGTTCCGGTATTCTTTGTGCGTCGCATTGCTGACGCGGTAAAGAAAGCTGGAGGGTACCCTTTTGTGACAGATAATCCAACAGCGGTCTATAATGCAGTCTATCGTGGTTATACTTCTGAAACTTGTGGCTGTCCCATCATACCTATTGCTGGAGTTAAGGATGGTTACACAACCGACCAAGAAGTGGGTTACAAAGGTGTGGAAAAAATAGCGGCTGCTGGTGCTCTGCTTGATGCTGATGTACTCATTAATCTTACACATTCTAAGGGTCATGGCTCCTGTGGCTATGGTGGCGCTTTCAAGAATATTGCATTAGGGGGGTATAGTGGTCCATCACGATGGTACAAGATTCATGGTGTAGTGAATTATGACAAATACTTTGACGAAGAAAAGATGACAAAAGAGCACATGATGAAAATTCGTGAGACATGCCCGCGAGATGCCGCTGAATGGAACGATGAAAAGAACAGCGGCAGAATATTGTTCTATGCCTGTGATCAATGTCATGGGATTGAAAACAAACCCTGTATAGAAGCAGATGGTGGATTGACAAGTCTCTCAATAAATGAGGATAACTTTTACTCATTCCAGGAACTCATGGCATTTGCGGCCAAGAATATTCTCGATAGCTTCGACAAGAAGAAATTGTTCCATCTCAATTTTCTGATGGATATCACGCCATTCTGTGACTGTATGGGTATGGGAATGCCTCCTGTGATTGATGATATTGGAATAGCAGGGAGTAGAGATATTGTTGCAGCTGATGTTGCATCATTAGACCTCATAGCAGAAACCGGACTAAATGAACAATTGGTGAAAAAGATTCCAGAAGTCTATATGCGAGTAAATCCCAATCTCTCATCAGACTTGCATCCTTTCCAACTTCTTCATGGTCCATACAAGAATCCATACAAAGTTGCAGAGTATGGAGTACAATTAGGTCTGGGTAGTATGGAGTATGAGCTAGTTGAAATCCTATCAGCTGAAGAAACAGCTAAAATGGATGCACCAGAGCATGTTTATGAAGGTGGAGCAACTTTCTTCTAGAAATAGTGTGATTGAATTGAATGCACCGGAAAGTCCTGTCCTCTTCAATTCATTTTCTTTTTGTTTTTCAACAAGACGAGAATATTGAACTATATTGTTTTTCACGTCTTGTTTCTTTTACATCCAATATCCGGAACGACTATAGTATTCGTAAAGTATCGATTCATCCTCCCGAGTTATTTCACTTTTGTATATGAATTCGGGAGCATTTTCCACTTTTTCTTTAGATACATCTACAGTGATCTTCTGTTCTATCCATTTCATAGATTCTATCCAATCCACTGGGATTAGTCGGTGTTCTTTATCAAACCAGTCGCTGACATCTATAATGAGATAACGTATCTTCCAATCCATTGCATTGAAAAGAATATCTTCAACGTTACCAAATTCTTCGGTATTAGATACCACACTGTAATCAAGTATCTCTTTGGAACTTCTTAGATGTATTGTCTTCTCTGGGTGTTCTTCTTTTCCCTTTGACTTCTTGACTAATTTGTAGCGTGTTGCTCCTGATTCAATCATTGATACTGGTATTATCGGAGTTGGTGCAAGGGGCATTAGCCCTGGTCTGAATGGTGTCCAGCCATAATATTGGTGAAGTTGAAGTAGTCGCTTCTCTGATACAGGTTCACTCAAATTAATTGTTGGGCTTTGCTCTACTTTCTTTTTGGTTACATTTGCTTCAATTTGTTCATTGTCCCAGTCAGGTATCTTCAAGCACTGTGTTGACAAAAGAATATGCCTTTCTCTCAGCCAATCCCCAACATCAATTATAAGATAGTCTATGTCCCATGATCTATCATCGAAAAGGACCGATGATACGTTGCCAATTGTTTCATTATCAATGGTTACTTCTAAATCATATAGTCTTTCTAATTCATTAAGCATTCTTTCTTCTCTCGGTTCTTCACTATATTTAAGCAAAGCGCCTCTTATAATTCCTGGGGAATCGCCAAAGGAACATTTCAAGCTCTTTTTTGAATGGCGATTGAATCTTATGTGAATTATACCTCAAATTCAATGAAGCGTTCAATATGTTTTCTACTGTGTTTCTCACTCAGTTTTGTTTCCTTATGTTCAATTATTCTCCTCTCTAATCTGTCAAGAGCGAGCGAATAGGTTTCTTCAACACTCCAAGCTTCTGCAGAACTATAATATTGCGTATGTGCAGTCCTAAATTGAAGTCGGCACTGAATCAACTGATTTCCCTTAGAAATTGAACCGTGTCGTTTAAGATAAACGAATAAATCTCCTACTCCGACTACATCCCTGTATCTCTTAGAGAATGACTCAAATTTTCGCTGCATAGCTTTTCGTTCCTCTTCCGTCATCCTAATACCTGGTTTCATAGAAAATTGTACTCTTATTCGTCTTGATTCCATGCCTCTCTGAGCAATAGGTTCTAAAAGGTCTCGTTTGGTCACGATTCCAGTTACTCTGTCATCATCAACAACCACAACGCTTGAGATGTTATATTCTCTCATTTTTCGATGCGCATCGCTGAGAGTTTCTGTTGGTTTAGCAGCTATCACAGGTGAAGACATTACACTACTTACAGGGATGTGCAGAAGGTTTGATGTTTCCCCTGCCCTTTCACCATGTCCACCACGATCTAACTGGGAAAAACCCTCTTTCTGTCGCGTCATACTTTTGAAAATGATACTGAATATATCATGAATGCTCACGATACCCACGAGTTTTCCATCATCCTTAACTGGAAGATGTGAAATGCCATAAGTCCTAAACAAATCGAGAATTCTTGCGACGGTATCATCCCGACGAGCTGAAAGTGGATTCTTTGTCATGATTGATTCAAGAGGAATTGAGTTCCACTCTTCATCGGTACCTTGAGTTATAATATCTTGAACTGAGATGAAACCTATATGTTTCTCTCCAGAAAATACTGGCAAAATCGGTGTTTGTACTTCAATCATCAGTCTTGCTGCTTCAGCAAGGGTTTCTGTATGTTGAATAGATGGAAGAGTTATCATTTGTTTCTCCACCTTGCTGGATGTTGGATCCACTCTTGATTTTCTTAATCTCCTTCTAATAATTACTCCTTGATAGTTTCCCTTTGAATCCTCTACAATTAGTGCTGGAGGTTCTATTTTCTTCAGTCTACTAATTGCCGCAGAAAGTTGTTCATTCTTGTCTATTTTTTCATATTCACTAAGTGTAATCTCACTAATGCGCATTTTACTAATTCACACTAAACTATTGTTTTTCAACCTTATTAGTGATTGGAAATCCGATTTTTCATTTTAGCTAATTATCATTAAGTTCATACTTGAGATGATTTCAACTTATACTAAATAACCCCATAATATGTCAAGCAAAAGAGTGTTCCACCCAAAATTGGTATCATCCAAAATAGTAATGCTAGCCACATTTGGACTCTAGTCCCACAGATAAGAGGCTGCCCATCTATTCTAGCGTTGTTGAATCTCAAGCTGAAAAAATAATCCTGAAGCAAGTGCTAGTGATCCTACTATAGCATGGATGTAAATTGAATAATCATAAATCATCCAGTTCAGTACTAAGGAAGGTGCCATAATCAATAGTGTTGTTAGTAATGTAAGCAATGCTACTATTGACATCACTTTCCCATGTAGAATAAATGGTCGTTTTTTGATATATCTAAATATCGGTAGTACTAGAATAACATATTGAATAATAAGATTGGCATCAACAATAATTGGAGCTGCGGTTCCAAATAGAGCCTAGATTTCCACCTGACAGATACAGTACTATCTTCTCCTATTAAATTATGTAATTTTACTTTTCTTTCGCAAATTACTCCATAGATTTCAACGAACACGAGAAGCAATATCTATTCCGTCAGTTTCCGCTATTTGGAGCAGAGTGGGGAGTAGACATAAGTCTATAGAAACTAAATACGCTAATTTCCTTTTTGTATATTTCTTTGCGCCAGTGGAAAGGAGTTCCCACAATCTTCGATATGAATACTTCAATTTGTTGT
>CAZSWP010000060.1:0-15345 GCA_964610875.1 uncultured archaeon
TGATCTCACAGAGCCATTACCAGAACCGTTTTTGCGAAGACAATGCTCTGGTTTCCAGAATTGTATAGATTACAATGAACGGTGTATTTGAAAGTAAAACACTGACTATGATAATTATACGGATAACAAAATTTTGTCATCTATTACAACCCACAGGCCACCCTTCTCTTCAGGGATTTTATGATGTATATAACATCTTTAAAAGCTAGATGTCAGCAATATTATACTCGAAGCGGTGTTTTCATGTTAGTACTTGGCGCATCATATTATTCTGGCTGTGATATCAGTTTCTCTGAATTTGCTGAGTTATGTTCTTCATTAGAAATGAATTTCATTGAAATCCAACTAGAACCACCATATTTGCCTGATACAATGCGCGAATCTGATGTGCTTGAATTAAAGACCATACTCGAATCAAACAATATGCAGGCAACAATTCATGCTCCTTATGATGATGTTAACCTATCAAGTCTAAAGGAATCAATCAGAAGAGCTTCTGTAGAGATCTTTAAACAGTCAGTGGATATTGCAAATGTGATTGATGCAGAAATTGTCGTTGTTCATGCAGGTACATGTCCTGCTGATCAATTCATGAGAGAAGATGAAGCAAGAAATCGATTCATGGCAAGCATCTTAGACTTGGGATTCTATGCAAAGGAGATTGGTATAGTAATTGGTCTTGAGAATAAACAGAAGGGAATGGATAGAGAGATAGTATTGCATCCAGAAGAACACTATGACTATCTTAGTGATTTACACGATTTAGGAGTAAGTGGTGTTTTTGATGCAGGACATGCGAATACAGTAACATCTAATCTATTGTCGTATCTAAGAAAACTCGTCCCATACCTCTGTGAAGTGCATCTGCACGACAATGATGGAATAAGGGACACTCATGTCGGTCTTGGAAAGGGCTCAGTTAATACTGAAGAAATTGTAAAAGAATTAGTTGCCATTGATTTTCAAGGACCTGTGATTTTAGAACTGAAAACTGAATCTGATATTCGAGAAGGTGTAGAATTTATTCGTGATATAGAGGGCAGTTGCTAGTATACTATTTTTATTCATAACTAGTAGCATTCCAAAATTTGCCATCAGGTAGACTTTTTTCTGAACAACAACTTCTAAGATTTATGATTTCATTGTCTGATGTTCGTGCTGCTCATGAACGAATTAAACAACATGCAATTCATACTCCTGTAATGACTTCATCTACTGTTGATAGTTTGACTGGGTGCTCAGTATTCTTCAAATGTGAGAATTTTCAGAGAGTTGGAGCTTTCAAGTTTAGGGGAGCTCTTAACGCTGTTAGTCTATTGAGTGAAGAAAAAAGAATGCATGGCGTTATTGCTCATTCATCTGGAAATCATGCACAGGCACTTTCACTAGCAGCCACAATGTTGGGTGTGAAATCAACGATAGTGATGCCAAGTAATTCCCCAAAAGTGAAAGTGGACGCAACTAGAGGATATGGTGCAGAAGTAGTCTTTTGTGAACCCACAGTGGAGAGTAGAGTGAAAACTGCAACAGAACTGATTGAAAAGCATGGTTATACTCTTGTCCATCCATATGATAATGAATACGTGATTGCTGGTGCTGGCACTGCTGCATTAGAATTGATGACTGAGATAGATACATTGGACCTAATAATGACACCACTTGGAGGTGGGGGGCTGCTTAGTGGGACCTCAATTGCTGCAAAGGGATTAGACGAATCAATCGGAGTCTTTGGTGTGGAACCTCTTAATGCTGATGATGCTTATCGTTCACTCCAACTTGGCGAGATTCAACCAAGCATTAATCCGGATACTATTGCTGATGGTCTAAAGACGAGTCTTTGTAATCTGACATTTAAAATAATACAGCAAAATGTTGATGAAATCATTACTGTAAAGGAATCAGAAATCGTAAACGCAATGCGAATTCTATGGGAACGAATGAAAATAGTTGTAGAACCTTCTGGAGCTGTCCCCTTGGCTGGACTTCTCAAAATTCATGGGGATGTTGAAGGTTCACGTATTGGGATTATTCTAAGTGGAGGAAACGTAGACCTAGATGCCCTATTTTTAGAATATGAGAAAAGAATTCGTGAGTAATACATTCACCTTACTCTCCAGTATATACAAGTGCTTCCAAAGGTACTAATTGATATCGTAATATCTATGGAGGGGATTTCACATTGTTATACTGAGGTCTAAGAGAATGGACCGTTGGATCATGCATGTTGATATGGACGCTTTTTTTGCCTCTGTAGAACAATATAGAATTCATCCTGAACTAGAGGGTAAACCGGTCTGTGTTGGTCATGATCCAAAGAGCGGTACAGGTAGAGGTGTTGTGCGAGCTGCATCATATGAGGCTAGAGCGTTCGGAATAAAGTCGGGGATGCCTGTTTCAACAGCTTACAGACTATGCCCAGATGCGGCATTTGTCGGTGGCAGTTTTGAAAATTACGTGACTGCCTCAGATGAGTTCATGAACATTTTGAGAATAGTTGCAGATGACAATCGGGTTCGAAGAGCTAGTATCGATGAAGCTTATATTGGAGTTACTGAAGGTGTATCGGATTTCGGTTCTCCTGTAGATATGGCTAGAGAGTTACAAAGTACAATAAAAGAACAAACACGATTGCCCTGTTCAATTGGTATTGCTTCTAACATGTCGGTTGCCAAGGTTGCTACTGGAATGAACAAACCTCTTGGAATTACTTTTGTTGAGCAGGACCCAGTGAAAGTGGCTGCGTTCTTGGCTCCACTTGATGTAAGGGCAATAAATGGTGTTGGTGCTAAGACTGCTGAGCGGTTAAATCAATTTGGAATAGAGAAACTCGGTCAAATTCAAAGTATGTCAGTTACTGAACTCTGGCCTATCATGGGTAAAGGTTCTCCATGGTTACATAAAAGGTCATTAGGAATTGATGACCGTCCACTCGTTGATAATGGCCCAAGAATAAGGAAATCAATTAGTAAGGATAGAACTTTCATGGTTGATGTAGAATCTGAAGCCGTTTCTTACATACAAGAAACTGTTGAAACAATCTGCTCCAGAATTTCGGAGAAGCTGATGAAGAAAGAATTACAGTTCAAAACTGTAACAATAAAGATCAGATATGCTGACTATTCCACAATTCAAAGAAGTAGAAGTATTAGGATTGGTACAGATGATGGTGATGTTCTATTAAAAATGGCAAATGACATCTTTATGCAAGAGAGAGACCCAACAAGATCAATTCGTCTGATTGGAGTAAAGGTGTCAGGTCTTACAGAGAAGTCTTCTCAGTGTGTTCTTACTGAATTCCTGTAATTCTAATCTTCTGTTATATCATCATATTCAAGTATATTGTACTCGAACCTGGAATTCATCAATGGTGCAATCTCATGGGTTCGAAAAGAAAAATTCACGAGGCTCTTTTTCTCAAGAGACCCAACAGATTTCTTGGAATCATCCAATTAAAAGAAAATGAGGTTGAAGCATTTATCCCGAATCCTGGCAGGATGCATGAGCTACTCTATGAAGGGAAACAAGTGTATATCAGAGAGGCATCATCAAAAAAAAGAAAGACTAACTATGATATCATTGCTGTTCATCATAATGATGTGATTGTTTCCATTGATTCAAATCTTCCAAATAGATTCGTCAAGAAGCTTCTCAAAAACAGAGAGTTTCCAATCATTCAAGACTATTGTGATTTCAAATCAGAACCAAGTATGTTTGGGGGTAGATTCGATTTCAGAGTTGATAGTGAAAATGGGCCCACTTTTGTTGAGGTCAAGTCTTGTACTCTCGTTGAGGATCGAAGAGCTTTATTTCCTGATGCTCCCACTCTCAGAGGTGCGAGACACATGAAACATCTAACAAAAGCACTGAAAGAAAGAATTGCTGTTGATGCAAAAGTTCTCTTTGTCATTCAACGTCCTGACGCAGATGTCTTTTCTCCAAATGACCCCACTGATCCAATATTTGCTCATGAGTTGAGAGAGGCTTCGAAAAATGGAGTAGGCGTACATGCAATAACCACGGAGCTTGTTGATTGGAACCTGGAATATATCAGAGAGATTCCTGTACAACTTGACTATTTCTCATCCGATTGAGAAAGCGTTATGCATCAACCTTTTTTGATGAATTTCACTTATATCAATCAGCAAAATTGTGAAATGGGGATATGACATTGAAACCAAAAGAGTTAGTGTTATTCTTTCTTTTATTTATGGCATTAGCACTCTTACCTAGCGGTTTCTTTCTGAGTGTTCATGGTGAAATAATCATCTTCGGAATATTCTATACTCTTAGTACCGAAACAACTCAAGTATACATAGGACCTACAATGACAGCACTGGATTATCTGAATTGGACCTTGATACTAACTCCCTCGTTCTATTTCCTATATAGATTTAGAGATGGATTAGATGATTCAAGTTCATGGACTTTGGCAAGTATATCCATAGCACTTACGTTTCTAGTAGGACTGATGGTGGATGGTGAAGGCTTTTTTCAAAGTGATATGATATACCCTGGAAGACTAACACCCATTATAACCATGATACCATGCATAACATATCTGATTATTATTCCATTGATTCTGCGTTTTAATCATACAGGGAATTTCGATTCCATAGAATCACTCGAATGGAATCGTTACACAATAAAGCAAAATTTTAGGAAATTATTAAGATACTACTGGACTAGTTTTCTAATGATCATTGGTTTGGTTGTTCCCAATATTTTACATCTTCAAATTGGTTCTTTTGATTATCGAAATTTCTATGTCAATGTGGATGGCTTTTCCTACATTGGTTCTACAGGTTTGTACTACCAATCTCAAAGAATTACAACTGGTCCTCAGTTTGCTGTTGAGTATATATTTGGGAACTTGAATGTATCAGATTTCTTCTTCCATTGGTTACCAGCAATATTTCTCATCGTACAATATTTGCGCTATAGAGAAAATCAGATATCCTCGAAATCTCTCAAGCTCGCTCTCGCCATCTCTCTAATCCCAATAGCATTTCAAGTGTATATGTTCGTTCTTTTAGTCAGTGGATTCTCTACTGTTAGTTTCATGGCGATACCAACACCATTTCTCTATCTGTTCTTATTCATTATCAATAAGCGAATTTCTTTCGGGAAAGCAGAACAAGCTGAATATATTGAGGGTGTTTCTAGGAAACGAGATGAAAAAGTAAACGTTCCAATAACCTACGTCATTAGATCTTTCTTGACACGTTCGAGGAGTGAAAATCATGAGAATTAGTGATAGAATCGAACAGTCTAAAAGCGTAAAGATACCGAAACTAAATGAAATCGCTGTGTGGAGGGTGAATATCTAAAGATGCTGCGCCAGATTATTGAACAGATGAGTGATAATGAGCTAGTATCGCTTGCAATAACCACAAAAATTCCTTTGACTTCTCGAACAATGAGTCGTAGACTACTAATCGAAAAGATTTGTGAAAACGTGTCTGAGTTTGAGGATAGGAAACCATCCAAAGAAAGACTCAATGACCCCGCTGTTCAAATAGAAGGACTTCACAAGACCTTCGGCAAAAAAGTGGCTGTGAAAAAACTTGATTTGACTGTTTCACCAGGCGAAATTCTTGGACTTGTTGGACCTAACGGTGCTGGTAAGACGACTACTCTTCGTTGCATGACTGGCATAATTAGCCCTACAGAAGGTTCCGTCAAAGTAAATGGTTTGGATATGAGTGAAGAACCTATTCCAGCTAAGAAGATGATAGGTTACATTCCTGAGAGACCTACCTGCTATCCGAGTCTCAGAGTACGAGAATATTTGACCTTCATGGCCCGTATTTATGGGGTATCGAAGATAGATGCAATTGTAAGAACAAGAGAATATGTAGAACTGTTTCAGCTTGATGAACTCATTAATACGTACATTGGCACACTCTCAAAAGGAAATCTCCAAAGAACATTATTAGCTGGAATTTTCATCAGAGATCCTCCCTATATTTTGGCATTTGACGAGCCAATATATGGTCTTGACCCTCGTGGTGCATGGAGTCTAAAAGCACACCTAAGAAAACTTCGAGATGAAGGGTCTGCTATTCTGATTTCGACTCATATTCTTGAGGTTGCTGAAGGGTTGTGTGATAGATTCGTGATTATGAACCATGGCAATGTTGTAGGGAAAGGAACACTTGATGAATTACTGAGCCAATTTGATGGTATATCAAGCTTAGAAGAAGTGTTCCTAATGTTGACAGGCGGCATTCCTGAGAAGTAGGTGATCCAATTGCAGATAAAAACGCCAACACTAGTTAAAAATGAAATACGAATGTTGTTCAATCAATTCAAGCATACTTTAACAACACCTTCAATGTTGGCTTTCTACTGCATTACTTTTTTTGGAGCGCTTTTCGTGAGTACTATAGTATCATCATTTGTTAGTTTTGCGCCCCTCTTCACGCAGGTTCCAATCATGGTAGAATCTTTCATTGAGCGTGAAATGATAATCTCCACATTAGGCATTCTTACGGTCACATCTATCGCAGGGGGTTACTTTGGATTGGGTCCAGCAGAAGTGTTGGAAACCTCTGATGAACACATAATGATGCCCGCCCCAATACAACCACATCAGCTATTCATTAGCCGGTATACACGTAGAGCTGTCAGAAAGATATTCTATTTCTTTATGGGATTATTCATTATCTTTCCTTTGATTGCCACTGCGGATCTATTGATTCCTGTAATCCTTGTTCTTATTATCTCGCTAATCTTCTTCCTTGAGACTAACTATTTTCTTGGCGGGATAATGAGTACTATCCGGTCGAGAATCGATGTTAAAACACAATCGAAGTGGAGATACATAATTCTACCACTTGCAATTCTTGCTGCTTACGTTCCTTCTCTACCCCCACTATCTCAGAACTACTTTGTATTGTTGGCTTTTCCTGCCAATCAGATATCTCTTATCATAATGGAAGTTACAAGTATCCATGCATTTGGTGTGATTATTACAGATATCCTAATTCTAATGTTAATCGGATATTCCATTTCATTTCTTGTTCTTGCAAATATTACAAGTTACGAGTATTATGAAAACTTCTCAATCAGTGTTAGTAAGCAGGAATCGGAGAGTAGGATCAGTAAGAAGATTAGAGGAGAAGTGGATTTCTCTGAATCGCGATTCGATGATCCGATGATGTGGATAATCCTCAAAGATTTTTGGAGTAGGATGAGAACACCGCTTCAATTCTGGAAATACATCTATGTCCTATTCGGTTCATTTTTTGTAGCGTATTTGAATATTGTACGGCCATCATGGCTTCCACCAGCACCAATACCTCCCCAACTAGGATACGCTTCGATTCCAGCTTTTCTCCTATTAATCATTCTAATGACACAAATATCTAGTCTGACATCATTACTGTCTTTTGTTGATGAGAGAGAGAATATCTACTTGATCAAAGTAAGTCCATTCAAGAGTAGGGATGTTGTGTTAGCTAAATATCTCTTCAGCGTCCTTGAAGTTGCAATAACTGCAATTCCCATGTATGGGTTGCTTGTATATTTCTTCAGAGTTGAGGGTTCGGGTTTCTTGATATTTCTTGCAGCTCCTATGATTTTGATCTTTTGTGCTACTGGTACTATGGCTGGAGCCTATATTCCTGTTTTCACTAACGATCCTAGAAATCCTCCTGTTCCATTAGCGTTCTCATTTCCAACAATTAATCTCATCATTGGAGCATCTGTGGTATACCTCTCTGCTACATACGCTGCAGATCTGATTTTGTTAGTTCTACTCCCAACCTTCACCCTCTTTATTGTGGGCATCTTCTTGTGGTTATCAGTACGGGCATTGGATTCATACAGATGATCAGTTCTTTCGAATCAATCTCAATGCGTTAGAAATCACAGCCAAGGTGAGACCCATATCTCCAACCGCAATTGCAACCCATAAGGGAACACTGCCTAATACTGCCAGTAGTACTAAGACTAGTTTTAGTCCAATAGCTACAACTACATTTTGTCGGACAATTCTCATAGTCTTCTTTGCCCTATGAATTAGGCTTAGTACTTGGGAGAGGTCATCTTTCATCAAAGCAACATCTGCAGTTTCCAAAGCGACATCACTTCCAATTACTCCCATAGCAATGCCAACGTCAGCAGTAGCTAGAGCTGGTGCATCATTGACTCCATCTCCAATCATGATCACTGGTCCCTTTCTGGATATCTCTTCAAGTTTTGTCACTTTGTCATCAGGAAGAAGGTCAGCAAAGTATTGATCAATTTTGAGATATTCAGCAACCTCTTTGGCTGCTGCTGTACTGTCACCTGTGAGCATAACAGTTTCTATGTTCATGTCATTCAATTCTTCAAGAGCTTCCTTTGTTGTGCTTCTAACATGATCTTGAAGAACAATTGCTCCCATGTGTGAGTCTCCTTTTGCAATGTGAACTATGGTTCCTACTCCACATGAATGCTCTTCATCTAAATCCAGAACAATTCCTTCTTTTTCCAATAATTCTGCTTTGCCAGCAACATAGGTCACATCACTCACTTTACCTATTACACCCCGTCCTGCAACAGAGCTCCAGTCATCTACAGGTGAGGCTGTGACACCTCGCTCTTCTGCAGCATTGATAATTGCCAATGCAATAGGATGCTGTGACATCTGCTCCATCGAAAGACCTGCCTGAAGTATCTCCTCATCAGTGAATCCATTATGAGTACAAATAGAACCGACTGATAATCTTCCTTCAGTCAGTGTTCCTGTTTTATCGAAAGCCACTGTTTTTGCGTTAGAGATTGCTTCAATATATTCTGCACCTTTGACCAAAACACCCTCTCTTGCTGCTCCTGCGATGGTAGAGACCATGCTTATGGGTATGGAGATTGCAAAGGCACATGGACACGAGATGACCAACAGAGTGAGACCTCTATATAATGAATCCTGAAGGGTGTTACCAAATAAGAATGTGACCAATCCAAGAAGAAATGCTCCAACAACTACGATTGGAGTATAGACATGTGAGAAGCGTTCAACGAATCTTTCAGTCTGTGATTTCTTCTTTTGGGATTCCTGTACCAGTTCAATAATCTTTGCAAGAATGGTATCTTCAGATGGTTTTGTTATCTCAATTTCCAAGTACCCTTCTTGATTCAAAGTTCCAGCATAGACAACATCGCCAGTTGTTTTGGTCACAGGTATGGATTCTCCGGTTATTGGTGCTTGATTCACTGATGATGCGCCATTGACGACAATGCCATCCATACCTATTCTCTCGCCTGGACGTACTATCATTATTTGGCTTACTTCTGCATCCTCTACACGAATACATGTTTCGGAACCATTCACTTTTATTGTAACAGATGCTGGTTCAAGTTCTACAAGCGTTTGGAACTCTTTTCGAACTCGCTCTCCAGCCTTTTCTTCAAGTAGTTCTGCAATATAGAAGAGAAACATCACAGCTGCTCCCTCAGCTGGTTCACCAATCAGAACTGCTCCAAAAGCTGCAACGGTCATGAGAAAACTAATACCAAGATGAATGCGAATGATACTTCTAATCCCATTTGGGATCACCCATCGTCCAGCAGCTAGAATTGTAATCAGAAAGAATACTAATGCAATTTCAGAATGCATCAAAAAAGATTCTACAATTATCCCTATTACAAGAGTGATTGTAGATATAACTGCAAGAGTATACTTTGTTCTGAAGTCCACTTCTTCCTTAGCAGCTCTTTCAGCCACACAATGTGCACATGATCTCACTCCGTTGGGATTCATGTTTTTGTTGACCTCAGTTATAGACCATGATTAACTATAATGAATAATATATGAATATGTTGTTATGTCGCATATTCTGAATAAATTTCTCCAAATATGTAGAACAGAATAAACATTATCTATGATGGATGCTTCTCTAGTTGCAGAAATACCTGACCACTCTCCAATTCTCTAGTTCGAAATATGGGGGTTCTGAAATGCCAAAACAGAGAAGGCAGAAAAGCCACAAAGATGATTTTCAATCTACCCAATACCTTAGTATATTGGAGATGGCAAATGATGGCTTCTTGATTTTTGATTCTGATGGCATTATCTTTTCAAATCCTGCTATCAGTAGGATTACTGGCTTCGAATTTGATGAATTACAAGGCATTGAACTTGTGGAACTGATTGAGCATGAATCATTGAACTTATTCAAGGAGAAGCAACTCAATATTGAAGAAGACAATTCAGGTGCAGGGAGTTTTAGTAGTAGGATTAAATGTAAAGAAGGTCACATTATAGATGTCGATATTGGTTTATCTCATATCTCATTAGAAGGCAATTCTATGGTCCTTGCAGTGATTAGAGATATGACCAAGAGAAAAGAGTTAGAGGCAGCATACGAGACTTCTCAAAAAAGATTAGAAGATGTCTATCAATCAGCACCTATTGCCTTTTTCACCTTGAGTAAATATGGAATGATTCAGAATGTTAACCCTGCTGCTGAAACTCTGTTAGGTTTCGAGCTAAATGATCTTGTTAGGAGAAATATTACATCCTTGATGTCAGCAGCAGAACATTCTAGCAGTTTCGCAAATGAGTTGCTTGAACAAGTACTTCAAGGAAAGCGCATTCACGATGTAGAAACAAAAATGAGACATGCAGATGGATCCAATATCTGGGTTAGTCTATCTGCAAGTCTAATAACTGAGTCGCCTGGAAAAGAATTGGTCAATCTAATGGTGACCAACATTCATCGCCGAAAGACTGCAGAAGAAAAGGAAAAAGAAGAACGAGAAAGAGCGAATCTGTATCTAGAGGTTATGACCCATGACTTGACAAACATCAACCAAGGTCTTTCTTTCTCAATTGGGTTAATCGAGGCTGCGATGGAATTACCTCCTAGAGTTCAGGAGCTTGTGCGCGACACAAACTGGTATCTGAGAAGGTCTGCAAGAATGATCGCGAACCTTCGGTCTCTTATTGAACTGGATGAAGTTCCTTCAACCACAGAACGCACAAACATAAGTGAAATCATTAGCTTGGCGATGGACTCAGTTCAAAGAGATTTCCCTTGGAAAGAGATAGAAGTCAATATAGAATTTGATAATCTAAGTATAGACGTTCTCGGTCATTCATTACTTTCTCATGCAGTCTTTAATATATTGCACAATGCATCTATGCACAATGAATCAAACGAAATCCAAGTAGATGTTAGAATAACGGATATTGATGGTGGCGAAAGAGTTCGAATTGATTTCAGTGATTATGGTCCAGGTGTACAAGATTCTTTGAAAGAATTCATTTTCAAACGGACAGGTTCTCCTGATGCTCAAGTAGTTGGACGTGGTCTTGGGTTGACAGTCGCAGATGCAATTGTAAAGAAACTTGGTGGTAACATCTGGGTGGAAGACAGGGTAAAGGGAAACCATGGCAAGGGATCCAACTTCGTACTTGTGCTTCCTGTCTGGACGGAATCTAAAGAACTAGAATGTGGACGTGAAGCATGTATCTCATTCTATAGGTCAAATCACTGTCTCTTTTGTAATCCAGTTAAAGAGATGTTGGACGTAATTCTTGATGAGATGGGAATTCCTTCAAGTATTGTAAGAGTGGTTAATGTGGATGACCCAAGGAATGACATATCACAATCCGCGATTCCTGTTGTTCCCATGATTCGCGCGTGTGGATTCGAATTAACTGGATTTGTGGGGGAAAATGAAATTCGTAAGATAATACTGGAAACCGCTGCAAAGCCTTGTTTCATGTATTAGTTAAGAATACAACGAATTCATAAACTAAGACGTATATTTTATTTGTTGGTGTAACATTTGAATTTCGGTGTGCAAATTGAACCGCAATTTGGATTTACTTTGAAAGATGTAGCTCAGATTGCTGAAAAAGCACTTGCTTACAATTTTGGTACATTATGGTTTTCGGATCATTTCATGCTTGACGAAAACGCTACTGATAGAATACTTCTAGATCCATGGCTGCTAATGACTCATCTTGTCAACATGAATTCAAACATACGTGTTGGAACTCTGGTGCTATGTAATAGCTATAGAATGCCTGCACTGCATGCAAAGATGGGTGCTACACTTGACTGGCTTTCAAAAGGGAGATTCGAGTTCGGTATAGGTGCAGGTTGGAAAGAACTGGAATACAATGCATATGGATATGAATTTCCTGATGATTTTACAAGGATTGAACAACTTGCTGAAGCTATCCAAATTATCAAAGGGATTTGGTCAAATGAAAAGTTCTCTTTCAAAGGAACTCATTATCAAGTGGAGCAAGTTGTTTCATCCCCTAAGCCAATTCAAAAGCCCCATCCTACTGTCTGGGTTGGTACTATGAAAGGTAAGGTAAGAATGGTAGATGTAGCTGCTAGATATGGAGATGGTATCAATCTCGCTTGGGCTTTTTCTCCGGAAGAATGTGGTATAATATTTGATGAGGTAGACTCCCGTGCGGAATCTTACACTCGAGAAAATGAAATTAAGAAGTCTGTAGGTTTCTGGACCAGATGCTTTGAAGATGAAAAAACTCTAGATAGTGCAATCAGTGAAGCAGCGAAGAAACGCGGCATCTCTGAAGAAAAATACAGAGAAAGAATATCTACGGCATTGTGGGGAACGCCCGAACAAATCAAAGAAAAACTCGTTCACTACAAAAAATTAGGAGTCAGTCATTTTATCTTCATGTTTCCACACGAGAATGAAATTGAACAAATAGAAATCTTTGGACAGGAAATACTGCCAAAGCTGTAAAGAGAGAGATATGACGGGTAAGGGGATATTACCCCCTATAAACCGTCTAGAATGTTAGAGTTGTGTCATGCTTCAAAGCATCATCAATCATTGTGGCTGCTCCTGCAATTTCAATCCGTGGGTCTCTCAGGTCTTCTTGTTCGAGACCTCTGAACTCAGCGGAATTGGAGCAGACCTGAATCTTTCCACCTTCTTCAAGAAAAGCATCGATCAGATCTGGTAGTGGTGGAAATCCAGGCGCTTTGATTTTCTCTGCAACACCTTTCTTCATTAGCCAAACTGCATCCATCATCAAAAATATTGTAGCTTCAACATCTTGTGCTTGTGCAGTTGTTCCCGTAACAAATGGACCGTAGCAACGTTCTGCTGCTTCAGGACCCCATTGTCCAACTATGTATAGACTTGGCATATTTTATTTTCCTCCTCTAAATCAAAATAATATCGCCCCAAACCACGAACAGTCCTATTAGATAGAACAGCGTTACTATGAGGTTTGTAATGTGTGAGCTGTGAATTGGTCCACCTTGCATTGTTTTCATAAGGATCGGCAAGACCTGTCCAAACTCCATCAAGAATGCGAGGAGTACAAGAACAAGATCTACTAGAATTATCCAATAGAGGATATCTGTCATCGTTGGGAAGATAAACCCAATAGCTAGGGCTCCTAGACCAACGAACATTCCTAACATTAGCATCATTACCTGCATCATCAGGTACATTCCCATTCTCCTAGCCAACATGAACCCACTGAACATGGTGCTCATGTTGAGAGCAAACAGGACAAACAATAGTAGTTGAAAGAATGCCATTGTGTTCACCTGTAATTTAGTTAACGATAAAAAATTAGTATATAATATTGATGTTATGACTACGACATTTTTTCTTAAATAAGTTACATATTGTAAGAGTAGAAACATAGAATGTTCGAAATACTACATCACAATTGTTAAAAAAGAAAGTCTTTGTTCCATTTTTCGTTGATTAACCATGACAGATGCAAACAGGGTATTTGATGCAAGCGGACTAAGATGTCCGATGCCAATTCTCAAGACAAAGAAAGAGATCAAAGAGATTGAGATTGGAGAGATTCTAAAAGTCATTGCTACTGATATTGGCACAAAGAAGGATTTTCCAGCTTGGGCCAAAAGGACAGGCAATGAGATCATCGAGCTAACAGAAGAGGGAGACAAGCTGATCTGGTTGATCAAGCGAGTCAAATAGAAACTTGCATTCTCAAAACTTCAAGAGTTGGCTGGGCTAAGCCCTGCCTCTCATAGATTCATTTTATTCTACGTAAACAATATACGGTGGATTCCATGAAAGTGAATTATTGAGAGTCTAGATTTTAACTGAAAAATTCTATCCCTTGGTTTGTTTGGGTTTTTTCTAGGTTTAGAACAAAGATTTTCCTCATGGATTTAAGACTACTTATCATATCGAATAGTTATGTATATTCTATTCTCGTTCTTGCGAAATGACTGAGCAGGCGGTATTACCGAGTCCAGTAGTTCCAAGTCGATGCATGGTTCTTACGGCCTGAAAGCAAATACCCTGACTTATGATGACCTAAAAGACTTCGTAGAATGCTACAATCCATCAGATCGACATAACAGAAAGGATTCTGATCGATTCAAGAAATACTCCTATGATGAGATCATGAAGCGGGATAAAACTAACTTGGACATATTTTGGATCGAAGATGATAGTTTGGAAGACATTGAAAGCCTTCCAGAACCACATATCATAGCTGCAGAGATTGTAGACAATCTACAATCTGCATTGGAGGAGTTCCAATCAATCCAAGAGGATTTAGAGGGGGTAGACAAGTAGATAGCATTCCTCACACTTCCCTTATGATGGAGAAATACTTTCCAACCCCTCACCTACAAATTGCCAACCCAAAGGGACTGGTATATGTAGTATTAACACTATTTTTCGTTTGAATAACCTGATAGATTGAAAAGAGCGATTGACTTACATTAAGCTTAATGAAATCAAACTTGCGCGTAAAGAATGGGTTGGAATTCTACCAGATACTCTGAATGTTTACATCCGTTACATTTACAGCAGTGTGAGATTTGGTATAGAGATCTTATTCACTATAGGTGTAAACCATGACTAGATCATGAAAATGCATTCATGCCTTTTCCTCAAACCCAGACACCTTGCGTTTTTTAATTAAATTACAGATCCAATCAATCCCTGCAGGACTAACATACACCTTCTTTGTTGAAAGATTATAGGTCAAGTATTTTGAACTCTCCTTTGTTTCCCAATTAAGATAAGCGTCTCTTGATGTATCAGCAATTCCTAATTCCGTACCAATAGCATCCTGTGGGAATCCGTCTGGATATGCCGCTGCAGAACATGCTACTAGGCGAATCTCATCAGAAACGCCTTTCTGCTTGGGAAAAATCAATATTCAGTTCTTGGAAGTGCAAACGTTTCTTATCTTTTTGATACAATCGGACAGACCAATGAGTATTTTCATATCTTCTGCCTTGAGTGCTGCCTTCAAGACATCTAGGTCAGTATCAATTCTTGCGACAATGGAATAGGTTCCATCACTGTGAAATTGAATCTCAAATTTTGGTTCATTTCTATCATCATTCAATTCGAAATCCC
>CAZSWP010000061.1:0-13561 GCA_964610875.1 uncultured archaeon
TACTACTCAAACAAGGTTCGTAACTGGAATGGGAGAACCTCATCCTATTGAAAATGGATTTCGATGGGATCCAAGTATTGGATGTCCATATATTCCTTCCACCTCAATCAAAGGGGCCTTGAGAGCTTGGTTGGAATTGTACGAAGAAAAGGATGAGAAAGAGATCAAGAGTCTACTTGGAAGCCAAGAGCAGATAGGTTCTCTCTGTATCTTTGATGCATATCCTGTCAAAAAATGCAAACTATCTCCAGACATTATCAATGCGCATTATGGAGAATACTATAGAGACAAAAAACAGGTTCCTCCAGCGGATTATCTGAAACCAAATCCAGTATTCCTCCTAACAGTCAGTCCAGGAGCAATGTTTGAATTTTATTTCGCTCCTAATCACGGAACCTCCATCGATATTGAATCAATATCAAAGATGCTAACTGATACTGTGAGTTCAATTGGTCTTGGTGCAAAGACATCTCTTGGTTATGGTTGGTTTGAATAATAGTTTGAGGGATAGATAATTCCTCCTTTTTCATATTTCTTCAATCTGCTGCAGCACCGGAGGTTTTTTGAGATGGTTCTCTGTAGCGAGGCCCATAACGCCTATTTTGGTGAAAACGCATAAAAAAGTACCAGTTTCATTCAGACTAGTAATAGGGTTAAAAGCAGAAAATGGTATATAATCTTGCCTTTGGTACGTATGGTTTCAATCGGACTAGAAGTAGGGTAGAGAACGATTGAATTAGCACTTAAGTTTACTTTTTTGGTTCTAATGCCATCTTTTACTATCGAATTGTTCAAAGCCTTCATATCTAGGATTATGTCTATGAGAAATGGTGCGTCCTATGAGTGAGATAGTGGCAGCAATTGACGCGGGCACCTCTGGTGTGAGGTCTCTGTTCTTTGACACTAATGGAACGGTTCTTAGTTCTGCCTATGAGGAGTTCCCAAGCATCTATCCGAGTCCATCATGGGTTGAACAGGATGCCCAGAACTGGTGGGAGACCGCTTGTAGGACTCTCAAGAAGTGCATAAGCTCAACAGAGATTTCGATTGAGAAGATTGCTGGAATCAGCGTGACTAATCAACGAGAGACCACTGTACCCATTGATGATGATGGTAATCCTCTTAGAAATGCGATTGTCTGGCAGGACCGACGTACGACCGAACAATGTGACTGGATAAAAGACATCACTTCACTGAAATTCATCTATTCTCATACAGGTCTGACCATTGACCCCTATTTTTCAGCTCCAAAGATACTCTGGATAAAGAAACATGAACCAGAAATTTTTCAAAAGACCAGAAAATTCCTCTTGGTCCATGATTTCATCATCAATAGATTGTGCGGTGCTGAAATAACAGACCTATCTAATGCAAGTCGAACCATGCTTCTTGATCTCGCGAAAGGAGAGTGGTCTGATGAGATTCTCGAGATGTTTGAGATTCCCAAAGAGAAACTTCCACAACCCGTAGCACCGGGTGTGCAGGTAGGCGAGGTCTCTGAAGAAGCAGCAAAGTCAACAGGACTACCCAAAGGACTACCAGTAGTTGCGGGTGGTGGGGACCAGCAATGTGCAGCGCTAGGTGTGGGTGTTGTTGATGAGGGGTCGATCAAAGCCACTACAGGAACAGGAACATTCATGCTTGCGTTCTCAAAGGAAGCTGCTCTGGATTCAAAGTTTCGTGTATTGTGTAGTAGGCATGTCGTTCCGGACTCTTTTGTTGTAGAAGCAAGTATGTTCACGACAGGGTCTGCTCTCAGATGGTTTAGGGATAACTTAGGCAAAGAAGAACGAATGGTTGCCGATGAGAAAGGTATGGACCCGTATGAAGTGATGACAGCTGAAGCTGACCAGATCTCTGCGGGTTCTGAGGGTGTCATTCATATCCCGCACTTTGTCGGTGCTGGTGCTCCGTATTGGAACCCATATGCGAGAGCTGTTTTTGCAGGGCTTGCACTCGGTCATACTCGTCAACACATGATGCGAGCGGTTCTCGAAGGAGTGGCATATGAGCTTCGCGCAAATTTGGAGATAATGAAAGAACTAGGTCTGGATGCAAACGAGATTCGTGCTACAGGTGGTGCAGCTAGAAGTAGTGAATGGATGCAGATTCAGGCAGATGTGCTTGGTATCCCTATCATCAGAACTGAACTTGAAGAAGCAACTGCATTAGGTGCTGCTATCCTTGTCTGTAAAGGAGTAGGTATCTTCCCTGATGTCAGTGAAGCTGCGCGTGAGATGGTTCGAAAGAAGGACACACTACTACCCCAAGAGGAGAACCGTTCTGTATACGATGAAGGATTTGAAAGATACAGGTCTCTCTATTCCGCAGTTTCCGATATACGATGGTACTAGTGATCATTTAGCATAGACTGCAATCTTGTTCCCTTTATCTAGAACAATGATCTTGACATCAGGGTCTTCCTTTATCCAATCATCAACGACCTTTTGGGGGTCCTCGACTTTCGCAATGTGTACCTTTTCAACAGTTTCTTTGTCAAGATTCGTATACATCTTGATACTGGAAACATTCCTCATCAGATCTGCAAACTTGTAGGCTTTGTGTTCATAGAGATGATAGGTATCACTAATTGAACTTAGTACTTCATCAATAGGTGCAGTGAGCTTATTATAGAAGTTCTCGATTGCTGATTCTGGAGCAACACCATCTCGACATTCTGCAAGAAACAGAATCTCTCCTCCGTTTTCAACTGCATTCTTTGTAAGCTCTATCGCACGCTGGGCATGATATAGACTCTTGTCCTGAGGATACCCTCCTGGTGAAACAATTATTCGGGGAGCTGGTTTAACTTCAAAACTGGAGATTTCATCCAGTATTTCAATCCCTCCAGCTGTGACAGGTATTATTTTACCTGCATCTACCCAGACGAGTTTTTGGTCGTTCGTCACAATACCAAGGACGAAGACCTTTGCATTTCCTCGAATAATCTCCATCGCCTCTCTCATATCATCAGCAAGTGGATTGTTTCTTCTCTCCTCATCTGGATGATATGGGTGAAGACCAAAAGTAGAATTCGGGTCCAGTGCCATGGCATGGTTTGCTTCAATTGATTTGAATGCACACACTCCCGGAAGGAAGTTTTTCAGTGCATTTGAATAACCCGCGAAATAATGCGCCTTCATGTCAGATAGAACCACATACACATCATGGCCTACAGCTGCAGATGTAACGATAAGTGGGGTGCCTCTACTTGTCTTCCCAACCTCTGTGACATCCTCACTCATGCAGTCATTGATGATTACGTCATAGTTTCTCAGTTTGTTCTCCTTCGCAACCCGATGAATCATATCTACAATCTTGAGGTTGCCTGGATGGTTAACCTCGTGAGAACCTGTAGTTATAATGAAATTGACACGATTTGCATCGGTTATTCTGGGGACTATAGCTGTGAGTAGCTCCCAATGTGGCTCATCTCTAGTATGGTCTTCAACCATTACACATACATTCTTACTCATGGCTAGTTTCTCAAGAGCCTCGCCATGTGGATTTTCTAGCACACGATTAAGTTCACTGAGTGTGTCACCAATCACTTTTGGTACCTTAGGTGCGACAGTCTGTGCCAGATTTCTCTCGGGAATTTCTAGTTCTATTTTCCCATCACCATAGGTTAGAGCTACTTTCATTGGGTTTCCTCCTCTAATATTCGCATCTTCATGAAGAAAAAGTTTGACTAAGGTGCATCTTGAGGAAATCGGTAAGACTGATAACTGCCTTCACCTATTCTCGCCTATGACCAACTCTGAGGAAGACTTTTCTGGATTGACCGGTTTCGGTCGTTGGTTTGCACTAGCCACAGAATTGCCCTGTGCAGTCATATCCATGCTATTAGTTGGTCAGATTTTGGGTTCGTCTTTATTTGGCCCAACTGGAGCGATATGGGGTGCTCTTCTAGGTTTGGTGTTTGGATTCTTCCTAGGGGTATATGGTGTATATGCGACAATTGGATATTACGAGAAATTGGAAGAAAGAGAAACTGTGAGAAGGCAATATATGCCTCCTCACGAAGAGATCTTTGAGGATGTGAAGTTCGAACTAGATGACACTGATGAGAATTAAGGTTCAAGGAACTCTGAATCATCCGCATCTAGTACTTCGAGGATCAATTTAGTAGCTCCGCGTCCCACACCTGCTATGATGATTTGGATTAGAAGTGCTATGAAGAATGCACCAAGAGCATATCCAAAGATTAGCAAAGATATTGAGTTATATTGCTCAGCGAGTGGGATCAGATAGGTCATGTGAATGAGATACCATGAATAAACTCCAAACACTGTAATTGTCACAATGAGTAGAGCTAAGGTGTAGACTACTGCTTTGATTCTTGGTGAGTCCATTCGTACACGTTCAATACCTGGTCCAATCACAAAGTTGGAAATTCTTCTTGAGAACCGAATGAAAACTCCTATAGCTGCGAGAAATACTAAGAGCGTTATTACGATACCCCCAAGCAGCAGTAGTATCTTGATATTATCAGGGATACTTGGCAGAAACCCTCCAATGAAGAATGCCGCCAATGACCCTATCATCACAATAAAGGAAATAATCTGAATTACGAAGGTAATTGTACCCGAGTTCCTAAACAGACTTCCTATGTCGATGTAATCATCAATACTCCGTTCTTCTGTCATCTAATTAACCTAGTCTGATAGAGCACGCTGTGTTATTTGAATCTTCATATAATATTGCTAGTTCGTCAAGCTTATATCACAAGTCCAAAAGCAAAAGGTACACGGCATATTTCTCCACAGATACCACATTGGTGATAATGGTGATTTTAAGGGCTGCAAACCAATACGGATTCGTCAATGCACGGATTCGTGGAATGATGGCAAAGTTTCTCACATTAGAAACTTATGAGAATCTACTGCAGTCCGATTCCTATGAGGAATTCATGAAAGGACTCGCCAACACATATTATGGCCCTATTGTAAGCAAAGCCTATCCTTCTGAAACGCCGTCTCCGGATGAACTGGCATTGGTGCTTTCAGCTGACTTTGCTGAGGTATCTTACAAGCTCTCAAGGTCACTCTCTGGAAAAGTGCAGGAGTTCACAAAATCGTATGTGCTGATGTTTCTCGCTGAGAGCATAAAATCCATGCTGCGAGGAATCCATGTTGGTCTTGATAAAGAAGAGATACTTCGATTTTCAGTTCCAACCACAAAAGAGCAAGCAGAGGAATTTGAACACTTGGCCGAGTTTCGTTCTGTCCATGAGTTTGTTGAGAATCTGGACCATCCAGATATCAAACTAGTCTTGCTCACAAAGTTGCCAGTCTACGAAGAGCTGAACTCTACAGCACCTCTAGAGGTGGCAGTTGAAAGTTGGTATTTAAACAAGATTCTGAAATCTTTAGAACCCTTCTCAAATGACGATCGAAAGAGAGTACTCGACATCCTGGAGGCTCGAGTTGACCTTCGTAATGTACTTACTATGATGAGAGCATTGCTTCTACAGTTGGACACGCGTGCTATAGAGATGTCCTTAGTACGATTCACTAGGAAGTCAATCTTACTACTGGAGAAAATAAAGAAAAAGACATCTTGGCGTGAGGTTCTTGCAGAACTCGAAACAACAAGATATTCTGAACTTGCAGGCAGGATTGCTCGAATGTATGAGGAGTCCCAGAGCTTGGTGGATGTTGAACTGGCGATTGAAGACTATTTGGCTCAAAGAGTCAAATTACAGTTCACAGCGTTTCCTTTCCATCTGGGTATTGTAGTAGGGTTTTTTAATCTGAAATACTACAAAGTTCGCAATGTACGGTCTATTGCCGTGGGGATAGAACGTGGTGAGTCTGCTGAAGTCATCAGAAAGATGATAACAATATGGTGAAATGAAAGAGGATTATTCAATGAAACTAAACACACGAACAAGTCTTTTGCTATTCATGCTTGGTGCTATAGTGTTCACAATCGTAGCTTCCCTCATCACCTTGCCTGTTTCGGCGGTTGGTGACACATCCAATCCAGTTTTCCAACCCCTTCAGGATGAAGGTACTGGCTTGAGCATTCTTGGTATCGCTATTGGTGCAGGATTAGCAATCGGTCTCACAGGAATTGGTGGTGCACTTGGAATGGGCACTGCATCTGCAGCAGCACTAGGTGCTATCACCGAAAGGCCTGAAACATTTGGAAAATCGATTCTATACGTTGTATTCATAGAAGCTATAGCCATCTATGGATTTGTGATAGCATTCCTACTTGTCAGTTACATACCTTTCTTACTCCCGTAATATAGACATGTTTTGAACGAAGAGGTCGGGCTACTGGCCCACCTCTTTGACGAATCATTCTTTTTTGCTAAATAGTGTAGAGAATATTTTCTCACGAATTTTGTTGTACATTCTTACAAGGCGTGCCTCGAATGTGTTGTCAACTAGCCTCTTCCCGTCAAGAGTGCGAATAATGAGTCCACCTTCTGATCTAATGGTGTCTTTTGCAACAGTAACTGATACTTTCTCTCCTAATTCTTTTGAAGCATGTTTTGTGATTGATGCGATATCTAAAGCATCTTCATGTCCTGCTGGTAGAACAAGTTCCACTTCCTCTGTTTGAAGTGCATGAATACCCATAACTGCGAAGTGTGTTAGAATATCTGCATAGCTTTTACTCTTCGATTTCTTTTTCATTTCCTCTTCCACTTCAAGCAGTATATTGTTTATCAGGCTCTCCTTTGCTTCAAGAACCCGATATTTTGCATGTAATTTTGCATTTGCCTTTTTTTGTGTGATTGCACTCTCTTTCTGCTTCTTTGCCTGTTCAAGTATCTTTTCTCTAGTTTCATTTGCCTTCTTTTGGGCCTCTTCAATAAGGACTGACTTTCGATGTTCTGCTTTGTTCAAGATGGCTTCTACTCTCTCATCTGCCTTGGAGTAAATCATCTCGACTATATTATCAATACCTGTCACTTTTACTCCTCCAGAAGCATTTTCAATACCTCTTTGATGACCTCTTTGTGCTTTTGAGATGCTTGTTCTTCAAGACTACTGATGTTTACCTTCGTTTCCTTCTCGATTTTAGATTCGACCTTCTTTGATTCTTTTTGGACACTTTCAATGAGTTCTTTTGCTTCTCGTCTTGCGGCCTCCTCAATACTTGCAAGGATATCTCTTGCTTCTTTTTCTGCTGTTTCATTTATCTCCCGAGCTCTCCTTTCTGCCTCTTCTATCCTTGCCTTTGCTGCGAGCTCAGCAGCATGAATCTGGTCAGTACCGTCTTGTGCAGAAACCATGTAGATTCACCTGATTGTGAGACTGTGGTTTGAGGATTGTATTCTCCTCATAAAGATTAAGCTATGTCATAATGCTTATCTGTGCTTCGTCTTGGATGCTATCTTACATCGAATTGCTTGACTGATGCCTTTGAGTGAAAAGTTACTCCGGTGGTTGTTTGAAATGCGTCTTTCCATGAGTCCTGCAAAAATGTCCGTTGCCAAGATTGTTTCCCATCGGGAACTTGAGCGCAAACTAATTCTTGCTCTTGAGGAGTTCAGCAGTTTCGAACCTATTGATGTTCGACAACAAGCTGGTATTATTGAGATTCGGCGTACTCGTGATGAAGAGGCTGTATTTGCAGCAAATGATAGATTGCTCATATTAGTGGAGAGTCTTGATCTAAACCTTCAGCGTCGTACAAGTAGTAAAATAAATGTTGAAGACTCAAAGATCACACAATCACTGTCCTTTGTCACTGAGGTCATCCAGTCAATCGAGTCTGAGGTCTTAGAGATTGATAAGGAGATTGCCACAGTTACATTGGAACTCGAGCAACAGAGAAGCCTGAAGCATGTGGCTGAGTCTCTTGAACCTCTTGGTCTAGATATGGGCAGGATTGGATCTACTGAATATACTTTCACAACAGCTGGGCGAATTGATGAAGCACGTCTGAGTAAATTAGATTGGAGTTTAGGTGAAGTCACTGAAGGTACTTATTTTCTCAAGTCACTTCCAGGGAAGAAAGGTAAAGTTGTCTGCAGTGTGAGTATTCCTGTTGAAAGAAAAGGGGCAGCTGAACGTATTTTCACAGCACTCGGCTTTGATACATTTTCAGTTCCTGAAGGTTACGATGGGTCCCCAGATGATATCGCATTTCAAGCTGCCGAGCGGATATCCGTTCTAGAGAAGGAGAGAGAATCACTACATAATCGAAAGAAATTGATTGCTAAAGAGTGGGGCCCCAAAATACTTGCTGCATGGGAATTAATGAAAATAGAAACGAACCGCGTTTCTATCAAGTCGTATTTTGTATACACGGAGTCTTCAGTTAAGGTGTGGGGATGGATTCCTGCTGGTTCTGAAGATAAAATTCAATCGCTTTTGAAAGAGTATGTCGGTTCTGCACATAATATCGAGTTTGATGAGCCAGACTTTGCCGAGTATGATTCTCCAACATATCTTGATAATCCATCAATAATGAAACCTACGGAAGATGTCGTGACTGCTTATGGTATTCCTTCAAAGCACGATCTCGACCCAACTAAAATCATGTGGTTATCATTTCCACTAATCTTTGGGCTCGTATTTGCTGATGTCGGGCAAGGATTCTTGATTCTTCTGATTGGTCTAGCTGCATGGTATGCTAAGAGGAAAGAACAAGACTGGGGACAAATTCTTGGGTATATCCAGAATGGTGCTGAAGGGCTAGTATTGATGGGCATCTTTGCTATGTTTGGCGGTTTCCTTTTTGGTAGCTTTTTCGGTTCTGAAACAGTAATTGAACCACTCTGGCCTATATTCGCTCACACTGATGCCGAAGGTTACACAAATCCTTATCGTGCAGCACATCTTCTGAAGCTCTCAATTGAAGTTGGAGTCATCCAAATCACGCTAGGTATCCTGCTCAGTTTCTATAATAAACTCAAACACAAGGAATGGGATAAAGCAATCATAGCAGTGGCTTATGTCTGGATGTATCTCGGATTTATTAATCTATTATTTGGAATCAGCTACGATAACATCAATGCATGGTTCAGCAATGCCGGTACCGTAAATATCTGGTTGCCCCTCATCGGAATAGGTTATGGTGTAGGAGATAATGGTGTATACCCTGTAGTTCCGCTGAGCCCGATGATATTCACAATGATTGCTCTCTTTGTTCCTCTGGCCATTATGGCTCTGTTATCATTCAAACATGGAATGGACGGCACGGTGCATTTTCTTGAATCTGGTCTGGGAATGATTAGCCACACAGTTAGCTATGCTCGAATTTTTGCTTTAAATACTGTACATGTTATTTTGAGTGGTGTGTTCTTCTCTTTGCTTCCACCCTTGTTAGAAATTGAATTTGCTTATCTTGAGATTGCTGGAGTTGAGATAATACCCCACCATTTCATGCATGAAGGCCATCAGGTCACACCACACCTCCCATTATTGGGAGCGATAGTTGGCACATTTATCGTTGGGATTCTCGAAGGTCTCCTTGCATTCATGCATACTCTGCGATTACACTTTGTGGAATGGTTTAGTAAATTCTATTACGCCGGTGGAGTGGCATTTTCACCTTTTGTAGCTGAACGTCTTCATACAGCACCGATTAATAGACCTAAGCCTATGATGACTCTGGCATCAAATCAATAGGAGTCTGCTTGACCTGAAATTTTTCTGTTAGTTCGTTCCACCAAGATACAAGGCAGCAAGCTCTGCATCTCTTTTGTATGTGGGCTCTTGGTCTCTACTTAGCCGCTGTCTGTTGTCCCAGACACTTCTGGCTAGAAGATCCATTGTTTTTGCCTTCTGGTCCACACTCTGTGCTGCTTGCGCATCGCCAACTTGTTGGAATACTTGTGCTGCTACAGTATAGTTACCGACTGCTTCTCTCAGTTGATCCTTGGCATCATCGAAATATTGTCTGGCTTTCGCCATCTTGCCTCTTTTGGACATGTACTCTGCCAGAAAATCGCTCTTTGCTCCTTCGATTCTTGAGAGATCTCCCCTGAACTTCATTACAACTCCTTGTAATTGGGAAACCTGTGCTTCTACGTTGTTCTTTTTCCTGATGATTTCTCCCTTTACACTCTGTAATTCTATTGTTGAAAGCTCAAAGGAGGACACAGCGTGTTTTATTCTCAGTATTGCGTCATCATGAGCCTTTACAGCTTTATTGGTAATCTCATCATCATCTATTTCCATCAATTCCTGTTCGATGAGCTCAAAGGTATTGGCTCGTTCTATCTGCGCTCTGAATGCCCATTGTTCGGACTGTCTAGCAAAGACCTGTGCTTCCGATGCATATGCAGTGGCTAGTGCTAGTTTACCAAGGTCAATGAGTTCGGCTGCTTCCTCCTTCTCACCAATGACCTCATAGTATTCAGCAGCATCTGCAGCATGTAGATTTTCAAGAATTCTAGACATGATGAACTTGACACCGTGTTGCAACTGAGAACTCAACTGAAACTGAATAACATACTTTACGTTATTCAATAATGCAAGTATCTTGTTTCTCAAAGAATTTACATCGTCATCATCAATCTCCAAGCTTAGCAGAATTCCTAGACTGGTCAACCCCTCTCGAATGGAATCTAGTGCCTCGGAAGGATTCTGACCAAGTTTGGACCTGGAATCATCTAATGCTTTACTCACATCTTGAATAAGGCCTTCTTTTCGCAAATCCTTGGCAAATGCAATCTGGTCTGCAATTCCTGATAGGTCCTCTGGTTTCTTTTTCAAAAGCTCCTCGACGAAACTGAAAATCCGGAGGTTCTCTTTGATTGCCCCAGTCAATTCTCTGCTCTTTGCAAGCTTCTCTGATTTTCTCAGATCTCTAAATATCTCCTTAAGGACTTCTAACGCCTCTCCGATATTATTGACACTCAATAAGTCGGATAGTGTCTTGACTGCTGATTCAGCTCTGCAGAATAGTGCTTGTGCTTTCTTCTGCTCGCTGTCATTCTTTGACTGGTCTGCATTGGACTGTAGTTGTACAGTCGCTCCAAAACTCTTCTCTGCTCGTGCATATGCATCTGATGCTGATTGGTACAGTTTTGAAGCATCCTCTAAGTTTCCCGCGCGCATTTGTGTGTCTGCTATATCATTGTAGGTCATAGCGAGATACACTTCACATAGTCCCGCAGTATTAGCCTTCCAAGACTCAAGAGTCACAATAATTTGTTTGTCTATCGATTTTGATTTCTTGAAATGTGGTATTGCTTCATTATAGAGATCTGTAGCTTGTTCAAAAATGAACGCACTCAGAATATCTCTTGTGACAATTTCATCAAAGGGATTGAAAGCTTGTCTAAACATACTCTCTTGGCCAATAAGCTCGTTCAAGAACTCGTCATAGAACTCAGCCTCGGCGGTCTTGTTTCGTGCTAGTATTTCTTCGAGTTCATTTGAATCTCCTTCAGCTGAACCCTTTAGTAATTGATATGCACTATTTCCAAGTGCTACCCGTCGTAGTTTTTGAGTACCATCCACTTTTGATGGGACTGCTGAGAATGGTTTTTCCAGCATGGTGTAAATCTTTGCCATGTGCCTAGAGGCACTCTTCTGCTTGTCCTCATGCTCCTCTTCTACAAAGGGGCCACTTGCTGCAGCAGCCTGATGCAGCCATGCCATTACTCTTGCCATCCAGATATCCGCAAGATTGCTCTTTGCTTGTGCCTCAACTTGTTCAAGTGCCTGTTCCAGTTGTTTCTTAGTTTCTCCTTCAGACTGTGCTATACGGTTTCTCAAATACGCTATATCGAACTCTTCACCCATTATTTTTTGACCAAACGCTGCTATCTGTTCGTACAGCTTGGTAAATATGTCATGCATAACCAAGCGTTTTTCTTCGAGCCCTTCTCTATCATCAATATCATGTAATGCAAATTCTCTGACCGCATTCTGGGCCTCTGTGTTCAATTCGAATAGTAGTTTTGTGTATACTTCTATGTCTTTGAAACTACGCTCGGGCTTATCACCAGGCAAGGGATTACTCAAAGATGCATCCTCCATACAAGTCTATCTACAGAAGATTCTTTCTTGTTCTACTTAAGAATACCTCATACACACAGAATTCACAAAATTGTGGAAAATGTTAGTCTTCCAAGGTAGTGAACTTGACCTTACGGCCATCTCTGTACTTGACAAGGTACCCTTCGTTGACTAACACGTTGAGTACTTCGCTAGTTCTCGTTCTAGACTTTCCCCATTTTCTAGCAAGTTCTGCTGCAGTCAACCCCTTGTCTGCATGTTCAAGCAGACCAACAAGTCTGTTCCAACTCACGTCTCGGGACAAACAACTGTCTTGATCAAAAATTCGATACTCACCAGCACCTGGTGGATTTGGTTTCGTTGTTATTTCGAATCCTAATTTCGACCTGAGCTCATTGATGGTTTCAGTTAGGTTCCTCACAGTTGCTCGAAGTTCCTTTACCTCATTCCGTAACTCATCTATGTTTGAACCATCATTCACTAGATATTCCCCTTAGGTCTTTACATATTCATCTCGAAACTCTATGTAGTTTCTTCTCTTCTTGGTCTTCTCTAGGATTGCTTTAGTCTTGGTAGGTTCTGATTCTATCTCCTGTGCTTGTGTATAGTTTTCCAAATCCTCAAAGTTCATCTCCACAGGTTTTTCCACAACGACTTCATCGCCTTCACTGAGAATCTCATCACTAGCTCCTGGTAGGACATTCTCTGCAGATTCGTCCCGAAGTATCTGCTCCATTGGATTACCGACAGTGACAGATTTAGCTTCTTCAATAAAATCATACTCCGCTTTTCGAAGTTTCAGGATATTCTCAAGAATTTCCTTTGTTTCAGTTGCACATTTTTCGTGCTTATGTTTGTACGTCATCTCGACCAACTCATCGTCAGTAATCGACAAAAACCGTCAACAATCGACAATAAACAGTAATCGACAATTATGATATAAACTTTTGTTATTGTCCAAATATAAAGTATGTTACCATCTTTTTTCAATCTAAGGAGACATATGCGTAAAATAGAAGCCTTTTGTATAGGTTATCTCCCTAGTTTGTTGAGACCATCTATCACATTTGAGGACGCGACCATTGCATACCAGACTTATCAGCTATACACTTCTACTGTTCTTATTAGCTTCATTCTTCTGGAGAAAAATTACTGGAACCAATGGAATGCAACAGATGAGGACGGTGACTCATATGTGAACTACCGTTCATTGTAACTTGTACAAACTTTCTATGAGTGAAAGTCGAAGGTTTACGAGGTCAGAACGCTCTGTTCCTCCTTCAAGACCCTTCTGACCAATACCATGAACTCCTCTGCTCCATAGACCTTACTCAGTCCTTTCAGTCGTTTCACCTCGCTCTCATATTTCTTCTTCTTTCTCTCCATCAACTCTTTCCCGTACACATCCTTGAAAGACTCTCCCTCCTTCAACATCTTCCATATGATCACCATCACCCTCCGTGCCAGGGCTATTGTTGCCACATGGTACCCCTTCTTCTCCCGCACCCGTCGGTGGAACTCTTTCAGGCCCTCTGGCCCATACTGCGCACACACCTTGGCAAGGACCACACTGACCCCTTCCTTTTCAAGAAAGCTGTAGGCTGCACACCAGTAGATCCCGGTGG
>CAZSWP010000062.1:0-13102 GCA_964610875.1 uncultured archaeon
TGTAAATTGAAGAGAACATTCAATGAAGCTGACTTTGTGATAGGGAATCTTGAATCGGTTATATCTAATAGCACTCAAATGGAGGGGATAAAAAGTCTATATCTTAGAGCTCCGGCTTCAGCATCGAAATTATTGTCCAATGCAGGAATCTCTGCAGTGAATGTAGCAAACAATCATTCAATGGATCATGGTCCAGATGCTTTTGATGAAACATTGATGCATTTGAAAAAAGAGAATATTATAGTGTTTGGTATCAAATCAGACCCACAAATTGTAACACTTAGTAAGAAAAACACAGATAATGTTTCTATTGCCTTGATAGGAGCTTCTTTCTTACCAAACAGAACAAGTTTCAATCCATCATATGTTTTGATAGACGATGATGCTACTTTTCAGAATTTTCGCAATAAAATTCGATATGCGTCTGAAGAATGTGATTATGTCTTTTTGTCATGTCATTGGGGAGATGAATTCGTAACATTACCAAGTCCTAAACAAATCAGACTTTCTAAAAGAATGATAAAAAGTGGAGCAGATATAATTCTTGGACACCATCCTCATGTCTACCAAGGACTAGGCTGGTTCGATACCAAACCCATATTCTATTCACTTGGAAACTTCATATCCGATATGAAGCAGGAGTATTTACGGAGAGCTGTATTAGCTGAAATAAGTATCAATGACAAAATCAAAGCTAAAAGTTATTTCATTAAGATGAATAGATACCATCAACCTCAGCTCGTGGAATCAGAAGATTGGACTTCATGGATCAATAGCATAGATCATGAAGTGAACGAGTCGATGTCAAGCAAAAGATATGCTCAGACTTATGCAAGAGAGCTCCAAAAGGCTTACGCAAGATATCGAAGAGATATGATATTGAACTACCTTTCAAATATTGGAATACATCCTTTCTTGAAAGGTAAATCAATTATGAAAGAGTATATCTATAAAGTAATTTCAAGCGTTTTTTATAAATAAGGATAAACTAGTTAGTTGAATATTTCATTGAAAATTGCTGTGTTTATTCAAGTTGCTTCATATCAGCAATACTTCATAAAGGTCATAGTCACCATTAGATGAAACAAGAGTGGTCAATTCCGCCTCCAGTAGGTTTTCCAGAAGAATCCATCTATCTGTAGAATCATGACAAAGGTATAGAATGTTAAACTGCTCAATATATGGCAGGAATTCTTCCGAAGAGCCTAAAGAACTTAATTCATTCAAATCATCAAAAACTTCAATCTCCATTCTAAATGGCCCCTTTCTCAGAAATTGTGTGATTCCTGTCATTGAAAAATCAAATGTTTGGTATATATTGTAATTCACCGATGTTCCAAAAGTTGAGAGTATTAAAACTTGACTCATTGGAAACACAGAAATTTCAGGAAGCCTATATCCCAATGTTTGTGCCAAACCTTGGTTCGAAGCCAATAAAGATACGGATTCACTCGCAATTTTGACATAATCAAGAATTAGAGAGCCGGGACCAGACCTCGTTGGGGTAGTAACAATTCTAAAACCTATGCTTTTTATTTCATGAAGTACATCGATTCGCAAACACACAGTATTCCAATTATTAGAACCATGAATTGTAAATGATTGGGACATTTTACCCCCTAATTTACTTCCATTACTAACAAGCAGGTAAGGTCCAACAAAGGGGTAATTTGAAATAGTTCTATACCGAAACTCTACGTACAATAATGGACCTTCAATACCCGAAATATTTGAATAAATCCAGTCATTTTGATCAAGAGGGCCACCATATCGACTGGTAAGATTCACCACTTCATCTACTGTGAACGAGTCTTCAATTTCTAGCTGATATGGCGTCCAATTGGTTATATTTACTACATTTGGACTATAATCCAGCATTTCTTCAAATTCCTCTATTGTTGTTTCAAGGTCAGAGGGTAAGCTAGCTCCCTCGTATGTGTATCTGATAAACTGAATAGACATTCCCAAAGTCATGCATAAGAGACCGAAAATAACAACAGAGGAGGTTATTCTTTTCTCAATTTTTGGTTTCTTTAATCTCATATCTGGATAATAAGATGTAATCTCAACTTTGATCTTTTCAGTATCTATCTTGATTTTTGATGATGCTTTTTTCTTTCTCTTGACTAATTTATGCAGGTAGTTATTGAAACCAATAAGGAATGGAAAAATGAGTTGAACGGAGAGTATTACAAACACTATGGATAATGCTTGATAGAAATAAAGAGTCAAGGACAGGAATGGAAAGAAAAGGAGCGTGGCTAATAGAAAACACTGACCTTTCCCATTTATGGAAATCTTGGAGATTGGTAACAATAAAAGACCCAAGAAGAGAAAGACTGATACAAAACCCAGTCTAGCTGTTATGAGGAATATGAATCCAATTGCTACTGAAAATGGCATGAATTCTAATTCTGAAGTCACACTAGATCGGGTTAGGATCCATGTACCAACAAGAGATCTATCTCCTATTACAAATAGGAGATATGGGATTGATAGTAAGAATATCCCCAACAATGATACTAACGTATTATCTCTATTTTGAGAAAAGGGAAGAATTTGAGAGGTGAGTTTATTGGCCAATTTTGAAATTCTTGAGGATTTGATTCTTATCAAAATTGATGATTCAAGAAATATTTTCACCAAATAAAGAAAAACACCGAAAACAAGGACAACTCTTCCAAGCCCATGTGAAAGTAATAATGAAAACGAAAGAAGCAGCCATATGAAAATTTTCTTCTTTATTTGAGTATTTGTACTTAGGATAGTAATAAGAAAAATAGAAAATGCACAAGGGGCTATAAAAAGAAACAACTGTCTACCTGTTGAAGTCCAATCAGTGAATTTCAAAAACAGCGGCATAAAAGCAAATAAACTAAATGCGTAAGGAAAAGACTCATTGGGGAGAATCTCAAAGTGCTCAGCAACCTTGACAAGGATTGGAAATGTTATAGTAGAGATTATACCATGAGTAATGGATAATACGAGAATAACAAACTCGATTTCGAATCCGGAAAGTAATGTTAGATTTGCTGTATAGAATATAGAACTAACGACAACAGATGCAGGATATAGTTCAATAAATGATAAAGGAGACAAAACCCAAGACAATGTTTCTGTATTCAATAAATCGATGGTTAAAATGTGGAAAAAACGAGAATCGACACCGATTTGATTGTCAATTAGCAAGGGGAATCTAACTATTAAGCACAACATCAAAATCTGGAAAAAAAACGGAGTGTAATTCCATTCTGAGAATCGTTGTACGAGGAATGAAACAGTTTTCTTCAATGTTGAACGAAAAGTGACACATATAGAAATTGGAATGATAACACTAGTTGAGATGATTCCAATCAAATTATAGAATCGAAATACTGAAAGAAAAATCCCTGAAACCATTGTATAAAGAAAGGATGTAATCATACTTAGTGATAGATATAGAAGTGTAGATTCCATCCTCCGCTTATGATTCCCATCATCTCCTTTTTCGGGAAATGAAGAATTGAGAAATTTAGAATTTAGAGCAAGTGACATGAAAAAGGGTAATACAAAGGAAATGAATATAGAAGATGAGATGGTAATCAAACCAACAATGGGATTCAAACTCGTCTTGAAATCGATTAAAACTAACCAATATAAAATCCAAAAGATTAGAAATATGATTGACCAACGGATGAAGGATTTGTGTGAGCTGTTTCCTGATTCCCGTTCCATTTCCGTATTTCTCTTCTGTTTGAACATGTTGTTACATCAATCCTCATTACATTATTGAACCATATTTCAAACCCAACTTAAGCCCTCCGCAAAGTTAAGAAACATATCATTATTAGATTTCGCAGTTTTGTTTTGAGTAGGATTTATACATGATAGACCGAAATAAAAACCCATGTCTTTGAGAACAGATTTCGTATCGAATATTCTATATCCCTTTGCAGATATTCTGAATAGAACAAGTATTATGGAGAAATATAAATTTCTCAAAAAGAGTCAATGGTGGAGCAAAAAAGAATTAGAAGATTTCCAGTTCATGAAATTTAGGAGATTGATAAACCACATTTATGCAAATGTGCCTTTCTATCGCCGCTATTTCAAATCAGAAAAACTTCTCCCTTCAGATTTTAAATCATTATCAGACATCAAGAAATTGCCAGTTCTTACAAGAGAAGATGTAAAGAAACATAATGAGGAGCTAAGGTCTTATGACATTAAAGGAAAAGGGGTCATTAGTGCTCAGACTGGAGGAACAACGGGCCAGCCGTTATCATTCATTCGAGATAAAGAAACAAGAAGCTGGGCGTGGGGGGCAATGTACAGATTCTTTGAATGGACAGGTACATATGTTGGTGAGAAAAGAATCACTGTGGGAGGAGGGTCTCTTGGAGGGTATCTGATGAAAACCAATACTTGGTCAATATTAGCAAAGGGAGTTGACAAACTCCAAGGCAATTACTTCTTTCCAGCATTCTCACTAGATAAGGAAATTATAACAAATATCTCTAGATATGTGAAGAATCGTAAAATACGCATAATGCGAGGATATCCATCTACTCTGTATATTATAGCTCAGACTGCTGAAAAATATCATCTTGATTTTAGTAATATAGAAATTTGTTGGACTACGGCTGAAAAGCTCTTCCCACATCAAAGAGAATTCGTTGAACAGGTGTTCTCAGCAGATATGTATGATCAGTATGGTTTTGCTGAAATCCATTCAGTTGCAGCACAGTGTAAGAAAAAAAATCTATACCATATTTTCGATGAACATGTATTTGCAGAAACAAATCACGAAGAAGATACAGATGAATTCTTGTTGAATGCGACTCTTACGGACTTGGATAATTATGTTATGCCATTTATTCGTTATGATCCAGGAGATGTCCTAAGAATAGGAAGGAAAAATTGTAGTTGTGGACGAAATCTAACAACTCTTGAAGGTATTGAAGGCCGAATACATGATTTTCTAGTAGCAAGCGACGGAAGGGTTATTCCTGGAGAATTTATACCACATCTTTTTCAGAGAGTACAAGGTTTTGATCGGTATTTCGTACATCAGATATCTGAACATGAGTTGATTGTAAAAATTGTGAAGAATAGCAAATATAATGAAATGGAAGTTGTTGGGTTAAAGCGAGTCTTGCATCAGCATTTAGGTGAAGACGTATCAATTCACTTTGATTCCGTTACGGAGAATGAGTTACCCAAAACAAGATCAGGTAAAATATTCTTTGTCAGGTCCAATGTGACACCGGATTTTGACTAGGAACACAAAAGAAATTCGTATATAGAACAATATCTAGTTTCGACAATAATAAAAGTAGAAATCGAATGTTGAACATTTAGCGGGTCAAAAGATATGACTAGATTACTGATTGAAATAGGACATCCTGGTCATGTACATTTCTTCAAGGTACCTATTAGGATTCTCAAGAATAGAGGTTGGAAAGTAGTTATTCATGCGCGGAATAAAGCAGAATGTTTTGAACTACTTCGAGCAGAGAAGCTTACATTCGTCCCGGGACCCAAACATCTGTCATCTATGATGAACTTATTGAATATCCCTGTAATTGTTAGAGATATCTATCGGTTATCCAAGCGATTTGATGCATATATCATGGCCGCTATAGGAGGTTGTCATGCTGCTCTTGCATCAAGATTAAATCATCTACCTTGTGTAAGCTATACCGATACAGAGCATGCAAGGGAACAAGCATTATTATACGTTCCTCATTGCACATCAATTCATACTCCCAGAGCATTTAGATTAGATTTTGGGAAAAAACACAATAGATATCCAGGTTATCATGAGCTCTCTTACTTACATCCAAATTATTTCAAGCCAGATAAAACAATGATTGAAGAGGAAGGATTATTGGACAATGGACCACCGATTCTGATGCGTATTGTTGGATTTACTGCATCACATGATTTTGCTGTACGACAGGTTCGTTGGGAAAACGAATTCATAAGAAAATATCACAAGAATTACAAAATCATTATTTCTTCCGAGTTGCCACTACCAAGAAACCTACAATCCTTCAGAAACCCCCTACCTGCAAATCAATTACACAATCTTCTCGCGTTCTCACGTATGTACGTAGGATCTGGAGCGACAACTGCATCTGAGGCTGCAATTTTGGGAACACCAGTTGTTTATACAAACCCATTGAGGTTAGGATATCTAGATCAAATGGAGAGTAGATACGGATTGGTATACAACAGAACAAGTGCAAGAAATATTCTCTCATCATGTGGAAGGATACTATCAGAATCTAAGCAGAAGTATATCGATAAGAGTAAGAATCTAATAAGTGAAAGCTGTGATGTAGCAAAATATGTTGCAGATACTATTGAAGAAGAAATTGCAAATGTTTGATTACTCTTTTTTGCATTCATCTCTTGGGAAGGAGTATCTTCCTCCAACGTCTTGCATATTCCTTCATTGTTACAAATTCAACATCCAGATTTGATAGAATCCATCGAATTCTATTTTCAGTTGTTCGCCCTTTGAAAAGCCAGTAAAAAGGACGGTTCGCAGAAAATACATCAGGAGTCTTTTCATCTGAAATATCCTGTGGGTGGAAGTATAATATAGATGACCCAGTTTTGAGACTTTGCTTTAATCCTTCATAGATTATCCGTGAACCAAGAATTCTGAGAAAGAAGGCACCAGCGGTTGGTATCTTGATAGAACCAATTTTGAGATATGGCCAAGGTATTTCAATAATCGCTCGAGGTTCACCCTTTTTCAAACTACCGCGTTTTGGAAAATATGGACGTCGTCCAACTCCTTCTAAATCACAATCAGTTTTATTGTATAGAGAATTCACTGATACGGAAGAATCATATTCAAAACCGAGTTCTTCGAGAATATCTATAGACCAACCTCCTAAGTAAGCTCCAGGAGCTCGAAAACCAGTAATAGAGATAGGAGCAATCTCCTCAAGACTCTCTTTTGCTTCCTTGATGCGATTACGATATTCAGAAATGGCGACGACCCTATCCTTACTTACTGTATCTATAGGACTACTATGATCATACCCATGGCATGCAATTTCATGACCGGAATTCGCGATTTTCTCAACAAGTCCATTATACCGTCTAGCTATCTCACCAACAATAAAGAAAGTGCCTTTAATATTGTATTCAGATAGGAGATTCAATATTCGTTGTGTCGGTTTGGAAATATAGTCATATCGACCTTTCCAGTGTTTGAAGAACTCATCAGTGTTTTTGTATTTTGAAAATGTGTATCCACTAACAGATGGATGATGATACCAATCCTCCACATCGATGGTCACTGAAAAGAACGGTTTCATTTCGATTCAAAACCTGCAAATAACAACTAAAAATAAATCCTACTCCGCCATATCCCATACTGATAATTAACTAGTCATTAGCTTTTTTAGATTCGTTTTCTCCTGCATTATGAAGTTTTCGTAGTTCCTTCGCAGGAACACCACCAACAAAGGTATGTGCGGGTACATCTTTGGTAACAATGGCGCCAGCACCAACAACTGCACCTTCACCTATGGTAACCCCTGGCAAAAGTGTCGCACCTATTGTAATCCAAGCATTTCTTTTAATGATGACTGGCGCAACGAAGGAAGGAAAGTCATTTTTATGAAATTCGAGAGGTGTGTTATGAGCTAGAATATAATTTGAACCTGCGAGTGACACACCTTCTTCTATATGAACGTATTCTGGAAAAACTGTGTCAATCAGAACGTGTGGCCCAATCTGTACATTCTTTGCAATTTTCACACCACGCCGTCTTTGACAAATGACACGAATTCCAGGCATGGGAGAGAAGTATGCAATCATGTGAAGTAGATAATCATTCATTGTTGAAAGGAGATATCTAATAGAGGCAAATCGTCCAGTGTATCCATGTTGTTTTGCTGATCTCCGTAATGTTCTCCTTGATGACTGCAATTTGAAATATTCGAGTTCTCTCTTTTCTAGCGATGAGTTATTTGTCATGTTAAATCCTCGTTTTCTTTAATTATGTGCATATTATCTGTTGATGGATAGATTTCAAACAATGATGGATTGATAAAGTCTTTTTTGTTTCCCTTGCATGGTGAATTTATGATAGAAGAACATGGATAGCTTGTCATTTCAAAATCATCTTCATTCTACCTAGAACTCCCTGAACAATTTAGAAAAGGCACAGTAGTAAAAATTATAATACACCATCAAAAAATAAATCAGGGTTGCAGGGTTAGTGAGGCACCTGCGTCAGGGGTAAGATATATGTATAGAAGCCTAAGCGTTGCAGCAGTGATACCAGCTCATAATGAGGAAAAACTAATTAGACAAACTGTTGAATCAGCACCAGATACACTTGATGCGATATATGTTATCGATGATGGGAGTACAGATAGAACTGGCGAAATTGTTGAAGAAATCAATCATAAAGATAAACGAGTTCAACTGCTTAAACATGTAACAAACAGGGGTGTAGGAGCGGCAATAATCACGGGATATCGAAAAGCATATGATGAAGGGTACGACATTTTTGTTGTGGTTGGAGGCGACGCCCAGATGGATTGGAACGATTTGGAGTATCTTCTTAGACCTATTGAACAGGGAGATGTTGATTACACCAAAGGAAACAGATTCATCTATGGTAAATCCTGTGACTCTCCAGGTAATGCATGGAGAGAGATGCCCACACATAGAATTCTAGGAAATGTCACTCTTTCCATATTAACTAAGATTGCCTCAGGGTATTATCATATCTATGATTCACAAATGGGTTACACAGCCTTACATAGACGAGTTTTCCCTCTCATCAACTGGGAAAATGCTAGACAGGGATATGGATATCCAGCTGAATGGCTAATACGATTTCATACAAAAGGAATCAGAGTGAAAGATGTTCCAGTAAGGGCAATATACCTTCAGAATGAACGTCAGACTCAAATAAAAGTTAGGAAATTTGTATTCTATATGCTTGGAGTCATATTTAGGGGAGGTATAAACAGGATTTATAGAGAATACTTCAGAGGAATGAAAAGAGAGATTTCGATGGATTCATTTTAAAGAGTAGTTCACTGTATTAATGACATAGGGAGTTGATTGGTAAATGACAAAACGAGCATTGATTACTGGTATAACAGGGCAGGACGGTTCATATCTCGCAGAGTATCTATTAGCAAACGATTATGAAGTACATGGATTGATTCGACGCGCAAGTACCTTTAATACTACACGAATTGATCATTTATACGAGGACCCACATACAGAAGGTGCGAGATTATTTCTACACTATGGTGATGTTTCAGATTGCTCCATTTTTCGTCATCTTATTGAAGATATTGAACCAGATGAGATATATAATCTAGCAGCACAAAGCCATGTAAGAGTGAGTTTTGAATTACCAATCTACACAGGGAAGGTCACAGGTCTATCTGTTATTGGACTACTGGAAGCTATAAGAAATACAAACCAAGATATTAAATTCTATCAAGCTTCTTCTTCTGAGATTTTTGGGGCCTCTCCTCCACCTCAAAATGAGGAGTCGACGTTTCATCCGCGGAGCCCATATGCTGTGGCAAAAGTGTACGGATATTGGGCCACAGTCAATTATAGAGAGGCATATGGTATGCACACATCCAATGGAATTCTCTTCAATCACGAATCGCCTAGAAGAGGGGAAACCTTTGTTACAAGAAAGATAACTAGAGCTGTGGCCAGAATAGTTGCAAAAACACAAGAGAAATTGTATTTAGGTAATCTTGATTCAAAACGAGATTGGGGATACGCTCCTGAGTTTGTAGTATGTATGAAGAAGATAGTTGGTCAGAAAGAATCTGGTGATTATGTTGTAGGTACTGGTGAGAGTCATTCTGTCAGAGATTTCTTGGAATATTCCTTCAGCTATGTGGGATTGAATTGGGAGGATTATGTAGAGATAGATGAAAAATACCTTAGACCATCAGAAGTTGATTATTTAGAGGCGGATCCAAAAAAGGCAGAGAAAATACTTGGTTGGAAACCAATGATAAAAGCCCCAGAACTGGCAAAAATAATGGTTGATTATGACATGTCTACGTTATCACTGACCCCACCAGCTGAGGGAGAATCTATCCTTGAACGGAATGGATTAAATTGGTTAGAAGAGCCAATCCATTATTCCAGATTATAAGAGAGGAATTAAAAATATCTTCTTCTTTACTTGAACACTAGTTAATTCATTCATGGCAAATGTTGAAATTTCAACCTGCGTATTAACACCATTTCCCACCGTTTTTATTGGAATATCAGTATAATTAATATCCTTCACATAAAAAGAATTTACATCAGTATAGGTATTAGGTCTAAATTCATATATTTATTGATTAGTTAGGTGAATCATCATGCACACCTCCAAGAGAAAGAAAATTCTTATGATATCTGCACGATACAAGCCTGCGGTTGGAGGTGTTGAGAAACATATTGAGCAAATTGTTAATCTATTTGGAAATTCTAAATTCGTGATTGATATTATTACAGGAAGTCACATGATAGGACTGAATGATGAGAAAGATAGATGTGGAGATATACTTAGATTGCCATTCAAATGGGATAGAAATCCCTTTCTCATTTTTAGGTGGGCTTGGTCAAAAAGAAAGCTAATTTCTAGTTATGATATAGTTCATGTTCATGATGCTGTTCCTTTTTTAATGTGGGCTCTTCCACTACTACTATTTCGTCCAATGAAACCCATCTTTATGACTTTTCATGGCTACGAAGCAGATCCTATACCATTACGATTTGTTATTCTTAGAAAAATTGTCAGTTTCTTAGCTAAACGTTCGATTTGCATTGGCAATTTCATTGAGCAATTATATGGAATAGAATGTGATGAAATATCAATAGGAGCTGTTAATTCATTTGATGTATCAGCTCAAAAAAATACTAGAGCCGTATATGTAGGAAGAATCGAAGAAGATACAGGTATAGTTGAATATATTGAAGCAATAAGCATTTTGAAACGAAAATATGGATATAACATGGAATTAGTTGTATGTGGTCAAGGTACTTTAGTTGACGATATACAAAGCTTTGCTATTAAGAAACAGGTGGAGTTGTCATACCTCGGAATAATAAATGATATTATCTCTGAGTTGGATACTAGTTATGTATGTTTTGCGGCAGGTTATCTTTCAATTCTTGAATCATTCTCAGTAGGCACTCCAGTTATTGGAATAGCAAAGTCAAATTTGAGATATGAGTATCTCAAATCAGTTAAATTGATGGGAGGTCCTATTTCTATTCAAAGAGATTCTGAAAGTATTGCTGAATATATTTTCAATCTTAGAAAAAACACTGAACTATACGATAAATTAGTTGATGATGGTAGAAAGTTTGCGTCACAAAATTCTTGGTATAATCTGAAAAGTGTATACGAGAGGCTTTGGATGATGAATTCTGACAACGTATCAAGATAAATCATTATCATTGGTTGCAAAGTTTCGTTGCATAAAGTCTAATGTATTATGGAGGAAGCTTGGTAGAATTTGTTTGACAAGTACAAAATCGGAATTAGAGAAAGTCCTCAGTAATATTAGAGAGATTAAATAGACAAGAAATCCTGATGAAACAAATACTACGAGTTGTAATAATGAAATGGGTCTAGCGACTAGAATTAGAAAGGATATTGCTATCGACAATGGAAACACTCTGATTAATGTGTGTACAGAATATTTGAAGGGATATACACCATATGTAGTAATCTTTTTCCAGGCAGACAAAAATAGTATGGTTATGTAAATCACTCGTACTATTGCACACCCAAAAAGTCCTAACCATAAAGTCAGAAACCAGCAGGCAATAATCTCGAATGTGATCACAGATATTCCAATTGTCAAGAAGAACCTTTTCTCACCTAAAGACCTGAGTGTGTTATGGAAGGAGTATGTAATTCCCCAGAATACATATCCAAAAGACAGTAGTGCGAGAGATATCCCTGCATTCGGATAATTAGAGTAAGATGTACCATATAGTATTTCTAAGATAGTTGCAGAGTTAAACATTATGACCATCGATATTGGAAGTAAAAAGATGAAAAGGTACTTTAGGATCTTGGATATTGCATATTCGAGCTTCACTTGTTCTAATTCGTCATCATCTTGTACAATAGCATTCGCAAGATAGGGATAAACGGATGTAGATACAGCTAAAGCGAAAAAACTCAACATGAAGAGTAAACCTAAGAGAATATCATATACACCTAATGCTGAAAGATTTGTTAGATGAAGCAAAATAACTCGGTCCGCATTTTGAATAATTACATCAAGTAGTTGAAAAATCAAACTTGGCAAGGAAAATGATAAGACTGCTTTCATGGAAGTGTTGATGCTTGTTGGTGGTAAATCAATCATAGCAGCAATCCCAAAAATGAGGACAGCTGAAACCTCGCCAATTAGCCAGCCTACAATGACACCAAAAACTCCAAAACCTGCCAATACAAGTATAATGCTAAATCCAAATCTTATGGCATCAAAGAATATTCTTCCCAATGCTAAACGGTTTATTCTAAACCTAGCTAGTAGGTACGAATCGATGTAGACCTGTAATGAAGACAAAGGACCAATTAACATAACAAGCAAGAAAAGGCCCATTTCAAGATATCCTGAACTAATAAGTATATTGAGAACCAAACTTACCGGAGCTATAAGAAACACAGAAACAATGAGAATGATTAGAAGTGATTGAACAACAAAGTATCTAATCTTTCCTTCTTGTTTCTCCTTTTTGTATTTTGTAATGAAATATGGTGCAGCATGATTCAAGCCTGCTGCACCCAAGAATTGAACAAAGCCATATATAATGCCTACAACAGCAATTTCTCCCATCTGACTTTGTAGGAGAAGTCTGACAAGAATCATTATGTTGCCCAATCTGAAAATACCAGAAATGAGAGACTGTCCTATCAGAATACTAGTACCCCTTGAACTCATCTCTTGCATTGTTAGTATATACCTCACTACTTCGAATAGAACTAAACTCGTTACTCTTGTTACTGAATTTTGTTGATATAATTATCTTAGCACCCTTGTCGGAAATCCTTTTCTATGGCAATTACTCCTTTTATATTAACATGCTTAGAATTGCT
>CAZSWP010000062.1:13112-13489 GCA_964610875.1 uncultured archaeon
ATCTCACCATTACCACCAAAAAAAGCAGGTGAATCCAGATATACTAAAGATCTTATAAGAGAACTGTGTAAAAATGAGAATTTAGAGATTTATGCGGTTACAAATCCAAATGCGGACGAACTTCATTTTCAATCATCCAATGTTTCAACTTTGAAAATTTGGGATGGAAATAGTGTTCTATATCCATTCAAAGTCATTAGTAGAATAAAGAAAATTGGAATACATCTTGTTCATGTCCAATTTGGTCCACATGGACATATATATGGAGGAATTTTTGGTGAGATAATGCTATTTTTTCTATTGCTTCTGAGAATTTTGGGATTTAAAACCACAATTACATTACATAGCACTTGGATGCCCAATCAAGTTCTCAGACG
>CAZSWP010000063.1:0-13274 GCA_964610875.1 uncultured archaeon
GCTCAACAGCATGAGGAAAGGGTAAGGTCCTTCACGCAACCTGAATCGATTGCACTAATCCCGTCGAAGGCCCGTACCTCTTCCGGCAATCCCGAAGGACTGCCAGAACAAGCTGTTGCCTTCCCTGTGGGAATGAATGTATCAGAATATTTAACACAATGAAGAGGATACGATTTCATAATCGTGGTGGATTTGAAAATGATGATATCTTATCAATATGTTATCTTTCTATCCATATTCTTAACAAGTGTGGTTTTTTGTATTATTGTAGTCGTTAGTAATAAAATGAGATCACTTCAATATAGAAAAGAAGCATTTTCATTCCATTCTGTTCTCTTCAGTTCAAAAAAAATCCTGACACTACTAATAGTTTCATGCGTACTTTCTACGCTATTGATCTTGGAAATTACACCAGCAGGGGACTTCAATCAAGATTATCAGAACCAAGACACTCGTGTTTTCACTGTAGCGAACTATGACAACTCGACAGACGTAGCCTCAATCAAGGGACAACACAACTTGCTCTTAGATCAGAGGTATTGTATTGTTTTTTCTGACGCAATATATTACAACCCACTGGAAGATGGGTTTCCCAGTATCAATTCATCGTGGGTTCTGAACTACTCATTGAAGGTTTTCCTTATCGGAAACGCGACCATATTGATGAGGTTCTATGTCTATAATATCGACAGGGAATTTCTGGGAGAGTCTCATATAATTGTCAAGAGTTCAATACACGAAGGTTCTGTAAGTGACTCGATTACTAGAAATACTACAGATATTCTGGACTACTATTGCTTAGCGGGAGCTGAATACAACACAAGACTGGCATTCATCTCAATTCTGAGTGGAAATTCAGAAGTGAGTGACATTGATAGTGCAAATCCAGCTACTTTACGGCTAATATCGGCATCCATTTGAAACCATCAGGTCCATCTTAGTTAAATGACCCTCCCATCACGTAGACGCACTTCTCGATCCATACAGTGTCCAATTTCTAAATCATGAGTAGCAACAATTAATATACCATTCATCTTCTGTACAAGTTGTTTCATCATTTCAACGACCAACAAACCGGTTTTTGAATCCAATTGTCCTGTAGGTTCATCAGCAAGAACAACCACAGGATTATTCGCTAAAGCTCTCGCTAGTGCAACTCGCTGTCTTTCACCACCAGATAATTCGCTTGGAAGATGATTACTTCGATTAATAAGATTCACTGATTCAAGTAAAGAATTGACTCTTTTTGTTCGCATTGTTTTTTGTGTCCCGGCAGCTAATAGAGGTAGTTCAATATTCTCAAATGCAGTAAGATAAGGAATAAGATTGTGCATTTGAAATATGAATCCAACCTTGAAACGACGATAGATGGTTGTTTCAGACTCGCCCAATTCTGTAATTGATTTCCCTCCAACAGAAATGTCACCAGATGTTGGTAAATCCAAAGCACCAAGAAGAGAAAGAAGGGTCGTTTTTCCAGATCCTGACGGTCCGGTTACTGCAATGCTTTCACCTTCATTGAATGATAAATTTACTTCTTTCAAAGCTTGAATGCATCTTTGACCAATTTGATATTCTTTTGTTACTTCAGAGATTTCAATCATAGACATTCATTTCCCTCATTGCATTTCGTTTTTGATTAAATCTACCAGATTCTTCTTTCGAAGATACATCACAGCTATTAATGTGGTGATAATTATGCTAAAAAGACAAGGTATACATACTATCAGAAAATCAAACATAGGAATTACTTCACCAAGAAAAATGAAAGGAACTTGTATTGTGGGATAACCTAGTAATTCACCAAGAATTAGAGGAAAATACAATATTGAAATACAGATTAGTCCACCAATAAATCCCATTAAAATGATTATCAGACTCTCAAAGAAAATAATTCCATAAATTTGTATTGAAGTAAATCCCACAGATTTCAGTATTCCATATACATATCGATTTGTGATTATCTTTGAAATTTGAGTCGTTCCTACAATTAGAAGGATACTTGTGATTGTTACAAACATTACCAAGTTCAGAAGTTTGGAAATAGCTACAAACCTCTCAGTGTAAGCATTCAATTCTTCTTCAGCAGACAAAGCATAGAATGAATCAGTTAACATAGAAATCTGTTTTATTACTTCTTCATACTTCGTGGAATCATCCAACCCAATTAGAATTCGGTCTATTTCATAAATCTCCGTACTTTCAATGATTTGAGGGCTTAAAAAGATGCCAGGATTTTTCGAGGGGATTCCTGGCATATTATCGACAATAGAACTGATAGTGAAATTTCTCGAAATTTGGGACACAATACCAATCTCAGATATGTCAGCTAAGCTGATAGAAACCGATTCGCCCACTTCTTTACATAGAAACCGCGCAAGATTTGTGCTTATGATAAGAGAACTAGGATTTGTCAGAAGCTTTGCTGCAGTTTCTATTGTATTATTATCAATAGAATCGAATTTTACGACATCTTGATAATCCACTCCTGTAATGAAATAAGAGATGATTTCACCATCTTCAGGGATTTCTGAAACATTGTTGACATATGTGTATGCAAGGGAAGATCTCCTAATAGGACAAATTTTTCTGACATTTGGAACATCTTTTAACGAGTCAATAATACTCTCATTACTAATACCACTTATTTGGATATCTCCTCCAAGACGCATATACACATTTGGAGTTTGTTGATAACGGATTCCCATAGCAGCGGTGGATGACAATATTACCAATAATAGACATAAGGCTATGGCTATGATATTAGACGTTATATGTTTACTATTTGATTTGATTGATTGAAATGCAATCTTAAAGTGTGCAAATCGAGATGAATCTACAATTCCGTATGAGTTTCTGTTAGATGAATTTGATGAAAATAAAAACCGTAAAATAGAAATCATAAGTAAAAACGCAGATACTGTAGCTAGTATAGGCAAAAAATGAGTTAATGATGCTGAAAAGGGAATAATTCCACCAAACAGGTTAAGTATGACATATCCAATGAAAAAGGGAATTACAAATTTCAATGATTTTTTCTCTTTAGAATGATTTACCCTTGGACATAATGCCATCTGAGGACTTCCAGATGTTCCTTTTATAGATGGATACGCACCTGCCAAGATGACAATGAAAAAGCCAAGTGCTACTACAACAAGAGATGATAGTGAAAAACGAATTTGTAAAGAAGAGGGTGAAGATAACCCGAACTCTGAAATGATATTTTGGTAAGAATTTAGGAAAAGTTTTCTTGATACATCCATGAGAAAGGGAGAAAGAAAGTTAAAAGTACCGATTGAGAATATCAAGGAGAATAATATACCAATTGGCCCGATTACTAGTGGTATATAGAAGAAAATTCTCTTGATTTGATTTTTCGAAAAGCCAATCGCGTATAAGACGCCTACTTCATGGAGTACTTCATAAATACTAATTGTTACTAGACTGTACGTAGCAGTAAACGCAGATAGTAAAGAACAACAAAATAATATTGTTAACAAAAAATGTGAATTCTCAAGTGCTTCGAGTATAGGGCGAGAATAAGCAATTTTAGGAGTGATTACATTCGCTGACGGAAATTTATGTTCAATATCCAATGCAAAATTAGTCACCAATTCGTTATTTTGTACATGTTCCCGTATTAGTTTTATTCCAAGATAGTTTGAAAAACCCGAAATGCCTGTTGCTTTGAGGATTGAATCATGTGATATACATAACATACTTGATGCTTGTCCGATTTCATGAACAATTCCACAGATTACAAAACTTCTACTAAGGTTTAGTGTTTGAATATCTACACTAATTACATCGCCAATTTCTACTAACAATACTGATGCAAGTTGATGTCCGAGGGCAACCATTTCTGAAGTATTTGGTAATGATCCAGAATCTATCACTAATCCATTGAACCACGTATCTTCATCTGTCGAAACAATGAATCGACAACTACGATAGGTTCCTGCTAATTCATTGGTAACTCTACTATATACGTTGATTCTGGGTTCGAATTTCTCAATTAACTGATTATCGATTTCGCTAATCGCATCAATAGTAACATTGGTTGATTTGAAATCATGAAAAGTAATAGATATATCATCAATACCTCGATTATCCAATTCAACATTCACTGCATATGCAGCATTTTCCATCACTAATGAAACATTCAGAGGAAGACTAATAGATATGGCAATAGCCAAAATTGTAATTATTGTTCTTACTCTTTGCTTCCTTATTATTTTGAATGAAATTCTAAGCATTTTATGGATTCACTTCTTTTCATAATAAAAATGAGTGCGCAGTTTGCACACTCATATTAAATGTCTTTAAATTCTTGATTAGAATCCAAGATCATTGTCGTATTCTAGGGCTTCCAGAAGATATAGCTTGCAGTCTGATGATGGTGAATCATCCCCCATAATGAAGGTGTTAGTATATGAGTACTCCCGATCAGCAAGCATAAGGGATACCGTACCAATATGCCTTGAACCACATTTCAGTCTTGATTTTTACTGCAAATCTGTGGGTATCATAGGAACCAGCATCTTCATTTGGAATTCCGATTTTCACACTAACAACAAAATCATTCTGAGTAACACCGCCAGTAGCCATAACAATCTGAATCTGGCCTAAGTGACAATATCCTCCTGAATTTGTATCATCAAGATCCCATGAATGTGTTTGAATTTCTGTACTTGAACCGGAAATCGAAAACCCAATGTCGCCACGGATCTTGTAGTTCTCGTTGTCACCATATTCCCCACGAACTCCTGCTTTTCCTTCAATTGTAAGTTTCGTCCCATAAGTTGAGGAATGCATTGCATAATCGGCTAATTCCATCCAATCTGCAGCCCAACCCAAAGTTAGATCTCTGACATAGACATCAATCAATAGCTCTCTAGGTTCATAGTGCCAACCGAAAGTCCCCTGTTCTTGATAGCCTTGAGCTTTAATATAGACTGGGAACTCTGTAATACCTCCTGCATCAACATACCACATATCGAGAGGTACCTTAACCCATATATCCCTAGCAGTGCTATCGTATATTTCTTGTCCGTATGATGTTACTGCATAGGCAAAAAGTGGTATGATAAGAATAATGCCCAGAGTTAATATCCAAATTCTTCGATTTGTTTTTCTCATTTTTTTTCTCCATTTTGTAAAACTAAGAGTTTTACTCTCCTTGTATCCACTAGATAGAAGGAAGTCTTACATCCCCAATTACTACGTGCAAATAATGTAAAATGATTTAAAATATAAAAGAATTTCCTCTAAAGCAACAATGGTATATTGTAAAAATGAAAAGGGCGCTCAACAATGTGAGGAGAGGGGAAGTACCTTAATACCTGACCCCGTATGCCATGTACGAATACAGTCCTGAGGGTAGTATATACATCCCGTTTGAGAGGTTAGATTTATATGGTGGGATTTAGAACTTGGTTTTGTCTTGCTTATAACTGAGAAGACAAATCGTTGTAGAATGATATGCTGGAGGGCATCGATTGTGCCTGTGATAAACAGGGTCGTTGATTCCAGTTATCCCGATACTTGATGGAGAGGAGTAGAAATGCGAAAAAAAAACAATCTAAGAGTGATTGTGCTATATGGTATATTACCACTGCTTTTGGTTTCAACAATAATCATACCTGTGATTTTTCAGTCAACAATAGTTGATGCTAGAACAAATGAGAGTACACTTGATGGGTATTCCCTCTTAAAGTGGTCACCGATTATACCTATTGGTATCTTGACTCCGGAATCCTCTGGACATTTAAAAGATGAGTATGATGTTGTTTACGACGTCCTAGATGGGCTCAACGATGATTTCGGAACTCATATCTCAATCTACCGGAAAGCTGGTAGTTCCGCTACAGAGTATGGTCTAAAATACCTGTTGAGGTACACAGAGAGAACTCATGTTTCATCACATGGACAATATCATTCAACATACAAATCTGGTGTTGATTTGTATAATGGATACATCTATTCAAGTGATGTGAATTATTGGTCAATTTCAAGTCCGAAATCTGATCTTCTATTTCTAAGTGCATGTGAAAGCTTAGGGTACAACGGACATACAGAGTCCTCTCTCGCAAGCAGTATTTGCTCTAAATCTTCTGTTGATATGGTAGTTGGATATAATGATGTTGTTGATGCATATTCAGCAACTTACATAGCTCATAAATTCTGGTGGTTCTTAACAAGAGCTGCTGAACCATACGGAGGTTTTGACGGGCATACTTCTTTTAATTTGGCTCAAGCTTCATGTCAGGGACATATTGATGGACTTGAGGCAGCTGCATCGTTAGGTGCTTCCGCAATTATTGCTCTTGCAGGAGCTGCTGTTGGAGGGGAGGTTGGACTTCTTCTTGGGGCAATTCTAGGTGAGTTAGCTGAACAGGCTCTTCTTGAGTTGACTGCAGGGGACTGGATTGAATTGCAACAGGATACACATGATGCCTTTGAGTACTATGGAGAGGTGTATGTACCTGAGTTAGTTTGGACTGGTGGCGGTGATCCCTGGGGTAAAGATTTACCGTTCTAGAACACTGTAGAATGTTGGAGTTGTATTGAGTGAGTCGAGTGTCAAGATATGAAAAAACGATATGCATAGTATTTGCGATTATGCTTCTGTTTGTTCTTTGTCATTTGCCTCACTCAAATTCATTTTCTTCTCAGGAGGAAACTGAAGAAAATCAGATTTCACTAGCACAATTTACAAAGAGCAGAGAGCAAGCAATTGTCGACTATTTGACTGCGCTTTATGATGAGAAGGGCTACTTTCATTATTCACTGAGTGCACCACCTTATGAGGGGCTGTTAGGACTCTATCCAGGTTTAGTAGATATTTATGATGGCTATCTAACACTTAATACACTCGATTCAATCAACAAAATTGACTTGAATGAAAGCAAAGACCTTCTTGAAAATCTAATCAATACTGATGTAGATTCAGAGTTTTTTGGATTAATTAATGACTCGCATAGCATTGGCCCAAATGTAGCTGGACTTTACACAGGTCTGGCGTTATTCCAAGGCTTTGGTATGATGGATTTGCTTGACTTGGAGTTGATAGCAAATTGGGTTGCATCTTGTCAACAGACAGATGGAGGATTCTCATCCAATATTGAATTTACAGCATCACGAATTACGTATACCTATTTTGCAATTGAACTTCTTTCGCAATTTGAATACTTGGATAGGATTAATACAGACACTTGTGTTTCGTTTGTTTTGGATTGTATCAACTCAGACGGTGGTTTTGGAAATAGTCCTAGTAGCGAATCAGATTCAGAAATAACTCCACTTGGTTTGATGGTACTGGAAACTCTTGGAAGTAAAACTGAGATAAATGAGACTTCAATCTTGAAATTTGAACTCGATAATTGGGATAATGAAACTGGAAGTAACATTGAGGGTTCGATTGTAGAAACAGAAAGAAGTTTGTGGTCTTTTTCTCTCTTAGATTCATTGAATCTTATTAATACTGAACAGGCTATTGAATGGATTCTCTCATGCCAATCACATCAAGATGGGTCTTTCAGAATGTATCCTGATGACGATAGCGATAGATTAGAATTCTGCCGAGCTGCTGTTCATTCTCTCGAACTCCTGAATTCTCTAGATTCTTTAATAGCAACATTTACGGTTCAAGTCGAACCAGTGTGGGAAATACCTCAATGGTACTTGGATAGAATATCTGATTTGACCGACACCACAAGTGAAAATCCTGGTGAATCTTTTATCATTCCAGATATGACATGGTTAGTAAATGGACTAATTTCGATAGCTCCTTTCTCAATCTGTCTTATACCACTTCTATATTACGTATATGTAGATAAACAAGAAAAAGCGGAGCGACGTCAGATAAAGAAAAGAAGAAAGAGATGAAGATAATTCATACGATTAAAAGATTCAATCTTTACAAAAAAAACAATCAACAATCTAAAGCAGGAAGGGGTCTTCAATCCAACCTTTCTTTTGGATATTCATAGGTCCAAGTCGGATCCTTTTTTACAACTAGACAGTGAACAAATTACATGCATCCTCCAACAGGATGGAAAAGCGGTCAGATGGAAATTACGCTCAACAGTGACTAAGGAGATCATTCATTCAGCCGCCATGGTCTTTAATCAAGAAAAACCAGAGGCCGAGAAGACGGTGGAGGTCTTCAAAGAACGCCTGGAGTATTTTGTAACAAAATACTTTGGAACTCACGAGAAACTATCTGTCAGAGTATTCAATTTTGATTCACTATTGGAGCAACTTCAGACTATTCTCAAGCGATTGAGAAGAGAGTGGTAACGAACCTGGAATCGACTCAGCTGACTAAGAATATGAAAAAGGGCGCTCAACAGTGGAGGGGGGTAAGGTCCTTCACGCAACCGTCTGATTGCACTATCCCGTCGAAGGCCCGTATCCCTGAGAGAATCATGAAGCTATTCAATCTCTGGTGAATTAGGATGAGATTTTGGTTTAGAGGTCATTCGTTTTCTTCGATAGACATATCCAGCCACTATCACTCCGACTGATGAGATGATCAGCAGAAATAGAGGGTCTGTCACTCCCAACCAGAGGCGGCTCTCAAGTAGATTTCCCTGAGCAGTCCGCAGAATAATACCATTACTTCCAACAGCCCATCCGCTGGTTGCATTCACAAAATCAACTGCCATGAGTCGCCCTGTGATCTCTTCAGATGCAGACTGTTCGTACCACGAAGTTCCACCGTCTGGTGTATACATGATGGGAATGAGGTCACCAACGATCCAACCATTTGTAGCATCAAGAAAATAGATATCTGAGAGATAGGGTGTCAGAAGATGCGGGAGTGGAGCTCGATTAGGTATAGGGAGATTGATCCAAGTAAAGTAGTCAGTTGAGTGCATAAACTCGTTGTCACCAACTGCCCACACTCCACTGTCACCTGATACCGCTAAGCTCCAACCTCCACGGTCATGAACTCGTTCCCAAGATTCACCAAAGTCGTTACTGTAATAGATACCAAACCATCCTATGGCAAGAATTGCTGAGTGGTCTAAGAACTCCATATGTCGAGGAAGATCATCTTCAAAGGTCCATCCAGTCAATGTAGTCCATGAAATTCCACCATCAGAGGTCCTATAGAGTGCATCTTTGTTTGCAGTTAGACCATGTGTGTTGTTGATAAATTTCACCACACTGTAACTTGAAACGGTTTGCACAGGTGTGGAGGTGTACCAATCATCACCACTATTATTAGTAAAAAGGAGTTTTCTTTTAGCTGTGACCCACACAGTATGTTCATTTACTATCTCAAGGTCTGGAAAGCGTTGTTCTTCATCATCCAATTTTGTTGCCCAAGTATCACCACTATCTTGTGTATAGAGAACTACCATTGACGATGAGCCTAATCCTTCCTTGACTCCAGAAATCCATCCATGGGTGATATTGATGAAATCCAAATCATAAAAGAAAGCATCTGGATAATCAGATTCTAGATACTCCCAACTTTTTGGTGTTGCGGGATGATGAGAGAAATCGGACTCAATCAGATTCATTTCGTTTCCACGGAAGTTTCCTGCTAACATCAAAAACACAACTAATGTCAAGTACAATTGAAGTTTGATTCCTTTTGAGTCCATTTTCTATTTCAATCCACGATATTGATTACTTAACAAAGATATCTATATCTACTCAGGTAGTTCGCCTCCACCCCCGCCGCCAGGAAGAGTCACATATGCCACATCACTTCCGAGATAGTGGTTTGATGCATCATAGGCTTCCACCTTGACCTTCATCTGGACATATATCGAGAGAAAGCTCCAAGACACATAATAATCCCCATAATACGTTGGTGAGGAGTCAGAACCGACATAAGAATAGCTTGTCCAGTAACCATAACTGGTCTTGTACTTGACATAGACTTTGACATAATCCATTGCTGTATAATGATTAGCTCTTACACATCCAACCTTTCCTGCAGATTGCCAAGCACTGTAGATAAGACTTGAAGCAGGAATTGGGCTATTGCTGTTCAGAGGATCATAGCCCCAGGCAATCTCATTACCATCATTGATGACATCTCCGTCAGAGTAGGCATCGAGAGGATCGGTACTATAGGTATTAACCTCAGATCCATCAGATAGACCATCATTATCCGAGTCACTATCGCATGGATCCGTATCATATGTCAGAACTTCTTGTCCATCAGACAGACCATCTTGGTCTGTATCATAGAGATTCATGTTTGTACCATAGTAATATCTTTCCTCTTCATCAGTCAATCCATCACCATCATAATCATTTGTAGGATTCAACCAACTTGCTATGGTAGGATACGTTTCTCTTCCAGTTGTTGACCCATCTACTAGGGCGTTGTGCCCGATATAGAATGTTTCAGTCCCAGTTGCCCAGATTCCTGTTGCACTTGATAAAGGGACTATACCATCACTAATCGGATTTCCACTCATAAATTCAGTCATAAGGGGACCTACAACCAGATCAACGCCTCCGATTAGATAAGATTGTGCACCTTGAATATATGGAGTTTCTTGATTGAGTGTTGTTAGGAATGGACTGTTTGGCATTAATGACCAGAATACAGGGCTTGGCCATAAATTACCATAGGCTAAATATATGACTGCAAGTACCAAATTCCACGGATTTACTGGATTTGCTAGCGGTGTGCCCAAATGTGGTGATCCGAGTGTAATAATTCGTCCAAAATCAATATCATGGGAATCAAAATCGTCTTGTTTCAATCTTAGCATCTCACGAGTAATTATACCGCCCATACTGTGTGCCACAATACTCACCTGACTACCTGATGGAAGATTCAGCAGTTCATCAGCAAGGTTCAGTGCAAAATCTGAGATTGTATGTTGCCAGTGTACATCATTCATTTTGGATGATGTATCAGCACCATAACCATCGAAGTAAGAAAAGGTTCTTGGATCTTCATATGTATCAAAATAGTCATTAATATCCAACCAATTTATCATGTCTGTAAAATCATCATCCGAACCAAAAAATCCATGCACGAAATACACATATCGACCGAGAGGATGATGCATCATCTCTTGGAGAATTTTAATACGTTGCAGACTTATGACTAAATCATTATCCACTTTAAGTCCATCATGTATCATTAAGGATACAATTAGCCCTCCAGCTTCAGCATCAATTTGACCACTAAACCCAAAGATATTGGTTTTTTAATCTGATGGAGAATTGCATGCAAGTACTATGGTCTTTTTGGGATTGATTGATGCAATATCGTCATATAATTTATGCCAAGCAATTATACCATCTCGTGTTTCTAGTCCCTCAGGTGTTCCATGACCAATAATTACAACGAAATCCACATTCTGTGATAGCAGATTCAAATCATATGGATTGGTTCTATGAGTATCAATATTGAGATTTCGAGTTTCTTTTTCAATAGTCTGAATAGCTAGATGAATACTATAATCGTCATCATCTGAATATACAATCCCAATTGTCTTTTCGTTCTGGTCATGTTGTATAGCTAATCCAATACCTATTGTGGGGATAACTAACATTCCAATAAATAATACAAGAATAATCTGTTTTGTTTTCTTCATTTTCCTCCCTCTTACCTTGAAGGTCCACTTAACTTGCATCAAATCATGATGTAATCCTTCTCTCGGATAATTCATCATTGGATTATCCACTAGTGTATCTAAATGCACCCTTCAATTACGTCATCAACCCCTCATCAGTGATTTCACGAATTTGGGATTGACATATGTTAATCACTACAGTATCTAATAAAACCAACTATCCTCGTTAATGTTGAGCGGATTTCTAAGATTGTGTCAGAATAGAAAATGGTTTCCACTCATACTCATAGACTATTGAAAAATGAAAGGGCGCTCAACAGCATGAGGGAAGGGTAAGGTCATTCACGCAACCGTCTGATCGCACAGGAATCATATCTAAAGAGTCCACCTCTTCTATATCTAGTAGATAGTCAGTTGGTTTGTAACTACTGTAGTAGTAAAATATTACAGAATCAATTGTAGGAACTCATCTCGGGATAGTCCGCTCTGTTTAATTATTGCTAATAAGGTTCCCCTCGGAATTGGATTTCTCTTTGGTATGATTACAAGATGGGGAAGCCCATCATCATCAATCCTGACAAGAGCTGTATGACTTCCTTTCCCCTTGATAGGAGCAAATTCAAATCCCGCTTTTAGCATTCTACGAATGAGTTTCTTGCTATCAATGGATGGCAAACGGGTCATGGAGTCTCATATATGAAGTCTTGAAAGAGCCTTATATAACCAGTCTTTTTCGAATTGAAATAATTAGTGATAGTTGAGATTTTATGGAAAATCATACATTGATTTCTATTATTCGGGTTGACTTTCTATCTGAAGTCATCATAGGTAAATAGTCATCGATGATTCCAAGATTTCGTGCATTCTCCAACCATAGTTCAATTGCTTCCCTTAGATTCTCAATGGATTCCTCTACCGAGTTTCCTGCAGATGAAACCTCAATCTCAGGACATTTCGAAACAAAGACATCGTCTTCTTCCCAGACGATTACAGTGAGTTGTGCTCGTGTCATCCTATGACCTATCTACATTCTGTTGAAATTAAACTCTTTGTTTTTATCAAAATTGAAAGAGCACCTTTCACTAGAGGGGGTAAGGTCCTTCACGCAACCTGAATCGATTGCACATCCCGTCTGAAGCCAGTACCCCTTCACAGTCCCGAAGAACTGTGAACCAAGCTGCTTCTACCTCTAAGAAGTAGAAATCTTAGGAGGTGATTGATAGAAGACGAGACTGACTCTCGACCTCTTCTATCCGTATCTTCTGGTACAAAGTCCTTCTATCATTCCAACACTCTAATAGTCAATTATGTCAAGGTCACCTATGAACTGAAAATGCGTATCTCTTGTAACAAGAGAAGACTTGTGATGCATAGCTGTTGCTGCGATTATTACATCTGCATATGGAATCATAGTTCCCTTTCGGAAAAGATTGGCATCCAATAGAGCTGCTTCCCGAGCAATAGTTGAGGTGAATTCAAGCTGTTCAAAATGTGCCAAATCGGTTAGTGCTTTGCGTAGTCTCTTGTCCAATGACTTCTTTCCCAAATGATGATAGAATACACCTCTAAGGTACTCGTGGACTGTCACGACTGACACTGATTTGAAATCAGACCCGCTATCAACTTGTTTTGCCATGGCTACTGCACCCTTATCGCCTCTCGTAAGATCAATGAGAAAGCTCGTATCAAAAATGGGCATTAGTACATTCACCCTTC
>CAZSWP010000064.1:0-13203 GCA_964610875.1 uncultured archaeon
GAACAATACTATATGATGGACATAGCGTTACGCTACTGGATGATAGAAGATCCATGCTCTACCGACGACAGAAAGTTGGTTTCGTTTGGCAGACTGGAAACTTAGTCCCAGGCCTTAGTGCTCTAAAGAATGTCATTCTACCCATGAAACTTGCAGGAGCTCCAAAAGACATCTCCCATAAAAGAGCAGCCATGTTGCTTGAAACAATGGGCCTGGAGAAGAGGATGGAGCATCGGCCTAATCAACTGAGTGGTGGTGAGAATCAGCGAGTTGCTATCTGTGTAGCACTAGCAAATAAACCAGAACTATTGTTAGCTGATGAAGTCACCGGAGAGCTTGACACAGAAACTGCAACAAGAGTCATGGATGCACTGCGAAAGACGAACAATGAGTTTGGTACGACAATCGTGAATGTGACTCATAATCCTCGTGTTGCCGAGTATGCAGACCGTGTCCTACATATTCGAGATGGTCTCATCGAAGGACAAAAACATACACTATATGGAGATATAACCGAGATTGATGCGAAGGGTAGAATGGTGATACCTGAAACAATTAGGAGAGTTGCTGGATTACGGAAACGAGTTGTATTGAAAGCAACATCAGAAGGTCTCTTGGTTACACCACTTCAGACGGATGCTTTTGAAAATAACGATGAACCAAGTATGAAAAATGATGATTGAGTGAATCTACAAAACCGCTATATATCCCATGAAAGTGTCTTAAAGATGTTGAATAATGAGCTCAATAGGACTGCCTTGGTCATACTATGCAACGATAGTAACATTTGGTATATTCTTTGCCAGTCTTAATATCTATGTTCTCACTCTCCTGATTAACCATCCAGTTGCAAGTCCACTCTGGCTGATTGGAGTGGGAGTAGGCTTGATTGGTCTGGTATATTCACTTAGAATGGTTAGAGCTCATCAAGAGGAATTGATTGTTAAGAAGCAGGAAAGTGATGAATCCTAGTTCAGCTTCACTTCATTCAGTCTTTGAGAAAGTATAAGCTGCTAATCTATGGACAATAAGACCGTCTATAAACCCATACACGATAGACCCAATTATGAGAGCAAATGCATAAACTACGACTCCTTGCGAATACAGCCAATTCAGAGAGAATGACATTGGAAGGTGTATCGAGGTTAGAAGTAGTGTTAGAATGAGTCCATGTCCAATCACATGAGATGTGTATACTGTCTTATATTTCATCCACAACTTTTCTGAAATGATTTTACTGAGAAATCCAATAGATGCAACAACAAGTCCCAACACCCATAATATGATTAAAACAGATAATGCTGCTTCTATTACTGAAAAAATTATCAGGTCAAGTGCATTTGCGATTGTATGTGGGAGGGACCAACCAAAGATCGGGATTAGGATAAAAACAATAGAGAATGGAAGTCCCTGTGCCAATATTCTAACTGAATGATTCAATCTATCAATCATATCCTTTTCAGGTGCGGACCTCAATTATACACCTCTTTAGCACTCGCTAGTAGATTACTAAGAACACTGATTTTATCACAAATAGGTTATCCATTCCTAATAAATGACGGCTTTTAGAAGAAAAACAGGGGAGGTGTTAAGCCTCCCATAATATTCTATGGATATATCCTACTTACCGTTCGAGGAAATGGTACACAATCACGTATGTGCTCCAGTTCAAGCATCCACATAATCAGACGGTCCATTCCGACTCCAAAACCTGAATGTTGAACGCTACCGTATCTTCGAATATCGATGTACCACTTGTATTTCTCTGGGTCATCACCTATTCTCAGCAGGTTATGAATGATCTTCTGTGCGTCGGTTTCACGTTCGCTTGCACCAATGATTTCAGCATAACCATGCGGAGCAAGAAGGTCATTACATTTGTAAGTACGAGGATCGTCTTCATTATCTTTCATATAGAAACTCTTTGTTTCCTTAGGATAATACTCCACAATTAGGAAGGTGTCCCTGTCCTTTGTGAGTATCTCCTCTGCTTCAGTACGCAGGTCATCAGCCCATTCAATTTCGAGACCTGCTTCTTGACACAGTTTGATAGCTTCTTCGTAGGTGATTCTATCAAATGGGGGCTTTATCTTGAGTAGTCGTTCGGGGTTAATACCAAGTTCTTCTAATTCAATCAATCTGTTTTTTGCCACAGAATGACACATGTGAGAAATGAGTTCTTCCTGTCTAACAATGTTACACTCATGGTCACACCAGGCTTCCTCTACTTCAAGATGCCAATATTCGGTCAAGTGTTTCCTTGTTCGAGACTTCTCACCCCTGAATGAAGGGGCTAAAATGAATACCTTTTCCATAGCAAATAACTGAGGTTCCAGATGCATCTGGCTCGTCTGGGTCAAGTACACTTTGCGGTCAAAGTAATCAACCTCAAACAGATCAGCTCCTTCCTCACCCATGGTAGATACGAACATAGGTGATGTAGTTTCATAGAATCCACTTTGCCGAAGATATTCTCTTGCTGACCTGAAAACCTCATCACGAATCTTGAGCACATTACTAAGAGAGCGAGATCTCATCCACAGGTGGCGATTATCATTTAGAAACTCTGTGCTCTGGTTTTCAGTTATTGGAAATTCTTCAGCGAAATGAAGTACTTCCAGTTTCTCTACTTGTACTTCATATCCACCCTCAGCTCGGATGTCAGCCTTGACTGTACCTTGAACAGTCACGAGGGATTCTATCAACATGGTTGTAGCGTCATCATATTCCTCTTGACTTACAACGCCTTTCTTAATCACTGTTTGAACAACACCTGATGGGTCACGCAAGAGAGCAAATACCATTTTTTTCTGCTTTCGGATTCGATGAACCCATCCACGAAGCTTGACGGTTTCACCCTCATGTTTTCCATTGAGGATATCACGTATATGTATGAATGTCAAATATTCCACCTTTTCTCGCAAATTCAGTTAACCAAGTAACTGAATAAAGAAACTCCAAGATGTAAGAGATAAAAGGATGACGGCCTCTTGAGGCCGTTCTCCTCCAATTCAGCGATACCTTATGTACCAGACAATTATTGCCACAACAAGAACAGCAGATACACCAGCAATCGCTAGCAACATCACTGTTGTCAATAATGGTGCCGTAACAATCACTTCAACGCTTGAAGTTGCACTGTTTCCACCAATGTCATAAACAGTCAAAGTAACATAGTGTACTCCTTCTGAAAGGCCTGAAAAATCGAAAGATATGACTTCAGTTGTCCAGTCATCTGATTCAATCAAAAATCCGTCTACGGTAATTGTGTAGTTATCCTTGAAATCGTCCACTGCAGTCCAGTTTCGAACAACCCCAGTTTCCCCTCTCGCATAGACAACGGTTTCAGGAGTATAAGTTATTGTAGGAGCAACTATGTCACCAACTACAGTAACTGTAACTTCATCAGATACTGTGTTTCCACTAGTGTCATTGACGAATAGCGTATACACATGCTCACCAGGATTCAAGCCGTCAATAGAAATCTCCACATATAGTCTAGTTGGATCAAGAGTGCCATTGAGAATTTCTTCTTCATCCAACTTTAAGGTGTACATACTGGGATTGTCTTCCGATATATTCCAACGAAGAGTGTTTCCAGTTTCTGAAAGGATGTATTCCACATCAGATGGACCAAACACTACTGGTAGTACATCTTCATAGATACGCAGATCGACAACGTTTTCTGCAACGTTACCATTTTGGTCTTCAGCATCGAGTTTTATCTCATAGGAGCCAAGGGCAGTTCCTGTAGCATTAAATGTGTAAGACGTTTGATTTGTCCAATCAATCGTTGTGTTTATGCTACCATCAACATATACTCTCAAGAGATTAGGATATGCATCAGAGATATTCCAAGTTATCGTCATATTTGTTTCATCTTCAAGATACTCAACTGAGGAAGGACTAGAAATAATTGGTGAACGAATATCCGCACTCGGAGCGGTTAGGTTCAAAGAACCCGCTCCAATTTGCTCATTTAGATATGAAACAGTCCAGTTGATATATTCGACTGGCAAATCAACAAACCTTACAGTTCCATTCGATGATGTTATTTTTGATTTGTATTCCGTACCATTGTAGAATGTTACATTTACCAATGCACTACTTAAAGGTGCCAATGATGTTTCATAATATGTGAATACCTCTAAGTCGTAGAAATCAGAGCTTCCGGTTATAGGGCCAATATTACTCTTGACCAGTAGTGTTGTTCCATCAGAGGTCCAATTTCCTGAAGCAATTGTAACATTTTCGTAGGTTCCAGATAGAGGAGAAATATACCACGTATAGTTCTCTTCTGGCACATCGTAGAAACTTACTTTGCCATCAGCAGGTATTACTACTTGGTCATAAATTGTTGTAGTATTGAAGATTGCCAAAGTGAAATTCAATCCTTCAGCTGGGTTGCCATCAATATCTATGACAGTTGCATTGAAATCATCATCATCGTTATCCCAATCTAGATTTCCTGTTTTCGTTGTGACAAATACCTCAGGACCGTCAGAGGTGTGATACCCTGTTGCAACTTCATCAGGTGCTAATGGCCAAGTAATGTTCCATTTGTATATACCTTGAGGCACATCATAAAAGACAGCTATACCATTTCCAACCGTTAATTTGGAATCATATTTCGTATCATCAGTTTGATTCCAAAGAGTGACATTTGCTTGAGTTATTGGTTGCGTGTAATTATATACTGTGAATTCAATATCGTCATCATTAAACTCTTGATTCACATTTCTGGTTACGTTTTCAACCACAATGTTCGTTAATGATAAAGCTGAATTATTAACAATTGAAACATCAACATTCATGGTACCAGACATTGTAATTGGATATGATCCCATCACCATGAACATGACTATGAGAAATGCAAAGACATTCCGTGTGTTATTCATCCATTGTCACTCTCTGTTTATGAAGACGGACTTTTATATTGCCATCTCACTACTTGGCGGCGTCGAACCTTTAGGCAACATAAAAGGCTTTCCCAGCGTCACCAAGATACAGACTGTTTATACTATCCGCTTCTAGAGTGATTTGACTCGATTCATTACCCTAATTTAACCTTGGGATTGTTGAATGATTGAATCATATACAAGTTTATCCTATTCTAGTCGCTCGGTCTTCAGTCCCATAGTTGAACCACAATGTGAACACTTAGCTTGGTCAGGTCCAATCCATTCTACATCTTGCGGAGATAGTGGCGCTCCACAGTTGTAACACCTATCAGGCAATCTTCTGGTAACAAAGACCTCCTTCTCCACGGTTCTGCTGAATGGCAGTTTGAACTTGAAACCTGAAGTTTCTTCGGAACGAATGAATGTATTACCCCTAACATTACCTTTCAGGTCGCCATACCCAATTGCATCAAAGATGAATCCCCTCGCCATATCTGGTTTTATTCCAGCTAGCTTGGCTAAGTCATCTATGAGGATCTCCTCATGAGCTCTTGCCACAGCAACCACTCGATTGTACAGGTTCACTTCTTTTTGTATTCTACACGCCTGATTAAATCCAATTATCAAAATAACAGCACCAACAACACTCAATACTATTTGCGTAATCTCGAAGTCTTCTTCAAAACCTATTGCTAAAGCTGTGATGAAAGTTACCAATCCTATTAACCCCACAATTACAAAAAAGCACCATGAGCATTTACATCCAAAACATTCGCCTTTCTGAGTCATTCATTTTCACCTGTACAGAATGTCAACATCACAAACCTGTATTTAAAAAACATGCATGTGTTTTTAGCACGATTGAGTACTAGTCTATGACAGAAGTGAAAATGAGTCATTATTCATTGAAGTTGAAAGATAATTCCACTGAACAATTAGCTTGGTCAGCAAGCTTATTTTCATATCTAGGTTCTCATAACGCAGTATTTTCAGAGCTTGGTCCAAAATACACACTTTTGTACATCAGGTTTATAAGCCCATTTATATTGGATTTCTCAAACCTTTATAAGGTATATAAAGAGGAGATAATGCGATGCCAAGACCTCAACCAAAGACAAAGATAGAAAATGTTGTAGCTTCAGTCATTCTAAATCAACGGCTTGACTTAGATGAGATTGCAGCGACTATGCCAAATGTGGAGTTTGACCCCGAACAATTCCCTGGTCTTGTATATCGGCTTAAGAAGCCAAAGACAGCTACTCTGATTTTCAATTCAGGCAAAATGGTTTGCACTGGTGCGAAAAGTGAGAAGGAAGCAAAGAGAGCCGTCCATAAGATTGTGAAAAATATCAAAGAAGCTGGCATAGAGATCACTGGTAAACCAATCATTGTTGTACAGAATATCGTAGCTAGTGCGAGTCTCGGTGCCGAACTTAACTTGGAGCTTGCTGCTATGAAATTAGAGAACACACTCTATGAGCCAGAGCAATTTCCAGGTTTGATTTACAGAATGCGCGATCCAAAAGTTGTCATTCTACTATTTGGCTCTGGTAAGCTAGTTATCACTGGTGCAAAGTTTGAACCACAAATTGATGAAGCAGCAGAGAAAGTAATGGACCGTCTTCTAGAACTCGGAGTCATGAGGATTCCCGAGGGTGAAGACTGGGATATTGATTAGTAATAGATGATTACCAAGGTGGGAGGATTCTCCTCCTTCCTTAGCTATTGTCCAAAAATACTCACTGCTTCTTTCGAGTAGATTTTTTCTCAGTGGTCTTTTTAGTTGTCCTGCTTTTTGTAGAACCTTTTGTCTTCGAAGCTTGAATTGTCTTTGCTGTTGTTAGGATCACGTTTGGCTCCTCTTCGTCTTCAATCTCACCATCTTCCTTCTGCCCTTTTCTTATTCTTTTGGTTCTGCGGTCTTCCCGGATTTTTACTTTCCTAACTGGTTTCGCACCCAGTTTCTTGGCAAATTTCCCAATTTTTGTTCTCACTCGATTTTGCATTGCTTCATTGAGAAGGATAATGGGCATAATAAAAGCCATTACAAAGAAAGGCAATCCAACTGTCCAGAGAATGCTTACAACTACTTGAATAGCTATATTTTCAGGAAGAGTACTTCCCAATAAGAAAGGAAGAATGAAAGGCCCATAGAAATGATTCATGAACATAGTAATCGGAAAAGCGACTAGAGAATAGCCACCTAGCATATTAGCAATCCATCGTCCAACGCCTTGTGTGTCTGGAGTCTGACGTATTTTGAGTCGGTCACTCTTTAGATGAGTAATTATTCCTGCATCGTTTAGAACCCAAGTTGGCATGAACAGCAACAAAGCCACAGGGAGGAATAGCAATGAGCTCATCAAGGATAGTGTCACAGGATATAGAGGTAAGAACTCTTCAGGTATTGTTGGGTCAAAACCAAATAGAAAATTCTCAATGGCACTTCTGAGTATCTCAGCTGATGCAACAGAGAAAAGTGCAGGAGCGGCTGCTCTTCTAATGAGCTGTACTGATCCGAATCTTCTTCCCATATTCATGATATTCATTTCATACGAGTGACTCTTTACCACTTTTGCACCGAATAGAATCAAGTAGGCCCCAGGTATAGCGAACAAATAATATAGAAGAGCCAAAATAGGCATAGTAATTATCATGATAAGAGTCATATCAATTCCAAAACCAATAGCCATACTTTCAAACATGTTTGTTCTGGGTATTGCACCAGTCATCTCAATAATTTGAGTAGCTGCTAGATAGACTCCTAGAAAACTAAGAAGGAATGGTATGACATATTTCCTCATATCTTCTACATCCTATGGAATCAAATGGTTTGCTCTTGAGAGAATAAACCGAATGTTAAGCGTACTTGCATATGCATTATTATGTTATAACAAATTTTGTGAGATATAAAAATAGGAAAAATGTTCTAGAACCGATGTGAATCTAGAACAATGCAAGTCCTAACGGTGGTATAGACAATACAAGCACAATCATCGATAGAACGAAAACCACAACACGACTCTTTGATACTGGAACCGTGTCATCAAGTGCACCAGGATGGGCTCCACCCATTGAAAGTGCTAGTACTAAGATTGCCATCAAGAAGTAGCCTGCTAAGAACATAACTGCAATGGCGATATATCCAATGTATTTGTGCTTCTTCTCATCAATTATGGCTCTAAGAGCATGGCCACCATCCAATTGACCTGTTGGGAAGAGATTGAGGGCGGTGACTAAACAGCCAACCCACGCTGCAAATGCAATTGGATGAATATAGAGTGTACCTCCAAGTGGAACCATATCTGAGAACACAAATCCCAGTAGTGTGAATAATAGTGGAGCAGCTAGTTCTCCAGATTGCCCAGGATATGCCTCATTAATTGCCCGTAATTCTTCAGCAGTAACTGGAACAGACAATAAGTATCCAATAACAAGAACCACTAAAGTCACGACAAAACCTGACCATGGACCCATTACTCCAACATCAAATAGAGCACTTCGATTCTTAGGTGGACTTTTTTGTTTGATAAATGCACCAAAAGTACCCCCTATCTGTGGTAAACCAGGAATGAAATACGGTAAGGTGGCATCAATTCCATTCTTCTTTGCAGTCAAATAATGTCCCATTTCGTGTGTGAATATGATGCCCATAAGTGCAAGAATGAATCCACCAGTTGTTAAAATGATGTCAAAAATGGTGTATCCTTGAGGATAAAACAGTGTTAGAAAGATTTCACTTGTAGCTTGAAGCCAACCCCCAATAGCAATCGTTGCTAATGTGGCAATGAAGAGCGCATAGTTCATTCTTCTGTTTTCAGGTTCTTGGGTTTCTTGAGGAACAAAACGTGTGTAGTATATTCCTGCATCCTCATCTTGCCATCGTATGATGGGCCAAACTTTGAGGTTGTCAGCATAATCATGAATTTCATCAAACACCATTTCTTGAACTATCCGATCCGGAATCACACCAGCTGGCCATCTATAAATGAAAGTGGGCATTCCGTATTCAAGTGAGCTAGATAAGATTTCAAAATTGCTTCTCAGTATTCCTTCAAGTTCTGTGAAAGTAGGATAGCTCAGAACCCGTGGTTGATATTCGTTTCCGTCACCGATTGACAAAGAGGTTAGTCTCCGCTAGTATATAGGAGCTCATCATTTTGAAGATAAATAAGAGTATGCGCCTGTGCAGAAATCCCCCTAATAATCCAACTTGTTATTCGATTATATTGAGATTTCTGATGTGAATAGAAATGTATTATGAATGCATTCAAGAAGATTCTCAACTTTAGTGGCATTTCCAATGGATTCAACGCGGAAACCTCTCTTTTGCAGACTGTCAGCTAAATAAGAATCCGGAATAGGAGGATAACCAAGTACAATCGAATCAACCTTGAAGAGATTCGAATATTCGCTACCATCTATCATAAGATATTGATCTGTAATCGAAGTGACTTCGAAATCATCATGAATTTGTACACCATGGTTTCTGAGGTCTTTCATAATTACCCATCTTGTAGAGCGGCCAATGTTTGAACCAAGTCTTTCACCCATTGGAAACATATGTATCTCATCTGCAGTCTTTGCCGCATAAAGAGCACCATAACAGGCAATTGCGTCTGATCCTAAGATTCCTACAATCCCAGACATTACAGTCCTGTTTCTAATCATATCAACAACAGTAATGACATGAGGCATTTCAACTCCATCTATTTCTGGAGCTGTAGGAAGTGCCCCAGTTGCACAAAGAATCATATCATGGGATTGTAAAGCAGGTGTATTGACTCTGATATTAATACCCGTTCTAATTGAAACGCCAAGTCTTCTGAGTTCTTTCCACATATAGCCAATATATGCAGCAAATTCGCCTCTACCAGGAACTCGAGACGCTAGAGTTAATGAACCACCGATTACTTTCTCTTTTTCGTAGAGTGTTACATCAAATCCTCTATCAGAGAGATTCTTCGCAGCCACTATTCCTGAAGGGCCAGCTCCGATAACTCCAATACTACCCTCTCCTTTAGAACCATTTTTTCGTTCCCCTTCATATCCAGCTTGTGGATTCAAAGCACAAGTCAAAGGTTGGAGAGTGAATACCATGTCCAGGCAGCCCAGATTACATCCAATACATGGAAGAATTTGATTGAACTTATTGTGTCTTACTTTGGAGGGAAAAGAAGGATCTGCAATAAGAGCTCTTGACATCCCAATTAATTGAACCTTCTCTCGTTGAAGAATTCTCTCAGCTATCGTTGGGCTATTGATTCTATTACAAGCGACGACGGGTACAGAAACACTATCAGCTATGCCTTCAGCTAAGTATGCATAATGACCTCTTGGTACATCCATTGTTATCTGTGGAATTCTTGCTTCATGCCATCCTCCTGTGACATCGAAACAATCAATCCCTGCATTTTCGATTAAGGGCGCAATAATTTTGTTATCATTAAGAGTCAGTCCATCTTCAACAAAATCTTCTCCTGACATTCTGTAGAAGATTGCCAAATCATTACCTATGCATTTTCTAACTGATTTTATAATCTCAATTGGGAATCTCACTCGTTGTTCTAAGGATCCACCATATTCGTCAATTCGCTTATTAGTTGCTAAAGCAAGGAACTGATTTATGATGTAACCTGCAGAGCCAATAATTTCAACTCCATCGAAACCAGCGGATTTAGCACGCTTAGCAGCTATTCCAAAATTATTGACTGTCTGGTTGATCTCATCAATTGATAGTTCTCTAGGCGTTTCCTTAGTAATCCTACTAGGAATTGCTGATGCTGAAACAGCTTGCTCCCCCAGTATGAATGAATAAGCATACCTTCCAGCGTGGTATAATTGAGCTAAAACGGGCACGTCATATGAATGAATTATATTTACTAACTCTCTAAGGCCAGGAATATGTTCATCCTTGCTTATGCCAATCATAGTTGGGGAACCCATTCCTAGATGTTCTGTGAAGCATCCTCCTACAACAATTAAACCAGGTTTGTGCCTTGCTCTTTCTTCATAGAATTTTAGCATCTTGTTGGAAACCATGCCTTCATCGCTACAATAACTCAAATGCGTTGCAAGCATAACAATCCGATTTTTTAATTCTAAATTGCGAATCCGGATTGGTTCCAACAAGCGCAGATATTTCACACCCCGTAGAAATCAAAGAAGCGTCTAATCGAGATTATTCCAAAGCGGTCATATTTGTCTGTAAAACGTGGTTTGGGGATTCCGCCTTTAATGAGAGTATCTGCATCTAATCCCTTCTCTATAGCATTCTTGACCATTTCAACAAGGTCTTCCAAGAATCTAATATAGGTTTCAACACTAAGTCGGTTATATACAGGCCCGTGACCGGGGATGATATATTTACATCCTGATCCTTGTATATGTTTTAACGCTGTTATCCATTCATCGGGGTTATTTGTTGGGTCTCCTGCATAGGGAAACATATCAGCAAAAATGAGGTCTCCAGCAAATAATGTGCCTTCATCTTCAAAAGTTAGAATAGAGGAACCTATAGTATGCCCACCTAATTTCTCTACAACCAATTCATTCTTATTTCCGAGACGCATTTCTTTTTCAAATACAGTATCAGGTGGATGTATCTTCAAAGACCTCAAAGACTTTGCAAGTTCAGGATGTTCATTTTTAACTTCATCTGCATATTCCATCAGTTCTTTTGATGTCCAAGACTCTTTCAGCAGTTTTGCAATTATGTCTGAGGTTGCCTTTGATGATATAACATCGATTGGCTCGAATGCTTGAATACCAAATAGATGATCGCTATGATTGTGAGTCAGAACTAGTTGAGTCATAGGCAAGTCAGTAATTGATTCAATCTCCTTCCTCGTTTTGCTAGACAAAGTATGACTCATCCCTGCGTCAACAATAATGACTTGGTCATCGAGAATTATGGCACCCATATTGCCGCCATTGTTGCCTGAGGTTTCAGCAAATACTTTCTCAGTTATCTTTTCTAGAACCATATCTGATTGTATTGAACTCTTCCTGATATACTTGAGTGAAAGTTCTTAGACCACTTTGGATTATGTCGAAATTGTGAGTAATAGGACCTTAAGGATATATCAGTAGCTTCGCAAGCTGATTGATCTATGGAGTACCAGTTTGGTTTGTTGAAATCATAAAGAAAGTTTACAGAAGAGTGATGTTCATCTCTTGGCTCACTAATGCACCATTCATTGGAAGAATGATTGAATACTTTTTATTTCGAGGCGATGAGATTACTTATCTTCCCAAAGATAGGGTCATTCAAGTAGACCAGCATCTTGAGCAAGGAGTGGAGATTGTACTTCCTTCACAAATAGTTGAGAAGTTTATCAAAGAATCAAAGCATATCTTTCTCATGAATTCATGCCCTTGTAGAACATCTCAAGAATGTGAAGAATATCCAATAGAACTTGGTTGTATTTTCATGGGTGAAGCAACACTGAATATAGCATCACATATGGGAAGGATGGTAAGTGTTGATGAAGCGTTGAAGCATCTGAAAAAATGCAGAGAGGCTGGACTTGTACATATGATAGGTCGACAGAGATTGGATGCTGTCTGGCTTAATGCTTGGCCGGTCGAAAAACTGTTGAGTGTCTGTAAATGCTGTCCATGTTGTTGTCTATATAGAACATTGCAGAATATCAATCCGTCAATCAGTACAAAAGTGAAGAAGTTATCCGGAGTTGAAGTTACTGTCACTGAGGACTGTGTTGGATGTGGGACGTGTTATGATGCAGGATGTTTTGAAGATGCTATCTCTCTTGTTGATGGAAAAGCAGTAATCAATGAACAATGCCGTGGTTGTGGAAGATGCGTTGAAATATGTCCTGAGAATGCAATTTCCATTTCACTGACTGATTCTGAATTCTATTCCAAGACAGTGGCAAAGGTCTCTCAACTTGTAGACCTTACATGATAACTATTAACAGATATAACTCATAAATGGGTATAGTAGTCATGCAAACGCCCAGAACATAGTCATAATTGCAGTGACCAATGTCATCAGCACAGCTACTACTGTTCCATATCTTATTACTTGACCTTCAATTCCAATCTCATCAATGACTGCAGCAGCATTCTGTATTTTTGCAGGGCTAAGAACACTTGCAAGGCCGCCACCAATTCCATTGGATGCAGATACAACTATTGCATTTGCACCGATTGCTGTACTAGCCTGATAGTGATAGTTTGTGAACATAGCAATAGCTGAGGTCTCCGAACCCGAAATGAAACCAGCAAGGAGTCCAAGAAATGCAGCAGTGAGAGGATACGCAACACCAAGAGAACTTGA
>CAZSWP010000065.1:0-12578 GCA_964610875.1 uncultured archaeon
CACTAAAGAAATGTCCAACTTTGACCAGATCTCTTGTAACTGTTGGCAACCCCCGTTTCCATCCTGAAACAACTCTATTGGACAAATGCCCATAGATTGTATTTCTGACTAGATTCTTTGCTACTACCAAATTCTTTGGTTAGTTCTATTCATACGATTTCTCAATCTTTCGTGTCTTATCTTCTATAATCTCTCTGAAATCTACGTATTTCTTCACTTCATCCAGTAGTACGTTCAATAGAAAACAGAGCTCTCTCTCTGTTTGAAGTGCCCATTTTGCTCTGATTCTATTCATGTCATAACGTACGCGTACATACGATCTCATGTCTGACTCCCCTTTTGTCAGAATGATATCCTTGTCATCAACAATGATTGTTTCTTCTCCCCTTTCCTCTATGCTCTCACTGAGATAGAAGGTATACTCTGGGCCTATGGTTTCCATCTTTGGGATTGTCACCTCAACCTCTAGCGGTGGTGCTGTTGATGTGACCAGTATAAGTCGGACATCATCAACAGCCTTGAGTGAATGACCTTGTGCAATCCTGTATCGCATAATGACCGATGAAACAATATCACAATTTTTCAAGTATTTTCCAACATACTCTCTGGTAAAGTACTTTGTAATCCGATGATGTAATGGGTTTCTCACAAGATTGCTAGATATTGGGGTTCCCTTGAATGCAAAGAAAATAGATACAAAGTACAAAACAGCTCCTAGAGTCAACAATATCGACACACCAAAAGTATACCCAAAAGTATCGATAAACGACATGATAGCATAGAGAATCAAGACACTTGCGATTAAAACGAGGGTCCAACCACAAATATAGACAGGATGCCCTCCCAAATCCCCTGTTTCATCATCTCCTTCATAGTACACCTGACCAAAGTCATCAAGTTCTCGTGTTTGCTCTTCAAATTCTAAATGGCCTACATTTATGGTAGTCGAACGTTTCCTGAAGAACCCAAGTACACTTCCTACACTGTAGAAGATGAATGGTGTAAAAGCAACTAGGATACCATACCCCGGGTCAATATCCATATTGACTTCATTTGAAACAAAGAAGAATTGCCAAGAAAATACTGCAACAAGGACAATTAAGACAAACCCAATAACGGGGTTCCACTTCCCATAGCTACTTGTATCAATCTCCTCATACATAGTACCACGAACGTGACATTTTCAACGTGAAGGCAATTAAAGTTTTCAACCACTCTCGGGCTTTCTAACGATCCCCTAAGAAATGAAAGACATAATATAAGGGAGTGAACACTATCTGCAAGGGATTTCAATGAAGGATGTGGATGAAGCAGCTGTCTATCGTAATTTGCAAAAACACCTTGATAGCATGCCAGTGGGATTCCCAGCAACCGAGTCTGGCGTTGAGATTCGCATACTTGAACGATTGTTCACACCACAGGAAGCTCTAATTGCCACACATCTGACTTATTCTTGGACCCCCTCTGAAAGCATTGATGAGATTTATCCGCGATTAGAACATACTGGTATCTCTAGGCGGGAATTGGAAGCTTCTCTTGATATCATGGCTAGTAAAGGACTAATCTTCCGCAAAAAGGGAGAAAGCACTACATATTACGGTAATGTTCAGTGGGTCATTGGGATCTATGAGTTCCAAGTGAATAAAATGACAGCAGAACTCTACTCCGATATTGTGGACTACAACATGGAAGCATTTGGCAAAGAGTTATTCTATACTCCATTACCCCAACTTCGAATAATCCCCGTTGGAAAGAGCATAGAGCATACACATATGATTGCTGCATATGACAACATTAGAGAATTATTGGCCAAAGCCACAGGTCCCTTTATGGTTGCAAACTGTATCTGCCGACAAGCAATGGATGCAGTTGATAATCCATGTAAAGCAACTGATAGACGAGAAACCTGCATTGCATTTGGCGAGCATGCGCAGATGTATATTGATGAAGACTGGGGTAGAGAGGTAACTAAGGACGAATTAATCGACATCCTTCAACAGAATGAAGAAGATGGTCTTGTCCTACAACCAAGCAATGCAAGGTCTCTTGACTTCATTTGTAGCTGTTGTGGGTGCTGCTGCGGTATTCTTTTTGGATCGAAGATGTCTCGGAAACCGGTCAAGTTCTATTCCACCAATTATTTCGCGGAAGTAGACTCTGAACTCTGTACACTATGTGGGACGTGTGTAGAAAAGTGTCAGATGGAGGCCATTTCACTTGGAGATGATTCAGCAGTTATCGATTTGAATCGGTGTATTGGATGTGGTGTTTGTGTGGCTAACTGTCCTTCAGATGCTATGACACTACAAAAGAAAGAAGGAGTGAAAGTCCCACCTAAAACCTCCGAAGAGCTGTATTCAATATTGTTAGAGAAGAAGCAAGAACAAAAATAGTTGACTTGGATTATGACAAGAAATGGTGCGCTCGCCGGGACTTGAATTCCCGACCACGTTCGAGAATTGAACGCAGTTCCCGGTTCCCGACCATATCCGGATTGGATATGATTGCCGGATCCGTGGCAGGGATCCATCATAGCCCCTAGACAACGAGCGCGTGTGGAATTGTTCGAATAGGTGAGCGTTAAAAAGTTTGCCGAACAACCAGAGTTTCATTTCATAGATACAGTTGGAGAATATGGGAAACAATAAACTGCAATAGAATATATCTCAGGAACCATGGAGCGAGTTACTTGGATTGACATTTCAAAAGCACTTGGCATCTTCTTTGTCATCACAGTGCATGCTATTATTCCTGCAATCAATCCCATAACCATTCATCTGAGTAGCTTTACAATCCCCTTGTTCTTCTTTATCACAGGGCTTACCTATAGTAATGAGAAGTATCGTGATTCTATCAGTCAATACATCATCAGGCGTGGTAGACGGCTAATGATTCCATATTTTCTGCTCTATCTACTGATGATACTGCTTTTCATTCCCTTAGCTGGACTTATTGATACATATCTCACTCCGGACCAACTCATTTTTTGGCTACTATATGGTGCAGGTCCTCCCGATTCCTCGACTCATCTCTGGTTCCTTCAAGTTTTATTTTTCGGACTTTCTCTCTTTGTAATAATTGACCATTATCTCATAGGTAGGAGTCGAATTTGGAAAGGTATATTGCCGCCTGTACTTGCTACGGGTACCTTTGTTCTTGATGTACTATTTCAAGAAAGCCTTGTACCATGGAGGCTTGGGAGTGTTCTTCTCGCAACTGCATTCATTCTAATTGGCAATGAAACACGTTACATCTTTGAAAGATGCGAATGGACGATTCCAGTTCGAGAGTCGTTGATTGGGATTATCCTTCTCTCTATCACCCTCGTTCTACTCTCTACGATCAATGGTTTTACAGATATGGCTGTAGATAATTATGGGTATAATATTGGTCTATATCTTGTAAATGGTACACTTGGGTCCGTTCTCATCATATTTTTTGCTAGTCTTCTTTCAAGGGTTTCAAAAATCAATGACATCATGACTCCTATTGGCAATCACACGCAGGAGATTTACGAACTCCACCCTCTTCCTTTTCTGTTGGCTCCTTTCATCATTACCAGCGTACTTGGCGACTCTTTCTACGAACCACTATTATGGGTTGTAAGATTCACACTCAGTATTCTCATAATCATCCCCCTGGCTGTCTATCTCGTACGGAAGAGTCGATTAGCTCGTTTCATCCTTCGCGGATCATTTGAAGAGGATTGAACACAGAACTAACTTAAAATTAGTCCTGCTCGTTTCTTGATTAAAAGGGCTCTGAAAGTTGACTCATACTCAATACATTTCTCGCCTCTATCTCTTTCATCATAACCCATATACGCACCTCCTACCCAGTATCCATCCATTTTTTCTAAGAGCCAACTCCGAGGAAATAGGTAAGTCCCCTTGGATGTTCTGAATTGCTCCAAGTATTCCATGTTATCCTTGAACCACTTACTTTCCCTTGCTCTTTTGAATGGAGCAAACATCTCAAGATTGAGAAGTAATTCAGCAAAACAACGTCCTTCAGAATGTTTCCGATATCCTGGCAGTGTCACTGCCCATCCCACCACATAGTATCTATCTCCATACCATGCAACACCATAACTTGGTGGGAGACTCTGATATCTCTCAGTCAGAATCATCTCCACAATCCTCTCTAATTGTACTCTCAACTTCTCAGTATTCATTATTGATTCCAATGAACCAAGACCCCGAATATCGTGAATCCAAGGTAGCTGGAACTCTTTGTCCGGTTGTAACTCAGGATTGATAATTTGATGATGTTTCAAAGAGGGATGATTTGGAAGACCAAATTCCTCTCTATTCACATATATTTCATCATAATTTGGTGCTCTGGCAAACTTGTAGAGTGCATCCAATCTAGAATAAAGAAATTGGATGACTGATTCAACAGCATCGTATCCTGCATATGCTAAGAAAGAAGCAACAATGGTGCGATGAAAAACAGCATGAGCAACTCCTGAAGGAACATCAAAATTCTCGCTTAACCATACCCGAAATGGGAGTGTCTTGTTATCAAACGGTTGCAACCCTGCACGTAGACCCAGTTGTACTAGGTTTCCCATTGTGTTCTCATATGCTTCAGGTTTGCCAACATGAACCGCTTGAAATTTCGTATTTGGTTGAAGAAAGGATAACCACTTCTTCACATCAGATGAATTATTTAGGTCTCTGAGTGCACGACCAACTCTTCCTACATCTTGCTCTTCTATGATGTCGACCAATGTACGATACCGAATAATAGGGCCTGCATTTCTCACAAGCCATTCAGGTAGGTCTTCAATCTCCATTTGTTAGTCAGATATACTGAGCAATGTTTGCCTTTGTACATTTGCTATAAATGGTGAAAGTTAAGAAGAATACGGATACGCAGATAGTAGGTGCAAGTTATGACAAGTGAACGCGTGTTTGAGAACTTGAAAGCTGAGATTATTGCTGACATCTATCAAAATAGAATGCTGCTAACATCGAAGAGAGATCGTCCCGAAGGATGGACATTACATTCAGGCCTATGGAGTCCCTTCTATATTCAGCTTCGTCTTATTAGTTCCTTTCCTCAAACACTCAAAAAAGTGGGCATGACGATGACTACACTTCTGGAAGAAAAAGCACCACACATCAACAAGGTTGTGGGAATCGCTTTCGCAGGTATTCCAATTGCCACTGCTATCTCTCTAGAATCAGGACTGCCTGCTTGCCATACACGAAAACTTGCTGGTGTGAAATCCCAGGATGATTTACAGAAATACATCAAAGAATATGGCCAGCATGCCATGGTTGAAGGTGTGATTGATGATGGCGATGCCCTCTGCATTGTTGACGACTTGGTCACAGGAATGACAAGCAAATTCGAAGCTCGGAATCAAATACTTGCTGAAGTAGAACAGCGCGGGATAAAGGATGTAACATGCGACCATATTGCCGTGGTACTTGACCGGCAACAAGGTGCAGACAAAATTGCTCTGGCAAAAGGTCTACGACTTCACTCACTCATTAAATTCTTGGACGAAGGCCTCCCGATGTTGAAGACGATGATGCCAGCAGAAGAGTTTGAGATAATCTCGAACTATTTAAAAGATCCCTCAGCTTTTCAAAAATAATGAATGCACCTCTTTATAAAGACCGAAACGGTTTTCTTCATTAATACCATATCTTATTGAAAAAAGGGGTAGAAATGACCAGGGATAAGCAAATGCGCAACCTGCTGAACCAGGTTCTGGTCAAAGAAATGAACCATTACCACTTCTACTATGAAGGAGTACGTAATCTGGAAAAACCTACAGCGGTTCGTCTTTTTGAGAACCTCGCTGAATCAGCAGCCGGCTTCATTGATGCGCTGGAAATGATATTGAAGACAGAGGATCTGAACACAGAAATCGTCGAAAACTGTGACCTTGCAATTCTAGATGACCCACCAGACCCCACACCTGTAGACCCCAAGAGAGCCGAGAAGGATATGGCTCTTCAAGCATGTAATGAGTCCTTGAAGAACGAATATGCATCTTATATTCACCTTCTAGCCTGTGCTGGTGGCATTGAAGACTCGGAATGGGGTGACCTCTGTAAGAAGATTGCATGTCTAAAATCAGAGCGAATTGATTGGATAAGAGCTGTAGCTGAAACTCTATAGACCCAATATAATCCATAACAGAAACCGCTTTGTAGGAAGATGCCATATAATTACGATATCATGAGCGTCCATAAGAAGACCCTCGATAATATGCTGCGACTTGCATTGACCACAACTGGCTCTCACTATCAATACTACCATAATGCAGCTATGAATATCGAGCACCCAAAAATCAAGGCACTCCTGATGGTCTTAGCGGAAACTGAATCTGATTTGATGGAAAAGATCAACCATATGATTGCAACAGGTGTGTTGGATGAGATTATAGAGCTCGGTGACATGGGTCCCCTCGAAGACCCTGATGAGCTGCCATTCGACCTTACACGAGAAGACTCGGATCCCCGTATCTATGTTTGCAACAAAGCTCTTCAAAAAGAACTGAAAGGTTATGGCTTCTTCCTCTCTATTGCTGCCAGAGCCAAAGCGGAGCTGATAAGCAGAATCTTTGAATATCTAGCTCATATAAAACTCGAACAGATTCGTAGAATTCGTCGAGTCTGTGAGACCTTCTGATACTGTCCTTTTTCCTTTGTATTTCGCGCGGTTTATGTATTTAGAACACATGTTCCAACAAAGTTTTATTCAAAAAAATACCGAAAAGAATAAATAAATAAATATATTTATATATATTATAGTATATACTATTAGTATGCGACCGGGAGGTCGTCTAGACGTCATATCCTCCATCTGTTCCATCGGAAATGATGGGGTTGGAGGGTTTATTGGCGTGGAGAATGCGAAATGGTGAGACCCTTGAACAATAGAGAACAAAACTACATCCCTCCTGTGATTCTGCAGAATTATGAGGAGTTCAAACGCTTTGCGTGTAAGGCATCTGTGGTCACGTATAATCCACAGTATCTGAGAAGTCCTTTCTTGGATGATAAGAAACGAATTACTAGAGTCACACTAGCAGCAGTTGGTGTACCTGTAAGGGACATGCCTCTGAACTTTGTGATAACTCTTGACTATGGCGAGATTATACAATTGGTCGGCATTGATGCTAGCGATACATATCTCTCTGAAGACATGCTACCTGCACTTCTTGAAGACCTAGGATCTGAGATAATATCGGTCCGCGGTGGGATAGAAACAGGACCCGCTATGGGAGAACTGCTGACAGTACGGTCATGATAACATAACAGAGAGTATCAAACACAAATTACTCACATTGTAGCCGCCACGCCAGTCTAGATGCAGATGTTCTCACCAATAATCATATGAGTTGATACACATTCATCATACTTGATTTACTGTGCCTGATGTAGAACCGATTGACTCCCTCTTGCCCCGAATTATGGATATGTATTCAGATAATCCCGCTGGATGGAGGGCAATAAGTACACCCAAGGGTGACATGATCATAAGCAGTCCAAAAGCTGCTTTTCAACTCAAAGCCATATCGCTCAATCCCAGAGAGTTCACAGGTGCGGGAATTGAACTCGCTGATTCTCCTAGTATCATGAAAAATATTGAAAAATCCCCTGATTTTGGTCTGAGACCAATACACATGACCGACCTTGAGGGATTGATGAAGTCACTACATAATCCTGAGGATGCTCAAGCCCAATTGCGTGGTATAATCAATCGAGCACCAGTTTCTACCAGAGATCTGAGTGGCAATGACATCAGCCATATTCTTAGCGGTCCAGTATTCACACGACCGGACCTACATAGTCTGAGTCCTGAAATCAGTCGGACTCAAAGCACTTTGGAGAAATCAGCAAGAAAGATTTTCGAAGAGAAATATCCCTTCCGTGCTGGGATGTACTTTTGATATAAGAGGAATGATGAATGATTCGAGGTCTGATGATATTTACCGCTGATGCAAAGCCCATCTATTCTATGATGTTTGACGAAACACCTAGTGATGGAGAGAACAAGTTAGCAATTAACGCACTTGTGAGTGCGGTCATTAGTTTTGTACCAATGCTTTCAGGAGGAAGTCTGGACGAGATAAGTCTGGGTGATGCTAGAATCATACTCTATACAAAGGACGAATTCATCTTTTCACTAGCTGTTGATTCAGAGGACAAGAACGACCATCAAAAGCATTTACAATCGATTGCTGAGGAATTTCAAGACCGATATGAGTCAATGATTGATATCTCAATCGATGCTATCGCTTATGATAAAGATGAATTTACGAAGATTCTCAGAAAAAAGAAACTACTTTGAATATGGACTCAGAACTGATGCAGATTTCTAAAGATATCTTGGGAAATACAATAAAATAAGCTAGGTGACTTTCTGAAGTAACTCCATCAATTTTGTTGTGTATTTTTCAGGATGTAGAAACAAGAAATGATGCCCTCCTGACCCCTTGAATACGTGTTCGACTGCATTTGGAAAATGTTTACGATGAGATGGTAATGCATCGAAAGCATCTGCATCTCCCTCTGTTGCTAGTAATATTACTGATCCCTGAAACTGATTAACCGTTGATGTATGTTTATTGAAGTCCGTCAGCACAGAAAAAGCCGAGTCGGAGAAGTCGAATAAATCCTGCTTATCTAATTCCATTATCCGGTCGGTGAAGAACTTACGATGAAATTCATTCCAGTTTGAATCTGGATAGTCCTTTACTCTCATACTCGCAAATAATTTTCTGAACAGTGATGTTGGTAGTATTTTGATAAGGGCCTTTTTTGTTCGTGCTTCGTTGGGCTCCCTATCCCACATGGTGCGAGTGTGAGAGAGGACTATGGCACTCACTCGTTCGGGAAGATGGTCTACTATAATTTGTGCAACTCCTCCACCATATGAATATCCCATTAAGACAGCCTTTTCTCTACAATCTCTCGCAAGCAGTAATCTATAGAATTCTAAGACGTCAGAAATATTTGAGAGCCCGTCTGGAATACGCGGCATGATAACACGATATTCTCTACTCAGGAAAAATGCCGGATAGAACCACATCTCGGGACCAATAATTCCTCCATGTAGCAAAACCACCATCTGTTGACCGGTGCCCGCATCCCAACACTCCCATTTATGTGATGAGGTTTCAATATGGTATGCATTCTTTGACAGACAGACGATTGCTGTATTATAAAATGCTTCTTGGCACTCCAGGTCAATCAAAACTGGGTCCGCCATATAACCTCCTCATCTTGTCATTACGGTATTCCAAGCGTGGTATCATATAAAAGTTAGACGAAACTAACTTGGGTTTTCAGATTCCTTCCTTTAGCTTGTGAAAAGAAGTGGTGGGCTGAGCTAATTTATTTCACCTTTTCTATTTCACCACAACCTGCACACTGAAACTCGTATATGTATCTTTTCTCTTTTTTCTTCCAGAAGTGATGTTTCTTCTTAATGATTCCACTCTTACATCCAAGGAGCTGTGGTTTCCATTTACTCCACTCAGTTTTTCCACAACCAGTATTCATGCATTGCCATTCATATTCTAAGAGCTTCCATCTGTGATAATTCTTGAATGGTTTTTTACAGTTCCCTTTTCTACTGGGGCGTTCATTCACAGTAACGGTTTTCCCACATTTTACACATTTGTATTTCTTTACACCAGTTCTTCTCCATTTGTGCCATCTTCTTGATTCATCAATTATTCCAATATCACATCCTGTTATTGGTGGATGCCATCTTCCTTCAGCTTGTGCATCGCATCCTGCGTTTCTACACTCCCATAAGTAGTTCTTTTTGGGAAATGCTTTTGGCATCCAGTTGTGTTCATCGAGTGCAGTACATCCGGAGGTTGATGGATAATGCTGTAATCCTACGGGTTTCGATTTATTCTCTAGAATGTTTCTAACAATATCAATAGTGTATATTGACCATAGAATTCCATTATGACGTACACTCTTGTTATCAATACAATAATTCGATGCACCCGATACTACAGCTGTATGTCTTGGGGCAACAACCCGATCACCGGTGGTCCAGAGACAATGGAAATCCACATTCTCTGGACATTCTGGAGATGCATTGATTTCGGCCATTAGATTGCTTCCAGGTTTTGCTTCTTGATAGCACAGTGTAGTTCCAAGAATACTATATGCCACAGTTCCAGAGCCAAGAAATACAAACACATCTGCCAGAGTCCTTACGATTTCCATGATGGGTACAGCTGTTCCATGATGTGGTGAAGAGAGTGTTATTGCTCTTGTGACCTTTCTTTTAGCAGCGGGACTCCCAATATCATCAGATTTCAGGTAGAGTCTGGTTGCTAATCCACCCATGCTATGTGCAACTATTGTAATCTCATCAGCGGGTGGTACAGTTATTGGAGGTTCGTCGGTAACTGGCTGCCCACAACAATCACAGGTTGGATATATCACATGTTCAACTAGTTCGTTTTCTACAAGGCCAGCCAAGTAGTTTGCATACCAATGGAAACCCTTCTCCTGTGAAACAAATTTCTCTGGTGGAGAAGGTTCAACGATGTCGTATCCATAACCGTTTCTGAAAAGATCAATCAATGGAGATCCATTCTATATCTTACTCTTTTTGTACCATACCTTATTCGTCGCACCCCAGCCTGGCATGAATATAGCAACTTTTCTTGTCATTTTATTCAGTCCGATTGTGTATTTATTCGTCGATTCGTTTTGTTAATTGGTGTACTTGTATTAAAGTTATATCACTCTAAAATAGATAGAGTAGACAAAATCATAGATTAATGTAGAATGTTTGCGCTCTGACGAACTAGTTGAACTGAGATTTAGTGATGGGCCGAGCCGGATTTGAACCTCAGGTAAAGAAATGAGATGGTAGTAATACTTAGAAGAAACATTACTCATAAAGTCATGAATTAAGCATGTATACTGGTAGGATTAATGACCCCGAAACTAGGTTTAGAGATGCAATCAAAATACTATCAATAGTTGTACTAATTGCCCCATATGGGATGATTATCGATAGAGTTGGGTCTTACATCATTGCTTTCTTCTGGACAATACACATACGCAATTATGATGTAGTTGTTAGTCCTCTTATCCCAATTGATTTCTTTTCTTTGCTTTTTCTTTTCTCACGAATAATCTTCATCTATCTTTTCGCCAGATTATATCATGGAAAGAGTACGAAGAAAACCGTAATTTCGGTGGGTGTAGTTATTGAATATTCATTAGTTTTTATGGCTATTCTACAGGGTAGTCTTGTGTTCGCATATCCTGACTGGCCCTATGTAATGATAGGACTACCTATTCCCATTCTTCTCTGCAGCACATTAGTAATCTTGCATTATTGGCCCCTTCCCTTACAGAATGATAGATGGCTTGATGAATCACCACAAGAGGAATCAAAGTCTGCGAGTTCTCCTAATCCACAATAGAATAATCAAAAGTGATGATATCGAAATCATGGTATAGATTGTATAAACTGCAGGAAGAGGTGAAGCATAGCTATAATCTCTTTGGAAATGGACTGACCATAGGGCATTTCCTCCTTTCTCTCGGTCATGAACCCAAAATGATGCAACATTGAGTAACCCTTTGTCCTTATGATAACTGAAGCTATGAGAATATGTGCAACTTAGATTTTCAGGGTCCCAACGGTAGTCGTATCCCCAATAGTCTTCATCATGATCATCTACATCAAATGACGGCGAATTGTTGTACGCTTCTTTAACTAAGGAGCTTAGCAGCGTCCAATTACCAACTGGTAGAATCATATAATGGAAACCCGAGATGAATTTACTCAAGTCTTCTATCTCTGTGTCATTTATCAGAATCATTTGGAGTGGATACTCAGGAATCTCACTCCAATTATGGAGATGTTCTGGAATAGTTGGCTGAATATCATCAAAGGATACATTCACTCTATGTTGTATTTCGTCACCATCATAATTTCTGAATACCAGTTTATACATCAGATATCCATTGTCGGTTTCAAGATTCCAGAATAGGCCTTGCTGTGATTGAGTATGGACCCTTGGTAATAGTAAAAGAACGAGCAAGCAAATAACAATCAATCCACTCTTAGCCCTCAAGACGATCACATCTATTCATATGGTGGAACCAAGATAAAAGTATCAATTGAAAAATAAAGTGGTGGGCCGAGCCGGATTTGAACCAGCGAATCGGTGTCAGATGGGAAATCCATCTGTCTCCACCGCACTGAATGAATCAAATGTTGTACTAACTATCTTCTTATTTTAGACATAGCATACTTCATTTGTATTAGAAACTTCTTAATTCTTGATTGGCCTTTAGGTTTTTCCAAATGTGAGCCATGTTTCTTTAGTTCCTTGTCGATTTCATTTCGCAATTTTAATCGCACTTGTTTAATTCTATCAACTATTGAATCACATGCATTTTCTGAATCCAAATCCGTAAACGGATCCGATAGTTGTAAAATCAAATAATTTAGTAAATCCTGAATCGGTGGATACAATTTTCTACAATCTGTTTCAATTGAGTTCAAACGTTTCAATAGGCCATTTAATCCATGTCGTCCCTCTGCTAGTCCATATCCCCACT
>CAZSWP010000066.1:0-9120 GCA_964610875.1 uncultured archaeon
ATCCACTTCTTATCCCGCATCAGTGGTGGCACATCTGTCTTGTCCAGTTTCACGATGATTATCTTCGCTGTGGGGTTCTTGCTGACCTTGATGTGGAAGTTGCGGTACTCCTCACTCACCCAGTAGGAGTTGTTCGCATGCTCTGACCAGAGCAGGACCATGACCTTTGCCTGCTCGATGCTCTCTTCCATGAACTCGATGATGGAGTCGCTTGGAGGCACATCCCACTCGTAGAGTCTAGGTTGAAAGTTGTGTTCTTTTAGAGATTCAGCGATGAACTCCCCCATTGGTAAATCTCTGTTATTTAGGGAAATAAACACAGAAGGTTTTGGTTCTTCAGTAGTATCTATCAGTTTGATATGATCCATCATTTTTCGAAGTCCATTTGATAATCTCTGTGGGTCAAAAAGATGTCTGGACATATTGAGAATACTGCATGGGTAGGTCTGAAATGAATCGAGAAAAACTAGACCAATCAGCGGGTCGATATCGATAGAAACAAGATGATTATCCATCACATTGAGAACCTTTAGATCAGTACATTGTGAAAGAGGAGATAAATCAATAGAACGCATCAAATTATTGGAAAGGAGTAAGAATTGTAATTCTCTGCAATTCGATATAGGCTCCAAATCAATGTATTCAATTATATTATAACTGATATTTATACTTCTAATTCTCTCAAATCTACCAAATGTGTTAGTGATAATCTCATATAGTTTATTGAAACTCAAATCTATCTCCAACATGGCATGACAGAAATGTAATGGAAAAAGGTCGATGGTTTCTAGCTGATTTGCACTGATATCAAGTCGTCTAATTCCATCACTATATGATAATGGTCTCAAATCTATGTCAGAAATCTGATTGTTAGATAGGGTGAGTTCGGTAATATTGTAGCAGGCTCTCAGGGGGGAGAGGTCTACTTCAGCAAGGACATTTCCCCTAAGATTCAATTCCTCAAGGTTTTTACAGGAACTCAAAGGCGAAAGGTCTACCTGTTCAAGATGATTATTACTCAAGTCTAAGGAATATACTCCATCATATCCTCTCAATCCCTCTAAATCAATATGGACGATATCTTTTCCACTGAGAGAAATTATTGTTTCAGCCTGCTTCACATCCCTCTTGTACTCTGAACCATCTTTTGTTGAATAAACTAGCTTGATGTCCACAGACACACAACTCCTACACAATCCCTGACACTCACATTCTCGTTCTTTAATCTTCGTACAGGTCTATATCTTTGAGCCATGACGTTTCTCATCTATGCCCGTTTTTGCAGCATCGCTACTAAGGATAGCAAAAATGCCTGCCAAAGATACCAGAAGTCCACAAACCATCACGAAATACTCTATGACCTGCATTGAGTCAGGAATCGAGTAACCTGTCAATAGAGAAATGAAATTAGGAAGAACCATTAGCAGTATACCAATAAGTACTAGCATAACTTTGTGTCTGAGCTTTAGTGACTTCAAAAAGAAAATAGAGTCCTGTAGTGTCGATCTTTGATATTTGGGTGAATCCTCTTTCATACCTTGTTCTCTCGAAGTAGAAGTGATTACTTTTATCCTATTTATCTCTCTTCTCACAGGAAGTGACAACTCTGCTATGTCTTTCAGTAACGAAAAGTGCAACTGTAATTCCGTACGTTGTTCAAATGATAACTTTTCCAGTTGCGAATGGTGTGCTATCGGAGTCAAGTCTATGTTGTTGAGAGGATTAAACTCCAAAAGAAGTTCAGTAAGACTCTGACATGTTTCTAAAGGCTCTAAATCAATATCTCTGAGATTGTTCTCTTCTAAATCCAAGCAGCGTAATTGGTTACATGTTCGCAATGGACTCAAATCAATGCTCTGTAACAGATTATCATTCAGAATAAGTACTTCAAGTTTTATACACGATTCGAGTGGAGATAGGTCAACATACCTGAGTTTATTTGACATTAAGTCAAGTACTAATACTTCAATACACGATTTAATGGGGGAGAAGTCAAGGTATGTTATTTTATTTCCAAATAGGATAATTCCTTTAAGTTTCGTACATGAGCTTAGGGGAGTAAAATCTATCCCCTGCAATAAATTATGTTTTAAAACAAGTGCTTTTAGATTTAAGCAGGTGCTTAGAGAAGTAAGATCAATTTCTGAAATTCTCCTATTTGACAGATCAATCTCCTCAATATCACTAGGATATGTTTCTGAATGTTCTTTTCCATCTTCAGTTGTATATGTCAGCTCAATGACCATCGAAACAAAACTCCTACACAATCGCTAAGACTCCTACTCTGATTCTTTAATCTTTGTACGAGTTTATAGCCCCTCACCACCACACAGATGTATGGAACCAGATGTCTTTCCGTACGGCTGACCAGATGACCACTACCAGAGTCCGTACTGGGAATGACAGGCTGGACGACCTTCTGGATGGCGGTCTTGAGACTGGCCTCATGCACCTCTTCTTCGGGCACAGGGTACTCCATCAGGATGTCCTACGGCTGATGGTCCATGCACAACTCCCCCCTGAACAGGGCGGACTCAATACCTCTGTCATCGTCATCGACTCTGCCAACATGATGGACCTCGATGCGGTCACCCAGCTCTCCTACAGGGCTGGACTGGAGCCTGAGGAAGTCTACGACCGCATCTTCATCTCACGGGCCTTCAACTCCTCGCAGACCTACGACTTGGTGATGAACCAGCTGGACGGGTTCTTTGCAAGAGTCCCAGCTAGGGTCTTGGTGCTGACGGGGCTGGTTGGACTGTACCACAAGGAAGGGCTGACTGCTGAGGGGATGCAGCAGATCACCCACATGGCGAACCGCGTCATGGCCTTCACGCTGGAGCGCGACATTGTGACAATCATCACCACTGGGACCACCGAGGGGCGCTACCCGAAGCCGATGGGTGGGCGGACCTTGCCGTCGTGCTGTCAGGTGCATGTGTTCGTTGAGGATGGGAAGATGCACACACGTTACTCCCTGACGAAGCACCCGTATCGTTCATATAGGAAGGTGTCCGTACAGAAGATGGCAAAGGTCACAACGACACTGCCATTGTCGTGCTTTGTGGATGAGTGGGGTGAAGAATAGTAGAATTAGGGGCAGGTTGATCAAGTGTCTAAAGAAAAAGGTCCAAAAGAGAGTGCAAAAAGCACTTCTGAAGAGATATGGAAAATATCTCGTTACGTATATCTCGTTGTTATCATTTTTATCATTGTATCGTCCATATATGATCTATCTAGAGGTCTTCCGTTTGAACAAGGAATTACTATTGCATATACTCCAGAATTACTCGCTACAATGGTTGGTGTACTTCTTGCTCTGCTTTTGGAACGATATATTATAGCTCATGGTTATGAACAAAGAATACCGGAATTGACACAACTAATTGTAGATGAACTGCGAAGATTGACAATCGCACTGGAAACTGAAAGACCTGTTCCTCTTACGAGACAGGCATGGGAATCACTAGTGAATGCTGGCGAATCCCGACTCTTCTCATCAGAAGTTCAAACACGCCTTCATGTTATCTACTCATACGCAACAGAATTGGATGTACTACATGAGATGGAGCGCACAATAGTTCTAGATGTGGAGCATTTGGGCTCTCATCTCGATATCGTTGAGGAAAATCGATTGAAAGGAGAACGACTTCTAAAGATAATACGTGATACACTGGAGAATGAATCTCTATGTTGTAGAAATGGTGTTGAGGGTAAGTGAATCAAGGAAAACAAATACCATCAGATATCAAACTAGGCGTAGTTCGAGTAATATTACTCTATTTTGTCGGTCAAATTACTCATGCAATTGCCTATCTTTTTTTGATATTATCAATGGGCTATAGTTTGGAATACTGGGTTTCTTTTTATTTCATTTACTACAGTCCAATCATTACCTTACTCCGTGTTATGATATTGTATATCATTGTTGAAGTTATACTGGGTTATCTACCTGTGCTAGTTTTCGGTTCTGAATGGACTTCATACAATGTATCTCGCTTGGTACTTCAAGGATTACTTTTCTCTCTACTCTTTATCCAAGAGTACCTGTATGAATTTCTGATTATATTTCCCTCTCTTTTTGTAGCTCATGTCTGTAGTGACTTCTTACTTGATGCGAAATTTCCTCGTACATTCTTCAAGACTTATTCACCAGAGTCAATCTGGCCTTTCCCAATTGCACAGGATTCCAGTGCTAAAATCCCATCGCTGATTTTTTCAATAGTTCTTGTCATTGAGGTAATCTTTCTGTCACACGAGTCCGCCCATATCTCTGTACTACTACTACTAACAGGTTCAGGAATTGGTATTGCAGCAATAGATATCGTCCTATCTGATAAAAAGAAAAGATGGGAAAAGGATCTACATAGAACCATTGCTTTGTTACTGCTTCCAATACTGATATTCGGGTTCCTTTCAATAACTTTTCAACAATCAATTCAATTGGTATTAGTATTCTTTGTCACCTTCATTCTATTTTCGTCTTATTTCAGAAAACCAAAATTATTCAAAAGAGAGGTACTAACGAATAATATCAGAAAGGATATTGAGAATGTAGGTAATCTTATTCTTCGAGCAGGTCTAATATCTGCAATATGCTATTTATTTACGGTCGTTTCTACGTATGTTGGTTGGTTTCTTACTGCGGAAAGGGATATACTTGGTAATATTGTAGAGCCATTACCAAATACTATTGCACCTTATCCATTTGATTTGCTTTTATATTTTGGAATAGTATTGTTTTTCGATAGTATTAGTCTATTATTTTCACACCGAACAAACAATGGTTGGCTACCAATTGATAATATGGCGGCAAATCTAAAACATCAGGAAATATCTTGGATTGCGAGTATTCCCATTTCATTATGCTACAGTGTATTGAATCCAATGAACGATCTAAGACTTCTAGCTCAGTTTCCTCTCATGTATTTCTCAATGTGTTATGTAATCTCGTTCTCCGTTATGACCAGTTTGAGTTTAGTTGAAAAATCATCACAAATCTTTGGCAAACAATCAACGTACGATTCCAGTCCAACAAATCTAACTACGTCGTCACATCCTGCTATGATAGTAATTAGTATCATTCTACTATTATATTTCTTACAGCCAAGTTCGATACGGTATACTTACACGAGCATGCCAATTGTACTTTTCAAATTGATTATACTATTGGTGGTTGGACTCTTTGTTATCGATTTGGCAAAGATGATGGTAAAACCAGTTTCACATAGTCTGAAAAGCAGAGGTATTAATGATGTTGTATCAATCTACATATCGAACATCATTGCGGTATTACTTTTTCTCGATGTCCTCAGAACGTATTATGAGGGAACCTTCTATTTTGTAGCTCCAATCTCTATTGTCATTGTTTTTATTATCTCCTCATTATTATCGAAGAATGAACGAAATAAAATAGAACTCATTCTGGATAAGCCTCATTCACAGAGAACCAGAAATAGACCTGTTGTATCATTTATCATCTGCACCTTAGTAGTCATATCTTCTATGAGTACTGTCTACTATGTCAATGGTGCTATACAAGCAGGTATGCATCCGACTTCTGAAGTGAAAGTCGCAGTAGTAGACAGTGGAATCAATGCAAACGACCCATTTCTCGCATCACACATACTTCTTCAAAAGAGTTTCATTACTATTGAGAATGGATATGCTGAAGATGATAATTCAACTACTGATGAGTCAATTTCGGGACATGGTACGCTTGTAGCTCGGCAAATTCTAGAGATATATCCAAATGCAGGAATCATCAACGCAAAAGCTCTCTATCGAGAAGAAGGTAAAGATGATGCGAGTGGTCCAATTGAGGGAATTGTTTCTGCTATATATTGGTGTGTAGATATTGCTAAAGCAGACATAATCAATCTAAGTCTTGGGTCAATGTCATCAAGCAAATCAGAAAAAGATGCGATAGAATATGCTTGGAATCATAGTTGTCTAGTCGTATGCGCAGCAGGGAACGAACAAAGGGACTATCCTGACAGAAGTACAATAAGCTATCCTAGCGGATATGAACATGCAATAAGCGTTGCTGCACTGGAAAGAAATGGTTCGTTATCTGATTATTCTAGTTGGGGACCAACTAACGATAGATACATGAAACCTGATATCGCTGCTCCCGCAGTCTTCCTGAGCTATCCCTATTCAATGGGAACTAGTCTTGCAACACCATGGGTTTCTGGTTCCGCCGCTGCTTTGATTGACAGATGCATGTCTCTTGGTGTATCATGGACGCCTGGAATGTTGAAAGCAGCTTTGCTGGCAGGAGCTGACCCCATTAATTATCCAGAGTACAAGACAGGTGTTGGAAAACTGAATCTAGCTGCTTCTATTAGGTTGTTGGAAAATGCCCCATTGATCAATAACATCCCATTTCTTATTCAGGTATCACCAACAAGTTTACCCTTTGATTTAGATCCTCTCTATGTGGGATGTCCATATGATTTCTATCTCACTATAGTATGCTCTACTGAAAGTCTTGTAACAATCAACATTGAAGGAACAGTACCAACTGATCTTAATGTCAGTTCGAGTATCACTATAAATCAAAGTGCACGAACTCTTTTCACTCTGGATATTGAGGATATTGATTTAGAAGAACGCTATGAATTCCTATTAGACATAAGAGCTCACCATCAGAATACGAGTGTCTACTTTTCGTTCTCTCCAACATATCCTCGAAATATCATCGCACTAGATTTCTATCACATGGGATCAAGTTCAAGTCTCTATACGGACTATGAACCATTCTATTCATGGCTGAAAGAAGAACAAATAGCGATATATGAAATCAGAAGAAAATCTTGCTTCACTCCCCAATTCTTAAGATATTTTGACACAATTCTTTTGGATGGTTTCTTTACAAGTAATAGGACAATATTATCAGACGAGGAAAAAGCATCATTTGCTGAATATTATGCACTAGGTGGTTCTATTGGTTTATTCCCTTATTATTCTCAAAACAATATTACATTATTTAATGAATCATTAGAATGGATGGGTGTGTCTATTGATATCAACATGACGAAAGGTAATTGGAATGTATCCAGAGTTCATCCAATAACCAATGGATTAACTATTCCAGATAGATATCTCTCACCATCAGGTATACTATTATCCTACAATTCATCTTTTACAGCTCTTGCTGCTGAAGGTCAACTTGCTTCAGGGTCTGCACTTCTTATCACTAGAGAGGACAATGGCAGAATGTTGGTTTCTGGTTTCAGACCACTGTATGAAGATGATTCATTTGGAAATACAGGTTTTTGGAATGCTATTGGTAAGAGAGTCTTATGGTGGTTACTAGGTGAATTATGACATCCCTTAGGAGTGAGAGTAGTTCACATCATCTAATGATGACAAAAAAACCATCTCTTGTCAGGTTTTTTTTAATATACTACAATCTACCGATTTCTATATCATCAACTACTACTCTTCTCCCATTAATCTCCATCCAATCATTCCATCCCTTCCTGAAATTCAGAGATGTGATTATCATGAAAGGCTTCGTCTGATATGGTTGAATTATATCACTATATCCCATCCGTTGCCAATCTTCTCTATCATACTGCGTATCATGCCATTTGTTCGGAATGCCTATAATTCGACCGTAACTGTTACGGTTTTTTAAAGTAAAGGGAGTATTCGAGAGTAATATACATCCAGCTAAAGAACTACCTTTCTGGAATCTAACATGAATTGATTTTATAATATCTGTTTCTGAATACGAAGGATAACCTCTAAGGTCATATGCAAATATTCCATTATTTGGATAGGCTCTGAGCTGCTTTCGAGCCTTACTATAATGTTGTTTTGTCTTTCTTGCCATTAGCGGTAATGAATAAGCACTTTGGGGTTTCAGGATTCCAGCAAGTCCTCTGTCCACTTGTTCCATTTTAGAATGAAAACCACTCAGAGGTGTTAGTCCCTTTCCCTTGGCTAACATCCTGCCACTGGTAAACATATCTCTCTGTATCCTTGAATATGACATAAAAGGCGATTTAACCTGAATGCAGTATCTACAATTCAAATCAATAACAAGATCAACATCACCTTTAATATTGGCATCATTCGGTATGAAAGTTATGGCATCAAATCCATTTCTCTGACCAAGAACCCACCCAAATTCAAGTTCACTCTGAATTGAATGAAGATAATCTCTTCTAGTTGTTTTATTAGGGATTAAGCGCTTGGGGACTGAAACTTCTTTGTTTTCCAATTGCTGGATAATATATTGGATTTTGTTAAACATTTTAGTACACATTCGTATTAATTCACAAATGTGTTACTATTTTGCATGAATCGGATTTAGATGAAACTCCAAATAACTGCTGAAACTGGTGATGCGAAAATGATTGAAGCAGGAGTCCACACAATTCTGAAATATGTAATTACTGGATTCACAGGTAGTTTCAGATTAGGTGACAATGTCATAAACTGATTATACGATTCAATCACTTTTGTGATAAAAATATGACTACTCAGTGAGTGATTATTGTCATCGAGGAGTAGCGGCGCAAGGTCTATAATAACTTCAGGAATCCACTCGATACAATTAATGCCATAAAAAGCGAAAACGATTCTACGTATCAAATCATCAACATCCCCTCTATAATCTTCGGTAGTTCGCATTTTCTCAAATGGCATTAGACTTTTCTGAAACATCTCTCTGATTTCATCTTTCTCTAAATCCTGTACAGTTTGACATATAGAATTCTCATATAACCAATAAAGAGCAGCTCCTTCTATCTGACTTTCATCCTGCTTTATTTTTGAAAGTTGTAGACCATCAGCTGTCAATAGTACTGTTAGTAAATCAACATCATCATCAATTCCTTGTTGTATCCGCAATTCTCGCAATGGATCCAATTGCTCGAAGACATAATCGCTACGAATGACTAGAATGTACAACAGAGTCCAATAGCAATACCAATCAGAGTAACAATTTCCATATTCTATTTTTATTTTATGAAACTGACCTCTACTATATCCTAACATGAAAAAGCTAAAGAAGAAACAGGAACCTGTTATAAATTTGAGAGGAAATGCTAGAGGATTCTGTGTTGCTCCAAGCAGAGATAAATCAGAAATTAAAATAAGATATAG
>CAZSWP010000066.1:9130-11604 GCA_964610875.1 uncultured archaeon
TTTGAGCTAATGCATAGGTCCGGGGTGATACATCGCTAAGAGAATTGACTAAATCTCTCTCATTTTCGATTAGTTTGCTCTTGCTTTGAAAATCAATATTCCCAATTTGAGTGATTTCCATGTACTTGCGATATTGTTCATCAGAGATGCCTGGAAGAGAGTGATCTCCAACAAACATTGACAAGAATATAGTAAAACTAAATCCAATTAATAATGTGATAATTACAGAGAACCAATATCTCCATTCTACTAAGCTGAATGTGAAGACGGGTCCATATGATATAGCAAGAATTAGGGTTATGAACAATGAAAATCCGAATAGCGATGAATAGTAAAATTGTTTTTGATACTTTTCAAAGAATAACACAATTCGGTTCTTATTTTCAAATCTGTTCAAGAAGGAAATAATCAAATATAACAAACCTGGAAGTAATAAGATGGAACTAACGATGACTAAATTGGTTATTCTTAATTCTGGATTATCAAGCACAACTAATATGGATTCAGGTGACCATCCCTCAATTCCAGAATCATAATAATTACTCAACTTTGTGGAACGATCCATTCCTCCATAAGTTGTTATGTCTATAGAGTAGACAAAATTGCACTCTCTTTTGGGGTACAACCAAGAAACTACAAACTCATACTCTTTCAATGAGATTTCTAAATCCATTGTTGTCCTGAACCGTGTAGTTTCCTCAAAAAATCCAGTAGTATTTTCCATCATTATATCCGTGGTATTATCATATAATGGGATGTACTCATTTCCAATATACAACTGAAGACGAATACGTGATATATTCATCCTGCAAATACCTCTTTCCGATGTATCTACTGATGTGACCACACCAATTTCTATTGTTTCTTTCTCATCAAACCACCATATTGAGCTATTACATGAAACATCGCACGTCCAAATTGCAATTGGTGCATTCTCTTGGCCTATGTAGACAGCTTGCCTATCATTTATGGTACTATTATATTGTGTGCCATCAATAGGAAAGACTAGAGTAATTATTGATGATACAATTAATAGTAGATATAAGCAGTTCATTTTGTTATACTGCTTATGCGAAGCTCCTCCCATTTGATGCACCATATACCTTTACTGCTTAATTTCTTATATATACGTCTACCAGAGAATTATCGTGCATATGGTAAGTAATTCCTCTCCGATTCTATTCCTTCAATTTGATAGCTCTTTTAATTTACTGAATCTTCTCTCTCCAATAGGTGTGAGCTCGTACAATATCTCTCTACCGTCCGACTTCTCCCTCACCCACCCATCCTCAACCAGAATCTCTACGACTCTTTCAACCGTCTCCCAACTACCAATCCCCTCTGGATTATGTTTTGTCCTCTTGAAGTCTGACTTGTTCTTTGGACCTTCTGAGAGTAACAGAATTGCCTTCAGCACCCCCCGTTCAGCTAGCCGATTCAACAGAGTAGTCATTCCAATCAAGTACTCTATTCATATTTCCCTCTATAAGAATTAATAGGACATAATATCCATATACAGAATACATTTACGGACTCCAAAAACAGAATATTATTATGTAAATTTCTCTTACTAAAAGTATGACAATCTGGGGCGAGTGCATGAGTAACGATGAACGGTATCCAGAGTGTGGGCGTGAAGCATGTATTGTCCTTCTGAAGGGTGCGAACTGCATCTTCTGTCCGGCAGTCAGAAAGCTCCTTCGAGAGATTCTGACCAAGTACAATGTCCCACTGACGGCATTTCGGGAGATAGACATTGATGCAGAGCCCATGCACAGGAAGATGTACGAGGATATACGGGAACTTCCCACTACTGAAGTGTGTGGGACCAGACTGGTAGGGCTGGTCGATGAGACGGAACTGGAGACTACGCTGTTGCAGGTGATCGGGATGCGGTGTTTTCACGAGGGTGTGACAGAGTGACTGAGAAACAACATGTAGTACTAGGCTGGCTCGATAGACGAGTGGACATTGATGAACTATCAGAGCGATTCCCTGACTGTGAGAGTGACTATTATCTGACCATCAAGTGTTCAGATAATCCATTTGTTGTGATGTTTGAGTGTGGATTGATTCTAGCTTCGAGTGAGAAGTCTGTCACTACTCTCAGACGAGTGATCAAGCGGTTCATAGAGAAGGTTGGTAATGTAAGACTGGAGAGAACTCAGACACTCTCAAAGAACGAGTTCAACATTGGCTACAAGGTGGATATTGCCACATTACATCTGGAGATCACAGAGAATCCTACCAGTGCAGTTCTCAATGTCGATAGTCATATTGTTCGTATACGGGAGAATGGAAGTGTGGACCTCTTCGAGATTGACGATGCACGATATGCACATGTGGTACTGAAGGTCTTTGAGAAGATCAGTGAGTATATCATTCGACATGAGTGAGTTAAAGTCATTAGATTTACTCCATCATATTTCGAATACTTCCATCAATTGTTCATAGACCAACTTTCCTCTCTCAGT
>CAZSWP010000066.1:11614-12079 GCA_964610875.1 uncultured archaeon
TTTCAACAACCAATCCTAAATCAAGTAGGATGTCTACTGCCTTCTTGACCTTCGGATATCCCCCAATACCATCTGGATTTGTGTGTCCTGAACGAAGGTCTGACCTATACTGTGGTCGGCGGTAGATCAAGACCAATGCCCGAAGTACATTTTCTTCTGAGAGTTGCAGGAGGAAATCAACCATTGCATCGAGCATACGCCTAACACTTGTTCTTATATGTACTGTACTGAAACATTACTAAATAGGCATCCTATTTAGATTTACCAAATAGAAATAAATAAATAGTCAAGATAGTATACAAAATCTATGATTTTTGTGATGATTCGATGGTTTGCAGGTATGGGCATGAGGTGATAGAATGAAGAGGCGTGACTGGAGACCAGAAGCTCTGCGATATGTGTCAGTGAAGCAGATAGACCTTGATGATATCGAATTTGACGAGAACAGGGTATATGGGATACACT
>CAZSWP010000067.1:0-12064 GCA_964610875.1 uncultured archaeon
TCTGAGAATTTGTTTAGGATTACGTGGAAGAACGAGCCAGTTCCAGAAGGTGGTTTGTATAGAAATATTGCAAACTATATGGAGATTCCACCTGAAATCACAGGTGTTGAAGCTCGTATTATCGCACTTGTTGGAAAATGGTTTCCAACTGGAGCTCACAAAGTAGGTGCAACCTTTGGCTGTCTTGTTCCTCCACTTGTGACAGGACAGTTTGACCCTACAACACATAAAGCAGTCTGGCCAAGTACAGGGAACTATTGCAGAGGTGGAGCGTATGACGCAACTCTTCTTGCTTGTGAGAGCATTGCCATTCTGCCTGAAGAAATGTCACAGGAAAGGTTCGACTGGCTCAAGTCCGTTGCAGGAGAGATAATTGCGACTCCTGGTTGTGAGAGCAATGTCAAGGAGATTTACGATAAAGTTTGGGAACTAAGAAGGACTCGTGATGATATTTATGTGTTCAATCAATTCTCTGAGTTTGGTAATTATCTCTATCACTATGATGTCACAGGAAATGCAATGAAAGAGGTACTCGACAAAGAGCTCGGCAATGATGAATATCGCGGTGTTTGCTTAACTACTGGTTCTGCTGGTACTATTGCTTGTGGGGACTTCATGAAGCAGCAATATCCGACATCAAAGATTGCAGCCGGTGAGGCTGTTCAGTGTCCAACTCTCTGGCTAAATGGCTACGGCGGGCATCGGATCGAAGGTATTGGTGACAAACACGTGCCATGGATTCACAATGTCCGCAATACTGACATGATTATTGCAATTGATGATGAGGACACAATGCGACTCATCAGGCTCTTTAATGAACCAGCTGGACGTAAGTATTTGACAGAAGAAGTAGGCGCCCCTGAGGAAACAGTCAACCAACTAGATCTACTGGGAATCTCAAGCATTGCCAACTTATTGATGTCAATCAAATTTGCGAAGTACTATGAATTGACCAAGGATGATGTAATCATCACCGTGTTTACTGATTCCATGGAACTATATCAATCGAGGCTCAAAGAAGCCAAAGAGCGATTCGGTGAATATACACAAAAAGATGCGATTCGAGATTACCATCAACACCTGAAGGGCATGAAGACAGATGCCATGATCGAGTTGGATTTCTATGATAAGAAGCGTGTTCATCATCTAAAGTATTTCACCTGGATTGAACAACAGATGTTTGAGCTTGAGAAGCTGAATCGACAGTGGTATGATTACAAGAACTACTGGAGTGAGATTCAAGAACTAACCCCAAACATTGACGAGCTCATCATTGAATTCAACAAGTCTGTAGGTCTCTTGTAATTGAGAATAATGATGGTGATCGATCTTGAATGAGTTCGTCATCAGCTATACTTCTCCATTTGGAAGGCAGCAAGAAACAGGATACTGTACAAATGATACGAGAATTGACCTCTATATGCGTAGTGTACAGGAGATTGAACTAGAACCTATCTCATCTTGTCACCAGCTTCAAGTTCTTGAACTCTCCAAGAATCAGATTCAAGAGATCGATCTCAATCCTCTAGCATCCTGTTCGAAGCTACGTCGTATACGGATTCGAGAAAATCGACTTGAATCAATCAATCTTTGGCCACTATCTGGGAATGACTCACTTGAGGAGATAGACCTGGCTTCAAACGATATCAAAGAATTAGATGCATCTCCTGTTCTTCCTCGTTCTCTTGTCATTTTAGATTGGACTGTGAAAGTACTTCTCAATCCTGTTTTTAGATATACACTCCGTTTGCGTGATATGTCACGAATACGAATGGAAGGGTCCCATCCAGATACAGAAACCCTTACGCCCATGATTGAATGGATTGATTACAAAGAGCAATCTAAGAAATTAGGATGGTGTGAGGTATCAAGAAGAATTGAATTACTATTTAGAAGATTTACTCAAGAAGACTGGTTTGCATTTCAACGTGGACTATTGAAAGGATTCTCATTGGAAGAATTGGGAGGCTTCGATGGAGACCCTTCCAGACTGTTCAATATCTGGAAGGAAGCAAAGTCCTTTGATGAAGCTAGAAATCGAATATATGACAGCACAATCAATCTTCTTGAAATCCAGGTAAAGAATAGAGGTTCAACACTGTTCCTAGATGTTGATAAAATGCAATATACTAGAGCCAGCAAGCTGATTCCTGAAATCGCAAGTAGACGGGCTAAAGAGATTGCGAGAGCTCCAGTACATGTTGAGAACGGCAGAGTGAATCTCAGAAACCTGTGCTTGACCCATCATGGTCTGAGTCTTGTGATGGCACTTGGTCTTGGCACCACCACTGATTCTAGTGGACTCAATCGTCTTAGGAATGCTTTCAACCAAATTGGCCTGACTCTTAATACGACTGATGATCTATTGGAGTCCGAGGTCAAGGCTTCATCTGGATTGAAACAACATGTTTACAATCTTGTTGAATCCTCAAGAAGAGAAGAGAAGGATGAACGTCCAGCTTTATGGTCCTTTCATTCTCCACCCTATGTTCGCAGGTTAGATCCCGAAGAATAGATATTGGATAACTCAGAATCCCTTTTCCAATCGTGAATGCGAACTCGTTTTCTATATCACCCAAGAATCCATAAGGTAGTAGATGAATTCCAATTGAATCAAAAAGTTGTTTGATAGTTATGGGAAATGAGAATGTTGATGTAAAATCAGCTTTGAAGATATTCAGAAATAGCTGGATTCATGAAAATGATGTTCAACCATTGTTAGATATGGAAAAGGAAGCACGAGATAGAATTGAGGAAATACTTCAGACCGTATCTGATGGGCATCTTAAAAACAAGCTTGTAGAATATATCCAATACTTGCCAATGATGAGAGCTAGTGGTCTCAATCCGGTAATGGAGAATAATACTGTATCTGCAATAAAGGAAGCATTCTCCGTTCTATTCAACAATAAAAAATCAGAGAAGGATAGATTGAAAGCTTTTTGGAACTTGGAGAGTGTTGGAAAGAAATATGCATCTTACTTCATGGATATAGCCACCAGAGGGGAGTATCTGTTTTACGATGTTACTCTACTCAAAGCACTGAAACAGATTGAACCAAAAATGTTGCCTGATGACTTCTATGATGTAGAATCAATAGATGACATGCTGAAGTTTATGGAAGCATGTCGCAAAGTCTACAAGAAATACGGCTTCACCTCTTTTGCTGAGCTCAGAGGATTCTTGTGGAATGGTTATGGGTCAAGATGGACATTTGATATATAGAAGATGTTTTTGTTTCTTTGGTTGTCCTAGACCAAAGACAAATATGTAAGAACCATGCTCAGAAGTAATCACTTGGATTGAGAGAGGGTTGCTTGGCAAATGACTTTGAAATATCCACACACTACGAAGAAGGACATAGTTGATGAAATACACGGAAAGAAAATTGTAGATCCATACCGATGGCTTGAGGATTCAACTAGCGAAGAAGTGCAGAACTGGATAACGCAACAGAATGAATTCACAAATTCGTTATTGCAACAATATTCTGGTGAAGAGAGAATCAAAAAGCGACTAAAGGAACTTTTCACATATGACTATATTATGGCTAATTACTTTCAAGTTACTAAGATTGCAGATGGTCCTAGATTCTTCTATTATTTCAGAAAGGCAAACGAAGACCAGCCATCATTATGTTATCAAGATGGCGAAGATGGAGAACGTATTACACTCTACAATCCATTAGAAAAGTCAGATGAAGGAATTGTAGCAATTGACTGGTTTGTGCCCAGTCATGATGGTTCTTATGTTGCCTTTGGAATTTCTGAGGGTGGAACCGAGATGAGTGTACTCCATATCATGGAGGTTGAATCCAAGAAACTACTTGATGAGAGAATTACACAGACAAAATGGTGTGACTTGGTTTGGTACAAAAATAATGGTTTCTTCTACAGCCGCTACCCTCTCCCTGGTACAGTTTCTCCAGAAGACGAACACTACTATCATCATGTGTATTATCACAAAATTGGTGACGATTACAGAGATGATGTGAAAATATTCGGCGAAGGTCGACCAAAGACCGAACATCCCTCAATGGTAATTAGCGATGACTACTCTCTTCTCTCTGTTTGCAGTTACAGATTCATAAGTTCAGACATTCACGTTGCAGCAATAAATCCAGATGATCCAGCTTCATTGGAATTCATTCCAGTCATTGAAAATGATGAGGCACAAAGTTTTCCGTATTTTAGTGGGAATGAATTATTTGTCCTAACACAACTCGATGCACCGAATGGAAGAATCATAAAATATGACCTTTCAGATTTCAAGAAAAAGCAAGAAATTCCTGAAGGAACCACTGTTGTTCCAGAGAGCGATGGTGTGATATTTGGTGTAGAGTATCCAAGAGTAATTGTGTTTGGTGACAAACTAGCCACTGTAGAAATGCATCAGGCATCCTCCTCATTGAAGATTTACAATAAAGATTCTGGTGAACTGGTTGATGATGTTGACTTCGGAACTCATGTTACCATCTACCAAATTGCCTCCGCTCCAGGATTGAATACATTCTACTTTGGTCTTGGTTCATTCTTTTACCCAGCATCACATTACAGGTATACCAAAGATGATTCCAAGCCATTCTACACTCCTGAACTGGAGTTGGACCCAGATAGGTTTCAGTCAACATTGGAATGGTATGAGTCAAAAGATGGCACTAATGTATCGATGTTCCTTCTCTCAAAAAGAGGAGTAGAGTTTTCAGAAAAAACTCCGGTTACTCTTACAGGCTATGGAGGGTTTGGAATTTCACTAACGCCAAGTTTCTCACCTGTCTATATAGCATGGCTTGAACAAGGTGGAGTGATAGCGCTCCCTCATCTTAGAGGTGGAGGCGAGTATGGACAAGCCTGGCACCGAGCAGGAAATCGCGAGAGCAAACAGAATGTATTTGATGATTTTATCTATGCTGCGAAATGGTTGGCAGACAACAAAATTGGAAGTAGCAATACTATTTCGATACGTGGTGGAAGTAATGGTGGTCTTTTGGTTGGAGCTGCACTTGTTCAGAGCCCAGAATCTTTTGCATGTGTCGCATGCCATGTCCCCCTGTTAGATATGATTCGTTATACGAATTTCTCTGTAGCCAAGACATGGGCTTCCGAGTATGGAGACCCTGATAATGAAGAAGAGTTTGGTTGGCTCTTTTCTTACAGTCCATATCACCATGTAAAGGAAGGTGTGAAGTATCCTGCAACTTTCTTACACACAGCATTAGGCGATACTCGCGTTGACTCCATGCATGCATTCAAAATGGCCGCAAAAATGCAGAGCTTTGCTGAGGAAGTGGGGAATGAGAATCCATTAGTATTGTATGTTGAAAGTAAAACGGGACATGGTGCAGGTACTCCCATTGAGAAGACTGTAGATTTGTACACGAAAGCACTTGTGTTCCAAGCGCGTCATACTGGATTGAAGATAGAGTAACTATTGAACAAACATCTTTGATGGTATGATAACATTTGAGTTAGTGTTTCTTAGATGAAGCACTATCCAATAGTTTCTCTGCATTTTTGATGTGGTGTTCAATAGTAGCCTTATCATATGATGGAGCTGGAGATGCCAAGAGTTGCGTAACGCCAGTTATGCGATAGTTTCTTCGTTTTAATGCGTCAATCAATCTCCGATGAATTGATGGACATGCAACTGTGAAATGAATGATTTCATCAAAAGATGATACAAATCTTTTCCACATATCACTCCCCTTTTCAATTGTGTGAATTGCATCCATTCGTTCTGCTTGCCACATGAAACTGATTTGCTTGAACATGTTTTCCAATAATTCATCAAGCTGATCATTCTCCTTGAAGGTAGTTCTCAGTGATGTTATGATTGCCATGGGATAATATGGCAATGACCCATTTTGAGTATAATAGTCCCTCATTGTACTAATACTGAAAGTGAATGGTATCAATGCGAAATGACCACGTATAACGCCAACTACTTCTCCTGAGTTTTTATCCTCAGCCCATATTTGGAATAATCGTGCACCTTTGGACTGGATATCTGGAGTATTTCCCGACCAATCATAGAGGTTCGTATAATCGAGAGCCCAAGATCCAAGTTCTTCTAGTACATGAGAGGAATCAATATCTGACCTAGTATCATATAGTTGATCCAATATGCTTGCAACATCGAATTCTGTCATGCGTTCGACATCTATGGGTTCTTGTAGTCCATCATGAAATATGAGATCCACAGGTAATCCTCCATCTCTAGCGTGCTATGGTGGAAAATTAGGTGAATGCATATGAAGAATATGGTTTATTGAATAGCATCTCTCGATCTTCTATAAGCCGCATTATCTCGTTTTCTGATATCTTCCTCGGAAATCAATGGCTGAGATACTTGGTTCAGTAACTCTTGTGATATGGTCCCTTTTCCAATTAACATGAATCCGGCTTTTTCTGCAGCTTCAGTAACCAAAGCTGCTTTTTCGATGTTGCTCTTCATGTGCGATGCATGAGGTCTAATTAGATGACTAACTAACTCAACACCTGAATTCCTAGCTATCTCTTTGAAGATAAATTTCACTACATCTGAATTCTCCTTCTCCCACCAATCACCTGAAGTTATTAGGACTATTTTTGAAACTTGCATGTCATCGTGGAACTTCGCTCTTGTCCTACCATCTTCAAATCGGAGAATTGGTTCAATGACTGGCATCATCCGATTTAGGAAATTCTGAAATGCCCCCGGAAGCGGTAGGTAGATGGGTGTGGCGAAAACAAGAATGTGCGATTTCCGCATTTTATCTAGTGCTTCGTTCATATCATCGGTATGGATGCATACTCCAACTTTTTTGTACCAGCATTGAAAATCTCCAATGCAAGGACGGATTTTCATTTTCTTTGGATATAAAATCTCAACATCAGCTCCAGCATCAGTCATCCCTTTCACAAATGGTTTCAGTATTCTCGCTGTGTTTCCCTTATCCATGTTTGGACTACCATTTATAGCTAAAACCCTAGTCACAATACTCACCAGTTGGAAAATATCTGATCACCAATAGGGAACTTCACTATAAACTCTATGGATATTCTCCGAATCAATTTTTGTTTTCTTGTAATCAGTTCGTTCTCTAGTATTTAGGAACAGAAAATATGAACGGAACTCAAGTAATCAATTTGTATCCTTTCAGAAAGTCGTCTAGTTTTTTAGGTGGATTGCATGATGTAGATTATCACGTTTGGGAGAATCTACCCATGAATAGAATACTATCAATTGCATTACTAATCGTTCTTGTAATCGCACCTATGTTTCCTTTGTTTCTTGTGCCCAGATCGGATGATGCATATCATTTTGTTGCAGAAATTCCAAATGATTCGGTAGAGTTGGAAAAAACTCAATCCACAATAGACACATCTTTGCAAAGTATTATGTTCTTCACAGGAACACCTAATTCAAAAAATGGATTCCATTTTGTCTGTAAGAGGGGTATAGAAAATATCGCTTACTTTGGTATCTCTCAAGTAAGATACTACTCAGAAGGTCATGAATTCACACTTGAGTTTCCTGGTAGTAATCGCGTAGAACCCGTTGCAGAAGCACACACAAGTTCTACTACAAACTATATAATTGGAAATGAGCCGTCAAGATGGAGAACTGGAATTCAGGATTTTGCAATTTTACGTTACTCCGAGATTTACCCGGGAATTGATTTACTCTATAAGATACAAGATGGGAACCTGAAATACGAGTTTATAGTCAGTCCCAACGCGAATCCTGACTGTATCCGATTGCAATATGTAGATGCAGACTGTGTTGAATATTTGGATGATTCTCTTGTCATCAGTAAGGGTGATGCTTGTATCAAGGATACGGCACTACATGTCTATCAAAACTCTGATCAATCTGAGGTCAGATGTGATTTTTCACTTGAGAATGAAAATAGAATTCGTTTCGAACTAGGCGAATATGATGTATCTAAACCTCTTGTCATTGATCCAATTCTCTTGGTCTACTCAACATTCATCGGGGGAGGAAATAAGGACAGTATCTACAGCGTCGCAGTGGAAGATGGTTACATCTATGTAACAGGAGATACATATTCTTGGGACTTTTCACTCATGAACGCATATGATGACACTTTCAATGGCTCTATTGACGCTTTTGTTGTCAAATTCGCTCCTGACGGTCAATCTATCATCTATAGCACATTCTTAGGAGGCTCTGGGAATGACTACGGACTAGATATCGCTGTAGAGAATGGTTATGCGTATTTTGTGGGACATACAAGTTCAACGGATTATCCTACATATAATGCGATCAATTCCACATTCAATGGTGGTCCCAGTGATGCAGTGATTACCAAGCTCTCTTTGGATGGACAATCTCTGAATTATAGTAGTTATATCGGTGGAGATGATAATGATAAATTTGAAGGTATTGCAGTGGAGAATGGATTTGCTTATGCAGCAGGTAGTACGTATAGTGCGAACTACCCACACATAGCCTCATGGGACCCTACATATACAGGGATGGGTGATGCTGTTGTCACAAAATTCACTCAAGACGGTCAAAGCTTCGTTTTCAGTACGTTCCTAGGTAACACAGGCAATGACGCAGCCTTGGGCATAGATGTAGAGAATGGAATTTCTTATGTTACTGGCTCCACATCTTCATCAGCCTTCTATACCTCTGCTTCACCCTTTGATGATACGTACAATGGGGTTTCTGATGTCTTTCTGACAATATATGCATCTGACGGAATGGGGCTATATAGCACATTCATAGGTGGCGACAGCTCTGACAAGGGTCACGATATAGTTGTAAAGGATGGCTATGCATATATTGTCGGTCAGACCGGATCAACAGATTTTCCCACCATTAATGCCTTCGATGCAATCGGGGAAGGAGATATTGATTGTTTTGTACTCAAGATGGATAAGAGTGGTCTGGTACTCTCCTACAGTACATATCTAGGAAGCTCAAAAGTAGATGTGGGATGGGGCATAGCTCTGGATGACGGCTGTGCCGTTGTCACTGGGTGGACTTGGGACATCGATTTTCCCACCTATGATGCATTATATGCAACCCATAACGGAGGTATCAGTGATGCATTCGTTACCAAACTCTCAAATGATGGTCAATCACTAGTCTTCAGTACGTATCTTGGGGGCAGCGATGATGATTATGGACGCGGTATAGCCGTAGAGAATGGGTCGATCTTTGTAGGCGGAACTACAGGCTCTGTTGACTATCCAGTAATTGATGCATTCAACTCGACTCCAGATGGGAGTAATGATGATTGCTTCCTGAGCATTCTCTCTTCTGATTCTGATATGGACTCACTCTCTGATTGGCACGAGGGTATTTTGGGTACGGATAAGTATTGCATCGATTCTGATAATGATAATTTTCTCGATGGTTACGAGTATGAATACGGTTCAAACCCTGCTGACCCACTGGACTATCCTGCCATGCCTCAGGATTGGTATGATGAGATCTTTGAAGCGTTAGATGGGAATGAGGCTCAGATTCAGGTCCTTATAGCTCTAGTGTCAGACAACACTGAATTTCTTAATTCTCTAAATGCTTCACTCTATCTCTTGAATGGAACATATCGCGAAGACTATGACAATGTAACGGAGGCATTAGATGAGATTCGAGGTGTTCTTGAGGAACTAGGGGTGACCGTTGGTGACTCTGATTATGATGGACTTGATGATCTGGAGGAACTAGAATATGGAACTGACCTATTATGTATCGACACGGACACCGACAATCTCAATGATGCCTTTGAGGTCAAGATTGGTACAGACCCTTTGGATGACGATAGCGACGCGGATTCTTACCTCGATGGAATTGAAGTCATCGCAGGCTCTGATCCCTTAGACCCACAAAGCTTTCCAGGGTCCTCTGAAGATATGGATCCACTCATACTGGTTCTAGCTATTGGTGGTATTGGAGTTGTAGTGATTATTATTTTGTCCAAGAAACTGAGAGGACGCAATTAAGCGAATAAGAAGGTCACTAATACAATAGTGTGACCTTCCACTATCCTCTCAAAGAAAAAGGTTCTAGCCACAGATGGTGACAAAGGGAATTGATTTCGGAGGTGGGATATCTATTATCATTGAGTATCCAAGAATTATTTGACACTTATCTTTAGTAATCTGAATCTGCTGATACTAGTTCTCAAAGGATGATTTCTTCTCTTTCCAAAATACCAATACATTGTGAATGTAATGGGTCTCTATTGGATTCAAAATGGTCTGCTATTTTTCTTAACCACCCTCGACATTCTTCTACACATTGTAAGAAAGGTTGCTTTGCACCCAGTGCAGAACCAATAGTGGGCAGTTGCTTCAAGGTCTTTGACAACCATTCAAGATAGCTGGAATCATTTCCTACAGCTAATACACCGCTCTTAGAATAATTGCCATCTCCCCCTAAGAAATCACAAAGGAGATCATATGAACTTCTTATATGGTCAATATCTTCTTCTATTTCCACTTCTGGAAGTTTCTGAACAAGTTTGAAGGGCATTGGCTCCCCATTTCTCAACATATCTTGATAACTTGAGAGGATGGTCAATAGAGAGTACGCACATTTCGTTTCTTTTACTAGGAGGTCTAAAAATCCTAAACGATTCCAAGTACTTGGATTGGAGAAGGCGTGGTCAGAAAATGTTATTCTCCCTTTAGTTGATTCTCCTATTCTAAGTGGCCGTAACCAATTAACACCGTAACATAAGGATGTAGGTCTATCCTCATTTGTTAAGAAACCTTCTCCTACTGAGAAGCAATGAGAAACAAGTTCATACATCCGTTGACGCAAAACAAAATCCAATGCCATTGTCGAGAGAGGTGAAGGATTTGCTGAGTTTTCAGGAAGGATCATATTGATACCATTCACAGGTCCGCGAATTAGTTGATTACTCCTTGTCAACATCACACAAAAATCGGGTTCTACAGATTCAGCATCTTTGTAGACTTTCGATACCTCATCAAGTATAGCTCTACTTTGCTCATTGAAAATGAAGGCATTTCCTGAGGGCATGAAAGTTTCTCTTGACCAGATAAATTCTATCGCAGGATTCTGTATTTTAGAAACCTCTTCGCAATATGACGCGCGATTATGTAGTATTTCCCAGAGATAGTGATAGTTTCTATGAGTGAGGGTTTCTAGAAATACCTGTTCTCTAAGAGGATGATGGATCAGGATATATCCAGTTTCTTCGTCCTCTTCTTTTTCTCTTGTGAAGTAGTGCATATGCTTTCTTGTTATAATCCACGCGCCTGCACCCGTTGCACAATAAGCAAGCGTCTTTGATTCTGCAAAATGCTCTGTTTTACGCACATCTCCAACATCAATATTCTCTTCTGTAAGCTGTAGTTCAGGGAGTCCAATATACCAAACATGGTTTGAATCCACAGAGTAGTTTTTCTTTGATAGATTGCCATGTTCATATTTATTGATTCTATGTGATGCTAGCAATTTCTCCGTTAGGATTTTCAATTCATTTGGAATGCCATCAAGATGTAATATTCCAGAATATCCAATTGTGTTAGATGTGGTGATTTCCTCAATTCTTGAAGATGAGAATATTCTTGATGTGATAGTTGACAAATACTCATTTTCGGATTTTAGGAGTTCAACTATCGGTGTAGCGTCTTGAGTTGCCCCGAATGAATTCAACCTAAGTAGAAATGTGGGGAATGCAGATTTATCCCTACCAATTGATTCTGAATATCTTGAGATTGTGTACTGTTGTTGCAGAAATCCCTCAATGAGCATTCTAATGTTACTTTGGTCTTTTAGCATCAACAGGTTACCATCTATCTCATCTTTGAATATCTCTTTTAATAGAAGCCTCTGTTTCCTATCAAGAATTTCAATGTTTGATTTGTTATCAAAAATCTTGATAGTCGTTCGTGTGCCATCTTTGGTACTAACCCTATAGCCATTCAATTCTAAAAATGAAGTGTCCAAGGTTGGGTTGACACAGTCAGTATGTTTGAGTTTGAATTCAATCTCATTCAATCCAGAAATTTCGAAAATGTCCCGGTTCGCGGCCTGTTTTTCTATCTGTATATGATCGTGGATATCTGGAGTCGCA
>CAZSWP010000068.1:0-11953 GCA_964610875.1 uncultured archaeon
AACATACCTAAATCATACTCAACAGTATCAGGAAACAGTGGTAGTAGACCTAGCTTTCACTCGTCCGTCTAAAAATATTAGAAATGAAAGGGTGCTCAACAGCATGAGGAAAGGGTACTATAAAGCGGAATCGAACGTATCTCTTTTGTTGACTACATAACAGTTGCATATTTCTTGTTTCAAGGTTAATAACTCTTTCAAAATTATTCCACTCTAAAAAACAATCTTTAACCGTCTAATCTTCATCCCAGTAAATGTCGATAATTGCGGCAACTTCTTGTATTATCTTCTCAATTTTTTCAAGAATGTCTTCATTCTCATCCAAGTCCATGGTTGATATCGTTTGGTTCTCATATTTTTGTATTAATCGAACTAGTTGCCTATACTTGTTTTTGTTGAATTCTGGAGGAATAAATTCCAGAATATAACCAGTTTTTGGAGCTAACCCAATTTCATTTGCCATATTGGCAACTTCAATAATTGGCACCCAAACTGATGACTGAATTATATCATATGATGTTTTACAATAAGCTGCAATTTTGATTTCGTAATCACCAAGGGTACCACGAAGAACTCTGTCCTGATCAATATAATCCCAAGAGTAATTTCTGCCCTTCTTTTCCAAGGAAACAACTAATTCGATTTCTCCCAGATATTTATTTTCATTGATATAGCCAATATCACCTTCGCTAAGATGATAATCAGGTCTTTGATCACCCCAATCTGTATGAGAATGAAATTCACCTAGTATCCAATCAAGTGATAGAAAGGATAGAACTTCATCTATTCGATTATATCGCATATCAGAGGTTTCCACACGTGAATAACCTCTCTTTGCAGATTGCATAGCAACTGCTGAGTTGACAACCATTTTCTTTCTAGAAGTAAAGACATCACCAAGGAGAACTCCAGTACATTCGCGTTTGTATACCTCTATTGCATATCCCAATATTTGTGTAAGCGCACGTCCTCTAATGAGGACATCCTCTATCTCCATCTCACTCACTCCATGTAACTGATGAAGACAATGTGTATTCATCTTTTTCGACATACAATACGCGCTGAGCAATCCTTTCGAATTCGTCGTCATGTGTTACTATAATTATCTGCTTTGCAGGACTCACTCGGTTGAGTGTTTCGACCAGTTCAGCTCTTCTTTGATCATCAAGGAACGCAGTAGGCTCGTCCAAAATCAGGAGGTCACTACTTGCAAGAGCTCTTGCGAATCCTAAGCGTACTGAGAGACCAGCTAATACTTGTTCCCCCCCAGAGAGTCTACTCATTGGCTCAAACTCACCAACTCGTGAGATTAGAAGATCATGGTCATCGGTAATTCTTATCCTATCGAATTCATTCGACCCCATTAAAGTCTTGAATATTTCAGAAGCGTGCTTAGAAGCTCTATGAATATCCCTTCTACGGAGTGGACGTTGTATTTCTCGATAGAACTGTCTAATGGTACCAAGTATCTCAAGAGCCTTCGTTACTCGCTCTTCATCTGCCTCAATTTCCTTTATTTGATCAAGTGCATTCTTTGATTCATTATAGTCGTTCTTCCTGGATGGGATTATATCTTCTGACAGTGCTTTCACTCTTTCTTCAAGACCCGCTCGTTTCTCTTTCAAGTCACCCACTTCGGTTTTGAGAACTGAATGCCTTTGAGTGTCATATTCAGAAACAATTCCTTCAAGCTCGATCTTATCTCTGTCATGATTTTCCTCCATACCTTCCAGATTCTTAGTGATTTCAATCGCATCAGACAGAGATTTTGATAGATTTTTCCAAACATTGGTTTTACTTGCAAGATTATCAATCTCTAAACTTTCTTCTTCGATTTTTTGACCAATTTCTATTGATTTTAAACCAGAGATTTCTTCTTCTAATTTCGTTATTTCTTCTACTTTTTTCTTCGCTTGGGCTTTGTCTGTAACAATTCTTTCTGCAGGATTTTTACATTCCTTTAGAGCTGCGATATCAGACAATAATTCATTGTGCATTTTCTCCAGTGTTTCCAAGTCAAATTCCTTGAGTTCTCCGCTGATTGTTTCCATTTTTACCTCAATGTTTTCTAATTCTGTCCTGTATTCATCAAGTTCGTCTTTTAATGAACTATCGATTTCATGGTAATCCCTTGCTTGCAAGACTTTCTCCTTTTTTTTCTTTAATTTTTCAAGTTCTTTTTTCGATTCAATTAACTCCTTTTCAATTGTTGATTCTTGGTTTTCTAAAGAAACTATAATTTCACCAATATTGGAGAGTTTTTCTTTGAATTCTTTTTCTAGACGATTAGCATGCTTCTCATCAATAATCTGTTTACATTTTGGACATTTCTTACCAATAGCTTTACTCAAATCTGCGATTTGTTTCTCTATACTCTCAACAATAGTCTGTTGTCGTGTGATTTCTTTTTGAATTCTATGAAGCTCAGAGTCTTTTTCTTCAATATTTGAGGCAAGACTTGATATTTTAGGAGAGATGCCTCTTAGATCTGTTTCTGCTAGGTCAATCCAACTATCACCTAAATCAGCTTTGGCTTTTCTTGCATTCTTCTTACATTTGGTCAAAGACTTGGATATTTCTCTATTGAAGCCACCGGCTTTGATTTCATTCTCCTTTAGTCTTGTGTTAAGTTGCTCAGCTTTTTCAAGCTCCTCTTCGAGACTCGCATTCTTGGTAGATTTTTCGGTTATTTCTTTCTCAATTTCAGAGGGCCATATCTTTTCATGAATTTTCTCAAGTCTTGGTATTATTGCCAGAATTGAACTGCTACTCTTATCAATCTCTAATTTCAGTTTGGTCAATTCTTCCTGCAACTTTCCAAGATGTTTTTCAGATGTTTCAAGTTGTTGCTTTTGTGCTAAAAGCGTAGTTTTCTTTTCTCTTGCCTCATCCAGTTTGGATTGTGTTACTTTTCCTTGTTCTTCTGCTTCTTTTTGTATTGATTCATAGGATTCCAAATCTCTTTTCTTCGGTGTTTTAATTGATAGTTCATCAATATACTTCTTAATTTCTTCATGTTTCTTTTCTAATAGACCATGCTCTCTGCTTAGAGATTCTTGTTGTTGTTCAATCTTTGCTTTCAAAATACCAATTTTCTTGTCAAGTTCTTCGAGATATTCATATTCAGGTTCAAATTTCTTCAACGACTTTTTGACCTCTGTTAATTCCTGCTTCTTCTTCTTCAGAGATTCTTTGGCTTCGTCAAGTGCTTCTTTTCGCTCATCTAATTTCCCCGCAGTTTCTCTATATGCACCATCTACTTTGGAATATTGATCTTGTTTATTTTGAAGTGTTGATTTAATTCTTGCACACTTTTCAAAAGCTTGCTCGTATTCATGTATTCCCAACAATTTATCGAATAGTTTCTTTCTTTTGCCAGCAGTCATGTCTATAATTTCAGCAATTTCCCCCTGCTGCACCATTACAACATCTCTGAAAACCTCTTTGCTTATTTGCAGAATACTGGCAACCTCCTTATCTACACCAGTTTGAGTTTCTGCTTTATCTTCATCTAACACCAAGTCTTTCAGATAGGCGGAGGGACTGCCACTTGCACGGAGCTTTCGTTCTATTTGGTATTCTCTACCTTGATGTTCGAAATAGAGCTCAAAATCAGCTGCTGATTGATTTGTCCGGACCATTTGATCCTTTGTGTCAGTAGTAGTTTCACTGAACATACTATAGAGTATTGATTGTAGGATTGTACTTTTTCCGGATCCATTCCGACCGATAATTACATTCTTTCCTGTAGTAAACGGAATGTCTACATCTTCATAGCATTTGACATTACTCATCTTGAGTGATTTTATAATCAACTATTTCCCACCTCCTTTATTCGTAGACTGTACTTCTGCGAAATTGTATAGTAGACGGATGAGTGTGTCCTCGCCCTTGTCATCTAGAGTATCTGTAAGAATCGATTTCATCTCTTCAGCTAAATGCACCCATTTACCAGCTTGTTTTTCAGATATGTCAAACTTCTCTGTAAACACTTCTTTCATGACCTCATCATTCGAAATATCATCTCTAATTGGTAAACCTGCATAATCAAATTCAGGATAGATAGACACATGAAAAGCCTGCTTAGCAGCTTTGATTGCAGAACCAATATCTAGTACCTGCTGTGTGTCTGTTAGAATACCACTTACATCCAATCTGATGATAGCGTCCTTTCTATCCATCGATACTATTAGTTCAGTCATCTTTTTGACAGCATCTACTGTTGTGATACTTCCAAAGTCAATTCTCTTGCGGACCTTAGGTCGAACTGCATATTGAAGTCTTTCAATATCTGGTTTCCATTTATTGCCTTTCTTAGAGAGAGTAATCAAAGCAATCGATCTCTCTGGTTCATTCCACTCAGCAGCTGAAACGTGCTCAGTGGAACCAGATGAACAAATATCCTTGGTCCCATTCATCCACCAACCGTGATAATGACCAATCCCAATGTAATCAAATCCATATTGATGTAGAGCATACTCGCTTAGCTCAGCTGATTCAATCCAGTTATCTAAGAAAGCATGGAGAATAAGCACATTGGGTATTTCTGACTTATCCAAAGCTTCTTTATTTTCTTCAACTAGTTTAGATAGTTTTGCACCTGTTTCATTCCCAAAGTATCCTAAACCCCAAATCCGAATTCGTTCGCCATTGTCTAACTCAATTTCTGAATACTCGTCCTTGAGATACGTTAGTAGGCCCAAATCTTCAAGCACATCAATCTCATTTCCACCTTGTCTCTCACTCCAAGCATATGATGCATCATGATTACCTCTTATTGAAAATACGGGAATTCCTGCCTCTTTGAAAAGACCAAAGATGCGGAAAGCATGACGTTGGTCAGCAGGATATGGGCGTGGTCGATGAAAAATATCACCAGGAACTAATACAAGATTGGGTGCTTGTTCTATTATTATTTCAGCAGCATTCATTGCAGCATCAAAGAAATCGATAGATCGTTTGAATTTCCCATATTGTCTATAGCCAAGATGCAGATCAGACATCTGACCTATTCGTATCTCTGTATTTTTACTCAATCCCAATCACTCCGCTCAAATGCACCATCATCACCACTTTTTCTCTTTCTAGTTCTGGGTTTATCCCCTTGTCCTTTCTTCCAATGACTCACAATATCAATATCCTCACCACCAAGAGTTCCTTGATATTTGTCAATCTTGACGAGTGCAGGGAGATTTACTGCCGGTCCAACTACAACAGCTTCTCCAACATTCAAACTTGGAAGCTCTGTCATCAATTCTTTACTCAGAGACTCAGCAGAATTCTCTATGTTTTTTTGATCTCTGGGATTAACAACCCTCAAAACAATCATACTATTACATTGCGAGAGAACGTTGGAGTCAATTTTACCAGGTCTCTGTGACACAACACATAGTCCAATTCCAAATTTCCGTCCTTCAGAAGCAATCCTTTGAAGTATTCTCTTAGATGGCACTTTTTCATCAGCGGGTATGAAATTGTGGGATTCTTCTACTACAACAAATACAGGGCATGGAATCTTTTCTTCGTTTTCTATATCTCTTTTCCATGCAATACCACCACGGAGCATCTTTTCTGTAACACGATGGACAATCGCTTGTTGTACATCATTATCAAGGCCTGCTAGAGAGAGAACTGTCATCTTACCTTCATTGATGAGGCCTGGGGAACTAGGACTTGAAAGAGGAATTTCTTCGGTTTTATCAAAGATAAGGAACTCCGTTGTTTCTCTCATTCTATCCAAGATGGCACGATATTGTTCTGATTCTCCATCATCTGAAGATTGACGCAGCGCTTCCAATAAATCATCATAGTCCCATTCTCTTCCTTTGAGAGATTCGAAGGCTTTTCTAAATAATCCCCTTTGTTTTGTAGCGTTTGATGGAACCCGAATTATGGAAAGATAATCACTTGCGGAGAACCCGTTGAACCTGAATCTGAGAGGATGTATACCCTTAGTTGGATTTCCTTCAATAGAGAAACAGACCATTTTATCACCAAAATCGTTTCTCATTGAAACATATTCACTATGAGGGTCAATAATCACAACGGACCCACCCATTTCCAAAATCCTAGAGATGATTATTGCTACTGTGTTACCCTTTCCTCCACCAGTAATTGCCAAAATTGCCAGATGTCTTCGAACTAGCTCATTCACATCCAAACAGACCTCAACCTCTTCGTTTGTGAGGAGATGACCTACTCTAATGTCACCTTTTCCAAATGCTCTCTGGAGTAGTGATACAGGTGCACGCCTGACATCGGCACCAGGGGGTGGCGAGAATCTGGGTATTTCAAGTTCGTTTGCAGTGTTCAAGAATCCCAGAATTCTAACCTCTGCTGTCAAAACTTCACCGTCTACTAAATTCCCAATTCTTGACAATGCTTCAAATTCTCTTGGGCTTGTAAGAATCGATGTAGGCATATTGAGATTTGTTAGTCCTATTTCAGCCACTGTTGCTAGAACTGGTTCTTTGAATTCTTTACATTCATAGTCTATAACTAGATATTCGCCTAGCCTTAACGGATCAGTGCGAGCTATTGTAGGATCAACACAAACAGTTACCTCTGTCGGAGTTGTTGTTCCTAATAGATTGCCAATGTTCTGCTGTTCTTCCATAGTTATTTCCTCCTAACCAAATCTACTCCTTCTTTGACTTCCAAAAATGAACTGGGCGGATGGCATATCCTTTTTCGCAATTGATGAAACAATGAGATGCTCTAGGGAGTTTGCAAGCTTCTTTGGAATAGTAGCTTTATTGTGTACGATATGCGATGGTAGTAGATACCCATTCCCATCATGCATCGAAACCATGAATCTTCTGATGCTCTCCAAATGCTTCTCTTGATCTTCAAGATAGTCCAAACGAAAGACTGGAGCTCTTGGTTTTAGAATCCCGTACATTGTTCTGAATTTCCCGCGCCCTTCAGTAAGAATATCGTTCTCCAGAAGATATTGTTTCACTCTAGGTATTTCCAGATAACTTGCATCAATTGGAGAAGTAAATCCCACCCTTTCACCCGCAAGGAGAGATACCAAAGTGGTATCAGTGAAACGCTTTCCAAGATTGAATTTTCTTGATAATACACGGGAACGAGGGTCTTTTGCTGCACCAATAAGAGGTATGTCTAGTACTTGGCATTGCTGTATCAAGATATCATATCGTTTCATGAATTGCATGAAGCTCTGGAAGTATTCGTATTGAGGGCTGTCATCAGGAACTGGCTTTGAGAAATATTGTAGAGTCGAGTGCGGTACACCCATGGTTGCATAACTAGCCAATCCATTATCCAAAATTACGAAGTCGGGTTTATGATTTAGTAGCTCTAGGATGCATTCAATCTCGAGAATATTCCGTTTCAATCCTACTAATCTATCGACATTTCTTGGGAGACTTGTAAACCCTACATCTGTCTTTTCATACCATTTTACTGGTTGATCAGGTTCGAAAAGTCCAGCAGCAGCTTTTACAACATACAGACTTCCTCCTATCAAGTCAGTGAATGCAGACCCACCGTCTACCCAAAGGGATTTGGTGTCAGAGTCTAATGCAGTTGATTCGGATAGTTCAATATCTATTCCCTTTATTTGATCCTTGAAACGACGCATCTCATGAAGAATCTTATCTGAAAATTCTCTGATGTGCTCAATCCAATGTGGTTCTAGCCCATCATTAGAACCTAATTCACTATTCAATTGAAATAACTCCCGGATAGTATTTGTATGCACTTTTCTCTAAAGACATGCATGCTCGGTTACTCCGAGCTTTAAGCCAGTATATTGTCCCATAATGGACACACCATTATTGAATCAATGTTGCCTAGTAGCCCTCAGGTAGTTGGTATAGTATATCCAACTCTATTAAAACTTGAGGGAGAATATCCCTTAGTTTTGAATTAAATCCGGGATTCCAACCCAATGATATCCCCAAAAATCCGATACAGCTTTTTCAGCATCTTTTAGAGTAATTTTATGTTCACCAGTTTCAGCATCTAATTGGAATCTCCAATACGAAAAACTCACAAAATCCGTATTTAGTTTAGATATACATTCCAGAAGCATAGATACTGCGTGATGGTTACGCGAGCCGCATATTGGTGTCCAGTAAACCAGAGACGCAAGTAAGATTTCTGAAGAATTTTTATAATCACTCTTTTTGAAGTATACAATTCCTAATTCTCTTAATACAAAGGATAATACGGTTCTTAGATAATCAATCACTAAAGCCTGTCTAGATAAATCCGATTCAAGGACGTTTTCTAAAAATTCAAATCCCAACTCCTTGGCAGTGCTATATTCTCCCTTCTTTCTATTGTAAATAATTCTCCTCAGTAAATCGAACCATAAAGTCAAATTCATGTCGTCATCAATTTGGTAGAAGTTTTTTGTAGTCAAACGTAGTTTCTCTGACTCCTCCAATCGCTCTAGTGTTGAATTCTCAAAAAGATGGTAGTAATACGAAACCGAAGATCCAGATAAACTCCAAGCCCCAATAGGAAGCTGGAGTTGGATAATTTGTGCAACCAATGTATCAGCTTCAGATAATTTGCCTTCTCTGAGATACACAACCGGTTCAAATCCTATGACTTGATTGATTACTGTGTTATGTCGTGTTTCGACTAAGGACTGTTTTGCAAATTTGAAATGAATTCTTGCATCTCTATAATTTTCTTCGTTAAATTCACACAAGCCTAGTTCGATATATGACCATGCCTTTGATTTTGCTAATTCTAGAGGAGTGGTGTGATGAATTGAGGGGGGATCTATTTCATATTCTAGTAGTAGATTTTCTGCTTTTTGAGCTGCAGTTTTTGCAGATTGAATTTCTCCGCAATACAACATTGCCATTGCTTCCTGATTTCTAACTATTGCCTCAAGAGGGCGGGAATCGAGAGTTTCGATTTTCTTAGTTATTTCAATGGCTGATTGCACTGATTGATAGATTTCTTTACAGAATACGGGAGATAAATGTCTGAGAAGTTGAATCCTATCACAAAGTAACCTATCCTGTGATGTAATATGTTGCACCATTGATGCTAGGGCAATTCCTTCATCATATAGATCTAGAGCTTCTTTAAAATCACCAAGTTGCATTCTCTTACGTGCAATAGCTGCGAGAAGCGCTAAGTAGGATGCATTGAACTCATCTTGTGGCAGAATAGATTTTCTTTTCCACAAATTTCTAAACATATCAAAAAGCGGTAACACAATTTTTTCAAGATCAGAAAAAAGCTCGTGATTTACTACCGTTGCCAGATTGGCAAGAGTTCTACTCAAGAAAAGTGGAGTAATATTGTTCTTAACTAAATCAATATGGGAAATGTCACGTAGGAAATCATAATGCGATTCTACAATCTTTCCTGTTTCAACCCGTGGGCTGCCAATAAATGCCACATAATGCATTAGCTCTAACTTTTCTCTTTCACTTGCATGGAGTAATACCTTATCAAAAAATGCTTCAGTAATTTTCTCACATTGCAAGCGAATTTTTGATATTGCATTCATTAAAGTTATAGCCCATTCCCATTCAAATTTTGAAATTATATTTTCTCGATACAAACCAATGATAATACTCTGATATAGTTCGGGTTCTTTTGCCAAATCCAACATCTTTCGAACACCAAAATTCAGAAGTAATCGCGGATAGTCAGGTAAACTAACAGGTTCTAAGAAGGATTTATAGTATCTAGGGCGATTTTGCGAATTTGTGATATCTTTTGCTAGTTGAGTGATGAATATATCATGTTTGGAATGAATTTCTCCACCAAGTTCCCATAGAATAACAAGTGCAGCAAGTTCCGAATCCATTGTTGTATGTTTGGTTGAGTCAACTCGAAAGACATCAAACAAAATTCGCGGAGTTTTGAATAAGGAATAGAGGACGGGATTCAATAAATGAATTGGACCTCTGTTTAAGTGCTCCCATTGCATTGAGAGAAATGCAATCGCTTCAGGAGCATTGTTTAATGATTTGATTTTTTGGAGTAAGCGTTCATAATCTTCAGGTGATAAATTCGGGAAATTATCCTTGAGAAGCTTAGTTACATCTGAGCCAGTCAAGCGAGGTATTCTAACAATGTCATAGTGGAATTTCGTAGTCTTACATTCTACTCTAGCTAATCTCTCAGTAAAAATGAACTCATATTCTTGGGATAATGTCATGATAATTTGAAATCCCTCCTCTTGCATCTCATTCAGATACCTCAAAGAACTCTGATTCAGTTTATGCACATCATCAACGAGGACTATTGAGTTCCTTGGAATTCTAGTGGAAGGAGTCCCGCCACGATATAAAGCGACAGGGATCTCTCTTTTCCCAAACTTCTCCGCAATTTGAAGCAAAGCGCCTGTTTTACCCCAACCAGCAGGTGCAGTAATCATGACCACTTTGACCTCGTTGTGAATGAGTTTTGAAACAATGTCTTGAATCAAACTATCTCTGAGTGTAAGTAAGGTGATTTCTTTCCTAACCAAATATCCATCTGGCGTTTCTGGTACTAACCAATACCATAAGGGTCCATGAGCTATTCTCTCCACCAGCATTTTCATACTACATAATTCAATTCCTGCTGACTGGTCATAGGGTACAATTTCTTGTTCATTTTCAGAGAATCGGAGCATAATCTCCCTGTAATGTGCAAGAATGCGCAATATTCTATCTTGTGTTGCATCAAAATCTGTACCATTAATCTCTGATATTTTTTCTATGGACAAGCTCTGGTTTGCTTCACCCATAGCATAAAGTAGTGTTTCGAGGGGTATCTTCTTCACAACTGTTTCAAGTTCATTGGGGTGGGATATTAAAGACTCTACTAACCACCATCTCTCAATTATATCAATAAGAGCAGTAGCAAACTGAGTTGGTTCACCACTATCTGTGAGTATATTCAGCTTGATGAGTGTGTCTCGTTTTATATGTTCAGCAACATCAGCATCACGATTGATAATTTCATCAAGGAGTCCACTTGGAAAATAGAAATCAACAGCAGAGTCTTCTTCCCTAAGATGTTCCAAAACAAGTTGTTGAATATTGTCTGTGACGGATTTTGCTTTGAATGGTTCCCGCTTTTTTACTGATTTGCTGTAACGCGTCTTCTTAGTCCAAGATTTATCAAAAGCTCTAACTAATATCGCTATCTCCAGAATCGTTCGACTTATTCTGCCTGTTTCATCTAGATTAAATCCTGGTCTGGCTACCCAAAGAAGCGACTCTGCTTGGCTACGTTGCTTTGTACTCTCTTCTAGGAACTGTAGTTTGCGATCAACATTTAGCGCCCATCCAATAACATCGTAATCATCAATCCTAAATTCTTCCATGCCGTTATTTGAAAAATGGACATTTACATCATCGATTATGGAAATCTCCTCTCCAGTAAGGAAGTACCGTAAGTCCCTTATCGCTATCATATCTGATTGAATCTGGTCAATAATCGAATGTTCAATATCCAGAATTACAAATTTCCCATATTTCACCCTACATTCCACCTTATTTAGAAGCATTTTCATGGATAAAAAAGATAGGGGCGTTTGCCCCTACTATCAGACTATTTGCTTTTCTCACTTTTTGCCGCACTTTTCATAGCACGTGCTTTGAAACCTTGATTCTTACCGGTCTTGTCTGCATGTGATTGAATCCTGCGAGTAGCCTTGGAAGTCATTTTCTTACCCATGTCTTTCACCTCATAGTATGTTATACTTCGGTGAATGCAATAGCTTTATTCACCGAAAAATAGGAAAACTAGTGACGCCATATATCATGAAATCAAACATAAGTGGGAAGAGTACGTATATTGTATAGGTGGGAATCGCGTGAGTTCAAAGTACTTCTGGACTGAACAGACAAATATCAATCCTGAAACTCGAGAGATGCTTGAAAGGGTATACGACTGTGCTAAAAATAGAAAGCGTAATAGCGAAGGCCAAATTAAACCAAAGAAACTGGTTCTCAATTGCTTG
>CAZSWP010000069.1:0-11904 GCA_964610875.1 uncultured archaeon
CTTGAGACACGTCAACATTACCTGAATCGCTATGTTGACACGACCTGACCATCGTTTCAAGCAAGCAGTATATCCTGTTGGTCTTACTGTGGTCTGTCATAGGGGTCAGATCATACCCCTTTCTCCAAGACCAATCAACCATTTCAGAGGAGTCACCGTCTTGATGACTACCCATGTGCCCACACTACTGTTACAATCAACTTCGATTAACTATAAGTAACGAGTTTATGTCCACTGAGATTGAGGGACTGTTGGAGACACTTGAACGGACAAGTGCTCTGAGGATACTCTGTCGCCTGAGAACAGGACCAATCTTCATCACTGCGCTGAAGAAGTCAGCGACCAATCCTGATGGACTGGGTTCATTCAAGACATTACGGAAGGCCTTTGATGGCCTGCTGGAACTCGGACTGGTCAAAGAGAAGAAGACGGGACGACCATACTCATTGGAATACTCATTGACTGACAAGGGAAGAAAAGTACTGTCGTGTCTGGTTCAGAATCTATCATGATTATATTCTATCAAAGGACTGATGCATTTGCTAAAACAAGGATGATGCTGATTCCTTCTTAGGATGGGAGTCTGACAGTGTAATGTAATGGTGGAATGAAATTTCTGATAAGAAAATCTTATGGTAATTCGTGAGATAATACCAATCATGCCAACGAGAGCTGTTGTTGAACAAAAATACAGAAGAAGACTCCAGAAGAAAGGCATAGTGGATGAGGAGATAGAACGAAGAGTCAGTGAATATATGCATGAATATGATCTGAAAGAGCAACATCGAAAGGCGTTTCTAGCTGGAAAGAAATCATATGAAAGAGCAGAAGCCAATGCTCAATTTGAGAATGAATGGTCTAAGATACGAAAACAGGTTCTTGAAAAGGAATGACAACTATCTTCTATGAAATGTGGACGCAAAGATACATTGGGGACCATGTGAATACCATATCCAGCTTAATATGCGCATATCACTAACTGGAGGAGCGACGAGTGTATCTTATCCAAGAAATCAAAGAAATGACCGATAATTTGGTCCAGCATTTTAGGCTTAGTGGATTTGAAAGTCCTAAACCAACCCATAAACATTCAACATACTTTTCGAATTTAAAACAAGCAATGCAAATGACTCAGGACTTGATTAACAAAATAGAAGAGTCCCTTCTCTCCCTAGAACCCATGATCACTTCATCCGAGTATGATGAGCTTGAATCCGTGACCTTGGGAAGTGTTAATAGCTCAGCTCCATTTGTTTCTGCTGATCCCTTCTCAGCGAGAGAATGGAAATTTGACCAAGAAGATGACCCCTCTCCTGGTCTAATTCAAGTCCGTTATTTCTTGGAGAAAACTGTACCTCTTGAGCCTGCAAGAAAGGAGTTTGCTGAATACCTGTACTCTGCGCAACAAGCATTAAGAGTTTCATCACTTGGTATAGAACGCTTACTATCAAGAATGCAGTTTCTTGTGATGTTTCCTGATAGACTGAGTACAGCACGTTCTAAGATTGAACCACTTCTGGATTCTTTAGGTTCGAGAAACTCGAAAGATGATTTTGTACTAGCTATTGAGGACCTCGCTGGGGGCGAATTCCTTCAGTGTGTAACACATCTTAGAGGGTGCTTGGAGAAAGTAACATTTGATGTTATTGACAAGCTTGAGTTATCAAGGTCTGGTGGTAGATCAATCCAGATTCTGAAGGTTAATGGCTTTCTCAATGAATATGAATCTAGACTTCTCAAGAAATACAAAGAATTTATTGATAATCGTGTCCACGATGGAAAAGTGACACAGGTCCAAGCTCAATTTGCTCTAGATATGATGTTCTCAGTTTTGGGATTTATCTTTCTACGATTGGCTGAATTTTCTTGATTATTACAGGATAATCACTGGATAACACAAGAATTACACGAAGTGGTCATATGAAACTCAAAATTCTTGATTTATTAGTAATCACCAAACCTGAGTAATCATTCGTTCTCTCAGAGAGAATCTACTCACAAATATTGTAGCAAGCAATAGAATCTGAGAAATTCTATGCTTATACACGGTGACTATCCCACATATTCCATCTCGCCGAAATACATATTGAACCCTCTCTCGCCAAATAGAATGAATGAAAGAACTGTTACAAACACAAATACCATGATCCATGCAATAGCTACAGAGATAAACGAAAGGGGATGCATCATATCAAAAGTCGGTTCAGGAAATACAAAAAATATAGAGAATGAGATGAATATCATTGTAAAATTGATTAGACCCAATCCCGCTGAAGCATTCATTCTACTCAGCACTATCTCTCTTCTTTTTACTGCTTTTCTAAGTAAATCATTGAAATCATCATTGGACACATCAAAGTAAGGTACTAGACCTGGACCAAGCGAATCACCATTACACGTAATTCTCAAAGACGAAAATGAGAAGAAAATGGCTATAATTGCAAAAAAAGCTAAACCAAAACTTCCCAGTATAAGACCTGTCGAGATAAGATTAGGTTCTGCAGGATTTACACTTACCGCAAGAATTGCTAGTGATATTGTAAGGAGAATACTAATCCCATTACGGAAATTGCTTCGATTCTTGTCAAGAATATCACATCTGGAAGCTAAGTAGGTTACATCTGGTTTGAATACATCTTCAGATTTGGATTCTTCTTCATCTAGAGTTTCTTCTTCAATTTTCTGCATCGGTCTGATAACCATGATTGTGAATGACAGGAAAACGAATGAAGCTCCTAAATAATCTCCAATTGTATTGTGTGCATCTATTTCGTTTTGCACCTCAGAGTCGGAATAGAGGACCACATATGTCCTGTTGATCGGAGTGTACAGATAGTCACTGCCGTTCCAGTGCTCTATTAGTATTTGATATGTGACATTGGTTTTTGCAGGTTGTTTCTTGATATTCACTGACAGATAATTCACATATTCTGTAGGTAAATCATCCACTGAAAACCCTTCGTAATGAGTCCACCATTCTCTGTAATTGAATGAACCTACTTCAATATCTTTGCTATCATTATAGTGATCCCCATGGTCTCCATTGCTATATAGAAACCATACACCCACAAATGGGGTATAGTATGACCTATTTACCCAAAATTCAACATTGGAAAAGTAGTCGCTAGTGACGTTATGCACACCTCCCAACTCGGCACAGAGGACATCTCCATCCTTCAATAGATAGGGTTCAGCATTCTTTCTAACAACTCCTGTGTTGATATCTGGTTGAGTGATACGGGCAAAACCCACAAAGATTGGAACAAGAATCAGGAAAAGAAGAGAAATCTGTATAGCTCTCCTATATCTAGGCCATAGTAGTTTTTTGTATCTACTCAGGATATCGACAGCTTTCATTTGAACTCCTCTGGAATACGTATGAATCAGGTTTGAATTGAGGTCAGGAGTAAGAATGGGATGCAATTCTCCTACCAAGGACTAAAGGTGTGGCCCTGTTACGCTAGGAACACCAGAACCTTACTCCCAACCAAAAATACTTAGCTAAGTGGTAGTAGAAAAGAGTTCTGGTTTGCGAAATATATTGTTCTTCCAGTGAAAAACTAGGAAATTCACTCTATGCTAATCTCGCCAAATTCTTCAGAAAATCAGAATCAAGACGAGTTCTTATGATTATTGTATGAGAAGGACAACATGATTTATGACATTGTATTCATCTGCCTAATTGAAAATGGATTCTCTGGGTAGAACTAATATGGACGACAAATTGTATCAAAGCGGCAAATTTCAATCTTGGAGAAGAGATATTCTTGGGTTTTATGAGGACGCATTTAGCAAATCTCTTGATGTAGAATCTGAGAAAATACTGGATTGGACATTTCCAAATCGTTTGATTCTGTACATGAAAGACTCCATTCTGGCTGCATACTCTCCAATCCCTGAGATACAGCATCTTCTCAGTAAGTTGCCAATGGGAGAAGCTCCTTCTAATGAGGAGATTGAAAAGAAGAGACAGGTAGAATCATTTATTCTAGACAGTCTGCTTGAAAAGAGACTATCCCTTTGGTACCGTTCTGTACTATGGATAACCACAGCAGCCTATTATGGTGCTTATGAGTCAGTTGCACGAGAGTTGAGATTCATAGTTGAGGATTGTGTTCAGGCATACATTGTTGATATGCGGATTCCTTATGATGAATATGATGGCCGTGTTGAATCGTCAATCATGAAAGATGAACTTAGAGGTGGGCGACTGATAGATGAAGCCAAACTTCCTGATGACCTTACAAAAAATCTCAAAGATATCTATTATACACTATGCGACTATGTTCATCCATCTATGAAAATAATCAAAGCAATCAAAGGAAACAGCACTGGAAATTTTGAGTATGATGAAGACATGTTTCATCAAGCATATAATTGGCACAGAACTGCTTTCGACCTTGTTTTTGTTCTTGTGTTATCTAAATTTCCTAAGGCAATCAGAAAATTAGAGAAAAACTTCGACATACGTCAGGATTTGACACACTATAACTATGAAGAAACTCTGAAATTCATATCAAACGATAGATTCTGATTTGAATTCACAAATACTGTAAAATCTTGCAACTCGTTCGGAACGCATTCCTGAATCAAACACAGGCAACTTACACATTGGCATGACAATTCGGACACTGAGTCAAACCTTGTTCAAACTTCTTACCGCAGTAAGGACAAACAATCAGAACTCTGGTATAGGCAGGGATATCCTCAGTTTCCTCTAACTTTTTCTTATCAGCCGACTTCCTTTGAGAAACAACACTCACAATAACCACGAACAGAGCAATGATTCCAAGTAGCCCAAGAAATGGTGATATGGATGTTGTACTCTGTTCTTCTTCAACATATACAGTAAAGCTCTCAGTCAATTCCGATGCTCCTGAGAAGAGTGACCCTGCTTCAACATGGATCGTATACGACCCTGTTTCGCTCAGTGAGATTGTATACTCATGTGAATAAATGATGTATGCATCTCCATCAAAAATATGCGTCCCCCAAGTGAGTTCTTCTTCTCCTGTAGCAGAGAGAGAGAAATAGTCATAGTCCTGAGCATTTGTCAACCTGACCGTGAAACTGAACTCTTCATGCTCAGTCACTCTGCTAGGTTCGTCTAGAATTTCCAATACAGGTGTTTGTGCATGTACATTTGATGCAAGGACTGACAATGTCAGTACTAGTAGTAACGAGAATAATATACTCCTTCTCAATCAATCATCCCTTCTGCGAGAATATTTCAAATCCCCTCTAGACATAGATACAAGTGAAGTGCTGAACTAAATATCTTTCCGAAACTCATAATGAAGTTGTTAACTCAATTGTTAGGAGTTTCACCTAGAGAGTGTATTCAGAGTTATCTTCTTATTGCACATGATAGTAGGATGAGATGATGTAAGTATTCATTGAGGGATATTGAGAAGGACCTCTACGCACTATGAAAGGTCTTCTGGAATAGTGCAATGATTGGCTCATTGAAAGAGTCAGATAAAAGTGGAAGAGAGAAAGTACGATACTTTCTCAATGCCTATGGAAAGCAGGTGCTTGAATTACTCATTAAGAGATACAAGAGAGATAATATGGACCAAATTGATCTTTTTGTGGAGAAGGATGATTCAAAAATAGTGCTTGTTATTTGCCCGTTCTGTGGTGTGAAGACTCCTCATGGTCTGATGAGATGTAAGAAATGTGAATCTGACCTGTAGTTAGAGTATGATGACATAGTTTTGGGAATAAGTAAAATTAGTTCCTGATTGGATTGCGTCGTGGCAAGAGACTGAGGGTGACTTTGAATGAGTTCACCGTAAGAATTTCTTTACAAGTGGCATCATAGTTCGTTCAAGTTCAACGACTTGTAATTCTTCTTCACCCAAAAGTGCTTTCATGATCTCTAGTTTAGCTATTTCAGCCTCAGCGGTTTCAAGGTTCATTTCTACATATTTTCGTGTTGTTTCATTCTTCTTCAAGTGGTAGACCCATCGTATCAAAGATACATCATCAGTACTAACATCAGGGTGACTCAATGACTTTACCCATTTCAAAAGATATGCCTCTCGAAAGAATGTAGGGTCAGTGAGAAGACTGTAAAAGAATCTGGTGAATACCAACCTAAGGTGGTCATCTGGATCATTCGGGTCAGTACCACTGGGATTCCAGAGATGCCCTGATTCTCTAGACATAGAATCAATACTATGGGTGATTGCCCAAGCAGCATACATCAGCCGTTCCGCAGCTATCCACTCTATTCCTTCTCCTTCTCTGAAGAAATACCACAATCCAAATACCTCGGGAAGAAGATTCTTCCAGATTTGGGATATTTTGGCAATCTTTTCCAAAGCATCACCCAAGAGATTGAGTGCTCTAACGTTATCTATTGTCGGGTGAGGAACAGGTCTGATGAACAAGTCATTGAGGACCGTAGCAAGTCCCTCCACTGTTAGAGAAATACTTGTGTGAGGATGTGGGTTTTCAAGTGTTGGCCTACTCTTACATCTAATCAGACCCTGATCTCTAAGCTTTCCAATTCTGGTCGAAACGGTACTACTAGCAATACCTAGTTTTTTGGATATTTTATTACCGATAGTTGGACCACAGAGACCGAGGTTTCTCAAAATTTCACTATCACGTTTAGATAAAATCATTGTCTTATATTCTCACTCTTGATTGATATACTATGAGGCTAACTTGTGTTTTATAATATCAAATTAACGAAGTTTTCGGAGTTTTTAAAAACACAGTAAACTGATAGAGGTATTCTTATACTGTGACATCCAGTACTAATGTGTGGCATGACAGTGACAGACTCTATGATAAAGTACGAACCACCTCTTGAAGAGATGGACGAGGAGACAGAAAGACTCACCATTGAAGTGGAAGAACACGGTGGAGTCCTGAGCAGTACTGTGACCAGACGGCGCATGGACTTCACGGTAGAGGATGGACAGATCATCTTCAAACACGGAGAGATACTGCTCGGAGACCCTGAGGGACTGCACTTCTCATTCCCCGTGATGCCGTGGGAGAAGACCCATGCACTGACCAGAGCACCAGGGCGAGCTGGCAGAAAGATATTCGACAGCGGCAGGTTCGGTAAGGTCCGCTGGTACACCCCCCATCCTATAGACTATCGGACAACTGACGATAGGCTGTATATGGCAATGGGTACGGACAGAGAAGGAAAGCAGCAACTCATCACCGTGGCAGAGCGTGAGGATGTGGAACTCTGGACACTGGTAGAGGCCATCACTCTGGAAGACGACTACACCGAGTTTGCTGAGCGAGTCCGACAGCACATCCGCAGACTGGTGGACGAGGGAGTATTGAGCACAAAACTACTTGATGCTCTGGAGATTCTGGATGACTGCATTGCGGTACACCCCAGTGTGACTCGTGAGGTACTGTATCCCCCTGAGGGAGAGCAACCGCGACCTGACACACCTACAGTGGTTGATGATGCACATGCCCTTGGTATGCAACTACGGCATGAGGCAGCTATGCTCCTGCATATGGTCAAGCTTGGGAAAGAAGCAGAGGAACGACTCCGAGAGATGGAGATTCCGCAGAAGCAACTTGAACGAGCGTGGCGTATGATCCATGACAGTAAATCAGTACCAGAGCTGTAGATAGAGTTGATTACACAATGAGTCTGAAGAAAAAGAGGGACACCTTCAAGCGAAAAAGGAGAAGGAAGAAGTCTGCTCCCAGTTATGATACAGAACGAGAAACACATACGACTCCAGACTTAGAAGTAGATATACACGTGTCAAGACAATTCACTGGCATCCTGAAGAGGAATTTAGCAAACCTCTCTGCCATGATGTTTTTTCAAAAGCCCCATCTAACATCGACTGGGTTTCCTGAAGGTTTTGTCTGAAGTGTCTTGTGAAAAGAGGTCTTTTAGATGAATCCGAGCTCGAATTTAAGAATCTTCTAAGAAGACGAGAATTGGCTAAATTCAGACCCGTTTAGTCAAGGAAGAAAGTCGTATTTGAAAAAGGTGATGGAGTTGGCCTCTTCCAACTCCACATTACTATAGTTTTCCACCACAATTGGGGCATGTCGTGATGGCTTGTTCAACTTTCACACGAACCGGTATCTTGGTTTACAGGTTTAGAAGTTTATTCTTCAAAATAGATTTAACATATTTCTAATCATCGAACTTAGTATTCATATGCGTATATGAATGGCATTGAAAGACAAATTGGATCTATTGCAAAGTCAATGGTAGAGTAATATGATGTGTAATCTTGGTAAATCACATCGCCACCAGATACATAATCAATTTCATGATGTGTGGATGGTTCTCTTTTTGTGCAATACCATGAGCTATCTATTATTTCTGCATCATCACCATCTGGATCCCATTTGACAACACAATACTCGTAAACACTCTTATCGATGTAGCCTAGTACTATCGTGTACCAAATATAACCACTTGGAATATCTGAAAACGTGTATCGTACTTTCATCCTCTGCAAGAATACTCCATAATTCTCTTCATAGTAAATTTCATAGTCATATATACCATCCGAGCCGCTTTCATAGAACGAACCGTATTTAACTGTTGTATCAGTCGGATCATTCCAATCATCATATATCTATCCTGAGAGCTCAAATTTTTGAGTATCAAATGTTTTACTTAGAACTACTATCTCTTCGCCATATTCATCGGTATAGAATAATTCCATACTTGTTGGAAGAATGAATATTGGATTACTCACTATTGTAGAGAACAATTCGCCTAGTGGAGCAATCGATGGAGTCATTACAATAGACAACAAGATAATTGACAATACTACGGTGTTTTTCTTTTGCATTTATATCCCTCAATATAGGTATTGATGGTTTCTGATAACCTAATTTTCACTTCTTTCAAGTAATTCTAGATTACCAATCTCCCATCAATGTACCACATCAGTAGAGAATACCTCTACCATTATACTATCGAATGTTATTTTATAAAAATGCTTTCATGAGTAAATTTCTTCAAGAGTTTGTTCATAATTATTCCATGGAGTTTGAGGACTACAAGGCTGTTTAATAAGGAGAAAAATAGCTGCGGCAAATATATAGAGAGGCATAGGCCCAACATATGCATGAAAATGTAGTGGAACAGTAAATATAAACAGAATGGGAAGAATTTCTCCTATAAATGAACTAACAATAACCATACGAAAAGAAGTTTTGTTTCTATAAAATCTCAGTAGCTGAATGGGAAGAATAAATCTTGGTCCACAAAAAAGAAAGTATCCGAATGCAACTAATGGTTCATTGATGAAATAGCTGAACCCTGATGAATCAAACATAGCACTCCAGAAAAGAAAGATTGAATAAATATCAATCTCGCCATCAGCAGTGATATATAGTGTTAACCGAAGTGGAGAGAAGATAACTAAGATGCCAACGACTAATGGTGCAATAATTCCTATGACTCTAGTGTCCATCGAAATACCTTCAAATTTTTACTTGTGCTTCAAGATATAATCATTCCTACTATTATTTGGAAGAAAAACACTACCAATTACTCGCCAAAACACATAGTCATATCTAGATGGTAATCCACTAGTCGGGTAAAGACTCAATAGATGGTTTCCTAAGCTTTGTTTATTGATTCTATTTTTCTTGTCCCTGATGGAAGCAACTCTTAAAATCTGTTATGTATTATTCAAATATCATTTCAGATTTTTCCAATCCTTCAATAATCACTCAATATATCTTTGCAAATAATGATTAAGGATTAAATCAGAAGCAGTGGCAACTCTACGAGATTTCTTATTTCAACAATTCCACTCAAGTACACTGACAATTTAGACACTTCCTTCCTCAGGAGTATAGCAAGAACATCAACATCTAACACTAGCAGACGGTAACCATTCACGATATAATACTCCACTATTCTAATGGCAGAATCCATATCTACAGTATTTTGTATAATAATACAGAATACTGTAGGACATTAAATAATAAACCAAGACATATAGAGATATGACAGGCCACAGACAACCAAACGGGAACGCTTCTTCTATACTTGCATCGCTTTTTTCAGAGCATCCAGAGAAGCTACGGGAGTATAATCGGATACTCGGCGAGATAGCCGATATCATGTTCAATACCGAGGGTATAACATACGTCATGAGGGGAGGAGTGAAGAGAGTCAGACTTCCAGACCTCGTGACCTTTCAGATGGTCTTTGCCTCAGGCAGAGCAGGTTTCAACGAGGACTCCCTCTTGGTAAGGTGTAAAGCGGCTCTTGCTAGGCTTGAATCTGTAGAAGAATCCGTACTAAAGAAGGATGTTAACCCTGATAGTGTTGGGCTCACAGGACTGAGCTTAGACGGGTTAGAGTTTCATGTACTACAGGTCACCTATGTCCCTTTCAGACAGACAAAAGAGGCAGAATCAAGGCGCGTGACTGTTGAATGAACTGCATGAGAATAGAGGGGCGAGAGGCAGAGGAACTCTACCTCTCTTCTACTCCGCACATCTACAAAGAGCACCTGCGGATACTCAGCGACATGTGTAAGTTGATCTCAGAAACCGAGGGAATCTACTACACCGCAGCTCTCAGAAGCGAGGATGCTCATTTGTACAGTACGGGACGTGTTTCCTTCAACTACCGTGTATACTGGACACATCAAGAAGGGGGTTACTCTTGTGCACATGAGATAGGCATACGGTTACGCGAGTTCTTCATTGAAAATGATGTGAACTACATAACCACTGGCGGAAGATATCCCGACTCATGGACAAACGCCCGTCTTGAGGAAGCAGAGGGAGTGAGTATAAGCAGTGTGGGAATAGGCATCAGTTATTGTAGTTTCCATGAGTCTGATGAACACGCACAGCTGTCCTTTAGTAGACTGTGGGAACGGGTTAACAAGACCAAGTACCCAGTTATGGGGGTTAGATAGATATACCTCACATAAGAGTTAATAGAATTTGAGAAGAAGTGAGTCATATGAGGGAACTGCCACTTATCGTATGGGGTTTCCAAAATCATTTTGGGTTTTGGATATTTAGGACAAATAAGGACGATATTGACCTAATGGCACCATTTCTCTCTAGAAACAAATCCTATAGAGAATATGACATCTTTGAAGCATTCTCTATTCGCAATCAACATCGAGAAGAGAGAAACGACTCTCCCATGACATTTGAAGAATTCTTAGAAGAAGTCGAAAAAGAGGAGTCACATGAGGAAAGACTCCGTATGATTGAATCTGAAAGAAAGGGTAAGGAAGAGAGAAGAAAGAAATGGGAAGAGTGGAAACAGGCTAGAGAGAAAATAGCAGAAGCACGAGCAAAGCAGGATGAGATTACAAAGAGGAAATGGGAAGAGTGGCAAAAAAGGCGAGAAAGAGACATGCAAAAACTAGAAGAAGTATATGAAAAGAGCAGACAAGAGCTTTCAGAAAAATCGAGTAAAGTGAAATAAGAAACAACAGACATCGAACAAAGCGACTAAGCGTATCCTCCTCTACCTACATAGTTATTGTTTGAAGTCTGAGAGCAAGATGTTACCGGTACGAGAGGAACGTAATGTCGCGGCCTATGGTGTACCGATTGTCCGAGAGGGCAATGTCGGGTAGCTAAGCCGTAAGGGATAAGCGCTGAATGCATCTAAGCGTGAAGCCTGACTTGAAAATAGACTTCAATTTTACCAGACGTCGCTTTCGATAGCAATATGGGACTGGCGACAGTAACGTATAGTCTGGAAACGAGGACTCTGCTAGAAGAGCAGGTAAATAGGGCAGGGGTGTAAGCACCAAGCTTCGGCGAGGTGTTCAGCTCACTGCTACTAATGTCCGAGGCGAGCAAGTCGAAAGTGTAGCTCGCACAGTACCTAGAGTTGCGTACAGCGAAGGGTTATGGAATGGAACGTATGTGAAACGAGATCTGCATCTTCATCCTCTG
>CAZSWP010000070.1:0-11044 GCA_964610875.1 uncultured archaeon
TTTGAATATGCACTCGAAATTTATCTTTCAACCCTACTTGTAGTCCGATTGGAACAATGTAGGAGTTGGATTTGCATTGTCAATCTGCAAGCTTTCAACCCTACTTGTAGTCCGATTGGAACTTGACAGGCAGACTGTTTTTCAACTGTCCACGTATTCCTTTCAACCCTACTTGTAGTCCGATTGGAACTTTGTTGAGTTTGTCGTTACTGATAGCACCAGTAATCTTTCAACCCTACTTGTAGTCCGATTGGAACCTCGGCGTTACGGCGTGATTCATCACCGCCGAAGAGCTTTCAACCCTACTTGTAGTCCGATTGGAACTGTCCTATCCCTGCTACACTCTGTCTGTGATGATAGACTTTCAACCCTACTTGTAGTCCGATTGGAACCTATAACCGAGTCGAACTTCGTCTTCGCGCAGAAACCTTTCAACCCTACTTGTAGTCCGATTGGAACAGCGGAATGTTGATATTCTTGGCACTTCGCAAATGCCTTTCAACCCTACTTGTAGTCCGATTGGAACATTAGGATGGTGAAGATTTCATCATCCAATTTTTTACTTTCAACCCTACTTGTAGTCCGATTGGAACCCGCGTACGAGCGCTGCCACGAGTTTCTTCGCCTTAACTTTCAACCCTACTTGTAGTCCGATTGGAACTTTGAGCACGTGCTGATTCGTTCAGACGTACAATAACTTTCAACCCTACTTGTAGTCCGATTGGAACTGGGCCTATTTTCATGCGTTTTTGTCAAAATAAGCCTTATGGGCCCCGCTACAAACAGCGGTTCTGGAAAACCTCCGGTTCTGCAAGAATGTCAGTTAGTGCTAATTCCATGCATTATTATGCAACTATATTGTATGAAGAAAAAGAACTTGATGATACATCATTGGGAAACCAAATCAGAGTTAGGAGAATGTATGTGTTTGAGTGAATTTCCCAATTCTGATACTGATATATGATATAAGGTAAGACAAGAAGTGCACCTTGACAAGCAACCAACAGTTGCATCAGAATGTCGAAAAACGTAGCTAGAACATGAACTGCTGTTATATTTTAAATGCATTTCAAATGTGTAATCCGGGAGAGAATAATTACGAGTAATCGAAAATTCGATAGTTTATATATCCAAACTGACCTAAAGTATATTAGAAGTATGACGTCAGGAGGAGATAGACTGATGCGATTTCGAATTGATCTTGCACCCTACAAGGAGAACGGAAGATCTCCACTCTTGGAGTATAATTATCAGCACCAAGTAGCGTCTATGTTTTATCATTTCTTTGATAACATCGAGCACGAGGTCGGAGAAATTCATCACAAGAAGGGATACAAGTTCTATACCTTCTCAAGACTTGAAATACCAAGCAGAAAGGTGGTAAATGATGGTCTACTCATGCTTTCTAATGATGCATATCTATGGTTCAGTTGCGTCGATGACAATGTAGCACTTCATCTTGCCAGAGAGATTGTGCAATCTAAGACGCTGATGATTGGAAATATATCATTTGCAGTTCTTGGGGTCCAGCTTGTTGAATCATTTCAGCCAACAAATGATGTCGTCTTCTCGACAATGTCTCCAATTCTATTGAGAACTACAAGAGAAGAAAATGGAAGGACTCGATCATGGGACCTTGAACCTGGTGAACCTGAGTTTATTACAAGACTCTCAGACAATCTACATAGAAAATACGAGTTCTATTATGGTAAGAGGATTGATGGTAATCTTGCAGTTAAGGATGTTAAGCATGTCCGTTCAAACCGCATTCGAATAAAGGACACGTTTCATCGAGCAAATCTAATGCATATCCATCTAGAGGGGGAACCAGAGTTACTCCAGTTCGCTTATGATTGCGGGTTGGGTGAGAAAAATTCGATGGGGTTTGGAATGGTACGTGTTGAACAGATTGGTGGGTGAGGATCAATGACACAAACTGACATTTCTATCACTCCTAATGAAAACAACCTTTTTGTGAGAACAGGTAATCCATTTGTTGATGCAGGAATCGCAGCCCTCTGTGCTCTTTCTGATTGTTCAAAACCAGAAGAAATCACCTATGCAGACCTTGAAAAACAATTTACGTTCTTAATGAAAACCTTGACTAGGAAAGCGTGGAAAAAACCTATTCATGGTATTTTCTTTCCAAATGTTGATCTAGTCAACCCCTCGGTAAAAAATGGACCTGAACGATACAGATCAAGAATGAACGATATACTTCATAGAGTATCAAGTAACAAAGGACAAGGCAACTGCGTAGCTTGTGGACGGAGAGATGGTGAACTCCTAGATAAGACGGGAGTTCCTTTGTTAGGTTCTCAGAAGTTCGTGAACTGGTTTCCATCCGGAAGCGTTGGAGAAGCATTTTGTCCTAACTGTACCATCGCAGTCCAGTTCATGCTCATTGGAGTTGAAAAAGTAGGTTGGCCTATGTTACTCCATTGTTCTGATTGGACTATACAGATGGCGTTTGCGAGAAGAATCAATGATAGACTAATGATGATGGATGCAAAAAAGGAAGCCGGATTAGTTGATAGCGAATTCTCCAAACTTGCAGGTATCAATGCAATATACGATGCAATCATCAAAATCGTGACTGACGAGTACCTGACTGAGGATATAGAAACTGGTACGAGTCTGAGATTCTATCATTTTACGAACTTTGGACAGAATCCGGAAATTGATTTCTATGATATTCCTAGTAGTGTCTTTCACTTCATGGTAGAGCTCTGCAGAAGTGATAGTCTGAGGGACTGGTATAAGATTGCGGCAAAGGGCATTGACTGGAAGGGCAAGAAGAAGAAACAGGATGTCCAAAAAAGGAAAACAAACAGACTCTATGAGAACCTAACAAAAGGGAGATCAATCTTGAGGTATTTCTTTGATAATGGGGGAGTACTTGGCGATTGGAAACTTGTTACATTATATCTAAGAATGGTGAGAGAAATGAGTGATAACCGAATTCAAGCAATAAAAGAAGTTGCAGATAGATTACTTGAGTATTGTCAATCTGTTGGAGATGCTAAATCAATCCAACGACTGCAATACGCTAGTAGCTATCGAGATTTTCGTTCCGCTCTTTTGAGAGTTCAGCAAGGGATAGTCAAGAAGACTGGAAACCCACTACTTACTTTCGATGAGTATACCTTGGACCTTGCTCCAGAGGGAGGTGCAACTTGGAACGAGACACGAGACCTGCTACTCTTTAGGATCCTGGAAAAGGGAGCCTCATGGATAGCAGGAATAAAAGAAGAACCGGAGGAAGAAGATGTATGACAACTGTAATTCATGGTTTTGTTTTAATTGATGCTTGGGCCTCAGCATTAAACAATGCTGGTGCACAGCGATCAGAAAGAACTGATAATATTGTCAGAACCAAGGTGTTCTGGAGAGGAAAACAAGCTTACCCGTATGTGTCGGGTCAAGCTTGGAGGTTTTGGTGGAGGAGCACTCTTGAAGAGAAATCCGGCTGGGACCTTTCACCAATCAACCGAGAGAAAAAGATTGCATATACAGAAGCAGATCCACTCACTTATCCAGATGATGACATTTTCGGATACATGCGAGCTCCTAAGAAAGTAAAAGATGCAGCTGGTAAGAAAATGAAGAGTGAAACTCTTACAAGACTTTCTGCATTAAAGAACTCAGCTCTAGTATCAGTGAGCCCTCATAGACCAACGGAAGACTTTGGAACATTCTCTCGTTTTGAGGGTGATCCTGTACCATATGAACACGAGTTCTATTCTACTGTCATGAAGGGCATTTTTTCACTGGATATGGAGAGTGTAGGTGTGTTTAAGACCCAAGCAACTGCAGGCAGTCAACATCTTCCCTCGAACTTTGCAATTCCAGAAGAACACAGCTCAAATTGTGAAAAAGATGAGGATTATATTGTATTGAAAAAGGATTTGCGAGTTAAAAGAGCCAGAGAAACTCTACAAGCAATTTATCATCTCTCAGGAGGTGCGATGCAAGCACGACATCTTACAAGAGTAGCTCCAAGCCTAGTCGTAGTAGGAGGTTTTTCAACTGGGACACATATGTTCAATCACCTAGTAGGTGAGAAGGATGGAGAACCAGAATTCAAATTCTCATCAATTGAGCAAATTCTTAGTGATTACGAAGAGGATAGACTCACACCCATCTATATCGGTCGTGAGGAGGGATTCATGGATAGTCTGAGTGACGATTTGAAGAAATTACATGAAGCATATAAAGACAGAATAGTCATCGGCTCAGTCAGACAAGTCATCGATGCTCTCAGTGATAACCTAGATGCACTAGTATAGGAGAGGATGGTTAAGATGCAGGCCATTCATGCTCACATAAGTAGCTGGACTGCTTCCTTTCGATATAGTGGATTTATGATTGGCATCCAACCCACATTACCAATACCTCCACTTTCTACCGTCTACGGTCTGCTCTCAGCTGCAGCTGGACGTGTAATCACTCCCGAGGATACATTTCTTGCATACAAATTCACTAGTCAAGGGAACACTATTGACTTAGAACGCATCGTAGAAGTTCAACCTGGTGCAGAGAGTAAAAGGAATGTTATCCGACGGGAAATATTGCTTGACTGCCACTTGGACCTGTATGTACACCCAGACCTCTTTGAGTCACTCAAGAAACCATTCTATCCTATTCTCCTAGGAAGATCATCAGACCTTGCCAGCATAGATACAATAGATGAAGTTGAACTTGAAAGCGTTACCAATTACGAAGGGTATTTTGGAGAGAGTATCTACACTAACCCTCCACAAGGATTTATTGAATCAACACTATACGCACTTCCAATACATTTCACTGATACCATCCCTCGACGAGCGATAGGAACTCGTCCGTTTGTAATGATACCTCATAGATATCATGCAAAGGGAAACGGAGTCCATGTGAGTGCAGATGAGACAGTTATGGAGCTCTTTTCAAATCAGACTCTCGGGTTGGGGTGATTCATGGTTCTACTGGCGAAACCAAATGAATCACTACTAGATCACATTTTAGCAACATTAAGCGTTCTTGAAAGCTATTCCAGCTTGCGAGAAGTTCACAGACACTTACTAGAGGAAGATATCCATGAAGTAGTTGCACTCGCGCTCATGATTCACGATGCAGGAAAAGCAGCCAGTGGGTTTCAAGAAGTACTCACGGAGAGACAAAGACGATGGGGATACCGACATGAAATACTATCAGCAGCTTTAGTTGATCTCCTAGATTTTGGCGACTCATTCATTGACCCACTTGATGTCGCATTGGGTGTGCTGACACATCATAAGGACATCGCAACATTGGATCTAAAATATGGCACTTATCCTGTAGGAAGCACAGGTCATAAACGGTATCTGGAACGCACTGAGGAGATTAAGGATAACCTACCAGAGCTTGGACAGATCCTCAGAGAAATAGCTGAAACTATTAAGACCACTTTCCCCACAGCATCAAAAATACTTTCTACACTTCCTAGTGATACCTCTTATATTTTTGATTGTGTTCAACAAAAGGACCCACTCACACAGTACTTGCAAGAATATAGAAAAATGGTTCGAAAGCAAATGCTTACAGCTCGTGATATCAAAAAAGGCATGTTGATGAAAGGTTTAATCACAGCATGTGACCATCTGGCATCAGCAGGTCATAACAGAATTAGGCATATCGATAGCAAAACAAATGTATGCCAGTATCAGTTCAATCCCTTTCAAGAGTGGTCCTCACAAACAAATGGATCGGCCATCCTAGTTGCACCAACAGGAACTGGAAAGACTGAAGCATCTCTTCTCTGGATGATGAAGAACAAGATGGCATCAGAACGACTCTTCTACTTACTTCCAACAGTAGCAAGTATAAACATGATGTACACAAGATTACGAGATATTTTCTCTTTTGGGGATGCTAAAAAATATGATCTTGTGTCAATGCTACATCACAAGTCCACATACTATCTCTACAAGTACTACTCTGATGAGGAATACTTGAAATCAAAAATCAAATATCAAGACTTGGCAGCTGTTGCAAGAATGATCTATTCACCTGTAAAGGTGACAACACCGTTTCAACCAATGAAGACAATTTTTGGAATCAAAGGATATGAGCGAGGTGTGGTTGAAGCTGTGGGAGGCCTCTTTGTAGTAGATGAGATCCATGCTTATGATCCTCATGTGACCGGTTTGATTGCGAGTATGTTATCAATAATGAAGACATATGGCGCACAGGTCTTTCTGATGTCCGCCACATTTCCAAGATTCTTGCTTGATATATTCTCAAAAGATTTAGGGATTTTTTCTGACAGAATACGAATCGACAGAACTTATGATGACGAAACACGTCACTTAGTGACTGTACAATCTAATGATATCACATCAAATTTGGATTCTATAATTGATGTTGCAAAGAATGGAAGAACTCTGATTGTATGCAATACTGTACGTAGGGCAATTGCGATATATCATACCCTTTGTGACCACCTTGACGATAAGAATGCTGTAATGCTACACAGTCGCTTTGCACTTCGTGATAGAGAAAAGAGAGAAATGGAGATTAGAGAAGCGGACATTGCAGTAGCTACCCAAGCCATTGAGGTATCATTAAACTTAGATTTTGACAGGCTATTCACCGAGCCTGCTCCCATTGATGCTTTACTTCAAAGATTTGGACGGGTGAATCGTAGAGGAAGACTATCTGATCCTGCGTCTGTAGTCGTCTTTGAGAGAGGAGGTGAATATGATCATCTCATATACAAAAACTATGAACGAGTGCATCGAACTGTAAATTCTCTCAGACGATATGGTGCAGAAGAAGGACTTCCACTAAGTAATGGTCTTGCTCGAGATTTGGTTGAGGATGTTTACTCAGAGGGTTTCACTGAGAAGGAGAGAGAGGAATATGAGCAAGCTAGATATGCAATTGATCGTTTTTGGAAACGCCAACTTCCATATCATGAGGGGCATAAAGATGAGTTTTATTCTCTGTTCGAGTCAGTTGAGATAATTCCCAAGCATTATGAACACCAAGTGGAAATACTCAAGGACATTCAAAGGATAGAAAGACGTAGCTATTTTGTTTCAGTACCAATTTGGACATATGCTAAATTAGAAGAGAAGAACCTTATCAGGCGGCGGGATGATTATCTCATAGCGGAGGTGCCTTATGATGAAGAGTTAGGACTTCGCATTGATCTTCTACATAAACTCGAGGGGGGAGGAGATGCTTTTGTCTTTTAACACTTCATTCATTGCTGAACAACTATTATGGCATCAGGGAATCCGGGTGACAGGAACAATGGTCAACTATCTCCTTGTCTGTCAAAGAAAGCTCTGGTTGCACTCAAAGGGACTTGGCAGAGAACAGGACTCTGAGCTTGTCACCATAGGATCGATAATACATCAGGATTCATTTTCCAGAGAAAATAAAGAGGTTCTAGTCTTTGATCGCATAATGATTGACCACAGGTCCTTTGTGGATGGTATCGTTATTCATGAGGTGAAAAAGACAAGAAGTAAACCAGAAGCCGCACGTGCACAACTTCTCTTCTATCTGTACGAACTTCATAGACATGGAGTGAAGTGTAGTGGAGAACTCCATTTTCTGAGTTCAAGACGAAAAGAACAGATTGTATTTGATAATGAGATGGAAGAATATGTAGAAGGTCTCTTGGACAAGATAACAAAGGTACTCAAGATGGAAAGGTGTCCTGAAATTCCAGAAGGAGCACCATGCAGAAAATGTTCATATCGAGACTATTGCAGGATGTGATAGTGTGAAACGCAATCTGTATCTCAATGTAAATGGTCGTCTGCATAGAAAAGAATCAACCATCTTCTATTATACAAAGGAAGGAAGAAAGATAGTACCTGTTGAACAAGTAAAAGCAATCTTTGCTGTAGGACATATCTCAGTGACTTCTGGAGTGGTTTCTTATTTCAGTAAGCTTGGGATACCGATTCATTTCTTTGGCCACTATGGGCATTATGAAGGTAGCTTCCTACCACGTAGACGACTCATCTCTGGGTATTCTATTGTCAACCAGTCCAGAGCTTACTTGAATAGAGAAGAACGAATAACAATAGCTACTGCTTTTGTGAAGGCATGTATCAATAATATGCAATCTGTTCTAAAGGACTATTCAAAACGTGTACAGTCAGTATCTACTCACCTAAATGTGCTCAGTGAACTTGAAAGTGAAACAACACCAGTATCGCAAATATCTGTTCTTATGTCAATTGAAGGGAGGGCATGGGCAGAATACTATGGTGCATTCAATGACATCATAAAAGACTTTGATATGGGAACGCGAGTCAAACGACCTCCAAACAATCCCGTGAATGCATTGATTAGTTTTGGTAACTCATTATTGTACTCAACAACAATAACACAACTCTATCACACACAGTTGGATCCCTCTATTAGTTATCTTCATGAACCAAGTGCACGAAGATTTTCTCTTTCTCTTGATATAGCAGAAGTATTCAAACCGGGTCTTGTAGATCTTCTTATCTTCAAGCTTCTTAATCTCGGAACTATCCAAGAAGCACATTTTGACCAAGAACTAAATCGTTGTCTACTAACTCAAGAGGGAAGGAGGATATTTGTTACTGAGTTTGATAGTGTACTTAGGTCAACAAATAAACATCCAAAGTTAAAGAGACAAGTTTCCAATGAATACTTGATTCGGCTTGATGCATACAAGTTACTAAAGACTGTCTGTGAACGGAAAGTCTTTCGTCCATATCTCATCACCAGAGGAATGTGATGATATGTATGTTATCATTGTATATGACATTGAAGTTCCAAGAATAAACAAGATAAGGAAAATATTGAGAAAGTATCTCTTCTGGGTTCAGAATTCAGTATTCGAAGGTGCATTATCTGATAGCTCATACAAAGCTATGATTTCAGAGGTCAAGAAGGAATTGAAAAAAGATTATGATTCCCTAGTCATCTATAAGTGTAAATCACAGAAGGCTTTAAAACGTTCAGTCATTGGGAGAGACTTTCTTGAATCCGATTTTGTGATCTAGAATTCTATACAATATAGATGGGTCGAGATTGTAGCAAAGTGTTTTTGTGAAGATACCTATACTCAAGATAGATTCTGAGAGAGGTATAATCTATGGATGACAGTATTATTGTAAGTGATATAGTACAGATACTAGAGGATTGCAAGTTGCCTCTCACTAAATTTCGAATAATGGATGAGCTACATAAAAGATCAATATCAAAGGGGTTCACTCCAGAAAAATGCAAGAGAATAATTGAAGATAGTATCCACAGAAGAGAAAGAAAATTTTACAGAACTAAGAAAATTGGGAGAGGATTCAGATATGGTTTACATAAGTGGAAGTTCTCAACGATAGCAAAACAGGTCAGAAAAGCCATACCCGCATCCGAATTTGTCCAACGTAAAGAAATCATAGAACTCATGAGGGGAATACAAGAAACAATCGGTATACAACCAACTGATTTCTTGAAAATTCTTATTGTTGAGCGTACCATAAAAAAAGGTCGAGGAAGGACGTATATCCGTTTGAATGAGTATCCCCCAAGGAACCCCAGTGATGACTATTTGAAAAATGTAACATACATGTTATTACAACTATACCGAAAACCACAAACTGCCTCATCAATCAAACTCCTGGCACAAAGATTTCAATTGGTTTCAATGTTAACGTCAAAGCGAATTACTCATGTGATTGAAGAAAGCATTGCAAACGAGGAATATCTTTTTTCGAAATTGCATACAGGACCTCAGGAATTTCATAAACGTTACACTGTCTATAGGGAAACAAGTCGAGATCTACGTGAGAAGATGTACGAAACAATAAGATGTGAACTAGAAAAAATGAGAATCTTTAATTTTGATGATATAGTGAGAGTCATTTCTGAAGTTGAAGGTAAGAATGGCGAGTCTGTCAAGGTTGGTAGAAAGAGAATAACCAGAATTCTCGATAGTTCATCATTTCATAAGATATCTCCAAAAATATATACATCAATCCCATGTGATTTGCACAATCAATCTAATTCAACAGAGCAACTTCTGATCCTTGCGAAAAACATGCAAGATTCCGAATTCCTAGGTTTTACAGCTGCAATGGTCTATCATTCAGGAGTGGATTTGAACCCATCAATCCCGCTCACACTCGCAGCGCAACGGACAAAACCGCGTGTATCACCACGAATTTTTCAACATCGAAGATTCATAAGAACTGTGACTGATGACCTCAAACATTTTATCATTGATGGACACCTAGGGAATCATTCCATAAGAGTGTCAAGTAAAGAACGGACATTTGTGGATTGTATCGGGCAGATAGCGCTTTGCGGTGGATGGGGTGAAATTACAAAGCATCTCATGCGTTTTACTCATTTGGATGTTTCAATCATAATTGATTATTTGTGCGAGAAACCTCAAGGGCATATAAGACGTGTTGGATTACTCCTCGAACTTGGACGTCATAATAGCATCGAGAATTGGTGTGTTAAAGAGGACCATCTTGAAACACTTGCAAGTTTTGTAAAAGGTTCATATTTGAGCTATCCCCAAAAATTATCAGCTAACGAGTCATACCAATTCACTCGATGGAAATATAGAATCAGTAATGAAATCTATAGCACTATAACATATCTTATGACTCATCTCAAGCAGAATTGATGGATAATTGTTTGTTGAGCATCATTACAATGCTATTGAGTCCAACAATATCTGGACTACTCTATTTGTAACATGTCATCTTTCAACCGTTCATTGTGAGCTGGACAGTTTGGGTCACTGGAGTCTTATTTGTCCTGATTTGGTTTTGATACATGAACTATGTACTGGTTCCATTCTGAAGTACATGAAATCCTGCAAAATATGTTCAGTTTTATCTTGAATTTTTGCATCTGCAGTGAGCACTACTGCGAGTCCAATTGAAACACCTAACACTGTAGAGGTTGTAAAACTAGACGAAGAACTTTCATTCCTACTTCTAGTCCGATTGAAACAGAAACCTTCACGCAGGGAAAGCAGTATCAGATCTTCTTTCAACCCTACTTCTAGTCCGATTGAAAC
>CAZSWP010000071.1:0-10169 GCA_964610875.1 uncultured archaeon
ATTTCGAAAATGTCACTTTCTAAGAATTTTGTTTCTTCATGGTCAGAAGTTAGTGTAATATTGTTTTTGAAATAGGGTTTCTTAGGTTCTGTACGGATTGGCCATATCATTTCCCAAATCAGGTTATCTTTTTCATCTAGGTCCTTTTGAACTTTAAAATCAAATTGCTTATCAGCTAGTCTCACGATACTGGCAATTGCTTCTGTTCTTACAATAGCTGGATATTCTCCTTCAACCCCAGCTAGTTTCATGAGCATGTTCACTAACCGTCTGAGATTACCATTATCATAGTCTTTCTTAGCGATACCCTTTACCAGTAATTGGGCCAAAGACAAGAATCTTTTCGATATCCTTGTTAGCACTTTCCTAGGAATTCCATATTGGGTTCTGTTTCTAATATTGTATTCAATAATGTCAATCTCGGATTTGGTAAAAAATGAATCTGGTCCTCTAGGAATTTGCAAATCTTCTACTTCTACCTTGATAGGATGCTGTAGGAGTTGATTGGGTGCTTGAATTAGTTGCCTTATTCCCGTTTCAAGAATCTTTACATAATTCACAATGAAAACAAGTTCCCAAATATTAACATCATAGAACTTCTGAATCCAATCAACTGGTTTGAGGTGTTCAGTCCTTTTTCTGAATCCTGTGGTCTTCTCAAATGGTATCCTTTCTCTACTTAGAAATGATGCGAGATCTTGGGAAGAATCCACAGCAATTCTAGAGGTGAAGAATGAATCATGCCCCAACAATGAAACAATCAGTCTTGTGTTTTCATTCATGACCCTCATTAATCTTCGAGTGTCTATTTTCCATGTTATCCAAATTATCCCATACAGAAAGGCAAGAATCAGTAGAAGGAAAAACACTGAAACTGTCACGACGACTGGTGTTCCTGAGGGGAGATCGAAGAATACTGGATTAATCAATCCCAGTAGATCTACCACAAGCTCAGCATACTGTGGAAAAAGATAGAATGTGACAAGTAGGATTCCTAGAATTAGAAGGAATATCTTCGTGTGCTGTAGTTTACTCCTTATCCAATTACGGTAGTCATTGAAATACTCCACACGAACACCCAATCCTTTTGCTTAACCCAACAGAACTGACTAATGAATTATTGGGGTACTCATATAATGCCTTTCTCTATCATTTTCAATGATATTTGAAGTGATAGAATGCAATGGTCTGTCGCAGGATAATCTGGGTATTTGGAATAATGTTTCATTTCTATAATTTGTGAAAGGACATCATCACTGTAATCTATGGGGATGAGTTGGGAATGCTCTGGAAGTCTAATAGAAATCGATTCTGAATCAATAGATATTGGGACTAGCGTCACAAGACTCGTGTCGTGATTACTTCCCCATACTCCGCCTATTAGTTTCATTTCTGAAGTATCTATATTCTTTAAAGTGATGGAGGTTTCTTCTTGGATTTCCCTGATTGCGGTTTCAAATGGATGTTCCGGAATTACTGACCAAGCTTCGGGCATGTCGGGGTTGGAAATTACGAATGGTTCTATGAATCCCCCTCCTACAAAGTGAAGCATGCCTCCTTGATCGCTTCCTTTCCTTATCCCTAGAACTAATTTCTTATCTGATGTAAGGAGGATTGTTGTTACACTGAGAGGATTAGGGTAGTCTGACATTATCTGGTATTTTTGGTCTCTAAGAACGAAATGCCACTTGTAGCTTGAACGGCTGACTTTGATAGCAAGCATATGATCAAATTGATCAAAACTCTCAAATCTCCAAAGAGGTAAGTCTACAGTGTCGTTAGGTCTATTCTCCCAGCCTTTCTGAACAATATTTGCTTGTTTATCAGAGGGATTAAAACTCGTTGGGATTTGGTATATTTTTGTAACATCTCTGTACCACACACCATCGAAGAGGATTTTACTTTCAATACCCAATGAGAACACCTGTTACTTTAGAATTGCAATCCTGTTTATAGAATCATCTGTCCAAATGAATCCATTATTTAAATCCCCCAAAAACCATGCTGATTTAAATGGATGATTAGGAATGTAAATAATTATTCAAATAATTTGTATATGGTTAGGAGTTGTGCTAGCTGACAGTCATTGATATGTTTAGACGTATATTCACACGAAATGGGATAATTCTGATTTCAGTCCCATTATCTGGTGGATTGATGTGGATTTTGCATTTCATTTTGGAATTCTCAACATTGAGAAAACTCACTCCAAGTGCAGAACTCTTTCAACCCGCGTTCATTCTCTTTCATCTCGCAGCAGTACCCTTTGGGTGTCTATTCTACATCTCAACTTCTTCAAGATGGAACCCATACAAAGCATTCGTACCATCACTAACACTCCTGACTGCCACGTTGATTGGGATGGTCTGGCTTCCATATATTGACCTAGGATATACTGGGTATTATGCATTGAGTACAATCTTTATTTCATTTCTTATTCTCCTTACTTTCGCAGGTTTTCTAAATGGTACAATTCTATCAATCACAATGATTACTGCATTTCCTTCATTTGATAATCCTGAATATAATGGAAGATTCTATTTTGCGGCAACTGCCTTTCTGTGTCCTATTGTTATTGCTGCGGCATGGTTGGATGAACTGAATAATCCTCTTTTCTACAGCATATACCTGCTGCTCATATTCTTGGCTATTGCTGTCTGCTTCACGCTAGGTCATGAGCAACTAAATGAACATCCTCCAAGATGCTCGAACATTCGAGCATTATTGAGACAGACGGAGGTTTGGCCGTCTATTCTTCTATTATTCTTTGTTGGCTTCTTTTTCACAAACACCTATTTTGCAGCCGTCATCCTTCTCGATTATACTAATCTTCTTGGATTTCTCAACATGTTCGTCATGATTCTTTTTTGTACGTGTCTTGTGGCTACTGTTCCAAGTGGCATTTTATTCGACAAGCTAGGACGAAGATGGAGTCTCCTAATCGGGTTCTACCTCCAAGCAATTGCATTCTTATTGCTCTCGTTCTTTCCCCCCGCACAAAATCCACTAATGATTGAAGTCATATTTCCCATACTCATAGCTTTCGGGTTCACAATCTCAACATTCGGATCATTACTGTTTTCCTTGGAACTTGCTCCAAGTGGGTTTCTACGAGTGCATCAAGGTATCTCTTGGGCTTTATTTGGTGTGGGAATGACAGTCGGGGCTGCTACTGATATTTTTCTATATTCACTAATTACATCATCACCTGCGTATCTACCACTCGTCTTAGTATTTGCGTTATTCACCGCAACAATAATTGTACTGCAGTTGAAAGAAACTCTTCCATCACGTGGCGAGTTGGAATGGAAACACAAAATAGAACACTTACTGGTCCTTTCAAAAGGTGGCCTCCCACTTTATTCAGAACGACTTAGCAAATCTCCTGCACCTGAAACAACTGCTGATGAGATGCTTGTTGGAGGTGCATTAACAGGAATCACTGAACTTGTGAAAGAGATTTCTCAAAGAGCAGGAAAACTGAAAGTAATTCAACAAGAAGGATATTGTATTCTTCTCGAAGAAGGACGCGAAGTCATTGTCGCAGTTATGGCACTTGAGGAACTTGGTATCATTAGATCCAAGACTCAAGACTTCCTAGAAGAATTTCAACGTTTCTTTGGTGAGCTTGTTACCGAATGGGAAGGCAATCCAAAAGTATTCAGTCCAACAAAAGAGATTGTTAAGGAGTATTTCCATTAAGTAAAAAAAAACTCCATAATTTCTACATCTCAAGTCCACCAGGATCCTTCCAGACATCTTTGTTTAGATATCCAACAAACAGTGGCTTACTAAGATTCGGTCGAGAAATCCACATCAAGAAGGGTCTGTTGATCACATAGGGTGTGACTTTTGGTGGCATGCCTTTTGCTAGCATTCCGATGGCTGCAGCACTTTTCACTCGAAATCCTTTTTCATTCATTTTCAATTTCGTCTGTTGTAATGCCTGTGCAATGAAATAGTAAGGTACGGGTCCATCTGGTGTCAGTAACCGCATACCCAGTAGCCAATCTACTTCCTTTTCAATATCTAAATCCACCATGGGAAATATGACACCGTTGTGTTGAACATGGATTGGTTTCATCTCATTAGTGAGTCTTTCAACCAGTTTTATTATCTCAATTCCCTCTGGTACCTCTTCTAACATCATGAGATAGACGAGATCATCACCCTTGGTCTTTAACTCAACAATGAATGAATCATGGTCCTCTACAGAATGGAACGCATAATCCGATTGTATCTTGACTCCTGGATATTTTTGACGGTCATCATCGAAGACATGATTTTGACTTCCTGAAGATAACCATTCTCCAACTACATCTAGAATGCTCACAACTCCGAATCCATCACCACCAAAAGGATCCAGTTGGATACTGAATCCATTTTCTTTCAGCCACTTATTTAGTACAAAAACATCACTGTGTGCGATACTCCTAATTTCTTCAATCCTATGGGCATCTCCCCTACACCAATCGAAGACTTCTTTCATGAACTTCTTCTGTACTTCGTTGATAGGCTCCCATTCAGTAGAATGTTCAAGATAGTCCATTGCTTTCAATAGTGCTGAAACAATGGGATATACAACTACTGTTGAAGTTTCACTTGTAAGGTTCTCTGACTTGTTCATTGGCATCTCCCAAGCAACCTGTACGAATATTGTTCGTGTTATCTTACCAAGAGATAAGTCTTCGTAATTATATCAGACTGAAAAAATCTAGAAATTATCTCTTCTTCTTTTTTCATAATATGAAGAAACGTGGTTTAATGCAGTGACAGCTTCGCTAATATTCCGAAATACTGGAATATCATATTTTACAAAAATATCCCATGCTTCTTTTCTCGCATCTGGATACGCAACGTCAGGAATAGCTGCGAGGAACGGTTTCTTCTTCTTCTCAATTATCATCTTACCTGATTGTGCGATTGCTTCCCAGAAATGGTTGACCACATCTGCGGCATCCATGATGGAAGAGACTTGGAAAATATTATGAACATCTGCTTCAAAAATTATCGAGTCGAAATTCTCTTCATCACCAACGATTCTGATAACTTCAGAAATGGTCTGGTCCTGATAATAATCTGCGGCAAGGTCAATTGGATTTCCGAGACCTGTACCAACATCCCGGATCAATGGATCTAGTTTCTTTATAGTATCTTCAGATGTCTTTGGGACTTTCAGACCTGCCTCTATACAGAGATCTGTATAGATAACGCTAGTTCCTCCACTGATTGCCACAAGTCCTACATTCTTTGACTTTGGTGCAGGACACACTGAAAAGACACTCATTGTGGAAACCATTTCCTCCAGTGTTCTTACGGTTGGAACATTGGATTGAATGAATGCTGAATCCCAGATTTGTTTTGACCCAGCTAATGCCCCTGTGTGTGAAGATGCTGCTCGTGATCCCTCTGCTGACCTTCCACCTTTGAGAATTACCACGGGTTTCTTCTTTGCAAGTTCTCTGAGATTTTGAAAAAGAGTCCTTCCGTCCTTGGTTCCTTCTAAATATGCTCCAACTACCTTAGTTTCGTCGTCATCAATGAAGTAATCCAGAATCTCGTGAGATGTGATATCTATCTGATTACCAAAGCTGAATAGCTTACTGAAACCAACACCAGACTCAACACCTGCTGTATACACTGCAATGGCTACCCCTCCAGATTGAGAGAGAAAACCTGCGTTACCTGCGAGTCTTTTCGCAGTAGGCATGAAAGCAAATCCGAGTTTGGGATACGTAAGCCCCATACAATTAGGCCCCAAAACCCTCATTGGAATACTATGCACAAGTTCTCTAAGACTGGCTTCATACTGCCTTCCTTTATCGGTTCCCAATTCTGAATAACCACTTGTAAAAATAGTGACTCCCTTCGCTCCTTTTGCGTAACACTGCTTAACAACAGGTTCTACAAATCTCTGAGGGACTGCAATGATAGCATAGTCGATATTTTCAGGTAGTTCGCCAACATTCTCGTATATCTTCTTACCGAGAACCTCTCCACCACGATGAGAAACAAGCCAGATATTCAAATCGTGGTCCCACTGCAACATAGAATGAGCCCAATAGTATCCGAGCTTAACTGAAACACCCACTATCGCAACGGATTTGATCTTTAGCATCTCCTTGATGCTTGGTCTTTGAACTTGAATCATGTATTGTCCCTCTGGGCTCCAGCTGAGGAAAACTATACGAGATTTAAGAGTAGTGCAATCATCGTTTAGCCAATCGGTTTATTTACATCCTTCTTTTGAAATTTGAAATATGTCGGGCAACTACGGTATTGCACAAGTATGGACACGGTACCGTAGGTATTTGATTCTCTCACTTTTATTGACATTCATACTTGTTCCCGTTGTAGACTCGTTTGTCATTCAACGGGATAGAAATAGAAACATGGTGTTTGGAGAGTTATTCTGGTCTGAAGGCCTTGATGTTTATGATATGAATGACCAGTATCTAAATGAAACATTTGATGTTCCAGAAGATCATTTACTTACTGATGTACTAAACGTAACCTACGAATACCCGCTAATCACCCTTCTATTTTATGCACTCATTGCGGGAATTGAACCTGGAATTTACGGTCCACATTATCTGGTCAATTGGATAACACTATTGATTGCTCATCTCAACCTTATACTATTCCTATATCTTGGACAGGGGCAATGGGATAAAAAATGGTTCTGGCAATTCTTTGGTACTTACTATATCTTTACAGTCGGATTATCTCTTTTTTTTGCTAAAACAGAACCACTTGCAGATCTGTTCTGGTTGATTGCTATAGTATTCTATAAAGGCCGAAGATATTGGTTCTCACAGGGTATGCTTGCAATCGCGACCCAAACTAAATTGTATCCTGCAATGATAGAGCCTGTACTTTTGATTGCGAACCCTCTCTCATCTATTTCATTCATCATAGTAAATGCATTGTTGCTTCTTCCATTCATTCTTAATGGTAAGGGATATGATACTCTATTCAATCATGTTTTCAACAGAGAAGGGTACGCTAGCATGATCACTAATCCGTTCTACATTGGTTGGATAGGATCCAATATCTTGGCAATTATCCCCATAATTGTTCTATTGATTGCCTTTGCATATGCCATCTTTGCAGGAAAGAGAACTAATGGAATTCTTCTTCCTCTAGGCAATCTGGAAGTGCGTTCAGCAAGAACAATTCTCATTTTCATCTTGCCATTTATTCTTGTTCTCTTTTCTTGGGTACTTATGTGGTACTATGCATGGTTCATTATTCCAGTTCTTCTAATCGAGGAAAGTAAGGAAGCTTCTAGGTATAGATACATACTTCTTGGCATTGGATTTGCTCATGTTTTTGGAATTCTTATTAACTTGGACTACTTCATTCTTGGACCAATTGCTGAATTTCTTGGGCATCTAAAGTGATTTTGAGTTCATAAATCGGAACCTTTAATCATCATGTGGTATGAAAAAAAATAGTGCTTTCCATATCGAAAGTGCTTTATGCCGTCCAAAAACCCACCCGTCAATACATCAATTACGCTGCTATTTGAGAGAGTAGTACTACGGAATGGTGACATCATCAAATGCGAATATATCTAGATGCAAATTTCTTCATATCGGGATTCAGCGATAGACCAAAAGACGTCTTTCTAATCAAAGAAGCTTGTGAACAAGTAGGTATGGAACTATGGACAACAAGGCAGGTTTTTCAAGAGCTTCGATGGTACCTCCGTCGAGAAGTTGAACAAATCATTTCTATTGAGGAAACTCTGAAGAAAGACATCAAAGAATTCATGAGCAGTATTCCGAGACCTGAGTCTAGTCTTCCTCAGGCAAATGATATGTCATTAATCCTAGCAGCTATGCGAAGTAAGAATTCAAAGATTGTCACCAGTGATCTGAAGCTCCTCAACACAATTCAGGATTTGAAAGTCAAGGCTGACGGTATTGTGGGCTCAGCATTTGTCCTTGAACTTGTTGAGAAACTCGAAGATGAAAAACTGAAAAAGCAGCTGATTAAGATTCGTGAGAGAATTTATGGTGAGGAAGTTAGGTATAGTATCTCACGACAGGAATCATATGACCCGGTCACTAGGATTAGAATTATTGAAGAACATGCAATGAAGGTTTTACGGACAGTTAAGCGCCCCGCTGAAGCATTGGAACCAAAACTTGCTAAAGGACAACCTTTGTTTGTTTTAGACTTCCTTGAGGATATCAAAGCAGGCATTCCCACTATGTTTGAAGATTTCAAGCTTGGAAAATATGATGTTCTTGCTAATGAGATTGAAGCAGTGCAGAACGAGATTGAACGTTTACTCATTGTTTCAACATTGACTGAAGAACGTGACACTCACGACCAATTAGTTGGTCATGCTGCAGACCTGACGTTATTTCTATATTATTTGGAAACGATATGTCATCTCTATCGAGGCACACGCGATGGAGTTGAAGATGCTCTTGCTGTAAGCGATGAAGCATTTCGACTTCTTATGTTCACAGGCGTGCAAGATGATGCACTGAAAGCTTCTGTGTTCTTTGCGAGAATCTTGATATCTCTAATACGTGAAGACTATGAGGATATTGATTACTTCTATAGTCTCTACGATTCGATGTTGAAGAGAACTGGTCTTGAAGACATGATGGAAACCTCAGAAGGACTCTATGTCACTATGCAGATTTTGAGGGAATTCATGGGTGGATTCTCCCTGACAAAGAGTCGCCTTGAGTATCCTGATGCAACAATTGCGATGCTTAATGACATTTCTAAATATTGTATCCAGTTTGATGACCATGACAATGCTTGGCAATTGTCAGTAAATGCGTACAAGATTGGTGTGGCATATGGTAAGGAGGACGCAGCACTCGCATCTTTCCAAATGTTATACAAGGTGTCATCCTCGTCACATGACCGGTTCAAACCTGCCCTCGAAAAGATAGCAGAAAATGCACTGAAGATGTTTGTAAAGAAAGGATGGAAAACCTCTGAAGTAACACCCATTCTCAATGAGGTTCAGGGTAACATCCCTCCTATGGAATTGAAAATCACAGAAGGAAGGCAGTCCTTTGAAAAATTGCCTGATGAACTAAAAGGTTGGATGGATGTGCTTTCGCTTGAACAGATTGATGATACAATCACGATGATTGTCCGCAATGACTCAATTCAGGCAAGAGTAGGCATTGTTGTTTCGGGGCATCCTGAACTACACGAATTGAGGACTGGTCATAAAGTTGCTCTAACACACGGTGAATTCACAATTCGGAAGGCATCGGATGAAGTTATTAAGAGATATGCAGTAATGTTAATCGTAGAGCCTTCAGAATCAGCTGAAATCTCCTACGAGGGCGAATATGGATTCAGCTACTTGAAGGTTGCTGGAGCATAAATCACGAACATCGAGGATAAACAAAAATGGACCCATTCATCATATTGGTAATTGTAGTTGGAATAATGATAGCGTCATATTTCAATTATCTATTGAACCGCGCCCCCGGTTCTGATCCTGATGACTTTCAAGTTGGTCCTTCTGAACTCAATATCACATGTGACTGTTATCTCAATACTCTCATAATTGGTGGTATAGTTGTCATTGCTATAGCCGCTTCGTCATCTTATTTTGATGGCAGATTGGAACTCTATACAGTTGGAATTCTGGCTTTTACCATCATCACCGTAGCAGGGATTCTTGGAAGACGCCAAAGATATGCTGAATGGCGTGAGTTACACAAGGTATTCAAGAGAGTCGTCAAGAAGTCTAAGATCAAGACTGCAGATGCAATCTTCGACGAAGACCCAGAGGATTATTAAATCAATAATCGCAATCACAATTAACATAAATTAACCTTTCCATTTTTAGAACACAAACAGCATATTTGGAACGCGAAGAGTCTCACTAGCTTTAAGTGTGAGAATTGTTAGCACCGTTATAGAGAGGACAGTTTTTCAGTACAAATACTGACTGCATCCGAAAACGTCAACAGTGGGTAGTAACCATGCCACCGAAGAAGCACATTCGTTTGTTATGCCTTCTACTTCCAATTCTATTTGGAATGATATTTCTGAATCCTAGTGGAACACTCAGTCCGACAAACATCTTCACTGATTCTGAACCTAATCCAGATCAAAAGATGATACAATACTCTCCAAATAACTCTCCGTCTCTGTCCTCTATTCCAACTGAGAGGACT
>CAZSWP010000072.1:0-9826 GCA_964610875.1 uncultured archaeon
AGGCTCAGGGCGATTTCAATGCTAACTGCATTGCTTGGTACAACGAATGAATGTTGCGTACTATCATAGCCCTGATTTACCGAACCAGTGAATGTGTAGACAATCGGTTCTTCGCCGCCTGAGTTATCAACAGTGACAGAAATCGAATCAGATCCAGTGTTACCACTTGGGTCTGTAGCGCGACATTCAATGGTATAGGTGCCGTCTGCATAGCCAGTGGTGTCCCATTCATAGGATGATGATGTTGACACCTGAGTGCCATCAATGAGTATTGCTTGGGAGCTGATTCCATTTGCATCGCTTGCTGAGAAGCTGATCGTCGTAGTACCACTCACAGTAGTTCCATCTGAGGGATTTGTTATGCTGACAGTTGGAGGGGTTGTGTCCTCATCAGCATAGTCGATTGTCACAGTCAGATCATAGGAACCCGTTCCACTGTAGGACCGGACCATGATATACCATGTACCTTCACCTGGACTATCAAAGGTGACTTCCTCACCACCCCAAGTGTAACCTCGCCAGTCATAGTTACTCGTTGTTGGCTCTGCACCAAGACGTCCATAGAGATCGAAATCAGATGAACCACATGTCAAGATTGACTCCATACTCTCAGCATTAGCACCTACTTCGATGTACCACATCTCGGTATCATACTGTGCTGCAAGAGAGCTAGTGACGGTTACTCCATTCTGAAGCTCGTTATCACCGCCACCTTCATTGTCAACGGTAACAGAAATCGAATCAGATCCAGTATTACCACTTGGGTCTGTAGCGCGACATTCAATGGTATAGGTGCCGTCTGCATAGCCAGTGGTGTCCCATTCATAGGATGATGATGTTGACACCTGAGTGCCATCAATCAGTATTGCTCGGGAGCTGATTCCATTTGCATCAGAAGCACTGAAGCTGATTGTCACTGTGTCACTCACTGTTTCACCATCATTTGGATCAGTGATTGTAACTGTTGGCGGAGTAGTATCCCCTGCTTCATAGGTAATAGTGACAGTCAAGTCATAAGAGCCAGTTCCACTATAGGAACGGACCATGATATACCATGTACCTTCACCTGGGTTGTTGAAAGTAACATCTTCACCACCGGAGGTGTAGCCTCTCCAATCATAGGTTGAAGTGGTTGGTTCTGCACCCAATCGACCATAGAGATCAAAATCAGCTGAACCACAGGTTAATACAGAGTGCATGCTTTCAGCATTTGCCCCGACCTCGATGTACCACATCTCGGTATCGTACTGTGCTGCAAGGGAACTAGTAACAGTAACACCGTTCTGAAGTTCATTATCACCGCCACCTTCATTGTCAACGGTAACAGAAATCGAATCAGATCCAGTATTACCACTTGGGTCTGTAGCGCGGCATTCAATGGTATAGGTGCCGTCTGCATAACTAGTAGTGTCCCAGCTATAGGATGACGATGTCGATACCTGAGTGCCATCGATCAATATTGCTTGGGAGCTGATTCCATTTGCATCGCTTGCTGAAAAGCTGATTGTCGTAGTACCACTCACAGTAGCTCCATCTGAGGGATTTGTTATGCTGACGGTTGGTGGAGTTGTATCCTCGCCACCACCACCTGCTGCATCAACAGCAGCAGGAACATTAACCAATCCATATCCGTAGTAATTATCAAAACCGGAACTTCCAAGATCGATGGATGTGGTATGTAAAATATCAACTACTTCGCTTGGACTTAGTGAAGGATTGGCAGATAGAATCATTGCAACAACACCAGCAACCATTGGAGTTGCCATAGATGTACCACTCATGGTTGTATATCCACCATCGTTGTAGGTACTATATATGCTGACACCTGGTGCCACTACATCTAGTTCTGGTCCATAGTTACTCCAAGATGCTCTATTATGACTGGAGTCTGTGGCTCCAACACACACGGTACTTGAATATGCACCAGGGTAGCTAACCACGCTTCCATCATTTCCTGAAGCTGCAACTACAACGACTCCTGCATCCCAGGCGTTAAGACAAGCTTGTTCTAAAGCAGTAGACCCACTTGAAGCTCCAAGGCTCATAGATGCAACATCCATTCCGTTACTAACTGCCCAGTCAATACCGGCAACGACATCATCAAAGGTACCGCTGCCACCAGAGTCTAGAACCTTAATGGCGTACAGGTCAACATTTGGTGCGACACCAATCACACCTGCTTCATTGTCCTCAGCACCTATGATTCCAGCACAGTGTGTACCATGTCCATTGTCATCATTTGGATTGGAATCGCTATTGACAAAGTCATAGCCACCCTTGTAGTTAGCGTCAAGGTCAATGTGGTCGATATCGATTCCTGTGTCAATAACACCTACTTTGATTCCACTTCCATCAATGCTGCCTGGCATAACATCAACGGCGTTCTCCGCTCCACCCCACACTTCTTCTGCATCGATGTCATCAACACCCCAATCAAGGGTATCTTCAAACATGTGTACAATTCCGTTTTCGCTAACAACAATGCCTGGCAAAGTTTTCAACCAGTTAAACACAAATCTAGGCATTCTTGCAGAGAATCCGTTTATTGCGGTATACTGCTGCAGATATTCTACATTATCAAGTCTATCAAGATTATAACCAGGTTTCAGCATAACAATTGCATCAACTGATGTATCGTGATAGACATTGTTTGGTATTGATGCGAGAACCATTGTAAAAAGTAAGACACTCGCAAAAATGATAATTTTCCTATTCTTCATCTCTCTCTCCTCAAATCATCCACAAACATGAGTACATACTCTTTTGGAGTTCTTAGTATTTTGAAAGGAGTCTAGCAACTAATCATTTGTTTTGTCTATATTCTTTGTATTCATTGAGCTTGTCTTCAAGGTTTATGGCATTGGATGTATCTCTGTGTCTAAAGACATTAGCAAAGATAAGATGGTGCAGACGTTTTCTCACTAATATATCTTGTGCAGTTTCACCAAGTTATATAAATAATATATATTGTCGAATCTGCATTATTTTGTAGCATTGTGTTTTCGTGATTTATATGATTCAACACAAGATACAGTCACCAGAATAAGCATGAGATGGCTCTATGAATAAGAATACAACTTCATGAAATTCAAAGCATTTGGTTTCTTATCATCAAAAGGGTATCTACTTCTCAACTGCGGGAATCGAAAACTAAGGTTTTGACAATCACTGGAACGACAACATCCTCAATGATTGGTTCACCAATATCCACGAAGTCACCTTCATTAAGCTCGACTTCATCTATAGAGAGTATCTCATTAGTTATCTTGGTCTCTCGTTTCATAACATTACCTACACTGTTACCAACATCAGTATCAAAGCACATTATGATTGGTCTATTAGATACAATAGTATCTGGGAGTGCAGCAACTACCCCTTTTGCAAATCGTGTCAGATTCTCATAGGAAGGACGCACTGCATCTTTGAAAGCCAGAATCAAAGAATCATGTCCCTCAATAATGTCAAATCTTTCTAGTGCCTGTCTAATTGCATCACTAACATGTTCTGTTGAATTGTTACTTCTCTCTATATAGGGTACAACTGCAGGAAGATTCCTGAGGGGATATTTAATGCCAGAAGAGAGAAAGGTTGTGGAACCGCTCACCTGAAGATTGAATTGACCTGCTCCGATCACGGTTGCTCGTATTCGTTGTTCAGGTTCATGAATAGGGAGATTTCTTTCCTCCACTATTCTCTTGATTTCATAAGCGAGAGAAAATCCTAAATCATGATATTCGGCGGATTCTTTTCCATAGATATACTCAGCAACTCCCCCTGAGAACGTGATTCTGTCTATATCTCCTGTGTAATCTAATGGTGATGTCATCATTAGCATCGATGCTATTGATGAAGTGGGGGCTCTTGTTAATACTTCAATCAATGCTGCTGCCAATGCTCGAGCGAGTAGCAGCTTTGTCTCGGGTTCTAGATTATCACCAAGATTCAAAGAAAGTCCAAGTTCTCTTGCTACTCTCTTGCCAGTGTCTTCCAATCTGATGATAACTCCATGTTCATCAGTAGCAACTAACCTACCACCAACATTTATGGCAGATGTAGATACTATCTTTCCATCCTTACAGACTGCAATATTGGATGACCCTCCACCGATGTCACAGTTCATGATGATTGATTTTGTCCTAAGAGACTGCTGCACTGCTCCAGACCCATGAGCGGCTAATACGGATTCAAAATTGGGTCCAGCAGTAGCAGCGACAAACTTACCCGTTTCCCCTGCAAGAGCATTAACAATCTCCTCCGCATTCTGTTTTTTGGCAGTTTCACCTGTTATTATTACTGCACCAGTTTCAATTGCATCAATACCAATTCCTGCATCTTTGTAATCTTTCAGAAGCATATCTTTGAGACCGTCATAATCTATTGTGACAGGATTTCTAAATGGAGTCAGGTGGACAGGACCCTTATGGATAATCTCTCGTTCGGTGATATGGAACTTCTCAGTCCGACTTTTGGGATCTTTCTCCAGTACTATTCTACTAAATACGACATGAGATGTAGAAGAGCCAATATCGACACCGACACTTGTTAATTCTCTTCGAGTTGTTTTGACGTACAATGTAACATGTTCTCCTGAGGATATTCGGCGGATTACGTAGGCTATTTTGAGCTTTATGTTCTCTACATGGAAGAATTGTTAGGACCGAGTAACCAGTCAAGACCATCATCGGTATCTTCTGAGATGGATATTGCACTTTCTTGTACTTGGAGTGGTATGAAGATGGATTTATCGAATCTAAATGGGATATCAATTGTTACCTTCAATAACACATCTACCGTAATTAATGAACTATGAAAAGGTGCTGGAATATTTGAGCTAGTTGGAACAACAATATCGATCCATGATTGTCGTACTATATCTCCATCCTCGACAAAAATATGACAGTGATATGTGTCTAGTTCTTCTTCTCTTCCCTGTGCAACCACTTTCTCTCTTGATATTAGCTCTGCTCGGAGCTTTCTCATTTCTACTTCATTCGATACTCTCACTTTGATATGTAATTTCTTATCGGGATAGACAATATCTCTCGGGACCGTTACCTCCAACACTGAGTGCTCATAGTCTGCATCAGCAGCTTCAATTTGATTTGGTCTTAGTCTTCGAGTTGGTTTCAACAATTGAATCTTCTTGAAGGCTTGAACATCAAATGCCCAAGAGATTTCAATTTTGGCTGCAAGACCGTATTCAATCCAACCGTGTTTTCCATGGTACGAGAATGGAAGATTATTTGGTAATTTGAATTGGAACGTGAAAATCTTCTTACCTTTAGGCATCACTCTTTCAACATCGAAAAGAATCCTCTCTGATACATGCTCAACATTTGAACGATAGACAGTCGTGTCCTCCCCATCACTTCGTTCTATCCGTGTATGTTCCTTTCCCTGTAATGTTACATGAATATCATTGAACTCAAACGATTCAGTGCACTCTACGATTAATCTTCCTTGAATGGTTTCTCCTGGTCTGAACACATATTTGTTCAATTCTATTTCCATCCAACGCATTCTAACACCACCATTATTTTTCAGCTCATTGAGCACTACATATCAAAGGACCATAGCCTCTCATTTTCTGTATCAATTTGAATGACTGACCCCTCAATTACATTCAAGGGCATCATTACTGATTTATCAAAAGCAAATGGAACATCGATGGTCACCTTAAGTAATACTTCTAGTGATATCAGTTCCGAAGTGAATGAGGGCTCAATATTATGATGTACTGGAATAGCCATATCCATCCATCTATCCTTTCTCATCTCTTCATTATCTAGAAACGCATTGAATAAAATCTTGTCTGCATTTCTTGTTCGTCCTCTAGCATGTACAGTCTCCTGAGACTGAATTTCTGCACGTATCCCCCGCATTTTGATATTTCGATGTACTCGTAACTTGAACTTGAGTTCCTCACCTACAAAGACAATATCATTTGGCACTACAACTTCTAGTACGGGTACACCGTCATCCTCATCGATTGCTGTTAGTTGTCTTGGTTGTTTGGGAGGTATTGCTTTCAGAACTTGGATTTTACAGGTAGCTTTTACATCGAATGCCCAAGATATCTCGATATGCCCCTCAATTTGATATTCAATCCACCCTCTTACTCCATAATAGGACTGGGGAATACTCTCAGGAAGATGCAATCCAAACGTGAATTCCTTTGAGCCTGCAGGCATCACTCTTTCAACATCAAATAACACACGTTCCGCAACATGATCCCTATGCTCTCTATAGACTCTTCTATGCTTCCCAGAACCAACTACAATTCACGTATGTTCTTTTCCATAAAGAGAAACATGGATATCATTGAATTCAAAGGACTCATCACAATTTACTATGATTTTACCCTCTATTAGTTCGCCTGGTTCATAGATTTGTTTCTCAAGTTCAATTATCATTTCACGCACGTGATGACACCAACCACGATTCTCAAAGTATTCCTGATTTGTAGGCTTTTCAGGTTTTGCAGTCAAAACACAAAATCGTAGCTTTCATAACCTACCCTTGATATCTATACATTGATACAAATGGAATTCATGGACATAATAAAAGGAAGACGTAGCATTCGAAAATACCTTCCAAAAGAAGTAGAGGAAGAAAAAATACAGAAAATGCTGGAAGCAGCTCGATGGGCTCCATCTGCATCCAATAAACAACCTTGGCACTTCATAGTAATCAGGGATGCAGATATGAGGAAGAAACTCGCAGATAATCATCAATATGGACGTTTCATGTCTGAATCACCTGTAGTCATTGTTGTACTTGGAGACCCAGACAAGCATCCAAAATATTACTTAGCAGACCCACATAATGCAGTCCAAAACATGTTACTCACTGCTCATAATCTTGGGCTCGGAACCTGTTGGATGGGTATTAGAGATACCGAAATTGAACCAAAATTCAAAGATTTTCTAGATGTTCCTGACAAGTATCGAGTTATATGCTCCATATCTGTTGGGTATAGTGATATCAAACCAACAAAGCGAAGAGAGGACTTGGCTGATATCGTTTCATACGAGAAATATGGGGGCAAGAAGTAAGAACATATTCGGTGAATGGAGTGGATAAATCGATTGCTAATCTAGAAGAACTTCTAAGAGAGATGCAGCCGACAGTCCGAGAAAGGGATCTTGTGTTTATATCTTTAAAGGGTTCTAAATGCCCTGTGAACGATATACCTTTTCTCTTATGCTTCAAAGAGGATGAAGGTGTTACATTCATAATGAGTAAGCACGATGCTGATAGGCACGGATTTTACTATAGGGGATTGTGGGCTAGAATAATCTTGGAAGTTCATTCCAGTCTTGAGGCAGTGGGTTTCCTCGCCAGGATTACAGAAGTTTTGGCAAAAAATAAGATCAGTACAAATGTTGTGTCTGCTTATCATCATGATCATCTATTTGTGCGAAGTGAATATGTTGAAACTGCACTAGATATTTTACATAGTCTCTCAAAAAATTCTCATCTTACATAGATATGATGACCTCATTTGATTTCTTACCAGTCATATAGTCAATATCTATTCGTCCTATGTTCACACGTTCAACTGAAGATTCTGTGACCTGTTCATCGTAAACTACATCTGGATTCTCTTCAAGTTGGTCTATCATTACCCTCAAGGCATGACGTTTTTCAACTGTTGATGTGATGAACTTAACTTCACCTCTGAATTGCACGGTTGCATAGAGGTGATCACACTTTCCTTTTGCATATCCTAAGTCTAAAAGTGCCTGTCCCCAAACTATGGGGTTTCTCGAGAGAATATCTATTTTCTTTCCTTTTTTTGCACAATGAAAATAGACACATTTCTTGGATGGTTCATAGCCATGACTGAGAGTCACTAAGTATGGTTCATCATCACTGGCCATGGCTATTGTGATGTACTTCGTTGATTGGAGAATTTGATGAAGTTCTTCACTATCCTTGATCTCTTTCTCTTTTCTTCTAATTCCTCTCATGCATGTCAACTCTCTTCTTGTTAATTATGTGGTTTTACTATTCTTTTCATAGAAGGTATAGAAAGTAATGATGCTGATGATTGATAAAAATGCAATTATTATCAAAACGCGTGGTGCCAATACACTTGGCACAATCTCAGGGTTGTTAACAGCTGCTAAAAACCTGGACTATCCTAGACATTTTTCAGGACGGGGTTATATACTCAGACCATGTACCAGAGTACTGAGGTCATCCTGACACGTTCTATGATCTCACAGAGCCATTCCCAGTACCGTTTTTGCGAAGACAATGCTCTGGTGTCCAGAATTGTCTAGCTTACAATGAACGGTTTAGCCAGTTATGTGGGAGTAAAATTGGATGTTCCTACGATTGGTGTCGCAAAAAATCTCCTCTTAGGCGAGCTTGGCTTACGAGAAGATGAGATGGCTCCTATAATTGATGATGGTGAAACAATTGGTGCAGCGGTATGGTCGGGTAAGAGAAAGAGTCCAATCTATGTTTCAATTGGGCACAAGATAAGTCTTGATACAGCCATCGAAATAGTGAAGTCATGCTCAATATATAGAATTCCTGAACCTCTTAGGTGTGCACATATCTGCGCATCAAATGAAAGAGATGGTAATTAGATTTGACTAAGAGAGATTGTGACTAGAAATAATAGTGAGGACCTCGTCAAGTGTCTTTTCAATCTCTTGAGATATTTCCTGTTCCAGAATAAGATAATTGAGTTAAATAATTGACATCAATATTAACTGCAACCAAAGCAGTGTAGATGTCCTTTCGAAAAGATGCGAGTGTATTAGAATTACTTGATACAAAGCTGTGAGAATTACTAACCGGTTTTTCTTATGTCAGATCAGAAGAAAGGAATTGATTCCTTTAATGGAGTAAAGCGATTGTTTCTAGCTCCTTTCTTTGAGTGTTTGAGATGTAATTGCCGTTCTAATATAATAGAGGTATTCATATGCGAATGAAACGAATATAGAACTGAGAAATAATGGGAACAAGGAAACGCGAGAAGCTGAAAAAGAGAGAGGAATTTTCTCCAGAAGTCATTGCAGAATTTTTCGACTTGATTTGGAATATCACAGCTGATGAAAGAGAGCAACTTATTGATATAATGAAAAAGAGATATTCCCATACCATAGAGAGAAAACCAATCTCCTTCTCGTGGAGAGGTAGTCTGAGAAAATTTCGCAAAGAATTCACTGCAATTGAACTTGAAAAGAAAGCAATGGACTGGCGAACTCAATGAACCTTCTTGATACAAATATTTTCTTAGCAATCTTACTTGACGAAGAAAAATCTCAAAATGCAGAGGATTTCATTTCTGATAGTGATGTTAACGAATTGTTCATGATTGATTTTTCTCTGCATTCCATAGGTGTGATACTATTTAGCAGTAGAATCAATAGGCCAGATGTGCTGTCAGAGTTCGTTCAAGACACAATCATTGAAGGAGGAATTAGAGTAATACCTTTGTCTCCATTAGATATGCCTACAGTAGTTGAACACTCAAATCAGTTCAGTCTTGATTTTGATGATGCATATCAGTACTCAGTTTGTAAGAAGTATAATCTAGAGATTGTATCTTTTGATAGTGACTTCGATAGAACAGATCTGCAAAGAATTATCCCCTAATCACAATATGAATAGCATTTCAAATATCTCTTTACAGGGGAATGTTCCCATGCTTCTTTGGTGGTCGTGACTGTCTTTTACTGGCAAGCATGTCAAGCCCTTTGCAGATCAACTCGCGGGTCTCATGGGGGAAGATGACCTTGTCGATGTAACCGAGACCTGCAGCTACATAGGGGTTAGCGAACTTGTCCCTGTACTCCTTTACGAGTTC
>CAZSWP010000073.1:0-2283 GCA_964610875.1 uncultured archaeon
TCATCTATTGAAGAATTGGAGCTATTGGTTAAAATGGGTGGTATGGACCCAATGGTGGCCATCACCTCGGGTACACTGAACGCTGCCAAGGCCCTTAAAATAGAGAATTTCACTGGAACACTTGAGGTTGGTAAATCAGCAGACCTTCTGATCCTTGATTCAGGAATAGACCCTCTAAAAGACATAACACTTCTTCAGGACAAGGATGCAATAGAGAATGTGATGGTAATGGGGAGAATGCTGCGGTGAGTATAGATGCCTGAAGCACATCTGCAATGCAATACTTGCAAGCATATATTTCAGAGTGAGTATCAATCACTGGTCGATAAAGTGAAGTGCCCAAATTGTAGGGAAACTGGTTCTATCTTTGGAGAGATTGAAACAAGAAGATTCCATCTCCTCAAAAGAGATGATGGATATGAAGTAACCATTGGAATGTTAGAACAAGTGCTTGAAGCATATTATTCAAGAAGCAAGCATTACCAGCAACAATTGCTCTCATTCATGGAGGACCGTGTCGGAATTCACATTAGAAGGTTCAGTGATTCATTTATTTTCGAACAGGATGATGGCATGTCTTTGACGATAGAAGAGTTTCTTCTTCTCCTAGTTGAAGACCGTGCAACAGAAAAAGAAGTCTATTCCATGTGGATGGGTATGTTTCGATAGAACCTCTTCTATTATCACATTATGATTAGCCACAACAGTGGATATAGCTATTTATGGTCACTCAAATGATTGTATGAAGAGTAGAACGAATGTGGTGGGCCCGCGGAGATTTGAACTCCGGACATCCGCCTCACTGAAGGTAAGGGAAATAATCTCTTACTCATATCAGAGCGGCGCAATAATTTCCCGGATTATCCAAATGAGGAATCCACCAGGCTATGCCACGGGCCCTGGAGTTCGTGTTTTCGTCTTGTGAACGTTCGTGATAAAAAGGTTGTGACACTGGAAAATAAAGCCGAGAAGAAATCTCGAATCAGAGAAATCATATCCAACTTAGGTCAAGTATCTCTCCCGTTAAATCACCAGCTAGCTTTGTAGCCCAATCCGTCATCCAGATTACTTTATCTCCGTATTCTACATAATCTTTCCAAAATAGATGATTATCTCTTTCAGAAATCGCCCCAATGAAATATTTGTGTTTTTTTGAATAATATCGAGCTTCTGAAAGATAATGATCTGAAAAGCGTTTATCAATCTCAGATTCATTCAATTCTACAACATCATATTCTGCATTATGGTATACATTTCTGCTAATATCCGTATAATAATCCAATCTTTCACAAACAAAACTATGCACTATTGGCTGTTCTGTACAAATGGATATTATTTCTTGATATTCGGATTGCTGAAATGCCCGAGATATATCTTCCAAGGAAATGGAAACAAAATGAATTAGTTTCCCATCACACCCATTTTCTGGACAATGAAATGCAAGTGGATAAAATATCGGAGTTGCATCATTGGTTTCCATTTCTGCAACAATATATTCATAATTAGGAATATATGGACCAAATTCGTCCAATTCGTCTATTTTAAAATCAACATTAGAAGTGACATCTATACGAACAACATGATTTCGATTGTCCTTGCCAACAAAATCACAATGATCACCCGAATCGAGACTTGGTGTGAGGCGCATTTCCACTCTATTTGTATGGTAGAAATGAAGCTCTCTTGATAGACCAATATACCCACGACGATCTATATAACTAGTTCTCAAATAATTGCGAAGCCAATCTAGAAGTCCATCGTTCTATCAAGATTATCCTCATTTCTCAAATCCTTGTGATAACGTGAAAATATGATTCTTCGTACTCTATTATATCGGGCTGCAGGATGCATATCTGATTGTGACATAAACCTCCCTCATTTATATTTAAATCAAATAGATATTGAAAAATATTACTCGATTGATGTATGTCTAATATAAACCTCATGTCCACCATCTTCTTTTAGTCAATTCAACGATATCATGTATGGAATCATTATTGTTTCGTGAAAATGAACAATCAGAGTTAGCACGAACACTGACACAGTGTGTTGCGTCTTTGTTACAACATTTTGGACTAAAACCTGTTGAAGTATATAATAAAATGAAAAGAGCTTATGATATCAGAAGTCGGTATGTTCATGGTGGACTTGTTGAAAAAAACAGATAATAAAGAGGTGCTTATTACCAATGAATAGGACATGTTCTTTGAGCCATAATTTAATCATTGCTATCACTAATCCATGACCTTCGAATCCGAGGACATGGGTCGCTTCTCCGTCTCA
>CAZSWP010000073.1:2305-4263 GCA_964610875.1 uncultured archaeon
CTTTGGAAACTCGTTGTTCAGTTAGTTTCTTAAGGATCAATTGGTCTACACCATAGTTGACGAAAAGAGCGAGCGCAACCCAAATTAATGTAATACCCACCAACTGCAGTAAGGGATAGACGATCACTGCTGTGTTAGAACGTATCGACAAGGAAGAAATGTAGATTCGTGTAATTCTAAGAACTGAATTGGATTCTGAAAAGATTATGAAGCATGGAGAAGAACGGTTTGATGCCAAACACATTCCTAAAGGAGTGAACCCATCAAGTTCAACATTCTTCACTCCACCATATTCCTTGTATGCATCCCAAGTCCGCTCGATGGAAAATGTGGTATCGGACACATATCCGTTCCAGACACCTACAAACCCAAAGATGCCAAGAGATACAGATTGATCTGAACTAATGGAATCCATTTCATCAAGATAACCATCATAATGCTGTATATCAGTAATATTTGAAGTGCCATCGATAATTGCAATTAGGAATCGGTAGGTCGTCCAAGAATATATCCTAAAGGATTGGATGCTCTCTCTTTGAAGATAAAGAAAGGGGGTTGAACTAATATCATATCTAAACTCAAATTGTTCTAAGGTTTCACCTGATCTGATATATGCCAAGCTTACTCCATTGTTACCTCTAAGCAAAATTGGATTGTGGGGGGTTCCATTTGCATTCTCAGTGACGGTATAGTCACGATTTGCTTCTGGAACTGTATCAGAAAGCCAATCTGAGGAGGATTTTCCTCGTAAAGATATCTCGACACCGTGTTCGGTATGATTCTCATATGCGATTTGAAGGCCGCTGTTGAATGAACGAAACAGAGATGGTTTTCGTGCATCATCATTCTCGGATACAAGATAGTTAACATCGTCTGAGTGTGCCATGATTGAATGATGAGATCCGTTTATCATTTCGTAGAGCATCAAGAAGTCATTATAGTGCGTTATCAACACAGGATTGAAACAATCATAGTCTGAAGGTGTCGTATAGAGCAATTTCCGTTCCACGATATCTTGAAAGAGATAGATTTTCTTTCCTCGAGTATTCTGATTCACTTCTGTAACTGCAAACAAAGTAGTACCATTGCTGAAAGTAGTTGCTGTAACATCAGAGATATCACCGGAAAAGGGCATACGTGTAGACAAATCACTAGTATCACAATTAAAATCAATTGCAACATCAAAGCTCTCCAGATTCTCAGTCAATACTCGAATTGCGATGTGATAGATTGGGTCAATATACTGCTCATCTTTATGAATTGGTGCTCTATACCATGAATTTGCATCCATTGAATCAAAAGTTCTTAGGATTTCAAGTCTTCCATATCCTCCCGTCTTTCGGGTCAAATCAAGCAAGCTGAGGACAACGCTTGGAACATTATCATCTGGCATCCGAGTTTCTATCAAGAAATATCTCCATGAATCAACCTTGATACATAGGAGTTTAATTGCCTTAGAGGGAGATTGCAATGATGTTATGGTGTGTATGGATGTTTCTGTGACTTGAGTAATGTCGGCTGGAGTTATCCAACCAAGACGCATCCGTGAATAAGCGCACATCTCAGTAATGTAGGGTGCATTTCCTTCGATTGCCATCAATGCCCATCTTCCGACAGGCCTGACTGTCCTTTCCTCAGTCTTATCATAGAGATCATCCAGACCAAGACCATGTGCGAACTCATGACACGAAATCGCAATTGTGTGGTTGTCTGGAACAACTGAATACTCGATCCTTGTCATTTCACCATTACAATTTACATCTCTATGAAAATGATGGGGATGAATGCTTTCACAACCTGCATACATCAGGAATAGATGCTTTGTTATATTGTCGTGATTCCATGTAAGTTGTGAGAATGTTTCATCAGCAAATAACTCTGCACCTAATGATGCATTTTCCGCAATCTCGGGGTCATGTGAGTTTATTGATCCTCTAGCATAATATGATATATTTTCT
>CAZSWP010000073.1:4273-9616 GCA_964610875.1 uncultured archaeon
TCAAGATATATCGGGCCGGTTACTCTTCCAGAAAGCCAAATCTTACCATATGATTGTTCAATGAAGTAGTCACTCACATTAACGAAGATAGCTCTAGTGACATTTTCGATAGGTTGTGTCCAAGCTACATCTATGGGGATAACTGGTACAACCGTAACACTCTGTTCTCCTATTACGGGTTCCAATAGTTCGGACTCAATAGTAGTTTTTTGTGGAATATTATTGAAATAGAAGATAGTACTCATGAAAACCCCTATGATGACAAAGAGAGCCACCATACATTTGCGATATTTACTACTGCTCATTTGTTCCCCTCATTTTGGATATGTGCTACAATATAGGTTAGAGCAGTTTTAGGATTACATCTCTGCATGGGCGAGTGTTTCCTATTAAAGCCCCAGCTTACCACCTAATATGCTGATTCGCATCGACTATTATCATATCTTCTGGAATAGGTGATACTTCCACGGAATAACATAAATTGCAATTAGATATGATTATCCTGAGAGATCGAGTATTTGAGGTGTGTAGAGATGACAGAGGAGAGAGATAAAAACAAAATCTATGAGTTATTCGAGAAGATAGTTCGAAGAACTGAAACTTCTTTTGATGAAAGGACCATGTCACCTGATGATTTCTTTCATGACATGAAAGAAATGAAAGAGATGGTGTCCTTCATGCAAGAATTAGCAGAAGATTCTCCTCAACTAATGTTATTTAAAGATATGAGTTTTGATAGGGTTCTCTCAGGACTAATTGGGGGATTGGTATTCTGGAATCGTTCTGAAAGCGAATCAAATGCAAAGGATGCGATATCGGATCATGTGCGGAAAGAACTGGACCGATGTGTAGAAATCAAAATACCTCCAAGAAGATATTGGTGTTTTCTTTACAATTTTGATATGGAACAGGAAACATATACCATTTCCAAAACAATGAGGATTAGGAAAGCAACTTTGTTTGAAAAGGCATATTTGCATAACCAAAATCTAGATCGAGGATGGAAAGGTACGCGAGAAAATATCCTTGAAGTAATACCCAATCCCTCCTATCCAAAAACTAGAAGCGAATCAGAAAAGATTGAACGCATTTCAGAAAATGAGTCAATTAATGAAATCGAATATTTTTTGACGAGTCTTCGACTTCTTAACCCGTGTTCTGTTGGTGTGAACTGGGTAATTCGATGTAATTGGTATGGCTTTTTTGCAAGTAGTTCCGGACTCAATATACGATCAGATCTTTCTCCGGCTAAATTCAGTAGGAGATGGAAACAAAGATGTATTTTTGATACAATTGATTGGAAACTCTTTTCAAAGATTTACCATCGCATAGAGGAAGTTGCAGTCCTGGAGCATGAAGAAGTTCCTAGGGTGCTTAGAATACTGCGGAGGTATAATCGAGCAATTTGTAGCGAGTTTGTTGAGGATGAGATTATTGATTTATGGATTATTCTAGAAACTATTTCAAGGAAAATTGGAACAGAGGCATCTTCATTCATTTCTGAGATAACAACAGTTTCAACCAAAGATCGCCAGACAGTCAAAAATAAACTTGATTATATTTATCGCAATATACGGAATCCAATTTTCCATGGGGGATCTTTTGATTTTGGGAACCAGTCTTATGTTGACTATCTATTCTCAGTAACGTCTAATGCACTTAGAGCATATCTGGTTTTATTGAATATTGATGGAGGTTTCTTTGCTTATGTGGATAAAACAAAGTCTGATTCGAATGAGCGTAAGAAACTAGATACCACACTGAAAGAATGGCTTCATTTCGATTACATTAACTCAATATCCTAGTATCTGTTGGCGAGAACGGTTCAAGATAGGATATGAGGTTGGCAGATAATCCAGAATATTTGGAGAGAAAACAATAGTTGATTCAACTTAGATAATAAGTAGCAAAGATTATCTCAAGTTAGGTTATTCGATGTTTAGTAATAAATAGGGTTGTATTCATTGTTTCGATGGAATATCTATTGACTTGATAGTGATTCCAAGATAGTTGATCTCCTCATGCTCGAGTATAGTTCGGAAATGTTCGAAACGTGTTACTCGTTTAGCGAAAAGGTAGTTAGTCATGTACTGGAGATAAACCAATCTCTAATTGATAGAATTGGACCTCAGTCTACATAATATCTGTCGTGTCAAATCCGTCAATTTCTTCGCTTTTCCTTCAATCCGGCTGAATCCAAAAAACTGCAGCTAATACATACCATTACCATAAAATCCACTCAAATTTTTCCCTCTCAATCATCTGAACCATTATATTCAGGAAAGTGCCGTGCGAGGTGTTCCTTTTCACTCGTTTCATCCAAGAGTTCTGTTGTAATCATATAAACTTGAACCAATTATCAAAATTGTATTTAACCAAGAGTGAATACGACCGGAACTGTATTCTATTTATCACGTCGGGTCTATAACTTTCTCATCTCAAACGCACTAAAGATTAGATGAGGAGAATCAATTTGATTTGACAATATTTCCGAGATCAGTTTGTAAGATCAACGATCTCAAAGATGGCTTTTGCAAAAGCTTGAAGACAATCATTCCCCTCTTCTATAGATGCATTGTGTCCTTCGTGAATAATTTTGTTTCGAATCTGCCTTGCTTTGTCCAAGGCAATTCCAAGTTGCTCATCATGTTCTGAAATTGATTTTCCAACTAGCTCAACCATACCTTCATTGTAGAGTCGTTTTAGTCCTAAGTTTCTCAATGGCCATAGTCGTTCTCCTGACCTAGTTCTAATTCGAATATGAGAAACTCCTCTACCAACTAGTAGTCCTTGAAGATAGATTTCCAATGCAGATTGGGCTGTGATAATTGCTGCAGAGTAATCTCCCATTAAGTACAAAAATCTTGCAGAAATTAAGAGCCTGAAGTGATTTGGAAATTCTTTAAGACGGGCTATTTTCGAGATTCTGTCAACTTGCGTATCACTAAGAAAGGGTTTTTTCGAACCCCAGATATTTCTAGCAAATCCAATATGTGAAATGGTAACTCCTTGTTGTGGGTTTTCTTTAGATATTGGAACTATTCCTCCTTCGTATTGCCCAACATCCCAAGGTCGTAGAAATCCAATTGCACATAGACCTGTTACGTGTTGATATGACTCTAACAACCTATTTACAAATTTCAGACTTGTATCTAGTAATGAGTCAATAGTGGCTTTTGTGTAAGGATCTATCTTCTCCTTTTCAGACCCTTCAAATTTTTTTAACTCTTCAACTGTAGGTTTGAACATTACAATTGCCTGCGATTGATTAAATGGATCAGACCTCAATAGTGGTGCGCTTAGCGGAACATCCCTAGAGAAATCATGTTCCCTTTCTAATAGTTCGAATATTCTCTCCTTGATTTCGTTTTTAGTTTCAAATCGTTCCAATCGAATATGAGCAACGCGCTCGTCTACAATCACTGGATAAATATCATCAGGCAAAGGAATGTATATGGGAAGATGTAATGTCACCATTGCTTCGTATCTATCCTTTAGGTCAGGATCATATTTGAACGGAGGGCCCCCTCGAGTTGTAGCAATCCATTCTCCTTCTTCTGACAATTCTAAACCATCCTAATTTTTTTTAATTGGTAAATTCTATTTAGGTGTTAACAATTCTATCTACTACTGCTGGATACACTGCATCAATTATTGATATTACAGTCATCTATTGATAGATTCATTACCATTTACTCAATTTCTGATTATGTGTCAATAAAAGAGTTATTTGATATCCATATCATAGATAGGTATTGCAAGGAGTTTCGAAATTGAAAAAAGGGGAAACAGAAATCAACAAACTTCTCTGGAGCTTCTCAGAGAAAGTAGTATCAAAATTGGATGAATATAGAAAAGAAGGTGGATTGCTTAGTGAACCTGTTACTTACGAAGTGGCAAAATTAACAGCATTTGAATACAAAGATGGTAATATATCTCACACTACGAGTTTCAATTTGGAAAAAAGACAAGTACTTAGTTGGGCTAATCAATTCCATTATATAGATAATGAATTGAAAACATTGGATGAATATTCCAGTCTTGTTGAAAAATTAGCAGAGTACTATGAAGAGTCTTCTTTTTGGGCAGACTTTCATCTCATTCAATATATACATGCACTAGTTAGAAAGGCAGTTAATCCATTATCAGGAGAAGACTTGAATCAAATCATTGTACAATTCCTCAAGATTTTAGAAAACAGTCCACAACAAATGCATATTCAAGCATGGATTGAGGGCATATTAATTGATAGCGAAGCATATACAATTCATAAAGGTATTAAATTAAGAAGAATTCAGAAATCAGATTTAGAATACGAAAACATGTTGACACCAACAATTCTTCACAAAAAACCACCCAAAGTAACACCCGTTATACTTGAGATGAAAATTAGAGGAAGAGAAACTAGAGAAGCACAGGAAGAGCTTGACCTTATTCTTTCAATTCTGAGATTGTATAGAGTAGGTTGTGTTTATTCTAGCCATACGAAAATTGAAAAAGAATCAAGTCTTTGGGGAGGTTTCGTTACTACAGGTGATGGACGTATATGTTCATTGAGATACACTCTTTCATCAGATGAGCTTGATAATCTATCAGCATTTATTGATAGAATGTACACAATAACTCCCTCTGTGCTGAAGAGAATGGATTCGGAAAAAATTACGCCAATGGATGTTTCATTTGATCGCTATAATGAGGGGATTGCAAAATCATATCCTGTTGAGGCATCAATTGCATCAACGATATCATGTATGGAATCATTATTGTTTCGTGAAAATGAACAATCAGAGTTAGCACGAACACTAGCACAACGTGTTGCATCTTTGCTGCAGCATTTTGGACTAAACCCTGTTGAGGTATATAATAAAATGAAAAGAGCTTATGATATTAGAAGTCGGTATGTTCATGGCGGATTTGTAGAAAAAAAACAGAGGGGGAATCTAGGCGATTTTAGAAAATCAATTCTTAATTTTGCAAGATTGTGTTTGATTGTCTATCTTCAAATTAATGATAAACAACGAACATCATTAATTTCTCAGCTTGATAATTCACTTCTAAGCGATACAGCGAAAACCAGAGTTGCTGAAACTGTAAGCAAATTAATCGTTTCATAATAAATAAACAGATAGATTGTACTATTAAACTATAGATGAATTTCTTCATTTGCCAAGATGCATAAAGTAAAACCATTACTATGAATTAGCCATCAATTCAAACTAATTCGATTGTCTATTTTCAGTATCATGATTCTTTTTTTCTTCTCTTTTTTTCTTCTCGTACAATTTCTTTAACCTTCGTCTAAGAGGATCCCAAAATGTGACAAAAAGGTCAATATCTCTTCTT
>CAZSWP010000074.1:0-1518 GCA_964610875.1 uncultured archaeon
ATATTTGTCACTAAAGCTTTCAATTCATCAGGTTCCAATGAAAATGCTGCATCTGGTCCTCCGCCATCTCTATCAATAATAAGATGCTTCTCAATCATACATGCTCCAAGGGATGCTGCAGCAATTGGTATCGAGATGCCCATTGTGTGATCTGACAATCCAACTAAAGTATTGAACCGATTTGATAGGTCCTCCATTATTTTTAGGTTTACTTCATTCAAGGGTGTAGGATATGCAGAAGTACATTTCAGCAAAACAATCTCCTCATTTCCAACTCTTCTACATGCATCCACAGCTTCTTGTATGTCTTCAATTTTTGCAATACCCGTGGAAATAATCACGGGTTTCATTTTAGACGCAATATATTCTATTAAAGGAATATCCGTAATTTCAAATGAGGCGATTTTATAGGCTGGGACCTCCATCTCTTCAAGAAAATCAACCGCAGTCACATCGAAGGGCGATGAGAAGCAAACCATACCAAGGGATTCTGCATACTCCTTTAGTTTTGGTTGCCAATCCCAAGGGGTATAGGCTTCTTCATATAATTCGAAAAGAGTGACCCCATCCCATAAGGTTCCTTGCTTAATCTGAAAATACTCATTATCAGAGTCAATAGTAATTGTATCTGGCCTATATGTTTGTAATTTTATCGCATCCGCACCTGCATCGTGTGCTGCATTGACAAGCTGCATTGCCTTGTCGAAATTCTTGTGATGATTTGCTGATAGTTCTGCAACAATCAATACTGGGTTGTTATCTCCAATAGTTTTTGATCCAATATTAATTGTAGTCATAAAAGCACCAGATTCGTTTGTTTTTTGATGTTATTTATACATTCTGAAATCTTGAATTTGTATTGGTATGTTTAAATGACTGATGACAATCTCAAAAGCAAAGAATGCCAGTGAGTTAAACACGATGAATGAAAAGACTATAGCAGTTATTCAAGCAAGGATGGGCTCCTCACGATTTCCAGGCAAACCTCTTGAACGAATTGGCAAGTGGTCTATTATTGAGCTTGTATTGAAAAGAGTAAAACAAGCCAAATCAATCCATGAGATCATCTTGGCAACTTCTGTAAATCCAAAAGATGATCCACTGGCAGAGTATGCATCTACACTTGGATTCAGGGTTCATCGTGGATCTGAGGATGACGTTCTCTCTCGTTTTTATGATGCAGTTAGAGATTTGAAACCAACAATTGTAGTCAGAATTACTGGTGACTGTCCTCTAATTTCGCCAAAATTGATTGATTACGCAGTTACAAGTTTCAAAGAGAGAAACGTTGATTATTTAACGATTTCAATTGGTGAGGATAAGGAATTAGCCTATCCAAGAGGATTTGATGTTGAGGTTGCCAAATACACAGCTCTTGAAAAGGCAATGAAACACGCAAACAAACAATATGAGAGAGAGCATGTGATGCCTTATCTCTATACTCATCAAGATAGATTTCTGATTGATTATCTTTATCCTTCACCTGATGTTTCGCGTCCGAGATATCGGTTATGTGTT
>CAZSWP010000074.1:1528-9259 GCA_964610875.1 uncultured archaeon
ATACAACTAGTGATTTAGAGGTAATCCTTGAAATTCACAAATTTTTCAAAGACATGCTAATTGATGCTGATTATAAGCAAATCATTGATTTCTTGGACCAAAATCCTGAGATACCAAAATTAAATCAATCTGTAAAGCAGAAGCATTTTATGGAATCTGATGCAGGAGTTGGATAAGAAGATTCAAATTAGTAGGTTCTTGGCTTCTAATCCTAAGAAACTCTGGTATTGACCCTTCAAGGGGTGTTTGACTATTGAATAAGTTTGAAGATCATATTTGGGATATTGTCCATGATAAGGTTATACTTATCACTGGAGGAACCGGTTTCTTAGGAAAGACCTTAGTTTCGAGATTTCTCGAATATAAACCACAATCTATCAGGGTCTTTAGTCGAGATGAGGTCAAACACTTTCGATTCAATAATTTATTTGAAGCACATCCTGAATCTGAAAGATTACGAAATTTGATTGGAGATGTTCGAGATTATGATAGAGTTTCAACTGCAATGGAAGATGTCGATATTGTTATCCATGCTGCAGCACTAAAAAGAATAGATATGATAGAATACAATGTTGCTGAATCGATTAAAACAAATATCCTTGGCAGTTTGAATGTTGCTACATCTGCTTTGAGGAATAATGTCGAACGTGCATTATTTGTATCAACGGATAAGGCTTGTTCTCCTTTGAACTCATATGGTGCTTGTAAATTACTAGGTGAGAGAATTTTCACAGAAATGAACTATAGCAAGGGCAAATCCAAATCCATTATGAGTTCTGTTAGATATGGTAATGTTCTTGCCAGTACTGGTTCGATAATACCTTTCTTTAAAGGAAAAATTGAGAGTGGTCAACCTATTCCTTTAACTCACCCTGATATGACCAGATTCATAATTTCGGCAGATGAAGCTGTCGATTTGGTATTGAAGGCGTTATCTTATAGTATAGGTGGCGAAGTTATAGTGCCCTATATTCCATCAACTAGAATAATTGATCTGATTGATGCAATGAAAGACATTCTTGGTGCGGATAACGAAGTGGTTGAGATTGGAATTAGGCCTGGTGAAAAAATCCACGAGGTCCTAATTAATGAATTAGAGATACCTCTAACTTATAGATTCAAAGATATATTTGCTATCACTTCGTTAATTGAAATGTACCAAGATGAAATTGCAAAGCCTCTGTATATTCAGAAAGGTGAAAAAATGGACAACGACAAAATGAATGAATACTCGTCCAAAGACCACCTAATTTCCAAAGAAGATGTAATAGAATATTTGAGAAAATTCAACTTAGTATAGGGTATGATACTATGAAGATATCCTATGGGAAGCAATGGATTACGGAAGAAGATAAGCGGATGGTACAAGAAGTACTAGACTCTGATTTTCTTACTACAGGTCCTTATGTTAGAAAATTCGAAGAAATATTTGCGAAATACGTGAATGCAAAATATGCCATCGCGGTTTCAAATGGGACTGCAGCCTTACATTTAGCTGCACAAGCTCTTGGTGTTAGAAATGGCAATGAGATAATCACAACACCAATATCTTTTGCAGCAACAGCTAATTGCATACTCTACAATTCTGGAAAACCAATCTTTTCCGAAGTAACTGATAGAGGACTCATAAATCCAGATGAAATCAAGAAGAATATCACCAAGAATACAACAGGATTAGTTCCTGTACACTATATGGGATTACCATGTGAATTGGATGAGTTATCTCAAATTGCTGATGAAAACAATCTCTTCCTTTTAGAGGATGCATGTCACGCAGTTGGTGCAAAGTATAAGGGGTCAAAAATCGGAAGCTGTAAGTATTCTAATCTCTCTGTATTCAGCTTTCATCCTGTAAAACACATTACAACTGGCGAAGGTGGGATGATTACAACGAATGATGAAGAGATTGCCCATCTGCTTCGAACCATACGAACACATGGTATAACAAAGGATGTAAGTGAATTCAAAACTCCTCATGATGAACCATGGTATCAAGAGATGCAATTTCTTGGTTATAATTACCGACTTACTGACCTTCAAGCGGCACTGGGATTAAGTCAATTAAACAAACTCACTTCCTTTATTGAAAGAAGAAGAGAGATTGCTGAAAGATATTCTGAATTTTTTGAAACCTTTAGCAACAAGGTGGAAATCATTCAAGAGAATGATAATGAATTTCATTCATATCACCTCTATGTCATAAAGTTTAGGGACTCTAGTATACGAAGGCATGTCTTCGAAGAATTAGCGAAAGAAGGAATATTTTGTCAGATTCACTATATCCCGATTTATTGGCATCCATATTATCAGGAGTTGGGGTATGATAAAGTACAGCTTCCTAATGCTGAGGATTTCTATAATAGAATTCTATCCATCCCAATGTATCCCGCAATAACTGATGATGAACTTGAATTTATTCTTCATTCATTTTCTGACATCCTGAAAAAAATATGATCTACTCCTTATCTTCAAAACTCTTCAAAAATACCCATTCTTTTCCATCATGTATTTCAGCGGAGAATTTGAAACCAAGTGATGAGAACAATCTTTGTGATGCGATATTCTTCTTGGAAATATACGCATGAACTTGCGAATACTCCATTCTCTCTAACCAATCAACAACAAGCCCCACAGCAGTCTTCCCAACGCCTTTTCCCATGAGTGTTATCTCACCAATAAGGACACCGATTTCTGGAGTATTTGTTGAAAGATTCGAAACACTCACACATCCCACTTTTCTTCTGAAGCCACCTTCGGTATAGTTGATCATCCAATCAATTCTGTCCTTTCTAGAAGTCCAAAATTGATAGTGTTCTTCCCATTTCAGTGCGCTGTCTTGATGAAAGAAATACCGATAGACTTCTGGATGTGATCGCCATGCCATAATCAGTTCCAATTCATCACCTGTGGCAGGAATCAATGTGATTTCGTTCTTTTGAAGAATAACCGGTTTCAAATTAGGAACCTCAATACTCTCGTATTTGGAAGTCTTTTCCATACTTTTCATAAAGCTGCTTTTTTCCTTTCTCATAAAATGACCTGTCTGCCGAAATACTATCTTTGTGTCTGTAATAGTTGTAAAGTGGTTGTTCTATATACTTTTTTTTTGCAGTGGGAAGAATTCTGATCAACAAGTCATATTCTGAGAAAATAAGGCACTCGTCATAGAAATCGTTAGAACGAAGTATCTCCATTGAGAACAGGATACCTGCAGCTAAAGTGTGAAAGATGTTCTCTTTCACTTTTACGATTTTTTTCTTTGTTCCTGTCACTTCGTAGTAATCACAGTAAATCAGGTCCACATCTGGGTTTTCTGATATAACCAGACTCATTTTTTCTAGTATCTCTGGTTCGAACCAATCATCCGAATCGAGCATTATAACAAATTCCGTATCTACATTTTGAAGGCCAAGATTTAGCGCTTTCAGAGCACCCTTGTGTCCAGACTCAATCAAACTAATTGAAGAGTATTTTTCCACGATGTTTAAAGTGTCATCTGTAGAACCGTCATCAACTAGAAGGACTGTATATTTGCTATCATCAATTGTTTGATTGAAAACACTTTGCAATGCTCTTTCAATAGTACTTCGACTGTTGTATGTTCGAATCAGTACCGTTGCAAAAGGTTTCATCTCTTCTACACCTTCTGAGATTCATTACGCTTCCACTGTGAAGTCAGTCACACTACTGGTTTGAATAATTTTGTTCAATAAGGTGGATTTTTCAGAACCCATCCTCCATCCTTAGGTTCAAAGATTTCCTTGTTCCAGTATTTATCAGTGATTTCCCAGAACTCCTTTTGAGTGTATCCAAGAAAATCAATGAAATCCACCATTGCCTTCTGGTCCAATTTGTGATCCTTTTCTTTGATGAGTTCTCTTGCTTCATCCAAGGAAATACGACCTTCTCTCAATCTCCTACTTACGATGTCTGAGGCTCTTTGAAAACCAAATTTAGGATATTTCAACCAGAGATGAACCAAGTATGCAAGTGAGTCCATTTGCTCGAAATTCTCTACACATCCTTCTCTGTTCCATTCATGTGCAAGTGTTCTGAAACCATGTCTTCTGGCAACTTCGTAGTTTCTTACGCTACTCCAAGGATAGAAATAACTCATATAGATTACAAGAGGTAGTGGTCTGTTTTTGTCCAATTGAATTGAACTTACCTCTGAACTTGTCAATCCATGATTAATCCACCATTGTCTGTCTTTTTCTAGTGCATTTGACATTGCTTGAACAACTGGTGTTGCATCATAGAAGTTCTCTTCAACAGTACCGTACTCAAATGCTGAATTCTCTCCGAAAACTACGAGCTGGATATCATATTTCTGAGCGAGCAATGTTGGAATCGTATAGATTGCATACTCTACAAATTTTAACGCCTCACCAGTAGTTTCGAATGCGATTCGAGTTGCACGCCTAAATAAGTCATGATTTATTGTGTATGTGTAATGATTGAGCTTGAAGGTTTCAATCATTGATTTAAGATTATGACTACCCGCTTCAGAGTGAGTGAAGCTATCTGTAACCGTAACAAGGAGAGGATGCATGTCCATTTCTTGAGTCATAATATGTGCTAGAAATTGGGAATCTTTACCACCACTCACAGGAATGATACAATCATAAGAGCCATCGCTCTTTCTATACTTGTCACATAGCTCACGTAATTCCTGTTTGCGCTTATCCCAATCCACCCTTGCTCGACTATCGTAATTTTTGCATGCTTGACATACACCATCTTCAAAGATTGAACCAGGTCGAGTATCAGGCATTAGACATCTCTTGCAGTGCTCCAAAACAATGGCTCCTTCTGTTATATTTTTTCCACACAATTTAGTAATCTAATAAATCTATAGGACTATCAGTCTTATCACTTTTTTACTGGAAAGTTTTATAATTGAGACCAGCTTGTGAGCCTACATATCCCTCAATTGCAGTTTGCTTTTGGTCAAAATTGGAGAATCCCAGAGATGAAAAAAACAGAACAAGAAGAGTTTTGGGAAGGCGAATTTGGTGATGAATACACCCTTCGCAATGCTGGTGATTGGGACCAATTCTATAGAAATCAATGGGGTATTTCACGTACCGAACTAAATGAATATTTTCTTTTGGATATAGATAGAGAATCTCGTATACTTGAAGTAGGTTGCAATAGAGCAAATCAACTTCAAATTCTCAGTGAACAAGGATTCAAAAATCTCTGGGGTCTGGAAATAAATAAGCATGCAATTGAACTTGCTAGAGAAAATAAATGTTTCAATCTTGTAGAAGCTTCGGCATTTGATATTCCATTCAAGGATGACTATTTTGATTTGGTTTTCACAAGTGGTGTTCTAATACATATCGCACCCAATAATCTGAAATCTATCATGAATGAAATCCATAGGGTAACAAAACGATACATTTGGGGGTTCGAGTACTTCTCTGAAGAATGTGAAGAGATTGAATATAGAGGTCATACTAACCGACTATGGAAGAATGATTTCATGAAGCTATATCTAGATAATTTCTCCGATCTAAGAATAGTAAAGTCTCGAAAAGTTGAGTATCTAAAGAATGATAACGTAGATATGATGTTCCTTCTAGAGAAAATCGTCTAGTAAACAAATCATGTTTGAAATCTGAGATGAAACCATTGGGTAAGATTGATGAGTTGTCAAAGAATTTTCTGCAATTTGAGCAAGACCTTGGATTATTTCAAGAAACGGTCGACGAAGTATATTTCTGGGAACGAATCAGATTTGGTGTATTCAATTACCTCTATGAACGTACCGCTGGTGAGAAACAAAAACAAACCTTGTTTCGAGCAAGAAAGAAAAGATTGAGCTTTTACTTTTCTTCAGTATCTAACATTTTGAAAAATCCATTTCTAACATCGAAAAAAGATGTTCTATTTGTGGGCAGTCCTCGTCGAGTATTATACCATGATGGCACTTGGTGGGACCTTTATACAGACCCGATCATTAATCATCTTGAGGAATCATATATTTCACTCGAACCTGATTTTAGACTCCAACATAGTAAACCCGCGCATACTAAGAATTTGAAACACTTGGATTTCATTGTCTTTCTCAATGACCTACAAAGGAAACTGAGGATTAGCAGAGTCACATTTTCGAAGAAAGATAATCTTCTAATCGAATCAATTCAAAATGAAATCCAACGCCGTTTTGGTATCAAGTATAACACAAGGAAAATGATAGTGGCTTCACTGGAACAAAGAAAAGGAATGATTCCTGTTTATCTAAGATTATTGAAACTTATTTCTCCAAGAATTATCATTGTAGCAGTCAGCTATGGGAAAGAAGATTTGATTGAAGCTGCAAAATCATTGAACATACCTGTAGCAGAATTGCAGCATGGTGTGATATACCCAATGCACTTTGGCTACTCCTTTCCTGGACCAAATGCTACCAAACTAACCTTTCCTGACTATCTTCTTGTCTTCGGAGATTTTTGGGCAGAAGTTGCGGATTATCCAATCGGAAAAGATCGGATTGTGAGTGTTGGATATCCATATATGGAGATTGAAAAGGAGAAATTGGTGCAAGTGAAATCGAAGAATAAAATATTGATTATTTCACAGGGTGGTCTTGGGAACTCGATTTCTAGCTTTGCTGTTGAACTCAGCCAATTGGTAGGCGAAAAATATGAGATACTATACAAACTTCATCCAAGAGAGATTGAAGGTTGGCAAAAGAGGTACAGTGAATTGATTGATGCAAACCTCACAGTGATTGATACCATGGACACTTCACTTTATCAATTGTTTTCTGAATCCTGTATACAAGTTGGAGTGTCTTCTACGGCAATTTACGAAGGATTAGCATTCGGGCTTCAGACATATCTTATTGATGCTCCTAGTGTAGAATTCTTTAACAATCTCACAGAAGCTGGATTTGCCTACAAGATTAAGACACCTCAAGAGCTTGTTGAAAGAATGAACATGCCTAAAACTTCTGGATTCTTTGATAGTGAAAAGATATTCAAAAGCAATGCAGTAGAGAACATTCTCTCATTCATACAAAAATTCATAACAAATCGATAATTGTGCATTTAGCTCATTGTTACGTTTCTTCATCTATGGTTTGTATGGGGGGTCTGTTCATTGTTCTGTCCGGGAATTATCTTTTTCAAATAGAATAAGAACTTCTCAACTCCAATGCCCATTAAAGGAATTAGAGAGATGTAGAGTGGCCATAAAAATCTAGATGTGAAGGACGCAAAGAAAAGGCCAATGAAGGCAATTGCAAGTAATGGCAGACCTGTCACAAATACCCAATTCAATGTCTTTTTGCTTTTTTCTTCCTGATTTGATATCACAAATACCCCAATAATGAGAAAGGGAATGAGAAATTGAAACGCAAATTGGAACATAATTAGAGTATTAGTACCTCGTAGAAGGAAATTGTCAAGATGGAATGTCCAAAGATATCCTGAATCATTCCCTCCCGAGTTGAAGATTATTCTATTCACAAGATAAGTAATGGATCCTACTAGAAATAGGGGAATAAATGTCTTCCAATCCTTTTTGTACAAAAGGTAGACAAAAGCCATTACTATTACAATCTCTTTGAAGCAAACACCCAAAACAAGAAATATAAAAATCAGAACCTTATGAATCCTATCGTTACTTATGAGTATTAGATATGATAACAGAGCGATACTCAGTAGAGCTCCTGTTTCAACTAATACGGCTACGCCATATGCAATAGCAGGATGAGAAAAT
>CAZSWP010000075.1:0-9244 GCA_964610875.1 uncultured archaeon
AAATTAGGAGTCCTTCGAGAAGACCATTCTTTTCAAGAAATCGAAAGACATTCCAACTCACAGCATCTTCGCTGTTATCGCGAGCCATCCGACTCTCTCGTTTCTTCCTCCTTATTCTTTTTAGCAGTTCTAGATCTTCGGTGTCTTTCCAAAGAAGGTTATCCAGTTCATTTTGATACTCAAAGGTTGATGGAGAGATGAAGATCTCGTGCTTGGGACACTTGAACCTGTTCTCTCTCTTGAAGGAACCTCTCTGCCTTTCTATTCTCTCGGAACACCCTTTAACTGGGCATTCAACAGTTGTTTCTGTGACTTCAATGGTTTCCTTCAGTTCCTCATATCCAAACACTTTCAGATCTCCTGTATTCAATCAGACAGAAGTGAATGTGAACTCGGAAACAACTACCATCTGTCTCTTTCTGCCCTTTTCTTTCCTTTTTGCCCATATCTTTTTTGGCGTTGAGTTCCCCCATCTTGCCTTTGTTGGTCTTTCTTTTTGCATGGTTTAGAATCAAGTGGTTTCAAGGGTGATGCCATAGGTAACATCTGTTTGTGTTTTTTGGCTCCCATAAACCATTCATAGCCTTTGTTATCATCTGAACTCACTTCTTTGCATCTGGGATAATGAATTGGAATACCATCAGATGGACCAGCTAGAATAGACTTTAGGTCAATTATATTGTCCATCTCATCAAACGAACCATATAATTTCTGGATTGCAGTCTTAAATGACTGAATGAATGATTCTTGTTCAATTGACTGGAACCCTTCATCTCCACCTTTTGTGTATCTCTCGCTCATATTACAAAGCAACAGCCCATCCTCTATAACGGATATTTTTACACTTCCAAAGCCATATGGTTTCGCCATGCCAAGTCGGTGATACATTCCATCCTCAAGCACTAGTGACCACAGCAATGCACCAAGTTCCACCTCAGCAAGATTCTCGAACACTACATCAAATTGAAACCTAGCTCCTTTTTCCACATATTCTTTGATGGTTGTATCTGAACCATCAGCTTCGCTTTTTCCTTGCGGAAGTTCAAAATTATTATGATGAAGATAGAACTTCCGACCTCGAATTCTTGCTCCCTCCGAATCGTAGTGTACATTGCTTGAAGGTCCGTCATCATCAAGTAAATAGAAAAATGTTGCAGTAGGCTTAGGACTTGCCAATGTAAGGATAATCTCCGCCTTCTTCAAAGACTTAGGATCATTTAGAGATGCATGACTAAACCTTACCCTACCCTTGAGAGCTAATGGGGGTTTCTTTGCTTCTTCTTCTTGATTTGCTGGACACACCCATCCAAAGACCCGACATGCAGGACATAACTTGGAGATGTCTTTACAGGGTGGAAGTGAGTGATTTTCAAGAAGGTCACCTCTTGACCGCTGATAGCGTTCTTTGGAGATTGCAACAGGAACAATAGCACATACTTTGTTGTCACTATCCAGCTTCACCCATGCTAAGATTCCATCCTGTAACGTTTCATCATTGGTCCTTGCAATAAGAAGTGCATTGTAGTCTTCAATTACATACTTTGAGATTTCGCAAGTTTCCGTACTATCAGCAGGGAAAAAGAATCGTTCATCATGCTTGCGTGGAATTTTTTGCCCTTTCTTGTATACATATCCTTCCACCACAAAGTATCTGTCATAGTCAAAGTTTCTCGGTTCTTCGATGTGCAAGGAACTTACGTTGATAAAACGAAATCTGCCTCGATTATATTCTTGTTTTTCAATTAGTGCATAACATCTGTCGCCATCCTTAATTTGTTGTGGGATTTCAACTCGTGGTCTTTTCTGATACCGGTTGGCTTTAGGATTATTTGATTCATCGCGGTATACTTTAATCCAAGCAGCAAATTGAAGCGGTGGATGAGTAACTTTAGGTTCTTTGTTTAATCCTCTAAATAGTCTGGCTATCCAATCTCCATTCTTCCCCTTTTCAAGTCGGGCAGGAATGAAATCAGAGCTTTCCTTAGGTTCCATTCTTCTAAACAGCTTCGATTTATCAAACTGAGAAAAACAGGAGTTGGTTACTGCTTCAAAAAGGGATCTGATAACACCTCGCAATGAAGCAGAGGGAATAGTTGGCACAAGTGTGCCATCACCATTCTTCATTTTGAAAAATTCAATTTCTCTCCCGCTGGTTCCTGATGTCTTAGTATCCATAGGCATACCAATTATCAGTGGGGTCTTCACTTCAAGCTGACACCGAATCTTACCTGTGAGCCCTATGTATCTGTCATGCGGCGGTGGTGGACATTTGTCCATAAGGATTGGATGCTTGTCGATTGTAGGTGATTCTTTTCTCTTAAGAGGTCTTACAAAATTGTATGGATTATGGAACTGAAAGATCTCGCCCATTCATTCTCCCTCCGTTGTCAGACAGACATACCTCACGAATTGAACTACTCCGTCCTTAGAGTATTCAATGAGTTTCAACTTCACACGGTCTGTCTTATTTGAGATGGGATATTCAAGATTGGCTGCAGCCATTCTGGGTTCATATCTCAGGCCATCGCGGGTTTTGATACCCCATAGTCTAACATTCTTCTCTCTTCTGAAATAACCCTTGTCAAAAAGCTTGATTGGCTTATTTCCACCTTCTATGTCTTTGGTTTCTCCAATATATCTCCATCCGAAACCATCATCTATTTTCCATACCTCAAGGTCTCCAGATTCATTGAATACCCTCAATCTCATCATATCATCCAACGATAGTTCTTGCTGCGTGCTAAAGCGGATACCATTGAATCCCTCACAGATACACAGGCCATCGTTCTTAGGGAAAAGCATCTTAATGATTGCTAGCGGGTCTTTAGTCGTACTGGCACATACAGCAATATCTTTCTCAGCTTTAGAATTCTTCAACAACTCCTCGATAATAGTGCCAATTTTGTCAGTCATTCTGTTTGACCCTCCTTTGCATAGATATCTGAAAGCGATAGTGTATCACTCACTTTCTGACCAAAGTACGAATCATCCCCGTTTCGCAGTTCCCATTTATGAGCCTCAATTGTTTTGTGAAATGCATCTATATAGGTGTCAGCTCCTTCCCATAGTTTATCGAGAAGATCATATTTGTTTTTAACCGCAAAGACACCATCTCTACTTGTTGATGCATCTGTGGCTTTATCAGCTGCCCAAAGTTCTCTTACCTCGATCCCTTCCAATTTCAGTTGACCGAACCATTTGCTTTTTCCCCGGCCTGCTGTAACAAATCCATCTCGGATGTCCCTGATCACATACATGAGCCACCCCAACTCCCAATCCTCTGGGTTCTCCAGGAATAATTCAGCAGTAAACTTTGGATACATGAGAATTGTTGCATTAAACAGAGCTTTATCCAGACTTCCACCGGTGAATCTATCAATTGCAACAAAGTTGAATCTATCTGGCTGTTTGTAACTTTGTACAACTCCGTCTGAAATGGATATTCTGCTACCAAGATGTGTCATTCCAAAGAAATGACATGCAAGACAGACTTTTTTCTTAATCTCGATTTTACTTTGTTCTTCTTTTGATAAGATTTTATAGCCTGCTTCGCAACTGCCTTTCTCTGAATTAGGTAGATTGAAGGGATGACATGCGGGACAGATTTCTAAATAGTTCTTCAGTCCCGATGCTTTATCTGTTGCAATTGTTCTAATTATCCGCTCAGCTTGTGCTCTAAGGGCACCTCTCAATGATGAACCCGGTATTAGATATTTATCATCCTGTTGGATGGGTGCAGCTTCAACATCATTGATAAATTCAGAGATGAGATCACTTATGACGATTCCTCCATCAACGGATAACTTAAGAGCGATTTCAACATATACTCGTTTTGAAGCGTTGGCAGACAGAGTTGCTATGGTGTTTTCTAACCAATCAGATTCCTTAGAGAGAAAGGAGGAGTCTTTTGATGTATGAGTTTCATCTGATTGCAGATAATCGATGACCTTTTCAATTGATGACAGATCAATCCTGAAGACATGTAGGTTATCAAGCTTGACTCGTCCAAGTCCCTTTGACCAACCCCCACCTAGAAAGCCACGACCAGATTCCCACTCTTTCAAGACAGCAGCGAAAATATCGATGTGGTCTGGATTCGTCTCGATAGATATATGAAAATCGAACTCCGTTCCAGATTTTATCGTTTCCTCATTGTATTTTGCGTGATGAGCTGCTGTTGACGTTACTCTGCTAATACCGACATGGTCGCGAATTACTGAAATTGAATCATCATCGCTTTCATTTGAGAAGATATAGGAATCATAAACCCAGATTTTTGATGGTGTTGGAGGGGACGAGGGATCACTTGAATATTCAGAGGGGGCTGCTGATCCAAAAAGAGCGCAAGTAGGACACTGGCATTCAGGGTTATTTTCTATGTGTTTCACATCTCCGAAAAACTGCTGGAGTTTCATTACGTCACTTCGTAAGGCTCCTGCAAGAGAAGTACCAGGAATGAAAATACGGTCCGTTGCATCGCGCATAACTGGTGAGTCTGTGCAGTCATTGGAAATACCTGTCCCAATGTGGAGATTTGTCAATAACTTTAGTCTACCTCGTAGTATCCACTCTATCATGTCACGTACCTCCTTCACAGATTGAACAGATGTATTCAGCCAATTTATGGATCATCTTTTTCGTATCCTTCTGAGCTTCAATCTTCTGAATCATTTCCTTAAGGATATCCACTAGATTATCTTGTTTCTCTTTTTCAAGCTCTTTCAACTTCCCCTGAAGTTCGTCTAATCCCCATTTTCCAGTATACAATAATCTGGCAATCGCAACCATGCTCTTCTTGCTTTCCTTTGCAAGACTCTTCAAGCTTTTGAGTTCGATGGACTCCTGATTATCTGTACTCGGGCTTTGTTGATGCCCTATGTGACGTTCATAGAATCGAATAGGATGATTAAAACAAATCATTCCAAATCCTGTTGATGTGTTCAAACCAATCTTCTTCTCTTCCATGTCCTTGAGCCTTTTTCTTATATCTTCGAGACTAATCTTATCCCCGTCATCTAATGTGAATTCTACCACAGACCCTGCAATAATTGCACTATCTTGCCATCTTGGGAGCCCACTAGAAGCATCAAACCGCTCAATCTGCTTAGTTCGAACAGTGTTTTTACATATCTTGGTTTTATAGCCAATCAGACTGTTCAGCAAAGCTTCTGTTATTTTATTGCAGTAGCGGCCATATTTATCACGTAGGACTGTATCGGAAATGAAGTTCATTATAATTGGCTTATTGATTGAAAGAATTCGTTTCTCGATAGGTTCCCATGTGAAAATTTTCAATGCACCAACTTCCGGTATGAATGTAAGATGCGCTTTGCCATATCCTCTTGAAGTAGCTTTTCCGATATGAAGGTGTATTGTGATTCTATCTTTTTCCGTGGTTACATCATGGTGCAGGAATTTGAGAAACTTTGCGAAGATTTCCGGTTCCAGATGAGCAGTTCCAAGAAATCGGGTTCCCTTTGAGATACTCGAATACTCGTATAGGTTTCCCCTCTTAACAACTCTTTTTCCTGGATCTATTGCAATATGCATATCGTGAGTCGAATCAGGCTGTAAACTGAGGATGTTGGGATCAATAAACCCATCAATCTTGTCCATTTTAGAATGAATACCCTTCTTTTTGCAGGATTCACATAGATTTGATGATTCTCCGTTATGAGTAACCTCATGCTCATTTGGATAGAATTCACAGAATCGCATTGCCAAGGGGATCGGTATAGCTGCTTTTTCACATTCATCTGGAGCAGGATAAATCTCGCTTACTTGGAATTTATTTCTCTCATACATCTCTTTGAAAATGTTTCTTCCTTCTTGAGTATCTAGAATTCCCCCTCGGATTGCCTTCCAAGCAAATGCACCTCTAAGAGTCTGTCCCGGAATATAATCAAGGCCCGAATACAGATTTCCTGAACCCATATTCTGAGTAATGAGAATGGGTTCATCTGCCACAATTTCTATCATGTATTCTGAGGATTCAACAGAAATTTCTTGTTTACTCTGTTCGATTTGTACATCTATTTTGTTACCAGTGTGTAACTGCTTGAATATCTCCAAGAACCATCCTTGCGCAGCCTTCTTCGTAATCTCTGGCTCAATACTATCTAGAGAAATAATGCATGCGCCTTTTCCTCTCCTCTTGCTAGAGCCCAGAGATCTGATGAAACGGAATCCCGCAACAATATATGCCGCATCCTTCATAACATCGATGGTGGATCTATCATGTTCTACGGAAAATGAAAACTTCGTATCCTTACCTCCAGCTTCATAAGAGAAGAGCTTCCTATCTTCACTAGTTCTAGTTTCTCTATCAATGGATGAACGAGTCACCATCTGAGTAGCCATGTTGGCAACAGGTTGTCCGACAGAGAAGTACCACCTTTTTTCCTGTTCAGGAGTTCCAAGAATGCGACAGATAGGGCATTGATCTGTTCGAGGACCAGTGCAATAAATGTGCGCACTGTTCAACCCAGAACTTTTACATTTCCTATCTTTCTCAAAGGGTGGTAGCTGCAACAAATCGTAGAGAGCCTGCCTAAGTGTACCAACAATAGTCGTCCCTTTGATAATTATTGGTGAACCCAAATCATCAGACTCCCGCATTAATAGGCTATCTACCTCGGAAGATCCCTTTCCAGTACCAAGATGAAAATCAGACAAGAACTTGAGTGTGAAACGTAGGTGCAACTACAACTCCCTCCTGTGGCGCTCCAAATAATCCCATCCTTCAAGGATGGCAAAAAGAATATTATGGTTCTTAGGGTTAAGTAAACCTTTGACTTCATTATATAAGGATTCATCCATTTCACGAGTCAATTCCAGAATCCTGTTGCGTTCATCCTCTGCTCGAGGTGAACCTGAAATGAGGTGATGCTTTAACTTTCGTCTTATTCTGGAGGGTAATTTCTCCAACTCCCTGCGTTTTTCGAATATTGTTTCAAGCTCTTTGAGTAGAAAACCACCACATATATCCCCTGATGCGTAAACGCCATGGGATTGAGTTTCCCCGCCACGCTTGGTTCCCACGAGAATTTGGAATGCAACTGAGGATGATATTTCATTCTCCTTTGATTTCAACTTTGCACGTTTTATCACCTTTTTTCCTAAATTATAAGCAATTTTATGCGAAAGAGTTTGCTTACATATGACGACACCAGCTGACATGGTCAGAGGTTGTCTGTTTTTGGAATACTCAGCAAGTTGCGTGGCATTTTCTTGGAACCTCGATACAAAGTCGCATGCCATGCTTATGCCCCATCTAGCTGGAAAGAGAATCAGTAAATCATCTCCTCCGGTCATTAGTGGTAGCATGGGAGCTGTACCATCATTTGCAAGTGAATCTACCTCGTCAAGAATAGAAAATAGACTTTTATCGACGGTGTCTGGAAGAGCGTTATTGAAAGCTTCAAAGTTCCTCATATCCTCTATTTGGTGGACAAAATCACCAAAGCTGTTTCCGTCACTCAACATATATGCACAGTATCCGCTTTTGTTATCTTTTGCAAGATAATCAACTCCAGAAGGAATCTGCTTGAAGGCACCATTTAATTTGCCTTTCACTTCCTCCCTGTATCCATCAAATTTGAAGTACTTGAGGTCGCAAGATTCACAAATATGGTGTTCATCTGACGATCCCTCTTCTGTGTATACTACTTCCGATGGTCGTTCACCACACGACCAACAAATTGCAACATATGGATTCTGAACGTGAGAACTGGGTGGGAATCCGGTATATAGAGAGTCTGAAATATCCTTTTTTATTTCCTTAAGAGCAATAGATTCGTCGCCCCCTATTTCGTATTCGATAGGTTTAGTTGAAGTAATTATAGGTCGTCCAAAAATCCTACGATAACATTCCTTCATATACTCCATGAATTGTAAAGCATCATACTTCTCATGAAAAGAACAAATTACTTCACCTCCACGATTTCGCACGAAAGAATATTCTCTCCCATTAGTCACGTGATGTGCAATCCTCTCAGAATATTCGAAGCAGTATTTTCCTAGAAGATAACTTCCACCAGCAACCTCTTTCAGTCTAGAAGAACTATGAATCAAATCCTGAATCTTTAAAGCTCTTATGGCAACAAGAAATATGATGATTCTCCTCCTATAATTCAGGACGGTATGTTACCTACTATATATGTTTAATGAAGGAATATAGATCATCAATCTGTAACCGCAGTCATCACTCTAATATCCTTCCCCTCTCGTTGGAGTTTCAGCAAGATAAGATATATTGTTTCTGTCCCCCCACCAACAACATCTAGAGGTTTTGCACCATCTTTTCGGATTCGTTTGAATATCGCGGCTGCCACCTCTGGTACATGAGCGGGGCAGAAATGATAATATGTTTTGCATTCCATTGAAGCACACCCCGATGAGAATGTCGAGAGAGTACTTTCGGTTAGGAACCTATGCACAAAAACGAGGGGTGAATACATAAGATGCAAGTTCTGATACTTCTTCATTGCAAAAAGGATATCGAAGAGACTTGTCTGCTCAGTCATAAAAAGAATACAATCACTTTCTGTTTTTGATACATCGCCTAATCCATGATTCTGCCAGTCACTACAAGTTAGCAGTTTCTGTCCGAAAAGTCTCCCAAAGATCATGTCAAGAATAGAGATATCGATATCCGCTATTTCTTTGAACAAATCGATGTTTCTTGTTGTATCAATCTGTTGAAGACAGCAGAGGAAATGCATAATATCTTCAATTTTATGCTCCTTAATAAACGAATCAAATTGTGATGTGTGACCATGTAATGATTCTGGCAACAATTTTCGTTCATAAGCTCCAAAGACGACTGATTTGATACAGGACAAGGCATCATTCAATACAGTTTTTGGTGCTGAATATCTATCCTTTAAGCTCATTTGATAGAGCTTAAGAATGTCTTGTGTGATTTTTACTTTAATACCATGTCCTGTTCTGTCATGGGTTGTTAACCACGGAATTATAGATAGGACATTACCACATCCAATCTCCTTTCCATAGTTCAATTTAGATGTCTTGCAGAATGACCTCAAATGACCAGCAGCCTTGCAATCTGGAAGTATTGCGGAAGGAATGGCGTTAAATGGAATTAGTAGATTAGATGCTGCAGCATGTAATTCTCCTAACAAATTGTTTAGTGATTCTGCTTGGCCCTCAGTTACACTATCATTTACATGAAAGACAAGATTTCTATCACAACCATAAGGATTCAATGATGCCATAATTCCAA
>CAZSWP010000076.1:0-8995 GCA_964610875.1 uncultured archaeon
GTATATAACCCCCTCCTGAAACATGTCTAGGATTTTTGGAGCTGCTAGCAACCCATCCTTCTAGGATGGAGAATACCATTTCCATCAATAAGAACTGTGCCTGTAGGTTCAAACATTTTGAGTAGTTCCAATACTATCGGTGCTTCTCGTAGATAGAAATGACCTGGAATGTAAGGAAATTCACAGTTTCTTTTGAGAGTTCGTTTTCTTTCGACATTCAGTGATGGTAACTTCATTTCTATGGCACATGCAAACGCAATGTTTTTTCGATATGCGACATCAACACCTCTGATAGTGTCCATGTTGAGGTCAGATGCATCATCTCTTAGTACAAATTGCACGAGTTTCCTCTGCTCTTTTTCTGATCGAGTTATCAAATCATCTAACTCTCTTGTTTTCTCACGCATAAACATAATATTGGTATACAAGTATATGAAGACAAAGGGCTTACTTCAACCAGCCAGAAGCCTTTTCTCTCGACAAGTCTACTTCTGAATCAGCAGTAGTGAATGGTTATTCAAATGATTAGACTGATCGGGGTTCTTAGCGAAGGTGGCGTTCCAGTTGTTCTTCAGAGTTATGTTGAAACAGAGAGCGAGATGATTATAGGAGCTCTCATTTCTGCTGCGAAGACTCTGTGTGATGCTATGGGCAGTGGTGAGGTTCGCCAGCTTGCCTTCAAGGATAATACTCTGATTGTCACAGAATCAAAGAAATGCTACACTGTTGTTGCTCTTGTCAGTAAAGCTGAGAGCTACATGGACTCGCTATTGCGTATTATTGCTGAAGAGATTGATGAATCAGAAATTTCCGAAGCAGATGGGAATGTCACTGATAGCCACATATCAACTGTGGAGAAGGTACTCGATCTATATGTAAAACATGAGATGGATATATCTTTGAAAGAGATGGTGCCACTTGCTTGGAATCCAATTCTTGATGCTGTTAACCAAGATAGTCATCTCAACAACCGAATAAGCGAATTAGAGAAAACACTGGATGCATCAGACCTCAAATCAGACTGGGAATCTGTAATTGGTAAACGAACCCCCTCTTTGAGAGATGCTGTTGAGTATGCTTCTTATGGAGAATATGATAGAGCGTGTGCATCGGCATTTGGCGTCAAGACAGACCTAGCTCGAATTTTTGCAATAAAGATGGGTCAGCTTGCGCGGTCAATGTCTAGTACAAGTGCCCCAAGCCAAGAGGAACTGCAAATAGTTTCTACACATATTGAAGGGGATGATGGATTCTGTAGATTAGCGAAAGCAATTGTTTCCTATGGTACAGGTGAGATCAAATCGTCAGAATATACTACGGCGTTCAGAAATGCTGCTGATGAATTCGAATTTGGTGATACGCAGGAACACATGATATACTCCTATCTCTTCGTTGATGTACGGATTTCTTTACTTCACGAATTTGCTACAAAACTTGCAGATTATCTCAAAGAAAAGTTACCAATTGTCTATGCATATATCTTCTCCATTTTAGATAGAGACGCAATCTTTGAAAAACTCTATTCCGTTTCGAGCTATGACGATTTCAAAGACACTCTAGGTGTCTACAAGAACAGAATTGATAGCATTCTGAATCAGATTCAACAGGCATTGAAGAAGGGTCTCTTGCAGCGATTCAAACGCGAAGAAGGAATGAAGGGTCTGGCATTGAAGGGGTCTCTTCAGTTACAGAACTATATTACCTTACTCACTGCACTTGCGGAATCTCCTGTTCTAACAATCAGTGAGAGGAAAGAGGTGCTGGCTGAAGTGATCGAGATGTATTGGGGATACTTCCGAAAATTGCTTCAGGCAGATATGCCCATTTTTGCACACACTATCGACAGTGTGTTCCAGAGTCTTGGAGTTGCTTGTGCTGAATACTATTATCTAGCAACTGGTAATGATAGAGAAAAACATCTTGATTTGGTTACTGAGTTCCTAAATGATATCATGAAGCTCTCTCAAAAGGAATGGTCTAAACCTAGTGTTCGATTCTCAATATTTGTCGTGACAAATGCTCTAGCAACTGCTTTTGCTAAATCTGGAAAATTCCGTGCAGAAGCAGTCTGTCTACTTTACCTTGCCATGAAAGACGCTGAAATCGAACAATTGGAAGAAATAAAGGAATCCTCTCCTGATGCTTATGCTACCAACGCGGGGAACATATTCAACTCTCTCGCATCTGTAGCATATGGTATTCTATCCAACAGTATACGGGATTCCATCTTTTCTGAGTGCGTGCTACATGCATTAGAGATTCAAAGATGGTTTGTGTCACACGGTGTTGTATGCAGGGATGATATCATTACTGTCACATATCATACGGGGTTTGCAGCAGGTATGTTGAGTTTGAGAGAACTTCGGAGAGCAACCAAGCTTGTTATAGCTTTGAACAGAGTTGCAATACAAGATTACAAAAAGTATGATTACGAGGTTGCAATGACTGGCTCCTCACTAATAAGCGTTCTCTCAAAAAGCTGGGAACGCTTAGGAAATCCGAAATATCTGGAGCAAGCACAAAACTTACTCAGGATGAGCACTGCTGGTTGGAGAAAGTATGGCTTTTCGGAAAAAGCAGAGAATCTTGAAAAATTTTACAATCAACGATTACCATAATAGAATGTGAGGTATTCACCTGTGAGAGAATTTACTGAGTTGATGGGAGCTGCTTCCGCGGGACATCTTGGAAACGTCGAGCGACTTCTAAAATTGGGAATAGATGTCAATGTGCAAGCAAACAATGGAAGGACCGCCTTGATGTATGCAACAACAAGTGGTGGTTCCGTTTCTGTTGTTGAAGCCTTACTGGATGCTGGAGCTGATATCGATGCTAGAGATGATAAAGGCTGGACTGCACTAGCTGGCGCAGTCAGTTTCGGATCCCTTGAGATTGTTAAAAAGCTAGTAGAGAGAGGGGCTGATATCAACCTTGGAACTACAAGGAATCAGACACCATTACATACTGCAGCTGGACTCGGCATGCTTGATATAGCGTTGTTCCTTTTGAAATCCGGGGCGAATCCGAATGCTTTGAGGGAAGACGGTTTCACAGTTTTAATGGCTTCCACAGAAGGTAAGAAACCAAAACTAACTGAAACATTGGTTGAGGACTTTAAGGTGGCAGTTGACGAGAAAGCAAATGATGGCTGGACTGCTCTATCATATGCCGTTGAATTTGATGCAGTTGAAATAGGAGAATACCTGCTTGAGAATGGTGCAAATCCAAATTGGATTGGTGACAATGGGGCCAATTTGTTGATGCTGACAGCAAAAAAGGGAAATCTAGAATTTGTGAAGCGACTCATTCACTCTGGTGTAGATATCAACCAGCAAGACAATGACGGTTTTACTGCTCTTATGTTCGCTGTAAAAAACAACAATAACGGAATCGTACGCCTACTCATTGCTGAGGGTGCTGAAACAGACCTGCAAGATGTGAGTGGTACTAATGCATTACTATATGCTTCTTCAAATGAGAATGTTGAAGCTGCAAATCTACTAATTGATGCAGGTGCAGACATTCATGTAGTTGAAGAACACGGCTGGAATATCCTTATGTCCGCTGCATCCTGGGGACAGGCTACTCTTGTAGAACGTCTTCTGGAAATGGGTGCAGATATTCATCATAAACGGAATGATGAATATAATTTATTAATGGCTGCTTCAGCGGGGGGTCTCCTAGATTTGGTAGAGAGATGTGTTGAAGAGGGCTTTGATGTTAATTCTGTTGATGGTGAGAATATCTCTGCCCTTATCTATGCCGCAGAAAATGGGTGCCTTGAGGTGTGTAGGTATCTATTAAGTGTTGGAGCTGACAAAAGCATAAAGGATTCTGATGGTAGAACCGCTGCAGATTGTGCTGAGGAATTCGGATACACTGCGATAGTTGAACTCCTTAACACTGATTAGGATTGGTTTCCACATTATCAATCTTCGAACAGTCTGGAAATGTATCAAAACAGTAGTTTGATTTCTACTATCATCACAAGGAATTGAGCCGCTAAACTAAAGATATGTTGACATATCACAAGCATCGTTCCTCCATAATCAACAAGTAGTGCAATCCTTATATCTTAGTTTAATTAAACACATCTTGAATTGCACAAGAAGGACAATGAATTGGATTCTCAAAACATCTGGGATGAAACACAATTTAAGACCCTCGTTTCTAATATACCTGGAATCGTCTATCGTGCCAAGAAGAAAGATGATTGGTTTGAAAATCTATACTTGAGTGGGAATGTTGAAAGGATAACAGGATATAAGGCGTCGGATTTTCTTCACAATAGGGTTCGGACTTTTCTCAGTATTGTACACACAGATGATAGAGATAGACTTCAAAGTACTGTTAGTTCTTCATTATCTTCGAGGGCAGGTTATGCAGTCGAGTATCGCATAAATTGTAATGATGGTTCGGAGATTTGGGTTGAGGAACGTGCTTCTCCCATCTACGATGATTCAGGAACTCTCCTATTTCTCGATGGAATTCTATTCAATATAACTGAGAAAAAAACGGTACTTGATAGTCTTCAAAAAGCAGAAGAAAAATACAGAATTCTCTTCGATACGGCACCAATAGCTACACTTGTTCTAGATTATGCGGGTGTGGTACTCAATGCAAATCAAGAAGCTTCTAGTACATTCAGTTATATGTCTGAGGAGTTTCAGGAGATGCATATTTCTAACCTCTTTGTGAATACTTACGAAATGGATTTGATAGTTGGTGGAAGTCCATCTGAAGATAAAGAGGATTGGATAAATCTCCTTATGAAACGGAAGGATGATACAACCTTTGAAGCCCTTGTAAGAACTGAAAGGATGGATATCGGGGACACTCCAGTATTCTTAGTATTGATTCAGGATATCACTGAGATGAGGAAGACTGAACACAATTTGAGAGTGGCCGCAGAATCAACGAATTTCTACATAGATCTAATGGGTCACGATATTAGAAACCATCTGCAAGCAATCATGATGGCAAAGGACCTTTTGAGTAGTCAAGATATCCCCGAAGAATCACAAGTAGCTATTGAGATCATATCCAAGGCTACAGAAAAAGCCAAAGCATTGATCGAGGCAGTTGAATCTACAAAAGGTCTACTTGATTCCCCTTTAGTACGAATAAATCTACAGAACTCAATAACCACTGCCGTTAAGCCTTTTCTTTCTCGAAGTGATGTTGCTTTCAAGATTGAAACGACTCCAAAGCATTTCATAGTAAATGCTGGTCAATATATTGTATACCTATTTCACAATATAATTGACAATGCAATAGAACACAATCCAAGGCATACAAAGACCGTATGGATTCAAGCTGATGAGGATGAAAACGGCTATCAAGTGATTATTGGTGATGATGGTTCCGGAATTAGTTCAAGTAAAAAGGAAATCATTTTCGACCCCAATAGACGGTTTGGTGGTGTAGGGATACATCAGGCGTTACAGATATGTGAGAAATATGGCGGAAGAATCAATGTGAGAGACAGGATTAAGGATAACCCACTTCAAGGCTCTGAATTCATAATTTGGTTACCAAAAGCATAGTGTCTGTCAAAAGATTTTGAGGGATTTCATACAGATATTGTAGTCATTTCGAATTAAAGGAATCACTAAAGAGAACGAATAGATTACTGACTATTTAGTATGATTTATATGAAAATTATACATACTATTATGTGGCCGTCGAGGAGTACGCTAACGACATGCGTATTGACCGGTTCGTGCTAAGCACAGTCACCAACATGACCAAAAGGTGACCAAGCGATTAGCATAGTACGAATGGTTGGTCAGCGACCTACAGAATTGAGCAACAGAGGTTTGTTCGATAGATACCTGTTGCGAATAAGACACTTCGTGTCGGTCGAATAAGTATCGGACGCAGTCGAGGCTTTGACTTGACGGCCTTCTTATTATTCCACATTCTATTCATTCTAGAAATTCCGAGTGTTACTTGGTATTATCGGACATATGTTTCAGTTCTCACTCAAAGATAATGCCTTCAGCTTGAGTTATGGAATCAAGATATCTTATAGGTGTGAGGTCTGTGCAGTTCATATTGTCTATATCGATGATAATGATGCTGTCCACTTCTGAGAGTGCCAATGCTTCGTATTGTATTGGGGGCGATTGATAGAATGCATCACACTCTCTCTTCAGAGTCTGCAGCTGGTCTTCCTCTCTCTCTTCTGGTGGCTTCAACAGAACTCGAGGTATCTGTAGGATATGATAATTGGGTGTTGAGAGAGCAAATCTATGACTGTATCTACAGTAACGGGCAATCTTTGCAGCTAGACGCGTTCCTCTGTAATGTACCGGGCTGAGTGCAGCACTTGGAGGAACATATCCTGTTTCGACTTCAACAACTAGAGCTTCTAGATCTTTAGAGATTCCCAGTCGTTCACAAATGAGCGAGTCCTCAATGTCATGCACCAGTTCTGGTTCTCGCTCCTTTAATGCAAAGATATCCGCCATCAACTGACCCCCAAGAAGTGAGTATTCAACGTAAACTTTGTAATTCATCTCGATGAGATGCTTTGCACATATGAGCTGCATTACACTGTGGTTGATTTTTACTAATCTGCGCTTATTTAGTTCAATCAGTCTTTCTTTGATGATATCGAGCTCACTCATTATTTCAGGACTGCTTGATTCAGCAAGATTCTTCATTACAAGCTTCATATCCCGTGCGAACTTGTTCTTTGTCACATAATCACCGGAGCTGTTACTAGCTGTGAAAGATGTATCACTCCTTTATGAAAACTACTCCTACTGCTTGAACGATTCTATCCCTGCTGTTCTCCCATCCTGATTGGCTTCACTCGCTTAGCTGTCATGGGATTCAGTCTGATTAATTCTTCATAGTATCTCTTGCTTGTAATCTTTAGAATTACATAAGTACCTCCAGGATGGAACGATATGATTTCTATCACTTGTTCCAAACCCGATGGACCAATGCCCAGATAACTCAGATATGTGACAATGTAGACTCCCAGTAATAGAAGATACCAGAATGGATCAGAGAGCATACCTCGAAAGGTAGCGAAGGTAACAACAATTGTCCATAGAATGGATGCGAGTAGTGCAACACCAAAACAGATTGAAGTAGCTCCTCTCGACCTTCCAGTTTCATCAATTCTGAAGGCGTGTTCTTGGCAGGTTGGTATTGCTAGTCGTTTCAGAGACCCCGGACGGGCTTTGAAGTCCATCTTCATGCGTGCACTTGTCAAGACGGCTGTTCGATTCGCTTCTCGCAGTTGTTCAGCCTTTACACGTTCTTCTGGTGAAACATAACCGATGATTCCAGTATCATCTGCTGGCTCTTCACACACAGGACAGAAGTCAGGAAAATTAATTCTCTCGGTATTAAACATGAGATACCGGACGAAGTCATCATTATCATTAGTCATGTCTGCATCACCTAGTAGTTCCATCCAGTGATTATCATTCTAGACTTCCTGGTTGTGAGTACTTGGTCGTTTTGGTCTAGGTGATTTTGATAGAAATGCGGAAGTTTTTAATTGATGAATTGATAAGTTCTAAAGGTTGGAGTGGGACATTAATTGAAACGAATTGTAATGTGCATTTTCTTAATTCTCGTGCTATCAACAGGACAGCAACTTGAAGCAGCAGGGTCTAATGATTCAAATCTAAATATTATACCCAGACCCGAGTCTGTAGAAACAAATCTCAACGTAGTTGCAGCTTACATGCCTTTCTGGGGGATGAGACCCTATCAAATATGGGGTGATATTGATGAGCATGCAGCTTTCTATCCGTTACTTGGCTCTTACAAATCAGATGATCCATATGTTTACGACTGGCATATCTATTGGGCCAAGAGCGCTGGGATTGACACGTTTATGTTTGACATAGGATGGTTTTCTCCAGATTCAAAGATAACCGCTGCAATTGAAGAAGTCCTAAATAATTCGATTTATGCAGATGAGATGAGATTTACTTTCAATTACTTCACTAGTTTGGCATGGTGGGCAAAGCATGACAACCCAAATGTAAATGTCACTCAATATATAATGAATGACTTTGAAACGCTTGCTGAAAAATTTCTCTGGAGAGAAAACCTACTTCATTTGGATGAAGTTCCTGTAATCTACATGGCATCAGAATGGGGATATGATGACCCAATCCTAGCTGATGCTGTTGAGGGGATTCGCAAGATTTTCAGGTCATATTTCTCTACCGAAGTCATTATTCTTATTGATTATGTATGGCCTGGTGGTTGTGCTCAAACTACAGATAATGGCGTATTTGATGGCCTCTACAAGTTGGGTGAATTAGGATTCACATGGGAACACTATTCATGGGGTGATATGCATGTCAACTATAGTGAGCTGTTCCATTATAACAACCTTACATCGTATGAATATAGTTCTCATGACCTAGCTGGCGACCTATCTTTCACTCCCTGCATCATGCCTGGTTTCAATAATACTTTGTTGGTTGAATCAGGCCAAAACTCAAATCTCCTTCTAGTAGATAGGAATTTGACACTATATGAAATTGGAATAAAACAATTTGTGCAATATGTTGACCCCACATTGAACATGCTATATTTGCATACGTGGAATGACCTTCAAGAAGGAACAGCAATTGAGCCAACTGTTGAATATGGATTAGATTACATCGAAGCTCTCTATTCAGCACTTGTTGATACAGACTCTGATTATTCGTTCTATACTCCAAAATCTTATGCTGAGGAGATGCTTGAAATGGCGGAGATGGCAATTGAAGAAAACAGAACCGTTGTCAATGAGACCATCTTGAATCGCGCATCAGAAATTTTCTCTCAAGCAGAAGCCAACTTCTCTTCAGCCAACTACAGAGAAGCAACAATGTTAGCTATAGATGTCTATGAATTAATGGGCGAGGTTTCTCCATCCTCTGTATTTCCATATGAAATCGTAGTGATTCTCTCTGTGGTGGGGGTTGTATCCATAATTGCAGTTATTTTCAAACTAAGAAATAGATAAGGTACA
>CAZSWP010000077.1:0-3729 GCA_964610875.1 uncultured archaeon
CCTCATTAGCGGCATTAACCGGCAACAAAAAACCAAAATCAACCTCTTTTTCATCAATATCGACCTCCAGCATGTTTGGAAATAGACCTATCCGTTTTGCTATATCTGGCATTTCTCCCATATCTGACCTCAATAGTGCCTCCATAGATGGGGGTAGAACAGGTTTGATGATTTCCCCATCTTTTGTGACTACTCGTTTAAGGACTTCTTTTGCTAGCGTTGATAGTAGAAATGAACCTCCCCAGAGATCTCCAGTAGTTCTAGCCTGTGAAATAAAACTCTGAACAGGTCCAAACGAAATATGTATTGTTGGTTTCTTCATAATGTCGCGCTCCATTCTGTTTCATTCATTATTTCATCATAGAATTCTTTGAGTTTTGAATAATCGATCTCTGCTTCTCGTGGACTTTTTCCATCTTCTTCGATTCTGATTTTTTCTCCAGGCGCAATAACTGGATTGTCTGTCATTACAAGCAATAAGAAATATTCATTGCCAATTTTCACAACATTCCCTAACAAAGGCGACGCTCCCCGTTGATGTTTGGTCCCTTCAATACTTAAGACTGTTCTATGCTTATTGATATCGTACCCTTGAAGTGGTAGCCCAAATGCTGCTCGTTGCTCAGGAGTAAGTTTTTTCTCTTTTGACCCATCGCCACTTCGATAACATTGCATCCATGAACCAAAGTCATCCATAGCTTCCTTCCAGGATCTAAAACCCTCTTTTTTCTCCTCATCATATCCAATCAGAGCGAATTTAGTCCCCTTTGAGAGTGCCAGATGATCTTTTCTTCTCTCTCCCTTGAACCAGTTATTGACAAAACCAATTGTTCCACAAAAAACCTTCCACCATTCTTCTGAGGTATTTGGTTTCGTTAGTCCTTTCAGAAGAACCATTTCCTTCCACGTAGACTTTACAGACACCACTCGCACAGAACCAAAACATCTACGTGATCGAGAGCCCATTCCGCCTAACATTGTCAATCCCCACCAAGAGCTAGCAAGAACATGACTGAGAGACTTTTTGCTATCGGGTAGCTGAATATTTTCGTTAGCCAGCATTTCCACTATGAATTTTTGTCCGGGTGATATTGCTAGGCGTTCGCCTCCTCTTAGTCCAAATGGATATCCAAGGTATGATAATCCTGAACCCCTCTTTGCACTAGCACATTGTTTCAGTTTCTTTTTACTCTTAGGCGGTTCCAATATGTAACAGGTTTTGAAGGGAGTATCTTTCACTCGAAGAGTGAACGGAGAAGCTCCCTTATCTCCTGCATCCCCAAAACAAATTGATTCATATTTCTTATATTCTGGATCTAGAGCTCTATACCAGAATCTTAGCAGTCCTTTAATTGAGGGACTTCTAATCTCTGGGTACATCAAAGCATCTCCCATGTACATGGGGGTTAGCGTTTCAAGTTCTATTGTCAATTTTTCCATATCACATCACCTCAGGTGTTTTGATTTCATTCAGATCGAACCATTCTCGTAGAGAAGCAAAATTGGGAGAGTTGCCCTCTACTCCCGCCCATTGGTTTACGTCAAGAATCCCAAAGGATTTGAATTGTACTGGACTCATCCAATGTTCAGACATCGTATACTCCAAATTATCAGCTTGATATGATAAAGGAGATCCATAATCAGAGGAAACAATATCCAAGAGGGTTAGTAGGCTATTCTTCACCATCACCCCACCCAGTTGTTGACTTCGTCGATATACCTCGAATGCCTTTGTCTTACATTTTCGGTAGTCCTGTATCATGGAACATGACATGACAAATGTTCGATATTTCCTAGTGACTACAAGATCCAGCTCAAATAAACCATCTCTTTGGAAAATCTTCACACCGGTATGGATCTTATCCTGTTGGGCGATACCGCTATGATAAATCACATTTGCTATCCATTCTTCAAACTCATATCCGTTCATCACTAGATCAGAAACAGGTGATAGTTCAAGCTCGTAAAGGCACTCCACCAACTGATTATTGAGTTCTTCATATCGATTTTCGCTTATCTCGATATCGCGTTCCTCAAATCTCCTCAGACCGTGCATTATCACAAGGTCATCCAAGGTTACCTCAACATCCAGAGGGCGGGAACTTCCATCAGCAAATCGAATCTCACCAAGTACACTGTCCACATAACTTGCTCGTTCATCACTTCCACCTTTCTCCATCCAACCATAGTAGGTATGGACTGACATGACCTTAGTACCCCCGGTGTAGTCCAAGAGATGACTTCCCATCCCAGAATCAATGATATTCCTGAAACACAAGGGGTTTGTCGCAGAGGGAACCATTCTCTCTTCCACTATTATAGATTTCTTCGAGTAGAGACGCCCCAGATTCTCCATAACCCATTTCGTCTGAGGGCTGTATATGAGAAGGACCCTCTCAACGCCCAATGACATTGCACTGAGATAGTTTGGGAGAGGATTGGATCCAATCAACTGAATGAGGGTGGAATCCTGCGTCACTCTGCATACCTCCTGAAAGAGAATGCAATCGATTGGCATTCCTTTGCCCTAATGATTCTCCAGACCGCCAACCATTGATTATATTCAGTCAAAATTGGTCCGTGAGATATATCTGTATCTAGGGTTGACCTTCGCTCAAGAGATTCGAAACAAAACATATCAGACTCGCATCCAAGTGTGGCAATACGCATACTTAGAGGGTGAAGCCAATCGATTGCATGTTTGGGGTAGTGCATCTTATTCCTCCAACTGTCGTAATTTCCCGTAATCTTTCTGTGGGATACTATAGAGTAGTATTTGGAAAATAAAAGTCCTAATCTCGAAAGGGATACAACAAAACCCGTGGAGAGTACGTTTGAATACGATATAGGTAAGTGCGATTTTGTCAGAATCAACTTTTCATAGACTTCGGAAACTTTCCTCAATTCTCACGGGTTCAAGTACATAATTATGTTTCCGAGAATTATCAACCCTACTTCTGGTCTGATTGTAACCTGTGCTATTTTCATGTGTTTTCTGAAAAAAAGGTTAATGAGCCTCATTACAGAGAGTCCTTTCGGAAAACTCTAGTTATGCAGAATGGGAATCGCAATTCATCGAATCTGCTCAAGAGTGTGGTTCCATTCGTCCATTCTCTCTTCGTGAGGGTCCCAAGTTCCATGATATGAGTTCCACTCGTTGATGAAGTCCGATAGATACCAAGACCCGTATATACGCTCGCCAAGAAAATATACCTCGGGCCTCCGAGAAAAGTCCTGAAGCATGTTAACCAAATTGATGGAATTCCCGGCGGGTAAACGTAATCTTTGAAGACCAAGAGTTTCAGAATTGGTTTCAAGATGACTGACGGGTAATAGTTTAGTGAGAACTGAGGCAATACCAAATGTTTGTGAATCAGGAATGAAGAGAATCACATTGTCTGTAAGTCCCACATGGTGCAGCTCCCAGATATGCTTGATGACACCCTTGGCCCTCAGATTGCTAACGCGTTTCACTATCTCTTCGGTCCTCTTACCAACCTGTTCTCGGATGTCACGAATAGATGTGATTCCCTTTTGGAATAGAACAAGAATATAAGCGTCGATATGATCACATTGAAAGATACGCTTAGGAGGTTCAGACAAGTCAAGGGGATATGAATCGACAAGGGAAGCTTCTGATACCATAGCCATCTCCAAAGTGATACGGTTCCAATCAAGAGCCCATTTTCCTGATTGAATATCGTATACATGGAAATTGTGGTACCGCTT
>CAZSWP010000077.1:3739-5541 GCA_964610875.1 uncultured archaeon
TTCGAGATTCATCTTGTTGTCTGGAATACAGAAAGTGATAAAGATTCCACCACTAGCCACTGTGAGTCGGTGAACCGAGAAAACGAATGGACAGGCAGTAACCATTCTCTCAGGCAACCCCGAGGTATAGGGTGTGGAGAGGATAAAGACATGGATGACTCTTATTCCAAGAGATGCAAAGGACAGTACCTGAAATTCACGTAATTGCCCTTTTTCTTTCAGAGATGCGATGGTACTTCCAACCCAATTGGGGCTATAACCGATTCGAGATGCGAGAGTTTCACGGTTTATATCGGGTTTACGGAAGAGTATATCGACTACTTGAATTTCCACAGCATTTAGACTGATCGAATACTCTCTGACGAATTTGTACAAATATCGACTCCATTGTTCAAGATTCAAATGTAAATCGAGATTGTCCAGCTGGATGACTCTCTCCACTACTTGATCTAATCCACGGGTTCCAGAGAGATTCCTCAGGTTCTTGAAGATTGCTGATGGCCGATAGATGAACCTCAGTTTCATGAGTTTGTCGGTTCTTGATATGCTCCATTGGTTTTCCCATTTGTTTCGGTTCGTGCTTTTAAGATGTTGTATACCATATTCGCAGGCTATGTCAAACAGAACAGAAGAAGGGAGAGACTTTTGGGGTAGTGCATTCGCTAATACCTCTCGTGAGTATAAGGCCTCCATCAGTGGCGCGGTTGTGGCAGTGATATTGGGTAGAATAACTTGTGTCCCGTTGATTATCACTCTGCAATCCCAAGATGCTGGCCATCCAATGGATTCCATGGAAACAATCTCAGTTGGGAAGTTTTGGAATTCTGATTCAATACAAAACCGCTCATAAACTGAGGATAGACACTTTTTCCAGAGTTTGTCTAGTTGTTGATGTATGGCACGGGAGTCATCGTCCTTTTCCAGGTTCAAGCTTCCATCTCTCCGCCAGCTTGAGTACTGTCATACCCAAGGGGGTTATATGAACTTGTTTGGAGAATGATCCCGCAGTGGTAACATAGCCCCATCTCTCTAACATAGTTATGTGATCAGTTCCACTGGACCTACTCATCCCAACACTGTTAGCCAACTCGATGATGGAAGGATATCCCTTATCACCAGCATCTACTAAAGAACTCAGGAGTGAGTTCTTAGGTTTAGTTAGAGTTTTTCGGTGTATTGGATAGAGATCAATAACTTCCGTTGCTCGTTCTTTTTCCTCTTTTACCAGATAAACGACGGATCCCAGAAAACCAGCAGCGAAGAAGAGTGCTGCACTCATTACTCGGGTACCAAGTGATGGATTGAAACCGATATTGTCTTCATGGTGCTCGTATACAGCGTTCAGGGTACTTCTCAAGATTTCATGATAGTCCCATGGATTGACTTGGCTTAGATCAACCCCAAAGTTTCCACGCGATTTGATAGCATCTCTTATTTCCAAGGCATCTGTTCGATTTTCCTCAGAATGTATCAATATCAGGTAATCTCCCATTCTCTTGTCCATTACATATTGAATTCTACCTTGTTCTCTTAAACCTAAACTGGCAATTATGACGTTCGCCATTATTTTCCCTCCGCTTCCTGTTTTGTACGGAATTAATTCCGGATATCCGGAATTCTTCCTGACATCCGTTCGTGCTGACAATTCTGTGTATGATGAGAGGGTACTCTTGATCAACAATGTCCTTCAATTTCAAGACTTGGCCGGACGGTCCTGAGGACCCTCCTTGGTAAAGTCGTTAGATTCTACCTAGCGACATCAGGCGTTTGCCTGCATTGGGTCAATTTCATTGACCCTACAC
>CAZSWP010000077.1:5551-8580 GCA_964610875.1 uncultured archaeon
ATTTATCTTATTCTGGTAAGTAATCATCTCCTTTCTCCGCATCAAATCTTCAGATGAAAAAACTGAAACACGAATCGATATATGCTGCATAGCTTGGATAGTAGTATAGGTAGGCTCTCAGGAAATTTCATTTGTAGTACCGAAACCACTGATTCTGGCCTATTAGATAAACAAAAGAAGCAACACATCTGCAGGGGGTTAGAGTCTGCTCTTCCACTACTACGGAAACCGTACAATAGATCATACATCATATTACTCAGGATAGATTTCCCGTATTGACGGGTTGTTTTCAAATACCTCTAAAATTCCTTCAGAAGCGCATCAATTAGGTCCAAAGGAACTCCAGACACACTTTATATCTCTGGTCCCAGTCTATTATAGGTACTTTGAAAAAAGTATGAACAATGAAGTGTTAAGGGTGTAAATGAATGACAGACATGGAATCTAGCAAACGAAGTTGTGACAATGACTCCATCAGAATTCTATTGACTTTTCTAGGAGACAGACAGTATCATCGTATTCAGTACTATCTAAAGGATAGCCCCCACAAGGTTGTGACATCGTCCTTGGCTGGTTCGGCCATCGCTCATCTCGCGGGTCCTTTTGATAGGATAATAGTGCTCATGACAAAACAAAGTTCAAAGAATATACCTTTACTTGCTGACGATCTGGATGATATGAGAGAGTTACTCTATCCTCAAGAAATCAACGCTGATTTTGACGAGAGCACATTACTCTCAACCATTGATGCCATAATATCCTCTGTTACTCCTGAGAAAAGGATTTATCTTACTTTGGATATAACCCATGGCTACCGTTATCTCCCCCTTATCTACTTCTCTGCGATATCATACCTTATCATGTTTCGAGATGTAGAGATAGAGGGGATTCTATATGGACAATATACTGGTCAAGAGAAGAATCCTGTTATTGATTTGAAGCCAGCCTATACCTTTGTACAGTGGTCCCAAGCAGCTCATTCATTTGTTCAGTCGGGGCAGGTCAACCAGTTAGCAGGTCTTCTGGAAAAGAGAAAGATAGAACTTATCTTCTCTGATAAATCTCATAAGAGTCTGAACTATGTTGTCAAATCTCTGAAAGGTATGAGTTTTCCTCTATCTCATGCATTACCTCTTGAGATTGGACACTCGGTGAGAGTCTTTTTAGGCTCGCTGGAGAGGTTGAAAAGCGAAGCACTTCTACCTCCGGTCTTCACATATGCCTTGGATGAAATCATCGAGAAAATATCACCCCTTAGTGGAGTAGAGATGCCTCGTGTAAAGAGTGCTACAGAGTTGACTCAGGAAGAACTTGATAGAGAGTTATCCATTGCCTACTGGTTCCTCGCACATGATCGCATCGGTGATACCCTGATTCTACTTCGAGAATTTCTAGTGAATTTGGTCCTGCTTGGAGAGGGAGAGATGAATTGGTTGGACCATAGAGTAAGAAGCAAAACGACCTTACGACTTGGCGCAATCTCACGGGGTCTCAAGAATGAAACTGTAAATCTTCTTCTCGATGATGGACAACGAGAAGTAGCAGAACTTTGGGACACCCTCTCCAGTCTTCGCAATATCTATGCACATGCGGGCTTCAAGCACGACCGAGTGAAACCAATAAGAGAGAGATCAAGAATCGAAGAATTTCTAAAGAGATGTACAGAACTTGACCCTACTTCACTCAGATTCGACTCGATCTATTCAAGGCTTCTGGTTAGTCCACTTGGACTATCTCCTGGAACTCTCTATTCATCTATTGAAACAATCAAACCCGACTACACCATTGTCATCACTTCCAGTGAAGCTCTGAGGTATCTGGATAGCGTTCTATCGAAAACGAAATACGATAGAGGTCGAATTAGATCACTAGTTTTGGAGGACGCCTTCACTGGTTTTGAAGAGATTCCGAATCTGGTCGAGAGTTGTCAGAAAGAACTGCTTACATCAGAAAATGTGTGTTGTAATATCACTGGAGGGACTACGTTAATGGGAGAAGCAGTTCGCTCAATATATGACCGCGCTAGAATATCGGATGTCCCTGCTGAACTCTTCGCATTAGTGGATAGAAGATCGAGGAAGGAACAAGAAGAGAATCCATTTGTCAAGGGAGAATTGATTCATTTAATAGATAGTTAAAACGAATAGACTGATGTGTATGATTTGTAACTTGTAGTAATATATCAAGGTACATATTTTATGACAATCTCGAAAATCGATCTATCGAAAATTGTAATTATTCTCGGTTGTTGAGTCTGTAATGATATACCTATCTCTAGTCCGATTGAAACATAGGATGTGAACCGACCACCAAGTTCTTCGATACGCTTTCAACCCTACTTGTAGTCCGATTGGAACCTTCTATTCCTACGACATGCAGTACAATGGGACACATCTTTCAACCCTACTTGTAGTCCGATTGGAACTTTTGTCCATGAGTCTATCATGAAACTAGTCCCACGCTTTCAACCCTACTTGTAGTCCGATTGGAACGAAGATGGCGTCTTGATGAAAGCCGCGAAAATATCAACTTTCAACCCTACTTGTAGTCCGATTGGAACGGCAATCTGCAAACTCTAACATACAGAGATTTGCAGCTTTCAACCCTACTTGTAGTCCGATTGGAACACGAGATTGTGCTCGTCGACGTCGAAGAGATGTGCACTTTCAACCCTACTTGTAGTCCGATTGGAACCTTCGGTGACAATCCAAAGTATGCGTTGAGTGACTGTCTTTCAACCCTACTTGTAGTCCGATTGGAACCTATATGACGCTTTACCAATCGCTGTCTTTCAGCAAGCTTTCAACCCTACTTGTAGTCCGATTGGAACTCATGGTTTCCCCTCTGGTCTCGAAAATCTCCCAAACTTTCAACCCTACTTGTAGTCCGATTGGAACCAAATATCGTGGGTATCATACTCATGTCACTCTTGCCTTTCAACCCTACTTGTAGTCCGATTGGAACCAAAAGTCTGCTACATTCTATGTGGCAGACTTTTAACTTTCAACCCTACTTGTAGTCCGATTGGA
>CAZSWP010000078.1:0-8399 GCA_964610875.1 uncultured archaeon
TTGCTTGAAAGAAGGATCTTTGATGCAAAGCTATGGAAGAACCATATTTGTATTGAATGGCGATACTACTATAGACCCTTGTGGAAAGACACTTTGGTTTCGGGATTGCAAGGACGCAACACTATTACGTGCATTGAAGATTATCAGTGTCTGTCTTGCTAATGGAAAGAAACCCACTATTGGAGTGGAATGTAGATCAGATTTGGAAATACATAGACACATATAAACTACCAATAAATCCTCTTTATGAGTACTTCTCAAGAATTGGTTGTTGGTGTTGTCCTTTTAAAAGTTCGACCGAGTGGAAAAGGATTGAAATATTATATCCTGAAAAAATACGTTTGCTAAATAGTCACTTAGAGAAACTTGCCAATAGATTAGGCATAAAAGATAAACAGAAATTCATTCAGGAAAAAGGATGGACATACTGGATATATCCAACAAAGAGAGTAAATATCGGTTCGAATTCTGTATGCAATGGTGGAAAAGACTTTACATTAGTACTATCTATTGAGGATTCAGACATAATTCAACGAATTACGGATATTATACCAATAATAACCAATGATTTTCGTGTAATAAGAAACCGCATACGAATAAGCGTGGATAAAAAGCAGAAAATTCGACTACGCATTCTAATTGAACGGGCGCTTAATTGTGTTGGATGCGGTGCGTGTTTAACACATTGTAAGGAAGGCGCGTTGAGTATAGAAAATGGACATCTTGTTGTAAATCAGGATTTATGCACTCACTGTCATTCCTGTCTTGCATCAGGTATAATCAAAGGTAGTTGTATTTCAAGACATTATCGTCCAAAACGAATATCACTTATTCAAATCTGATAAAACAATTGGAAGTTTTGTATCTTAAGCAGATATAGAAGCAATGTTCACAATATGGAATCTGATTTGACTAGCTTTATTTTTCGAGCTAAAGGTATTACTGTCATGAATCCATATATTGGTATTATTGAGAAATAACAATGGAAGTTCCAGTGAAATATAAATTACTTAATGAAAATGTACTCCTATGGTTAGGAGATATAAAAGATTCAGAGAAAGATCATGGAATTGATAATGTTCTGATATTGGATAGGGGAGAAGTATTACTATTGAAGAGAGCTATAACCATTCCTCTTTTTAAAAAATGAGGTTATTTCTGATTTTAGGAGTGAAGAAATACCGATTCTTGCTGAGAAATATAGCATCCCTATGGGAAGAGGGTTGATTAAGGATTTGAAAAAGAGAGTAGTATCCAAAGATTATCCTCCTTACAAACAAAATCCAGAGAGAAGGGTTTCTTTGTTCGAACAAATGATAGGACACTATATCCAACGTTTTAGTATTCTAAGCAATAAACAAGCAATCATTTCGCATCTTGATGATATTGTAGATATGTGTAAGGCTGAAATTCAACGAATTGAGAGAAACGACTAAGATTTATTCTAAATTATTGAGATGGTATTAGTATCTCTTTTTTTTTTTCCGATTATTCTCATAGGATATTCAACGAATCTGTATCTTCTCTGAATTTGAAAGCAAGAAGCAGGGACGTCCGACCTGTAAAGGTGAGTGAAATCGCTCCACCGTCAACTTCCATGTTCAGCCCTCCTCATGACCGCTGTCACCAGCGACCAACAAGACCTCTCCTGCCGGGTGTGCATGAGGTTTGTCAGAGATCATCGAAGTAGTACTTCTCTTCTCTGTCTGAGCCTCAGTCCGCTGTGCTCTGCTATGAGTGCCAGAACTCATAGCCGCAGACGGGTGTTCCATGGTACTTTTCATGGCTGGGTCGGTACTGCTCGCAGACTCCACAAGTGTCATCTGGTCATAACTGTCAGCCACAGATTCTCCTACAGACGAGGTTGGCGACCTCTTGGAGTGGGCGGACCTCCCTTTAGAGCGTGTGCTCCTCCGGGTCTTCAGGGCGGCTTTCTCCTTCGGATGCAGCCACATCCCTAGTCCTTTCTCATCCCGAAGTGATGGAATGAGCTTGATGAGCCGCCGTCCAATATTGGCAGCAGCGTTCTTGTCCGCATTATCGCGGTAGCCACAGGTGTGGCAGAGAAAGTAGTTCTGTCTTGGGCGTAGTCCCTTGTTTCCACACTTGTGGCACATGATACTGGTCCATGACTCGGGTATCGCATAGACTCGCTTGGCAGGAATTCCTAACATGGAGAGTTTGTGTTCTAGAGCTTGGGTGATTCGAGCAAAGGACCACCGATGAATCATACCCCGAAAGGCGTTACCCTGTCTATTACCACGACGGGCGCGATTTCTAATTCCCTTGAGGCGTCCGATTGCCACATAGATATCGTACTCTTCTGAGAGAGTCATAATATGCTCTGCAAGAGCCTTCACTAGTTTACCATCATAGTCAGAGCTCACATTGGCTCGTTTTGTGCCAAGTTGTCGAAGGCGTTCTAAGACACCATCCAAGGGAACTCCTTTGGCAATCCTCTCATCCCTCTCTTTCTGAAGACTTGCCACAAGTCGGTCATATTTCTCAATGACCTTCGCCTTGTCTTCCTGTTTCCAGTAGCGTACCTGCTTCATTCCCTTTGCAGTCAACACCACAGAACAAGCAGCCTTCTTTATCCCGAGATCTATCCCAATCACAGCAAGAGGTTTTCCGCTCATGTCGATAGGCTCTATCTCAAGCTTCACCTTGAACAGCACCCACCACTTACGTCTCCTGTCCTTCACTATCTGGATGGACTTCATCTCTCCAGCTCGTAACCTGTTGAGATGATACGACGAGGGGCGTAATGGCACTGCAAGTCTATCATGGAGTGTCCTACCCTCTCTCCTTGAGTCAAGGGCGTCACGTATAACTAACCAGTGCTTGATAGTCTGCTCTGGCTCATACACAAGCTCAAACATACGCTTGAATGCATGACGTGGAAGTTTTCTAGAACAATAGCCTCTAGCTCTGAGCGGCTTCTCACCACCAAGGGCAAGATAGCTCTTCCACATAGCCATTGCAGTCTCTCTACACTCTTGTAGTTCATTGGTCGATATTGTCGGAAAACGAGTCTTGAAGTCATGGGGAACAGTAGCTCTGTCCTTTGTCCTCAGCGTCAGTTTATCAATAGCACCAGCATCAAGCTGTCTCTTTCTCTTTCCTGCGAGAAGGTCTTTCTCATGGCGCTCAATCACACCAAGGTACGCCTTGATGACTCGTGTGTCCCTACCAGTGATTCTTGAGAGTCTTCGTTTTTGCCTCTCAGTCATCGTGTCCCAATGAACTGGGACTTTGACAGTTATCATCACACCGCTTGAACGACCCACGGATTCCTTCTCCTCAGCTATTTAAATTCCCGACCTGTTGTTGGTCGAGTGGAGTTTCACTCATCCCCTTATTCCAGAGATTGAATGATATTCTCCACTCTTTATTTCATGTATGCTGCTATTTAAATTCATTAAACCTATTTTATGCTAATTGTGAATTTTTGGTCTATTTATTATTTTACGTGTAATTAAAAAGGGAATTACTAGCAATAACTATGAGTGCGTTGTTACCTCAGAATCCAGCCAGAGTGGTTCAAGAAGCCAACCTCAATGGACTCATTGCATTAACTACGTTGCTACAGAGCAGAACAAACAAGCATACCAAGCATCTTTACAGAAGATGTAGGAGAAAACTGGATGAGCGACTCCATCTGTGGGAGCAAAGTCGTGAGAATGGCACTCCTGATTTTTCATTGGTGACCAGTAGAGAGAAGACATTCCGCAGTTACGAACTTGAAAACTTCTGGGAAACTACTACTGCTTATGGAAATACAGAAACACGAAGAGTGATGAGTGAGAAAGAAGGGACCGTTGGCCCACTGAACAGACTGATCAATATCGCCGGTGCACTACTCAGAGATTACTTCATCAAGAATTTTCCAGTTCAAACACCACAAGAGATTGGTAGACGAAAATCCCGAATCATCTGGGGCTATGTTGATGATGAGCTTGGTAAAGTTCCAGTATCGCATGGTGCGGACCTCCCAGAGCTTGACCTCGCCGATATGATCCGTTCACATGTACGCGAACTTGCAAGACAGGCCTTCATCCACTCGGTGGACTACACACAATTCTCAAGATATGCACTTCTTCTCATCCAACGACTCTCGCCCTTCGTAGAGTTTGTCTACACTGATGGTAAATCCGGACAGGATGGTTTTCATAGACCACGACTGAAGAAAAATAGAGATGAACTGAACAATCCCTGGGCAGATTTGATTCTCAGGAATCTAGTTGACCAGATGTGCTGCAGGCACAGCACAAAGAGAAGACGTACCTCTCGACTAAGACTGAAGGAGTCAGAGAATGAAAGGAAGAAAGAATCAGATTTCTTCGAAGAACAGGTAGCCATACTGAAAGAACAAAGTGATGCGTATTCATTGAATAACGCCGCTGTTCTCAAGAATCTCTCCACTGGACGAAAGAAAAAGCTTCGAAAACGGGATGCTGACTTCATCAAACAGACCGCAAAGACAATAGTACAGTGGGAGGGTACGCGCACTCATGAAATCATGGTTGATGGTCATATCCAGCCCTTCAATCTTACAAGTATCATCAGAGGGAGTTTCACCGATTCTAGGAGTAGAGAGAGTCTACTACTTGCTACAGAAGTACCAATGATGACAGCCAAAGGGAAGGGAAAAGCGGACATTGTGATCTTCAAACGAAGGGAGAGCAAAGAACAGTCAGCAAATCCGATAATATACCAACCAATTGCTGTGTTCGAAATAAAAACGAGGACTGGTCTGAACTGGGATATACGACCAAAAGATATCAAATCCAAGAGAAAAGAGAAGAACTCAAACAAAACTAGAAAGAAGATTGTCCCTGCTTTTCGTTTCAAAAGACGTAGATTAACCGTTGAAGAGTGGGAGAAGGAGATAGACAGAGTTCCAACGCCCTTGGACTTGAAGCAGTTGAAGCTCTATGAGGATGGACTGTTAAAGGAGTATAGCAAACAATCCGAGATCCAGTCCAACAACTCTCTTCTGAAAGGAGTCTTTTTGATTGACTCGCAGGCCGACCGTCAGACATCCAAAGAACATATTCAGAATCTTCTTCGTATACTGAGAAGTGACAGGGTGTATGAACGTATAGGCCCTAAACCAGATAGACTACTGATAAGACAGGGGGATCAAGATGCTGGGAGAGTTGCATTGCTACTTGTTTCTCCACGTATTCAACAACTACAATTTTTATCAGATATGAAAGAGATAGATATTGAGCCCAAGAATGTACCTATTGTGAGAAAGAAGAACCGGAAGTACATAGTCTATCTCAGTGTCGCATCCGCATCAACCTCAGGGAAAAGTGCAGCATGGATTGCACAGTTCTGGCATGGTCTAGAATACATATCACAACTTGAATCTGATATCAAGCCAAAGAAGATTGTCTGGCTAGACCTGACTGGAGAATTTTCGTATCCGCCTCTCGCGCAGACAAGACTACGATTGCGTTCTCAGAATGACACTATCAAGAAGCTATTCGAACGAATCGACTTCATCGATATTGCTCAGTCTGTAGATCAGTTCATCTACGCTGGAAAATCGCCACCCAATCTTGAGTTCCTAGAAGACCAAGAGAACAGTCTGGTGATTGTCAGTGGATGGGACAGCTTACAACGAGCCTGTCCACAGGAATACAGAGGCGGGTTAAGAGAGGTAGAGAGGATCCTTGTAGACAATCTTGTGACCAATGGACTGCATGTCCTATGGTTTGGCGTCCCAAAAGCAGACGATGAGACCTCCTCTATCTACCATCGTCGCTGTCTGAGACCCTTTGGTGATGCATCTGCACACCGAAATCATGTTACTGATATAGTCTGGAACCTTCCAACACGACCCTACGCATACTATCAGAAGTCACCCATGTTTGATGACCTGAGAGTCATTGTTCATCACACATCTGAGAGTGTGGAGAAGTATCTCACTGGCATCCCTATTCTTGAGAACTGGTCGTCAAGATTCTGGAGCAGGAGAAGTAAGAAGCACAGGAAGAAATCGGACAGCATCAAAGGTAGACCTGTCATCACAGCTGAGGACGTCCTAAATGACACAGAGATCTCCACTGACTTGATCGAGTCTGCAATGGACCTCATTCCATGGATTGATGGAAACTGTACAGAAGATGAACCACTATTTACCCAAGATATTGATGAGTCAGTATTCCAGGTCATACCAATCTTTGGCAAGCCATCAAAGGCTCGTGGCGTCCTCAGTCGATTGATATTCCAGCAAAGAAGAGAAGCAAAAGGAAGTAGAGGATATGTCGCTACCTCAAAGCCACTGTATGATGCTATCACGCATCCACGACACTATAGACGTAAGAAGATAAAGACCAGACCCATCAAGGAGAGTCATCGGCCACCAATGGAAGAGCTCATGGTCTTCAAGGGGTTCAATGAGGACTATGCGGCCAAGACAGAACTCAGGCGAATGAAGCAGGTGTTGCGGATATTCAAGAGGCAACAAGATGACTGCTTCAAGACCAAAAGATGGACCTCATTCATCAAGAAGTTAGACACTCTAGTTAGCGAATCATCCACAACAGATTGTGTTGATTTCGTGAGAGGACTCGTAAAGGAATTACAGTCGCATTCCATATGGGATGACCTCTCTTGGATACGAGAAAGCAGACTGGGAGATGGACTCAGAATCAATGAGCAAACCAGCCTTGAAGAGCTCCTTCAGAGTAGGCCCCAGACCGCAACACTGTATGGTAACTATTTCATCATCCTCTTGATTGCCCTCACAACCCAGTTCCCTTCTCTGAGCGAAGAAGATATCGAATTTCTCTGGGATGTCTGTAGACCATGGATACTCCATCAATTAGGATTCAGAGAAGAGGAACGTAAGGACATATATGGAAGATACAAGTTCCATATGCAAGCCATCTGGAGTAATCTCCGCAGCAGGGTCCGTACCCTAGTAGAGGTCTCCCGACCTGCACAGTATAACGTGAGATATGGACAGCTATTGGTGGAGAAGGACCCACAGGAGCCCGCCTCTGGACTGTTTTTAGAGGACACTTTCAAGGATAATATCATCGCAGGTCTCTGGAGAGGTACAAGTCCTTTAAGCATGGGAAAGTTCAGCTGGACTGTTTCCGAACACAGGGATGTACTAGAGTGCGCAAAGTGGCTCTCCGATTCCGACGAAACTCATGAGGTTGCTATGGTATCGATGGATGGTGAGGACTATCTCTGGATGTTCCAAGAGTATGACTGGACCCTTCTTGGAAAGGTCACACTGGTGTACCGAAAAAGGAATGCAGCGACGAGAATCCGTGGCCTGATGGTGGAACCAGTTACCCCATCAGAGATGCCAGACACACCAAGAAGTCTTACCGTACAGTCATCATTTGGTAGTGAAGTACATCATCTACTCAAAGACCTGACCACCAGACTAAGACATGTCTACTCGGTCACCTGTTGGCTTGAAATACAGAAAGAACATTTTGTAGTGGAGTTCCAGACGCAAAGAGAAACTCTTGATATCAGACATGTTACGAAGACCGCCGAGCTCCTCAGACTACTCAGAACACCATTGGTCGAAGGTGTCCCTCTCACAAGCTCTCAAGACAATTCTATCCAGATGACTTGGAATCCCTATCAAGACATCGAGTACGGTAGCCTTAGTTTCCTTCGCCCGTATGTAGAACGCAAGAGACCCTACATCTACATCGAAGTCCCATTGCCCTTTACCTGCGAAGAACTGCTGACCCGCGATAAGAAAACCATTGATGTGGTGATTGAACACGATGAACAGTCGTGTCCTATGATTGAGGGTGTTGATGCGCATGGCTCATGCTGGAGTGTAACTATTGACAATGCTGTACCGGAGGAATTGATTGAAGTCTTCCATGAACCTGTGTCTGATACTGATATCTCCAGTCTACTGAAATCAAGAGAGATCTTTGTGGAACATGGAAGGTACAGATTGAATATCTCGTTCTCACCCAAACTCACCAGCAGAGAGGGTAAGGTCTTCAGGGAGGCCAGGTCCATTGCTCGAGAGATCGAGCTGCCGTCTGTGACACCGGGTTCCTTTCTATTCCTTGATGAAGAACAGGTGGAGTGTACAGTACAGAAAGACGGACGATCTATCCGGTGGAACTTGCACTCAACCATCACACGAGAGAGAATCGGTTCTGACGCGATAGTCTTTGAGTTGAAGAAACCGGAAGTCGAGGAAGCGGTGGAGGTCTTCAAAGAACGCCTGGAGTCCTTTGTCACTGACTACTTTGGAATGGATGAGAAAGCATCATCGAGAGTAGCTGATTTTGCTGCACTCCTGCAACAACTTCGAAGTGTGCTCAAGAACATCAGAACACAATGGTAGCAGACCTAGAATCCACTCGTCTGACTAAAAATATGAAAAATGAAAGGGT
>CAZSWP010000079.1:0-7816 GCA_964610875.1 uncultured archaeon
TCTGTTTTCCAAGACCGTTTGGAGTATTAGCTGAGAAGTGGGGGATTCCTCGAGGAGATAAGGCAATTCATAATTGTGGATTACATGAAACCATCATCAACGAATCACTTTGGGTGAAGATTCTATATTTACAAGAGATGGTTCCAGAAGATGGTTCTTTTAGTGGTGGGAGATTTAGTGTAACCAGACATGTTGCATTATATTATGGCAATAAAACAGAGGATTATAGCCAATTAGGAATTGCAAATATTCTTTCTGAAAATGAAGTACGGTTTATTTATGAAAAGGGTACGGAGATGAGTGCATCTGAAAAACTAGGATATGAAGAGGGAGAGAGAAGATACATTTCTGTTAGCGATATGAAAAAAATGGCTAAAAGTGAAAACCGTGAGGAGGCATTACCTGCAGGTAAGATATTAGCTAAAATAGCTGAACACCAAGACAAATTACTGACAGATGAGGTGTTTAAAATAGCACAACCTCTTGGTATAACAATGAGTAGCAAGGCGATTGGAATATACTTCTACGAGAAAACCGGACGTGTTTCGGTTAAATGGGTGGCTGAAACTGTTAAAAAAATCGATGCCATTAGATGGGCACTTCTTGCCCCTCCAAATCACCCAAGAAAACTAAACAGCGTAGAGATCTTTATTCTTCATAATATCAGTGATGCGAGAAGAGTTGCGAAACAGATTCATTCAGAGGGATTAGAAATTCATACCAAATGGAGAGAAATACTATGACTCATGATTCGGAGATTGCACCCATTTTGTCGTTGCTAGAAAATGGAAATTCTGACTCAATACCTTTGGAAATCATTGTCACAAAAACAGAATACACTTCTGATAAAATTGATGAAATTTTGAATTGGGGGATTCAGCAATTTATTGTAGACAAAGTCATTGATTATCCAGATAGGAAGTGGGGTTTAGGTACTCTACATCCTATGTGGCACATAAAAAAACTTGTGCCATCTGAAATTGAGGTACTAAAGAAACTCCCCTCACGAGATTTAGCCTTAATCAGACTTCTGCAAAAACAAGGGGATTCTGATTGGCTTGGAAGAATGAAAGTCAAAGATGCAATGAAATTACTAGAAAATGAAGGTTTTCAAATGGATAGTATTTATTCTCTTTGGGTGGAGGATTGGGTAGACAATCACTATGAGTATGATAATGATACACCAATAATATGGTGCTATTTGATTCCTGAGTATAATAAAACAGAGGAATACAAACGAGCAGAGGAGGAAATGAATCGGGAAGCTGATGAGCGAGCGGCAAGAAAAGAGTTCTATTCAGATGCTTTTGACTTGGCAGATGCTATTTGTAGAATTCTGCGGGAGCACAAAGACAGCCTCTCAAAAGAGGAGATCAGCAAGAAACTCTCGTGGTACTATCCCAAGGCTCTTGACAAGGCCTTTACCATCAATTTGGAGGATGGGGACATTGAACTGGTGAAACTACCTAATGGCACCGAGGTCTATCGTATCGTGGCGAGTGAACTAGATTGATTGGGCTTTATTTTTGATTAAAAGCGTTATACGTACTCAAAATTAGAATGGTAGCGGGTAAAGACTTTTTTGGCGACCTGCCTACTTAGTTGACATAGAGGTTCATTATTCTCTTTTCATCTTCTTTTGCAATGAATCAAGCAGTATCCGAATATCAGATAGTGATAATTGAGAGAAAAGAGAATCAATATCATTCTTTTCAGAGTTGTACCTTTCAATTTGCTTCAAAAATTCATATTCAGGAGGTAGAGCAATTTGATTCCAAGACCATTCTTTTGATTCTTTGTCATAGAGAGCCATAAAATATGGTTTTATTTTCCTTTTGTGGATTGGATGAAGAATTTCAGATATCGTCAAACTTCAATATCATTTTCACTACAATATTGTAGGATAGCTAAAAGAAATATTGGTTTTTCCCCACAATCACCATAGTAAGCATGTTTTGATAACCATTTATGGAATTCGTAAATAGATTTCATTGTATGTTTTGATTCATTCAATTTCCGTTTCTCCTATTCAGGTAATCATGTAATACGACCGAGATTTTGATTTGTGTACTAGAATCGCTTACTAAAAGCTTCATCAAAGGCTTCTTCAAAATAGAGAAGAGCTTCAGACACTGCATTTGGAGTAGATGTGCACAATCCAACTTCCAGATTTCGTTCTAATGAGGTTTGTACAAGGTTCGCAGATCCAATGTATAACTCTTTGTTATCAACAAGTATCATTTTCGAGTGAAGGAAGTCTTCAGCTTCAACCTGAAAACCACGTTTCCATAAGTCACGAACTGTTTGTCGGTGTAAGTCTTCCTTTCCAGATTCAGGTTTTCTTACTAGAATTTTTACTGAGATATTGCGTTCTTGTTTTAATTGTGTGAGTTTCTCTACAATGTCTTTAATCCCCCATATCCAAGGAGAAGCAATTAATACTCTGTCTTGAGCTTTTTCTAACATTCCAACTAGTGCAGGAGCAATATCTTGGTTTGCCACAAAACGAACCTGTGATTCTTTGCTATCTTCAATTGTTGGTAAGTTCTCTTGAGATGCATAGGATTTCAATTCTTGAGTGATGTCTTCTGCAACTTCGAGTACCTCTGAGTATCGTCCAATGTCATAACTATCGTCTGAAAACTTCAAACCTTCATTAGCAATATCTAACAAATCTTTTCCCCAGTCATCCAATATTTCTCTTTGGACTCTGAGTATTGATTCAGATTTTCCATCCCAGTGTGTCTTCAGTTCCTTGGATAGTTCTAGAATAGCATCATATCTTCCAAGATCGTAGTCAGTAGCACCCCACTCTTGTCCTTTCATAGCAATTGCAAAGAGCTTCTTTCCCCACTGTTCTATGGCTTTTGTTTCAATTGTTATGCTGTCCTCATCACCGACTGAGGCGCATTCAGAACAACCCTGAGATTTTAGATACCATTTGCCACACTTTTCACACTTGGCTACTTCACCCCTTTGATATGCTTTGTAATGTTTCATACATAATGGATAGTAACCACTCTTAGCACCACATATTTGACAGACCATGTTAGTGTCACCCTCTTGTATAGTAAATAGAGAAACCATCACTTAAGTAAATTGTAGAATAATAACATCTTTTTGGTAAAAAGAGATTGTGACCGCTTTCAGAATTTCTAACCCATTTTAACGGTAGAAGTGTTACGTCTGTGCAAATGGAATGAAAATTGGGCTTTATGAGTATTCTATTTGGGTAATAAGAGTCTATTTGGGTTACGTTTTGCGTAGCACTTAATCATCATGCCCTAGTATGCTCACACATAGTTATGTATTCCCAATCAATGTTTGACCAACATTTTTCGTTAGATTTGTTCCATACTATCTCACCATATCATGGGCGTGTTATCATGAGTGAAGAGAAGTCTAGTCTTGTGCCAATATTGATCAAGTTGTTTGGTCTGCTAATACTGCTAGCAATTGAATGGTTCCTGTCATTACTCTTAATGACAACAAGCGGACCAGTTGAGGACACCATTGCATTACCCGTACTGATGACAGTTGGTGTGGTCTTTCTTGCAGGTCTTGTTGCACTTATCATATCAAAGAATTTCAAAGTCTGGCTACTATCTCTACTTGCTGGTTATGGAATCAGTGGTTTCATAGCTCTTGTTGCATACGTAGCATACACTCTCCAGTTGTCCTTTATGGTATCTGGAGTCATTGTTGGCGGCACTATTGCAATCATCATATGGGGGATATATTATACACTTGAACAGAAACCGGTTCAACCAGTTGCATCACCAACAATTCCCCTCACGAGTGCAAAGGTCATGCTACCGAAGGTACTCAAGAGATCGGAAAATCTCACAGCGGGACTAGAGATTATAGAAGTACCACAAGACTTCCTCGATAGCGATAATGAAGAGAGTAAAAACCGTCAATATCTCACAGGACTTCTAAGACACCTCATGATTGCAAGCGTACCAGTAGGTATACGAATTATACAATGTCAATCTCATCTTAGATTGATATTCTTCACATGGGCAGATGAGGAGGAGTCATTACGAACCCATATAGATATCCTAAATGATGGAGTTCGAAGTCACCTGTCAGATTTCAAGTTTCTAACACATCAATCAATCTCAGTAATTAAGGTACATGAGAATGAAGCTGTTTCATCATCATTCTTCACAGGAGTACCAAAACCCATTGAAGAACAGACAGATGAGAGTCCAATCACAACAATATCCAGAGTCATGCAGGATTTTGATAATGGTTTTGTACAGATTTTCTTTGTACCAAGCTGGGTGAAAGATTCAGACTTGCGTAAACTTGAACAGGAATACCGACGAGCTGTTGAGCGTTCTGAGAAGACGGTTTCAAAGACAAGCAGCAGTATGTTTTCTTCTGATGAACATGAATCAAGGTTACTGGTTGATGTCAAGGTGAAAAAACGCGCCGAGTCCTTGAAGCATCAAATGATTCGAATCTCAGATCAGACTCTCTGTCAGACATATGTCACCACAACCTGTTGGAACAAGGACAAGTCACAAGCCAGTTCACAAGCAAGACGACTCATTGCCGCACTGACAGGTGTCTTAGAACCTGATGTCGAGTCAGGAAAATTCCAGATACATCTTGATAGTAAAAGAAAACGTGTAGAGCCATTATTGAAAGGGATTCCCACTGGATATTCCTCGTTACTAACAATCAAGGAAGCTGCAAACTACTTCTCAGTTCCACAGTGTGATGTGGGAATTCGGACATCACGCCGAGGTGACTTCAGCTCAAGTACAAGACCAGTTCCAATAGAGATGGAGAAACAAATTGAACCTGTATCAAAAACAGCAAGTATTCATTCCATCAGTATCAAATGGAAGATTGATCCAAAAGGTGTGTTCCTTGGTGTACCACTTTCAGCTAGGGGCAATCCGATTGGTGGAAGATTTCTAGGAATGTTGCCTACAGATCTTGATTCGCATCTTGGAATCTTCGGTAACACACGTTCTGGAAAGACTACAACTGCACGAAGTGTTGTGGGTCAAGCCTATCGTGCAGGTGTCAATCCTGTGATACTGGTACCATACAGACCACAAGATTGGCGTAGATTGAAGGATTTCTTCCCTGAATTTAGAATCTTTACTGCAGGAGCACAAGATATCTCACCACTGAGCATCAATATCTGGACTCCACCACCAAATGTACCTCTGACAAAGTGGATACAGCGGTTAGTGCAGGTGTTTAGTGCATGGCTTCCCAATGACAGGGTGCTGACCATGCATTTTGATGATATTGTACACACCATGTATCAGAACTGTGGTTGGGATATCACAACCGGAGAGGTAGGAAGACCAATTCTATTACCAGACCTCTATGCAGCTGTGCAAGAGGTGTGTAGTACTCTTCAATACGGTGATGAGGTCAAGAGCAATGTACAGGGAGCTCTTGAAGCCCGGTTCCGCGCCATGCTCAGGAACCAAGCGGTTGTGACCATCTACAACACAAAGACGGGTATCACCATCCCTGAGCTTCTTGCGCATCCCACTATCATTGAGATGGACAAACTGTCATCAGAGGACAGGTTACTCCTAACTGGAATCATAACAGCTGGCATCAGTGAATATTTCCTTGCCAATCCGAAAAAGGCAGTGTCAAACATGCTCGTCCTTGAAGAAGCTCATCATCTCCTCAGGAACCAGGGTACTGTCAGTATGGAAGGTAGTACAGCTCGTGGCGAAGCAATTGACGGCATTATTGAGATGTTACGGACATCAGGCGGTAACGGGCTCAGTCTGGTCTTGATTGACCAACTACCTGGAAGTATGGCCCCTGAAGCAGTGAAACTGCCAGTGAATGTCATTATCCATGCTCTAAATGACGAGGCAGAACGTGTCCTTGTGGGTAAGCATGCCAAGTGCAATGATGGACAGATAGAGCATATTGCAGGAATGGAGAAGGGAGAAGCAATCGTCTTCTTGGAACGTGAGGGAGAACCTAAGAATGTCAGTATCAAACAGTTAGAATGGTATCTTGAATCAGAACTCCTTGAAAGAACATGGACAAGGGACATGATCCATGATACAATGGCGCCTGTCTTCAAGAAGCATCCAGAATTCTGTGCCATGGAAGAGTTGCCTGCAGATATTCTGGAAAGAAGGGTAAAGCCTGTTTCAGTCGAGAGACCTCCCATAGATGTATCCAAAGACCGTATTGTCACTACTGCAAAGCATCAGAAGTTCCAACGAATATTCTCTGAGAGGTTAAAGCTAGCACAAGAAGGAAACCTCGAACCACTCAATGAGTTTCTGGATCTCATTGTGATGAAAGCAAAGTTCCCGAATGAGAGCGATGTATCAGCCAAGAAACGTTTGCTTGCAACTGCACGAAAGAACTTGACCGACCAGAACGAGATTGAGTTCACGAACAGACTTCTAGGAGAAGCAACAGGTTGACGGTGTGAGGTGATAATGCTGGACGGCAACATCGAGTCTGGAGAACGCTCATCTCGAAGAGAGGTCACTGAGTCTGACCCTGAGACAGAGCGCATCATCGATGAAGCCCAGCGTGAGTTAGAACCACAAAAAAAACGTGAACGAACACCATCTACTGAACAACTAGTGGGCGATATCCTAGAAGATGTTGACAGAGAACACGATATCAAGAAAGACCACAGGGAAATGTCTACCTCAGAAGTCATTGATGATGTGGTCAGGGAACTGGAGAAGAAGGAACAACTCAGAGAGATTCCTGAGACTAAAGAGACCTCAGAACCGACTCTAGAGAGATTTGACCCTAACACTGTCACCCTGGATGAGATTGATAAGGTCATGGAGGCCCATCCACATCACGATCGTCTACTCAGGCCTCATCATCGAGAGGACCTCACTGACTATCATAAGGTCATGTCCATCTCAGAACAGGTGTCTGATGAAGAAGTAGCAGACATGACCGGACTTGAAGAAGAGCAGGTCCGTGAGTTCAGGTCCCGTGAGGTAGTTCCCATTGCAGTACGGCGACTTGAACGGTACGAAGAACAGCGTATCGAACATGAGGAAAATATCCCCGAGGAAGCACTTGAGCACCGCATCGACTCTGAGAGTATCAAGGAAGTCCTAGAAGAGTATCGAGAAACTCGAGAGAAGCAAGAACTCACCGTAGAAGAACTGACCGACCTAACTGAACGTATCTACAGGGCAGGAGATGGCAAGGAGGACTCTGTCACATATGCCGAACTCTATGACCGCGACCGACCCGCCACAGATGATACCCTTCGGGAACTTGCCCGGGACATTCACACCCATCGCGAGGATATCGAAGACCAGTTGAACAGCCGGCTCGGGCTTGATGCAGACCCGCAGCGGGAGGTGCGAGTCGCAGTCACGGATTGCAGAATGTATTATTGGAATGTTGACAACAGTCCCAACCGATGGTTGAATGTCTTAGAGAAGGAAAAAATCTACTTCAAAGAAGAAACGGATAGAATAGAACTCATAGATGAAACAGTCAAATCGCTTCATGTCAGAGGTACAAAGGATACCGCAGAATACTATCTTAGTGATGTACTTAATCAGTTTACCAGACTTGAAGATCCATCCAAAAATAGAACCCGAAGATATGGTGGAGTGTCATCCCTAGATGGAGAAACACTCCATCTTATTGGAGATATATCAGGGAGAACACTTGAAGACTTCAAGCCTATGTTAAGTCATCTAGGAATAAAAGAGGCAGGTAGAGTCTCAAATCTAAGATTCCCAGACATCCATGAGTTCAGAATGAAGTTAGTTGCTATTATTGAGAGTGATGGGCATCTCAAAGAAGATGGAAGATTGAGCTACTT
>CAZSWP010000080.1:0-7424 GCA_964610875.1 uncultured archaeon
ATGCGAATTGAAGGAATGCATTGTGCATCATGTGTGGCAACGATTGAGAAATCTCTCCGCAATGAAGATGGTGTGATAAATGCCACTGTCAGCCTATTGGATGAGAAAGCAATTATTGAATATGACCAAGATAAGATAGATCGGACGCGTCTCGAATCTGCTGTGGAATCAACTGGATATCGTCCTGTGCGACCGGCAATGACATTTTTCCTTGAACCTATTCCAAATGATGAAGAGATATCAGCAATTGAAAATAGAATCTTGGATATTGATGGCATAATTACTTCAAAGTATTTCAAAGATTCAAACAAGCTTCTGGTTGAATACGATGAACAGATAGTGACTGCAAAAATAGTACGACGTGGCTTGGAGGAACTCGGATTCAGTGGTGAAACAACTTCACAAGCCACTTCTGACCGTGAAGCTTTGGCTCGGGAAGGCGAGATAAAATTCTACTCTCGGTTGTTAGCTTTCTCAACAGTCTTGACTATACCTGTTGTGCTCATAATGTTTCAAGTAATCACTCCATTTCTACCAACATGGGTTAACCCAAAACTACTGATGTTTATCTTAACAACCCCAATCCAATTCATTGCAGGTTATCCCTTCTACGAATCAAGTTTCAGAGGTCTAAAGCATGGCAAGACAAACATGGACACCCTAATTATGTTGGGTACTAGTGGTGCATACTTCTATTCAGTGGCAACTACATTCATCTTCACAGAATTTCCATCATTTTATGACACATCTGCAATGTTGATTTCATTCATATTGCTTGGCCGTACACTCGAGTCGATTGCAAAGGGAAGGACATCTAGAGCGATACGAAGTCTTATGGATCTTCAAGCAAGCACTGCTATAGTCATTCGTGAGGGAAGAGAGATGGTAATACCTATTGAAGATGTAGAAGTAGACGATATTCTATTAGTAAAACCTGGTGAGAAGATTCCGGTTGATGGAGATGTTATCGATGGGCGATCTAAAGTAGATGAATCGATGATTACTGGAGAATCGAAACCTGTTGACAAGGAAGTTGGCGATGAGGTAGTTGGTGCAACAATAAATAAGAACGGTGTTTTGAAGGTTCGAGCTACAAAAGTCGGTCAAGACACAGTACTCTCCCAGATAGTAAAATTAGTGGAGGAAGCTCAGACCCAAAAACCACCCATCCAACGCAGGGCTGATGCAATTGCAGAAGTCTTTGTGCCCATTGTGTTAATCATATCTGCCCTTACATTCTTTGGTTGGTATTTCCTTGGTAGTCTTTTCTTTGAAGGCATTGATTGGCCCAGAGCATTGAGTTTTACAATTGCGGTTCTGGTTGCAGCATGCCCCTGTGCACTTGGCTTAGCTACTCCTACAGCAATAATGGTGGGACTTGGTAAAGGTGCAAAAATCGGAATTCTAATCAAAAACGGAGCTGGACTTGAAACAATCCCAACTGTGAATACAATTGTATTTGACAAGACTGGAACTCTAACTGTTGGCAAACCAATTGTCACCGATTTCATTGTAGCAAAAGATGTGGATTCTAACGAAGCTCTAAAGATGGTAGGTGCTATTGAAAAGAATAGCGAGCATCCCTTAGCTGAAGCTATTGTTGATTATGCAGATGAGAAAGTTGGCGTTCTTCCTGACTCAAATGAATTTCATGCAGAATCAGGAAAAGGCGTTCGAGGTCTCTTAAGCGGTTCTGAGATTCTTGTCGGAAGCGATGACTGGATGCAAGAAAGGAATGTTGACATTTCCGAACTTACTGTACACACTCAGATGCTTCAAAAACAGGGTAAGACAACTGTATTCTCAGCAAAAGATGGCAAAGCTTTAGCTATCTTTGGAATAGCGGATGCTCTCAAGGAATCTTCGCCTGAAGCAATAGATGCATTGAAAGCAATGAGACTAGATGTTTGGATGCTCACTGGTGATAAAACGACAACTGCAGAAACGATTGCAAAATCTGTTGGAATAGAAAATGTAATGGCAGAAGTCTTGCCTGCTGATAAGTCATCCAAAGTAAAGGAACTACAATCTGAGGGTAAAGTAGTAGCATTTGTTGGCGATGGTATTAACGATGCACCTGCGCTAGCTCAGGCTGATGTAGGTATTGCATTAGGTTCAGGAACAGATGTTTCAGTAGAAACAGGTGATATAGTCCTAGTGCGGGATGATCTTCGTGATGTGGTTTCAGGAATCCAGCTAGGTAAGAGGACAATGTCAAAAATAAAGCAAGGGTTCTTCTGGGCATTAGTCTACAACATGATTCTACTACCAATTGCTGCAGGTCTATTTTATCCTTTACTAGAATTGCGACCTGAGTTTGCGGGTCTAGCAATGGCATTATCCAGTGTATCTGTAGTAACTAATGCGCTTCTTCTAAATAGGTTCAATCCTGAGAAATTGGGTACTAAAGAAATGGAAGCCAGCTCGGAATCTGATGACTCGGATATTGCTATTGATCCAATATGCAAAATGGATGTTGACAAAGAAACTGCAACTCTATTCAGTGACTATGAAGGTAAGAGGTATTACTTCTGTGCACAATATTGTAAAGATACTTTCGATGCAAACCCTGAGGAGTACAAAGACCAAGACACAAGAGACCCTCCAGAACCAAAGATAGCAGTTGACCCCATTTGTAAGATGGATGTGGATACAGAGACAGCTACATTGTTCACAGATTACGAAGATAAGAGGTACTACTTCTGCGCACAATATTGCAAAGATACTTTCGAGACAGATCCAGAGAAATACAAGAATGAAGACTATCGTGACTGATTCACACTTACTCCGCCAGACTTAAATTCTACCAAAATAGGTAGAAAATTTGGTCATTGAAAGGATTGGCGGTAGTCAAAGATGAGACTTCCATTATACAAAAAAATTGCCTATGGAATTGGCAGAAATTACCGTATTTCTCTATTATCTTGTATTCATCTGTTCATTCAAATTCTTCTATGCTTTTCTTCTAACTGCTTATCAAGCTTGGTTACCGGAAATCACTGATGAAGATGAACGACCCTTGGTTTCAAGTATTCAAAACACATCCAATTGGGTCGCAAATGGTATGGGTCTGGTTATCGGATTCATAACTCCATTATTCTTTTTGGACGATCCAATTAATCCCGGATTGACATCCACTGGTCTAACGATCGTTCTTGTCTTTGCGATTGTAACTGTTATTCTCTATTTACCATCGATAATATTCATTCGAGAGAAACCGGGACTCGTTATATCCAAACGAAATATCCGTGAGGAAACATCTTTTATTCTCAAAAATGAAACATATGTGAAGTGGATTATTGTTGTAGGATTCCTCTCGTTCAGTCTATCTGCAATAACTACACAGATTGTAGGTTACGTACAGACTATTCTACAACTTACCAGTATTGATACTTTGATAATTCCTGCACTAGCATTGTTGGTTTCAATAATTGCTTTCATGTATATTTGGATTAAATATGTGAATGTATTCGGTAAAGGAAAGCTACTAGGATATGGGTTGTTAGGAATCTTCTTCCTGATGCTCTTGACTCCATTTTTGGGTCAAATTGGGGTTTTCATTCCAAGTTACATAGTCGCAACAATCTACTTCATACCACTAGCTGCATGTATGGCAATATACTACTTGTTGGGTTATGTTATACCAGCTGATATTGCACATGTGGATGAACTCGAAACCGGTCAAGGAAGAGCTGGTATCTACGAGGGATTCAAAGGAGTTCCATTAAATATATTCCAGGCTGCTGCAGCATTCTTACTTGGATGGTTCATGGAGTATTCGGTAGCAACTACGGGAAGTACAGTCTTCGGATACCTATGGTGGGGACCGCTGTTTGCACCATTCCTTATTATCGCTGTACTAATTTTACAGAAGACAAATATTGATCCAGATTTCGCACAATATAAGGTAGGACTAGAGGAATAAGAATGGAAGGAATAGGACTCTGCTAGAAGTTTTGAGCTTCTAGCATTCCTTACTTTACAGTTTCAAAACCATATGATTCAAAGATTCATTTCATAGTAGTTTTCTCGTTTCTCGAAACCTAGTTTGAGATAGATACCAAGTCCCAAGTCTGTAGCATGAAGTGCAATTTTTCCTGTGTTCTTTTGTCTACAGAGTAGTAGTGCAGTTTCAAGTAATCCAGTAGCTATGCCCATTTTACGATACTGAGGTTCAACGAACAGATTGTAAAGATATCCGACAATTCCCGTTGGATTTGTATCATTTGGCAACATCTGGTAAAAACTAGCGACAATCCCTCCTACAATCTCATTTTCTAGAATTGCAACATAGGCATTGATTTCGTCCATCTCATTATCATTGAAAAAAATCCTCATAGCATGCTCAATACTATCTAGCTGTTGAGTAGTCCATCCCATAGACCTAAACATTTCTACTCTATGATGTAATAAAATCTCATTGTGTTCTTGTGTGGCTTTTTCAATGCGCCACCTTCTCACTTTCCACCACCACATTTAATCATGAAACTGGAATCTCACAATCTTCTTTGACTAATGAGAGATCTGTTTGTTCTTGTCTGAGTTGGTAAAAACGAATAAACCCAATCGGAATTACTATAGCTAGCCAGATAATGATATCTCCAATTGTAGCTATGACGAAGCTCTCATTAAATGGATCAAGCCAAAACTGTCCTAGCTTCATCATCTTCACTAGTGGGAATACTAAAACGAGACCGAATATTCGTTTTAGTTGAACTGCGTTCACCTTGCAAGCTAGACGCGATCCAATTTGAGCTCCAATAATCATTCCAAATCCTAAAGCTAGTGCAAACAAGAGATCAATGTGTCCTCCAATGTAGTTTCTGGCTGTGCCTGCTCCAGCTGTAAATATCATCGTGAACATAGAAGTCGCTACTGCGGCATGAATTGGTAGTCCCATTAGTATCGTGAGAACTGGCACCACAACAGCTCCTCCACCAATGCCTAGCATACCTGCAGCTATACCTCCTAAGAATCCACCAAATAGAGATAGACCCAATCTGTTCTTGCTAACGTTTGAAAAGTCGAAATATGATACATCATCGGCATTCCGTCTTTTCTTTGCAAAAAGCATTTTCAATGCTACAGGGAATAATGAGACACCAAAGATTAGCCGCAATATGTAATCATCAGCAATGAGTTCGCGTAGTGCAATACCAACGAGAGACCCTGGTATTGTTGTAATTGCTAGGAATAATCCTGCTTTTACAACTATGGGCTTCGAGTCTTGTTTCCAGTAAGAATATGTACTTGAGATAGCGACAAATAAGGCAGCAACTAAAGCAGTAGCTGGTGCTGTTTGTGCAGTCAGTGAGAATAGAATAATCAGAAGCGGTGTATTGATAATCCCGCCGCCAATTCCTACCATTGATGATAGTGTTCCAACACCAATTGCAAAAAGTGCCAACAGAATAACAATATCTAGAGCTATCTCTTGCAAGTATTTCGCCTTCCGTTAAACTCTCGAGCCGAGAAACTACTACTTAAGCTAATCCTTGTGTACAATGAAAGTCTCAGACTACTTTGGTGTTTGAAGTCTACCTATCCAGTAGCATCCTGAGAGCATAACGATTAATCCTACCAGAATTAATGCAGCTGCAAAATTCTCGGCATTCAAATCTCCTATCACCAAATTTAACATTACAATGGCTAATACTAACATAATGAAACCAATCATTGCAATGATCTTTCCAATGGTTGTGTTGTACCTGAGAAAATCAGGTTTTTCAGCGCTTTCAATGTGAACTGATTTTGTTGGAGTTATTTTGATATCTGAACGAAAATATCTCTTGCCGTCCTCTGTAAGATATCCTGACATTCTTCCTTCCTCCGTCAATTGGCTAAGCAAATTCTGGACATCTTCTTCTTCTATTCCGAGTTCATAACTCATAATGCTGATAGAACTTATATCACGTTCAATTACGAGCTTAACAAGCTTATCTTTTCTCTCATCCATCCTTACTCAATCTAAACAGTGTTAATGAATTTCTTAAATGTAGCGAATATGGTAGGAAAAACTCTCCATGAATGCAATATCTGCAAAGAACAGTGACCTTATACATCTCATAGATTTCATTCTTTTGAAATGAAAGACGATGCCCATATTTCAGTTACAACTCCTGAAAAATGGATGAATGGCTGGGATAATATCTACAAGAAAATGCTTGAAGCAAATGATGATGAATTATTCACACTAAATGTGTCACGACCGATTTCTCATCTAATTCATTCTCTACAATTCTTAGGAAAAACCCTAACCGATATCAAAGCACTTGAATTAGCTTCTGGTGATGGAAGAGTTGCAACATTTTTAGCCAAGAATAAAATAAATGTCACGTGTATCGAAGCTTTACCAAATGCAATAAGATTGGGTAAGAGAATTTCTAAGATTCATAAGGTGAACGATAGGATAAAGTTTCATCTTGGTGACATTGGTAGCTGGCCTATCCCTGTTGATGAATATGATATCATCATTACATTGCAATGTCTACAGTATCTCTTTAATGATGCTATCTCTCGCTTGGAAGATATATTATCGAAAATAAAACCTGGTGGTTTCTTTGTATATTCAGGTAATATTCTTCCACATTTTGAAACAGATCCTCCTATTCGATTCATAACTCAAGAAGAACTTGAAAGTGCATTGGAAAATTGGAATATTCATATGATTGGTTCAGATAAAGCCTTGCTAAAGAAGGATGATGTTCGTGGATACGTTTGGGTGGTTGCACAAAAACCGGAATTTGTTATTTCTAAATAGATACACATGATATCATGAATATCTCAAGCTCGATTTCCACAACATTGAGTTTTTTCTATTAGATAGATACTCTAATGAATAAGTTATTTTCTGTGTAAAATTCTGGTTTTGTAAAGAAGTACATCATAAATTCTGATATTAATTGTGATTTCATAATAGAGCAACAAAATGAATCGGATGAAGTAATCTATGGGGACAGACATAAGTGATTTTCATCATATCTCACTATTCGGTGAGATGCTTCTGATGGATATCCTAGCAAACGGATTACCTGTTTCTTCAACAAAACAAAAAGAATTGATTCAAATTGTTGAAAGTAGTTTGAAGCAGGTTATCTATAAACAGACGGGTAGTTATGAATCAAAGGTTATTACTGAATTAAGTGAAATAGCTGCAAATATGTACTTGAATTTAGTGAAGGGTTCTGAGTATCTTCTCTTCTCTATAATTCCTCCATCCCGTTATCTTGAATTATCTTTAAGTCCATCTGCCTTTTTTGGATTGCATCAGGAGGATTTGAAGTCCTTAGCCAAAGAACGGTTTACTAAATTTTGTTTAAGTGAAAAGAATGTGAGTTGTTTTGCAAAAGGATTTGTTTCAATGGTAATAAAAGCATTAAAAATTGCTGAACATCAAAATTTCAAAATCGAATGATAAAAACCAT
>CAZSWP010000081.1:0-7367 GCA_964610875.1 uncultured archaeon
CACGTCAGCATATACTTGATATCCTTCCCAATATGTGCCTGTTGGAATATCAACAGAAGCGTTGGTGGTACTACTTGCTGATGCATTATAATCCATAGAAATCGAACTGAATGCATTAGTGCTGTTTGCATACTCCGCTCCAATTAAAGATGAACTCTGTCCGGACCATTCTACCCATCCTTGATCAGTTAATACAAATTTATGTAATTCCTCATTAGGCGCAAGATCAAGTGGACCATCTTCTATCCCAGAACCCGAATCGGGAGAATCTGAAGTGCTTTGTTGAGAGCCATAAGCTGCCATTTGACCACTTGAAAATACCTGCAATAACAGCATGAAGGCAACCAGTGCAAGAGGGATTAGTTTGTGTCGACCTTTCATTCGTCCAGACCTCCTAATTGATCGAGTAATGCTTCAACTTCCGCTTTAGTAAGATTCTCCGCTTGCTCTATCATCAAGTCCGCTTCAGTTTCATCAATACCCAAACGAAGCAAACGTTCTTTTAGAGCTACCAGCTCCTCTGGAGTCAACCTCGTTTCAGAAACTGCAGCCAGCTCCTCATCAGTAATAGCCTCAGCTTCTGCAATCTCCCTAGCTCTACGAGATCGTTCTTGTTTCAGAACCTCCGAAACAAATCCAGCTCGCTCGCTTGGTTTCATTCTTTCAAGGTCGTGTCTCAGAACATCAACATCTTCAGGACCGAGACCGACGACAATAGCCAGTTCTTCAAGAAGTGTTTCTGTATCCAAAACTGATACATCTACAGTAGATAATGCAATGTCATCCTTCTTCTTGATTATTCCACTTCCCTCAAGCTCTTCATTCATAAATGATAGAAGCATTCCTCTACGGTCGCTAACTTTTGCAGGTGCAGGAATCATACCTTTATTCAATGAGCGAATCATCTTTCTCAGAGTTCGAAGTAATTTAGGTACAGACAACACTCGGATATAGAATGCTCCGAGGACTGCTAGGAATATTATCGCAACAGTCCCATAGAAGAAACTGTTGATTGCTAGCTGTTGTTGTTCTGTGATTTGTGAGTAAATTGGAATGCCAACTGTTGCTTCTGCATGATAATCTTTTGAGAATGTGATATCCAAAACATAAAGTGCAAAATCAGATGCAACGAAAGTTAGGATATACGTGCCGTTACCAAAATCTTGATCCAAATCGGTTCTTCGAATAATCTCAGTACCATAAACTGTTGAACCGTATGTGGAATTAATCGCATCGGGAATTCCAAGATTGTGATCGATATCCAAATAATTCACTCTAATCGAGAATGGTTCACCAGCATATACCGTCGGTGTAAGAATATCATAATCAAGTCGAGTATGGATCTCCCTGATATACAATTCAGTGGAAAACTCTCCTCTACTATGATTACTTTTTGTTAGAATAATGTTCAGTCTATATGGCGTACTTCTAATCAGTAAAACCCGATTATCAGTTTCTTCAGGTCCAAAACGATAGGTCCCATTTCCAAGACTGGTTAGTTCTACAGTACCAAACTCCCAAATCACTGTAGCAATTGCATCTGTAATGTATTCTGATGTTAGACTATTGGCAAAGTCAAAGTACAAGTTATATGGATCACCAAATGGGATATGGGGCTCATTTAGGCCAGTCACATTAGTAGCAATTGGTTTCACTAGTAGTTTGACATCACTAAATGCAAATTGATAGTTATTCTTCTGGAAGCTCACGAAGATATCATATGGAATTGTACCAGCAAAGACCAAGCTGGAATTGAATGTAAATGAGTAGCTACCATTGCCAATCTGGTAGAGATCACCCACATGGTCTTCTATTTGGAAAGTCCCTGTTGCATTCTCTATTCCAATGTCATTGTGATTATCCCAGTAACTGAAACTAAAGGTCACATTTTCGCCATAGTAGATTTCTTGCAAACCTTCAGTAAGAATAAGTAGCTCTGTCTTTACTTTTTGTACTTCTATGGTAATTGATATAGATGACAAAGTGTATCCTTCTTTTGTACTTGCAATGGAAAGGGGATATGTCCTAATATCCAAACCAGATGTCGGTATCAGTGCATAGTAATATCCAGTCCCCATATCGGTGAGGTTCCCGCTAGAATCTGGTAGACTATAGGTGATATTCGCACCTGAAACAAAACTATTCAAATCAGTATTGTTAAGAAATACTGTGACATTGACAATAGAACTCCAAGGCGTAGTTAGATAGGTAATGCCACCTAATGCAAGAAGCTCAGTGTTGACTTGTCTTATCTCAACATTCACTTGAGTTGTACGTGTCTTATAATTGTCAGCAGTTGCTCTGATTACTATCTGATATGAACCTACAGGTACATCATCAATGAGAATCTCAGCATAGTATTGTGATAGGCTTTCTGACCATTCTAGATTACCAGTACCTCCATCCCACTGGTAGGTTAAACTACCGCTATGAATTGCCAATCCTGATGAGTTAATGTTGTAGTCAACATATAATGAGATACTCTGACCATTCACTGCAGTTGAAACAGAGATTGATGCATCAAGTGTTGATGCAACTTTATCAATTCGGATTTGGAAATCACGTTGTCTAGTTTCATGGTTCAGTAACTCAAAGAATATTGTTACTGCATATTCACCAGCAGTTAATGAAGAAGTAGTTACATTTATGCCATACAGACCAGGAATGAACTCTGTGAGGACAAATACTTGGGATTGAAGTGTTAGATTTACAAAACCATTAATCACAGGATTTCCATTTCTGCTATCAGTGACATTCACTATAAATTCAATCTCATCACCCCAAACTGGATTGATAGGTGTGAATGATAATTCAAGTTCAACGGGAATTGCTGATATTATGACATCCACAACTAATGTTTGATTAAAATGCAGATATTTCGATGCGTTGACTGAAAATGTGTATCGCTGTGCATTCAACCCGGTTGTATTAAGTGTGAGGCGGTATAGACCTTCTCCCAAGTAACTAACAGTGTAAGTATTTCCTGTAATCAAACCCCAATCTGAACCAACTGATGCATTCTCGATACCAGTACCTGTTGCAATGTCTGTATATGTTATATTTGCATAAATCAAATCCCCAAGATAATACGTTGTACTAATACCAGTGTCAAACTCAAGATTTGTTGAAACGGGATTAACGGTTATGGAGAATTCAACGCCTGTTGCATTCTTATAATATGGTTCTCCAGTAATTGTAAAGTTCACTTCGAAATAATATCTTCCAAGTTGCCCTAAAGTTGTTGTATTGATTAGAACTTTATAAGTCCCAGTTTCTAAATCATAAGACCATATTTGAGCAGATGTAGTATTGGTACAAATCACAGTTAATGAAGCACCAGGAATCAGATCACCTGTGAGATAATCTGTAAATCTCAAGAGGGCTGAACCATTGAAGTAAATATATGCAGGTGGTGTTGAGATTACTGAAACCTGTGTGAATCTTCCTGTTATGGTGACCTGAGTAGAAGTCGTAACGTTTGCATAGTAGGGTTCAACATCACCCCAATACATCTTGATATTGATGCTGTATGCACTGACCAATACAGAGGTGAGGTATGTCGAGTTTATTCTAATTGTATAAACGCCATTCGACCCCGAAAGTGTGTATTGAGAATCCAAAAGCAAGCTTCCCGTTCCATGTGTAATAATGAGAACTGACTTGTCTAGGTCGATTGGGTTACCATCTAACTGGTCTGATGAAGTTATCTCAAACTGAACAATCTCAAGATATTGCGTACTGACAGGTGATTTGGAAACACTGAGAGATGCGGGGCGTCGTGAGACCTCAATATCGACATTTCTTATCCTTTGTTGATAATATGGTACACCAGTAAAGTTTGCAGTGATACGGATTGTGTACTCACCAAAATTGCCAAGGGTTATTGTAGAGATACTGATTTGATATTTTCCTGGTCCAATGTAAGTGACATTATAATCAACTCCACGTACCAGAGGAATCAGAGGCACTATGCATTCAGCATAGATGTCAGCATTTTCTATTCCTGTTCCATTGTTATCATCCGTATAAGTGACGGTAATATTAGCATTTGTCAAATATGGTGCGAGGTCAGGCAAATCGCTACTGAGTTGAGTTCTCCTTTCAGTGATAGTAAGATAGAATGTATCATATGCATCAGCGGCATATCTTGTACCACCATAGATGATAGTTACATTCACAGCATAGGTACCTAATGTCGAAAAGGCATTTGTCTTAAGTACAAGTGTATAAGTTCCATCATCATTGTCAATAACATCATAGAATCCAACTAACCAAGCATCTAGGGTCAGTAAACTACCGTTCATCCCGACAGTAGAGTAGTCATCTAGATCACGATATGTTAATAGAAGCGTTAGATTGTTGTCATATTGAATTGGTCCATAGCTGCCATGTACAAGCTCTGTATATCTCTCTCTCACGGTAATTAGAATCGACACGCCTGTTCTATTCTGATAAAAAGGACTGCCAATCCAAATGATATCCAGATGGAATGTGTGAGATCCAGGTGCAAAAGAGCTAGTATCAATCTCAATCCTAAATTCACCTGTGCTATTGCCCATGTATATCAAACGATATGATATTGCTTCTTGAACACTGATACTCAGCTTGCTACTATTTCTGATATTCTCACCTGATAATACATCTCGATATTCTAGTGTCAGATTGACTAGTTCATCATAGGGCGTGACTGGAAGAGGGGTCCAGTCAATAGCTGTCTGTCGATATCGGGAATAAACGGTTATTCTTATTGTCTGATTTTCATAAAGAGGGAGTTGTCCTTTAGTCCAGTTCATGTAAATTTGTAGTTCACAGGACACTAGACCTGATAAAAGACTTGTATTAAACTCAACTCGATATTCACCAGGATTACTCGAAGCATCAACTTCAGTTATTATCATATCCTGTTGTGTCAGAGTTTCTCCACTAGTTAATACAATGATGTATATGTGGATATTGTTAGGATAAGGTCCCGTGGAATTAACTATCCCCGTGGCATCACCACTATCGAAGTAGATTATTGTGAATGTTACATTTTCACCATATGGTGTGATTAGTGGGTTTTCCCCAATGAAAATGTCCGTTGGTGTTGGAGTTATTGTCACACTTGTCAGTATAGTTTCATTGGTATATTTTAGAGTTGGACCGGTCCAGTTAGCAAAGAGAGTCAAATCTTTATCCCCAGTAGAACCCCATTGGTCTGCTGGTATTAGTATGATATATTCCCCAGGATTTGTGCCATTCATTACATAGAATGCTAATCCAGGTTGTAGAGAAGATGTTGCATCGATTAAAACGTTGTAGCCAATGCTAGAACCATTTTCGATACCAGAAGATGTGTCCGTATCGTAATATGTGACATAAATAGTCACATTTGCCGTATAAGGCGCCGGTTCAATTGAATTCACCAAGAAGAAGGATGTAAGATGGGTTTTGAGATCAACTGTTAGTGAGAATGTGTGATTCTGTGCACCATATCTTTCCACTTTGAAAATAACATTATACTCTCCTAGCACATCCAAGTCTTTTGAATATAGAGTCACTTCATATTTTCCAGGTGTTGCAGTTTCTACTACTGTATAGTTCAAATCACCGAATGAATGGATATCCGACCAATTACAGCGGATATCATTTTCGGCACCAGAAATAGGTTGATTATAATCAGTGTCGGTGTATGTAATTGTAAATGAGGTGGAATACCCCACAGGCAAAGAAAGTATGCTTGTTGAAGGTATGGCAGAGGTGTACAGCTCTCTAATTTGCACGTTAATCAGAATGGTCCTTGATTCCACATATGGGGCAGAAGCAGTTATTTCAACACTATAGGTGTCTAAGTTACCATTATCTGTCTGTAGACTTATCAAATAAGAACCAGGAGTGCTAACTACAGGAGTAACAGAATATGAATCGAGTAGAGTCCAGTTTGTCACAATTGTTGCATCAGTAATCGGATTCTCATCTTCATCCTCAAATGATACGACTATCTCAGCGTCATATCCTCTAGGTGCATCAACACCAGGAGCATCATCAGACCACAGATTCGTTTTGTAAAATACATTGATGGTGAATGTTCTCTGTAGTGAGTCATAATTTGCCTTCGTCCACTCAAGAGTCACATCATGTTGACCTTTGGGGATTCCAGTAGTTGATAGAGTCACACTATAAGCACCTGTGCCAAGGTCACTGAGTGTACCTGAACCACCATCCCATGAATAGGTCATAACACCCCCTGGCAGAAGTTCACCATTATCAGTATCATTCACTCTCAATTGTAAAAGGACAAGAGTTCCTGCAGTCACATTCTTTGTCCATGTATCTTCAGAACCAAGTGGGTATCTAACAGCCATATCTGTACCATGATCAATCTCGAAAAGACGAGTGAAGAAACCTATATTGTGTATCATCCCATTAGAAATACTATCATTGACGAAAGCTTGAACCTCCCAAGTCTCCACACTCGCATTAAATGCACCAAGATTTATGAAATCACTTACTGCATAACCGGAAGAATCAACTGTCGCAGAGAGTGAAATCCATTCTGTTCCTGAAGGGTCATATACAGTTATTATCACAACATCTTTTACGTATTCATTAGAGATACTAACTCTAAATCGTGTATCTTGATTCGCTCTGAAAGTATAATCAGTAACCCACATTGCGAGTAATGGATCCCATATCTCGATATTGCTTATCATATTAGGCGATGTACTCATAAAATACCAAAATCCAATCTGAGTTTCCTGGGTTATCTCATATACTGACACGTTAACAGAACCATCACCTGGATTACCAAGATACCAATTTGAACTTAAATTTTGAAATCTATCAGAAGGTTGACCAACATGTATTATATCTCTGTTATTTGGTATTGAGATATTAAAGAAGAAATCAGATTGATATCCATCCGGAACAGAAGCATAATGATTAGTTGTCCAATTAACTTGAGTGGAGTTTTTGAGACGATATATCTCACCTGGAGTGAATGTAGCTGTATTATTTATTGTGTTGATATTGTATCGTCTTGCATATAGTTTTATGTTCACGCTTATATAGATATTAATATCCATATCTGGATCTGGAGGGTTCCCATCTTTGTAAGGACTCCATGAAAAATTAGCGTATCCAAATCCAGTGCTCCATTCTTCATCTGGAGTATAATTCGCAGTCCCCAAGCCGAAAACAGCATTGGAATCAACATACACGTTTTCTACATTTACCCCATTCATTTCAAGATTGACATTTTCTGGAGTAGCTTTAGCTTGGATATAGAGAAGCAGATTATCTATGTGAAGGGAAGGTGTAATATCGGGGCTATAACCTCTTGAAGATGTCGCACGTAATCCTGCCCATAGACTAGTATTTGGAAGATT
>CAZSWP010000082.1:0-7247 GCA_964610875.1 uncultured archaeon
ACAGGGTTCAACATGAAAATGGACATCACTTCAAGGACAGCCAATCTCAAATATGCCATTCGTGATATCGTTGTTGCCGCAAGAAAATACGAGAAGACAACAGGAGAGAGACCTCTTTATCTTAACATTGGAGACCCAATCAAATATGACTGGAAGACTCCTCAATTCATGGTTGATGCAATCTGTCAGGCTGCGAAAGATGGCTGGAATGGCTACTCACCGTCAGAGGGCGAATTGGATGTCAGGAAAGCGGCCGCAGAGAAAGAGAAGAGAGTCAATGGCATTGATGTTGATCCTGAGAGAATGATTGTCACTGCAGGAGTATCTGAAGCTATTCAATTCCTCATGGGATCACTTGTGAATCCAGGTTCAGAGTTCCTAATACCAGGTCCAGCTTATCCACCTTACATTAGTTATGTCCAATTCTTTGGAGGCATATCTACCACATATAGAACAGTGGAAGAAGACGATTGGAACCCAGATACTGACGACATCAGAAGGAAGATCAATGATAAGACGGTGGGTATTCTTGTCATTAATCCAAACAATCCGACTGGTTCGGTGTACAACGAAAAGACACTGAGAGAGATCGTAGATATAGCAGGAGAATACGGACTTCCTCTTGTGAGTGATGAGATATACGATCAGCTAACCTATGATGAGCCTCAGACACCAATGGTTCGCATTGCCGGAGATGTTCCCGTAATTGGATTCAACGGTATCAGCAAGGTGTATCTCGCACCCGGCTGGCGTGTTGGTTACGCATATTTCCATGACCAGAATGGAGAACTAGAACCTCTATACGATGCAATGATGCGACAAGCAAGGGTCAGAATCTGTCTCAACGCCAATGCACAAATTGCTGCTGCTACGGCGTTACGAGGAGATGGAAACCATCTCAAAGAAACAATGAGTCGTTTGCGAGAACGGAGAGACCTCATCTACAAGCGATTGAATGGTATTGACTATGTTTCTACACGATTACCAGAGGCTGCATTCTACATCATGCCAAAGATCGAATTGAATGGTAGATGGAAAGATGACTGGGACTTTGTTCTCAGTGTTCTGAATGACACTGGCGTCGTTTTTGTCCCAGGTTCTGGATTCTGTCCAACTTATGGTGCAGGGCACTTCAGAAGCGTGTTCCTCCCGCCACCCGATATGATTTCAGAAGCTATGGATCGCCTTGAACGATTTATGGACAAACACTCAGCATAATCACGCAAGCTCGCTTTTCTTCTTAGAGAAGACATTTGAAACTTCATCTTTCAATGAATCAAGCGTGTCCTTTGCTAGAGAAATCTTAGGTGGAATTTCAGGTTTATCTTTAGGAGCCAAAGCACCATCTCTGGTGATAGCTAACACTTCTTGGCTAGTAGATTGCATTTTTGTCTTCAAAGCATCTACTGCGGTTCTCAATTTGGTTCGTTTAGCTGCTAATGTTGGATCTTCCGTATCTGATGCTTTGGGCATTTCTTTGTAGATTCCATCCAACTCATGGACCAAATCATCAATCTCCTTCTTAATTTTTGAGATGGCATCAGAAACCCGAGATCGTCCTTCTCCTGCTTTATCAAATTCTGCTAGTGCATCTGCTTTTTGGGAATCTATTTGTGAGTGTGCTGACTCAATCGAGTCAAGGATGCCTTTCTCAATTGGGCCAATAAAACCAAGTGTATGTTCTTTCTTCGCTCGTTTTCGTTCAGCAAGAAGTTTCTGTGATAAAGAATCATCTCCAATGATGGAATCATAGGAATCAATGAATTCATTCACAACAGCAATTCGTGACTTCGCTTTCTCAAGTTCTTTCTCTGTAATATCAGATCGAGCCGTTGATAGAGTACTCGATAATTGTTCAATCAATGGTTTGAAGGCATCAGTTTCTAGTTCCGATTGTTCAAGTGATTGCATTAGGATACCTACTCTACCCTCCGTGACGTCAATATCTTGGATGAGCTTTTCAGTCTCCTTGTAATCTTTCAAAATGAGTGTTCCAGGCCCTGCATGAAGCGAATATTCAGTTCGAAGATCATCAGTGTATGTTCCTCTAACAAGAATAGAGTATTCTTTCACACCCATCAATTCCTCAGAAGCTTTTGCAACGAGATCTAGTGTCTGAGAAGTCCCCGGTGGAAATTCAGGTATTGTTACTTTCTTCTCACCACTTACATGTGTGAGACCTTCGTCAAGATACCATTCAGCAGTCAGATTTCTAGCTGGACCATCACCCTTGTTCTCAATAATGACTTTCAACGGAAACTCCTCTGAGAACGTCATGTCCACCGGCAAATCCAGATAGGATGTAATCTTGGGAACTTTGAGCTTACCTCTCAGAATCTCTCTGACCATCTCAATACCTTTGTCAACATATCCAGAGAATTCTTGTGCCCCAGCACCAGCTAAAGCAGTCTTCAATTCGGTAACTGCAGATGTTTCTGCTTCTGAGAAAGCCTGTATATCCATTTGCTCAATAGCACTCTGAAGCATTTGTGGAATCTGACTAAGCCGTACAACTCCAGGAAATCGTAGTTTTGATGCATTTTCCGATGCAAATGTTTTAGCTTTACTAAAAGCAATGTCTTCTTTACCAATCATAAGATACAGCATACTCGCTGCTACAGCTAGAGCAGTACCCTTCTTGGTTTCCGCATCCTCTCCCCACATGAGATGTTCGGTAGATGCGTCATAGAGATCTTCAGCAGCTCGTTCATATGATGCAAGTGCCCTCTCTACCTGAGCCAAATCACTGTAAGTATCTCCGGCAAGACACATATTCAAAGCTGCTATCTTGAAGCTCTTTGAAGATCTGTATTTCTCTGCGGCTTTGACAAAGTTCTCTGCAGCTTGAACTCGCAGATTCTCAGCTTCTCTGTATTCACTCTTCCTCTCCATAACATCAGCAGCTTGGAGATACTTCTGTCCTGCTTCAGTGAATGACTGGGTCATTGCCTGCTTCGTCGCTTCTTCTATCATGCGTCGGACATTTTCATCTGACATTACTTTCCGCTCCTTTAGAATGGATTGACATTCTTCTAGCTATTATCGAATACTCAATCAACCAATGCAACGATTAGATGAATAGGGGATAAAGCTTAGTAAACTTCCCTGGGAGAGTGTTTCAACCTATCTGGTAATGAACCACCATGTCCCTCAATTACTAGCTCATATCCTCTTCCTAAAGTAGCACCATTCTTACTCGCAAAACCAGCTTTTTCTATGCCGCGAGCGGCTCGTTCAGCTGACCTGCGTTGAATCATACTAACACCGCCAGGGACGGATAGTATGAGCTTCTTTGAAGCATCATCTACTTTGAGTGTTATCTCTGTTGAGGGTTGTCCAGAGGATTCATGAAATTGGCTATCGCGATACTCGAGAATCGTCATAAGTAAGACCCTTCCCTAATCCGTTGGCTCATTGTTGACACGGTCCCATATTAGGATTTGCAGTCTGAATTAAACCAGATTTGAAATGATAGAAAAGAAAAGAAGGATGGCGGGCCCGCCACTAATGTGGAGGACCTAAACTAGAGGTTCAGTTAATCTGGAGGTGGCGGAGGTGGAGGTGAATCATCCACTCTTGTGTCCACCGCAGTAAGAACTGAGTCCCGTTGCTTCTTCGTGAAGAAGAAGCCACAAACAATGAAGACCAGACCAACTACTGCAATGACTCCACCAACGAGTACAGTATATCCAGGTATTAGATCATAGCCCAAAGACGGTAATAGGGCTACAACTGCACCTGCTATCACAAGTAGTGCTCCAAGACAGACGGGTCCGGACCGTACATATTCACGCCATGTAAGATATGACATGTCAAATTCTCCCTTATCGAGAAGCTATTGCGCTTTCTCGTACAGAATTACATGAATTCGCTGGAATGATTTAAGATTATTGTAGGTCTTATTCATGTCCACAATTTAATGGGTACCTTCTGATTGCAGCTTGTGCTCATGTTGGAACGAGCTCTTAGTAGATCATAGTTCTTATTGCGACTTATTTGGATAAGCATGTAATGCTTTCATGTACTTTCGCGTGATTTTACTAGTAATCCTCACATTGATGATGAACTTTGCATCTTGGTTATTTGGATGACCTGAATTTCTCTTTTGAAAATTATTCTATCATCTTTTATTAAATTACTAGTTACCTCCAAATGACGATTCAAAGTATCTTCATATGCGTATTTATGATTTCTTTCGTGTTTTCACAATTATCATGATTGCAAAAACTACCGCAACACATGCGGCAAGAACCATTATGATTGTTGTGAAATCAATCTCAACAGGTACAATTGTATTTGACGTAGTCGATGTAGAAAAAGAAGGTGTAGTTGATGTGGTTGTTTCTGTCACTAGTGCTTCCTGTTCCACTCTTAATATGGGTCGGTCTTCTTCTGGATAATATGTCCTACCGTAGAAGTTAATCCAGTCATCTGACATGAATTTCTCACTCCTTAGCACTAATGTAATTGATTGATTATCATTTTCGACCAGATTCGAAAGATTCGATGTCAAATCCCAACTTGTTGTTGCATAATCTTGGTTTATAGTTGCCCACGCAATCGGATTTGTTTCTATTTCTGGCATATTGTTCCATGTCAACTGAGTTTCAGCCCATGTTGTGTTACTACATATGGAAACGCTGATATTCCAGTTGGAGGGGCCAGATGGTCCCTCTTGAATCACTCCTGATTTCAAAACTAGAGTGACCTCCAGAATATCACTATCTAACAGAGTCGTTAAATCGAATCGGATGAACGTGATGCAATTCAGTCTATACTCAAAATCAGTATCTGTTACTGTCAGAAGTAGATTATCTTGGACTACATCAGGATTTGCAGATGTTACCCATTGATTTGCAGAAGGTTGTATATTGGTAGTTGTAGTTTCTTGCAGAGGTATGAACAGACCACTAGAAATGCTTGCAAATGCAAACATGATTAGAATGATACTTATTCTGACTGTGGACGGATTATTACTCATTGCCTGCACTTCCTTTAACATTTCTAATGACAAATACTGCAGCTGCGACTACTGAAGCAGCAATAGCAATTCCCGCAACAAGAATGATCAACTCGTTACCTAATGATGGCACTAGTGTAACTATTCCCCCCCATGACCAAGGATACCTATCAGTACTATTCGCGCTTCCTGGTATTGGGTATACTCCTGTTCCATTGTAATCCGACCACCCGTTCCCAAGACTGACACCATCATCCCAGGTATTGTTTTCTCCATCATCTATCGCATTACCATCTTCATTATTAGCGAACCTATTTCCAAATATCCTTAAATTAAAACAATCTTCATCAGAGGAAATACCGTAGCCTGTATTGTTTGCTATTGTATTATTGTAAATCTCGCTATCGTGCAATCGTGAGAGAGATAACCCTGTATCAAGATTCTCTATGATATTGTTGAAGCATACTTCGATATTATATGCGTGTCCTAAACGGGCACCATCATTTCCATTGTAGTTGATATTATTTCCCTGTATTAATGCATACCAGGACTCTACGATCAATCCAGTTCCAGTGTTATTTGTGATAGTGTTTGAGAGGAAATGGCCATATTCTGAATTCCTATGAGAGATTCCGTAGTTATTAGCAATTACCTCTGAATACGAGATATCACAATATGAACCTCCACTAATCGTTATTCCATATTTGTTGTTCATAATGCTACAATCTGATATTGTTGAATTATCTAGATATTGAAATTGAATGCCTATGTGATTGTCATATACATCAATATTTGAACAATACAACCCATCAGAACTCCTAGAATAGATTCCAGCATCTGGGTTTTCGTAAACACTGTTTTCCTCAAGAATAACATTGGTTGAATAAGCGATATACATTCCATAGAGTATATTGTTATGAGTTTCAATATCTTTAATCGTACATTCCTCTGAGAATGCAAGTTGAATCCCTGTACCTGCTTTGTAAAACTCTCCATTTTGAAATACCATCTCAGAGCAATTCGCAATAATCAATTGAGAGTATGGTGCACAATCAATGGTGGTTGAAGAATTTCCCCATACGTAGAGGATTGGTCTACCATTCACCGAATTATTTTCCATTGAAGCAAACCAATAGGTTATTGAGTTCCCCTCAAATATTACTCCTTGCTCATCAAGTTGGTTGTTGTAAATTTGGCTTTCCAAAGAATTTTGAATCTTCACTCCAATTATCGAAGAACTATTCAGTCTGTTGTATTCAATTCTGCAGCTGCTACAACTATCAATATCTATACCAATTTTCTCATTGTTGGACACACTATTGTTAGTAATCAATGAATTTTGAGAATACATAATATTAATCCCAACTTCAGAGTTATTGAAAACAATATTATTGGTAATCTGAGACCCATGAGCATATGCAACTCTTATGCCTTCTCGGTTTGAGTAGCATGTATTGTTCTTTACTGAGGATCCGGTTTCTCCACCGTCAACATAGATACCATATCTCGTATGACCGAAAACGGTATTTTTTACTATATCCGATTCAGTCGATACGAATCCGTTGATTCCATACGCTGAATTATTATAGAGAATGCATGATTCGATTTTGGTAGTAGAAGAATACTTAGCATAAATAGCCGCCTCATAACCGAGGAGACCACGAGAGTCATATAACGTACAGCCAGTAATTGAGCAGTTCTCGGTAAAGATTGTCAGTATTGCTGGGCCGCAGCTATTAGATACAATTACACTTATGATATTACAATCTGAACTTCTACCGACTATTACACCACTTGGTACATCTTTATATGAACCTCCTAAGACAGTGATGTTGTTACAATATGCTATTATTATTTGATTGTATAGTGAACCATCAATGATCAAGTTATCGATTTCTGTGAAGTAACCAATCGCTTTTCCATTCACGGTGGTTCCAGATAAATCATGCATCCAATCTTCTTTTTCAGGATAACTATCAGCTTCAGTGATGAATATTCCATTTTTTGTTAGTATATTATTTTTAGCTATGTTACTATCAGATCCCTCATAGTACAATCCACAGAGATTGTTTGTAATTGTGTTTCCATTCATTATACAATAATCTGAAACAACTAATCTTATTCCATCACCAAAATTATTATGAACCGTATTTGAAAAGCCCATCCCATTATCACAGTCAGAGAAATATATACCATGTTGATTGTTATCTTGGATTATATTTGAAGTTATATTGCAGTATTGACTTCTTACACCATATATACCGCTATAGACACTATCTTCTATGGT
>CAZSWP010000083.1:0-580 GCA_964610875.1 uncultured archaeon
TGTAACATTGTTTGAATAAAAGACATTAATGCCTGTGGTTTTACTCTTGATTATACAAGATTCAATAGTTCCAAATGGTGCGTGATCTAAGTTTATTCCAGGATTTCCATATTCTGGGTTTGTAGGAATGGAAATGTAACAATTTCTAATAGTATAATAAACCGATGTATCGGAAATGTCAATACCTCTTCCATCAGATAATATTTCTAAATTCTCAATTCGATACGGATTTTCTAATGTACCACTACCCGGCCAGCTTTGATCATCAAAATCCGCATCAGATGTTATAATTATTGGACCGTGGGTTGTATACGCCAAATTTGAATCATGTGATTCCATATTTGATGAGAATCCTTCTATTGTAATCATACCATCTAGATTTAATGGTAATACTGCTAGAATCAAAATTTGGATATATACAATACCTACTACTGCATGTTTTTTCTTCATTACACAAGTACCCCTACTTATTTTTGAATGTGAATTATTTTATTTATAGAACTAATATTTAAGCATTATTACAAAATAGGCTCTGTCCAATAATACAAGAATTCAGAGGCGAACTGACCACGTCATGTGA
>CAZSWP010000083.1:590-7201 GCA_964610875.1 uncultured archaeon
CGATAAATCATACAACGTAGCCAAGACTCGCCGGTATCACTTCCTCCTTGATGAGCTTATGAGCCTTTGCAATACGGTCCCTGACATCAGATCACCCCGTGGTCGGCCGGTGGAGTTCCCCCTTCCCATCCTCTTTGTCCTCCTTGGGTTCAAGTTCGACATGGGACTTGGGTATCGTGAGTTTGTTGCCTACCTGGACTTCACCCCCTCCCTCCTTGACAGACTGGGCCTTGTTAGAGCTCCAAGTCGGTCTCTACTTCACTCAGCTCTGAGACGTCTCGACACACACTTGCTTCATCAGATGTACAGCCTCCTTACCCAGAAGAGACCTCCTCCCAGAAACATCGCAGTGGACTCATCTGGGTTCTCACACACCACCGGGGGAGAGTGGCTGGACCTCCGGTTCAAAAAGACCCGGAAACGCCGTTTCCACGCCCTACACAATGCTGTAGACACTGATACCCTGCTGGTCCATGCAACCAGAGTGCGGGTACGACCAGGTGGTGATGCTAAAGAGCTGGTCCCCCTGCTGAAACGAGTACGTCATCAGGGTTTTGAGCATGTCTATGGTGACAAGGCCTACATCTCACGGAGGAATGTCCAGTACATCACGGACCTGGGGGCCTATCCAGCCATCGAACCGAAGAGGGGTCTGAAAGGATGGTCGAGGGGATACTGGGGGTACAAGCAGTTGATCGTAGAGTATCGAAGTGACCCTGTGGAGTGGAAGGACACCCACAAGTATGGGAAGCGGAGTCTTGTGGAGACCGTGTTCAGTATGATGAAGGTGAGGTTCACCGGGAGTCTGCGGTCGAGAAGGTATAAAGAACAGAGGAGAGAGTTACTCATCAAGGTGATCCTACACAATATTGGAAGGGTGAATTTCCTGGAGTGTGCAGGGAGGTGATTTATTGGACAGAGCCGTAGGTCTTATTCAAAGGACATTGTGATAATACATCCAGTAGAAGAAGTGTTTACACCAATAATCAAGCCTGTAACTTCAGAAACCTTGGTTGCCAAAATCTCGTGGAATTTGCATGGATATCCATGAGGTATTTTTTCGACTTCGGGATCATTCTCTCGTGCAATGGTCAACAATCTACAATTCTGTGTTTCTACAGTGACATTCTGCGTTCCAGTTTTAGGTATTTGACTCTCAGTTGAACAACTCAGAATCAGCTCTCCAAATTTTGTTACAACTGCCAATGGATTTCCGGGTTCCACCCAACGTCTTAGAAGTTCAGTAGCAACTCTTTCAAACATTGTCCGAAGATGCTCTTCAGAAAGCTGAGACCCATATGCCGCAAGTTCGCAAAGCATTGTCCCATGTGATTCGATAATAGGACCCCAAATTTCCTTCTCTGCAAGGGGGGAGAACGAGGGCAAATGTCCAACTGGAGTGAATTGCAATTCTTGCTCAGCTGATTCTCCTACTGGATCAGCAATTCCAGTAGCACCTGTATCTGAAGTACCCGATACAGGCACAAGAGATTCACCATCATCACGGACGAGATCAGGAATTTCAAAATTAGGAGCCACACCTGAAGTTTGGTATCTTCTAGAAAATTGCATGAGTCTCCCTGCACATTGTGCTACTGCATGTCTTGATAGTCCTTCAACACGAACATGACCATAGATGACTCCAACAAAGTTTTCCAGAGACAATTCACTCATTGTTTTCTCAGCAAGAATCTTTTTACTCCTCACCACTCGACATGCCCACATCTCATCCATTACACCTGCTTGAGCTCCATAACTCGTGTTGGTAATAGCAACAAGTGGTGAAATTGGGTAGAAATCACTCATTTGCTCAGCCTCTATTTTTCAGAACACTCGCATAATAGAAAATAGGCTTCAAAAGCCTATCGTGCTTGTACAAATTATTCCTCAAATTGAATTTTGAGTGTAATGATAGAATGAGCGTCCACAGATAGCTCTAAACTATTTTCATTGAATGCAATTTCACCAATGTCTCGCTCAGTCAAATCAACTAAGGTAACATTCTTGATTTTTCGGTGAAATCTGATTGTTGAATCCCCTGAATTACCCTCAGGTTCATAGAATCGAAGAATAAAGACGTTATCTCTATCACTAGGTTTGAAGCATGAAAGATTTAGCTTTATGCCATCAATCCTGATTAGCTCTTGTTCTTCGTCAATAGTACCTTCTGAATCCTCAAGTGGATAACCAATCAATCCGATTCTATGTTCCTGAGCACTCTGCCATATTGAATCAGTTTTCCAAGAATCTCGATGAGGTATGAGAGAGAGCTTAAACTCGTATTTCCCTTTTTCACGAGCAAGTTCCGTCAGCAAGACATCATCGTCTTTTCCTCGTGAGAGATGGTCTACGCTTCTTAGTAGCGTTATCATCAGATTTCCATCAATGTATTTGAACTCGTGCAAACCTTGAAGGGCAACGCATAGAGATCTGTCAGCTCCATTACAATCAATCCAATCCAATGCAGATTTTGTGTCCATTTCTTCTTCGTTCCAAGAAGATGGTGTGACTTGAGTAGATTTCTTTTCCGCACAGAATTGTGATCCAACAACTACATTTTCAGTGAGAATGCTCAATGGAAAGTTCAATTGCACTCTCTTATCCTGACCTTTGTAGTCAATATGAGTTTCCAGATCGATTCGATGAATCTTATCATAGACTGTAATACGTTGAACAATATCTGCATCTGCACCATTTGTCTTTAGTTCCATTATTGTACGTACAGGTCCTGCTTCGATTATCATTGGTTTTGAAGAGAATCGAAGAGAGCTTTCTATTGTAGATTCATCAGATAAATTCGAAGCTGAGAATCTGTAAAGATCACCAACATCGCTCTGAAATGTGAGATAATTTCCAGATTTGTTCAATATTTCGAATTGAGTCTTTTTGTCATAGAGTCTCGAGATAGATCCATTGAAGTCATCAAATTCAACAACAAATCCTTCAGATTCCATCCAGTTCTTTCCTGAGCGTAAGCTTGATTCGAATTCAGGTCGCTCGTCTACAGGAACAACAGAATACATCCTGTGTCCAAGGGAAGGCATGTCATTTGCCGCAATAACAATATCATATAATCCGACTTCTGGACTTTCATTCACAACTTGATAAGGCACACTATCTCCATTCGGAGATCTAATCTCAAAATACGGTTGGGTGAATCTAGAGATATCAACTGGTATTCTGACTATCCCATGACGTCTCCAAGGGACTGGATTGTATACTACAAAGGAGGTGTTTTCCTGTTCTCGTTTTATCTTAGAGGAATGAGAAGCTATTGCATTTTCAAGCAGTCTTTCTGCTTTTTTGATTGCAGTCTGATATCTTCTTAGAGCAAGTTGATAGGGTTCATCAGATATCGTACCTCTAATGATATTGTGGTCTTGATTGAACAACATCATTCTCCAGATATTATCGAGTTCATCTGTCTTGGTATGGTCTCCTCCAATTGACAAGTACAACTCAACAAGATAGAGAAGTGTTTCAAGAGTTCTGTTTTTTTGTTTTAACTTCACTCTAGAACTGAGCCCGCCACTACGGATTGATGTAAACCGTCCTGCATCTAATGAGCCGGTTACAATTGGCAGATTCGCCTCTACTGTCTTCAGCTTGTCCACAAATTCGTTCGCCGTCACTATTACACTCCGCATATCAGGGAATGTTTCATTCCATCGAGAAACAATATCAGCAAGATGAGGGGACGGAGGTACAAGTTCACCACCAACTGGTAGAAAGAGATTGTGTGAGACTGCATTAGACCCAATTTGTTCTAGAACAGTCATCATTGCTGTAAATGCTTCTCTAACATTCTCAGATAACCAAGCCATGCAGTCATATCCTTTAGAAAGCCAGATTGCATTCACTCTGCTTCCATCAGGACCCCTCCAAACGAATTCAGACGGACCAGCATAAGGCATTCCACGGTAGAAGAAGTATGAGTCAATACCACACTGACGAAGAATTTGTGGTAATTGTGCACAGTGGCTTGAAGAATCAATCCCCCAACCAGTTCGTACATCAACACCGAGTTCACTTCTTGAGAATTTGAGCCCATAGAGGAACTGACGTATTATTGACTCACCATCAGGAATTGTCAAATCCGACATGACATACGATCCGCCCACAATCTCAATTCTACCCTCTAATACCCGTCTATGTAGTAGGTCCCAGTAATTTGGGAAGAGTCTTCTAAAACCTTCAAGCAAAGTGACTTGACCAAGAGTAAATTTATGGGATTCATCTGTTTCTAGGTAATCAAGTACACTCTTGACATTCCATGCAATGATACTAATGTTATGTTCATAGGTGTGTGTTCTTGCATTGTCAAAGTGAAGTATGGGGCATACATTTACCATCCATCTCTGAGTCATATTAGTGGCTCCATTCATATGCACAATAATGCCTGACATCGTCTAAACAAGTAACTGTGCTTATAGAAATATCTCAGACTTGACTAAGAAAAAATAGTATATGGTGAGAGAAATGAATCTCTCACTATCCGTGTGGTTGAAGGTAATTATACATAGCCAGAGGGAGAGGTATCTCTTTTCTTTCCGGCTTGTCTTCTGAGAACGTGATCAGCAATATCTAGATAACGTTCAGCATCTTCTTCCCGAATCGATGGTCTGACCTCTTTCAAGGCTTCATTGAAATGCTCCATATCTACAGGCTTAGCTTTCCAGTCCTCTCGTACGGCAGCCATTGCGGCTTCTCTGCAGAATCCTTCGATATCAGCACCAGAGAATCCTTCAGTCATTCCTGCAAGATCAGAAAGATCAACATCCTCGGCTAAAGGCATATTCTTTGTATGCACCTTGAGTATTTCTAGTCGTGCATCCTTATCCGGAGGTGGAACAAATAGGACTGAATCGAATCGCCCAGGTCGAAGTACTGCAGGATCTAGAATATCGGCTCTATTTGTTGCACCTATTACTAGAACATTCTGTAATGTTTGCATACCATCAAGTTCAGCAAGGAACTGATTCACAATTCTTTGACTAACTCCTGTGTCGTCACGCTGTCCTCTTGAACTCATGATTGCATCGATTTCATCGAAGAAGAGGACACATGGAGCAGTCTGTCTAGCTTTTTTGAATATCTCTCGAATTGCTTTCTCAGACTCACCGACATATTTGTTGAATATCTCTGGACCACGAATTGAGATGAAGTTCGCTTCACTCTCTGTCGCGACAGCTTTTGCTAAGAGGGTCTTACCCGTGCCAGGAGGTCCAAAGAGTAACACACCTTTAGGTGTTCGAATACCCATCTCCTCAAATACTTCAGGATGTTTCAAAGGAGCCTCAACAGCTTCTCTCAACTGAGATTTTACCTTGTGGAGGCCTCCAACATCATCCCATTTGACATTCGGTTTTTCAACAAGCACTTCTCTTAGTGCAGATGGCGATATCTCAGATACTGCGGTTTCAAAATCACTATGTGTGACAAATAAATCATTCAGCACATCTGGAGGTATGTCACCACTCTCTGGATCAACATGAGGCAAAGCTCTACGCAGTGCATGCATAGCAGCTTCTCGTGCAAGTGCAGCTAAGTCAGCACCTACAAATCCATGGGTCCTCGCGGCCAATTTAGTTAGGTCTAATCCTTCTTCAAGTGGCATTGCACGTGTATGTATTTGTAAGATTTCTAACCTTCCTTTCTTATCAGGAACGCCTATCTCAATTTCCCTATCAAAGCGCCCAGGTCGTCTTAGAGCTTCATCCACATCATCAACACGATTTGTGGCACCAATTACAATGACTTGTCCACGACCAGCAAGACCATCCATTAAAGCCAGAAGTTGAGCGACAACACGTCTTTCTACTTCTCCAGTAACATCAGCTCTCTTTGGTGCGATGCTATCAAGCTCATCAATGAATATGATGCTTGGAGCGTTCTTCTCAGCGTCTTCAAATGCTTCTCTTAGCTTACCTTCTGACTCACCATAGAATTTGGACATTATCTCAGGCCCATTTATTACCTTGAAGTTTGCACCTGACTCATTTGCAACTGCTTTTGCTATGAGGGTCTTTCCAGTTCCTGGTGGTCCATGAAGGAGTACTCCCTTTGGAGGGCTTATCCCAAGTCTCTTGAAAAGCTCGGGAGACTTCATCGGTAATTCAATCATTTCGCGAATCTTCTGAAGTTCTTTTCCAAGTCCACCGATATCTTCGTAGGTGACTTGTGGAGCCGTAATCTCTTCCGGAGTCATCGGTTTTGTTGAAATTTCCACAACTGTGTCAGGAGTAACTCTAACATGTTTACCAGGACTAGCAGCTGTCACCATAAATTGGATACCCTGACCAATTGAAGCAATCATGAGTGTGTCTCCACGTGTCAATGGTTTATTCATTATCTGTTGTTTGAAATACTGCTCAAATCCACGCTGAAATCTGACTGCTTGGTTTGGAGCTAAAACAACTCTCTGTGCATCTTGAATGGTTGCCTTTGCTAATTCAACTACTTCACCAAGTCTGACACCAGCATTGGAACGGATATAACCGTCCATCCTAACCATATCTAAGACTTCATCTTCTTGGAGACCCGGCCAAGCAATTGCTACAGTTTCTCTCTGTCCTTTGATAGAAATAACATCTCCTCTTTTCAAACCAAGT
>CAZSWP010000084.1:0-7080 GCA_964610875.1 uncultured archaeon
TTCATTCTTCAAAAGGTTTCTATAAAAGTGACTGGAAACCGCTTCCATTTACTATTCCAGCAATTACTTCACTAATCTCATTATCAAGTCTCACATCTTTATTAGCAAGAATCTCTCGGAATACCTTTTGTAAGAAGTCAATGAAATTTCTTGGTTCTAATAGATCTAGACCAGAGCCTCCTAATGCAAATATCACTGAATTCAATAATTTCTTGCAGTCAACATAAGCCAGAACTGACCGCCAGTCGTTTGATTTCAATAATGAATCTAGCATATCATAGAATTCTTCAATATCCCGTTGGAGACCTGGTAGATTGGTTGGAAGAGAAGAAATTCTTTCTATAGTCGCTTCTTTCCCAATAGGGAGAACAGATTCGATCAGTCGATTTTCAAAACGCTTTACTATATCGGTTTTATCTCTATTCAAAAGGTCAAGTATTTTCTTTTCAACCTCATTTGGTGTGGGTTGGACATCCCAACCTCTGATTTCAAAGTATTTGCTTATCAACTCAGGTTCAATGAAATAACCTTCAATGGACCCACGTTTCCAGATCCAAAGATAGCCATTAAATTCCTTCATTTTTTCAATTCTTGTGGTATCTGAAAGTGCATCTCTATCACGTATTGCATAAAATTTCAGACCAATGCCTATTTGGCGGCTAAAAGCATCTAACATAGTTTTTGAACTCACTACAGATTTTGAATGTCCCACAGAAATGAATTGAATCTCAGCAGGAACACGATTAAGTTTCTGGAGTTCGAAGAAGAAGGTCTGATCCGCTGAAAGTTGATGTGAAGAAGGTTTTGATCCTTCAAGAAATACAATTGTGTTCCCTATAGGAATTAATCCCTCAACACCTGTAAAAGAATGTATTACTTCGAACTCATTCCCTGAGTAGGGAATTGCAGTTGAGTGTCCATCTCTGTCAACAACCAATCCATATGAATCATTTTGAAGCTGATAAACCACAGTTGGCGAATGTGTCGTAATCCAATACTGGTTTTTATCTTTTCTTGTTTGAAGAACAGAGATGAACAATCTTACGAGTTGGGGGTGTAGATGTTGCTCAAGTTCATCAATCAGAATGATATGACTCTCCCATCTGTTTAAAGCCATCTCCACGAAAAATAGAAGTATCCATTGTTCACCCGAGCTGAGTTTAGAGAGAGGAAGTGGGCTATCTCGCCAAGGTACACTGAAGAAGAATGAGAATTCTCCATCTTTATACTCCGGATCACTCATTTTCTTCCCTGTGACTTGAAAGAACTGTTTGAAGACATCTGTGATTTCGTGAAACTCAAAAAACTGTTTAGGGGTTCCAATAACACCCTTTTCCCGAAACTGCTTTCCACCCTCAAAATGACGTGTTGTGATAAGGTTTGCTAGCTGTCTGTGCAGATAGTTCACTCGTGCTCTGAACTGACCTGATGTTCCAGAGATGTACATATCAGCTTCAACTGGTTTTGGTTCTAGACGAACTGATGATGGAAACTCTATATTTCTAGTTGGAGAATATATTATGATTCTTGTTCGAAGGTTTTTCTGTAGATAGGCATGAAGACGCATTTGATCCTCTGACCAATGTACATCGCCTTGATAAGTAAGTGGAGCGACAATCTCGTCTTGCGAAGACCAGATATCCTTGTATGCTTCCCATATATCGGGAGTCACAAACTTTCTAACCTCATCCGGTTCCATTGCCACTATTATCGTGGGCCAGTCAGGATTTGGATTGCCTAACTCATTACTTAAGAAACGAGCTTCACCTTTTGAGAAATCGCTTGTAGCTCTTGTCAACAATTCAAGTAGGCTACTCTTGCCTGAACCATTTGCCCCTACTAGTACAGCAAACTTTCCAAGATTCCTAATACTGAGTTCCCGAATACATCTGTAATTCTTTATAGATAATTCACAAATCCTCATTATTCAACCCCTTAATTTTCGATTGATAACAATCTTATGTTTTGCTTCTTGCATAATAGCATTTGGATTCCGTTGAAAGCCTTGGCTGAAGTACCTAGAACTTAGAAAGAATTTAAGACAATCAGTTCCCTATCAATTACGGTGAAGTGAGTGAACGACACAGACCTTGAGAGAATGACCCGACTGGTCTACGATGCCATCTTTCAGGACAGGGACATCATGGAGATTGATGGCACTGTATACCCACTGGAACACACCAGCGCTGGACTCAGGAAGTTCTCCATCGAGGGACTGACCTTCGTGGAGCAGAATCCGAAGAAGGACTCGCACTGGGCTGAGAAGGCGAGAGCGGGGCATGATATCATGTGGGTGATGAAGGGACGGAAGTATCTCGCACGGGTCATGGATGGAAAATATCTGAAGTTAGTGAAGTAGAGGTAGCAATATGACTGAGTAGAGAATGAAGATGATACTTCATAGCTTTGCCGAGTATGATTTTGCCAAATTCCGTATTTTTTCAGGAAGTCTATCATGACCTGCTACCTTTGCAAAGAAGTGTTCTTTCTCTTCTAAAGAAATGTCTGCATTAGCAATTCGTTGAACCATAGGTTTAGTGGTATCTTGTATATCGAAGGATCCTGTAATCAGGTATCCATACGCTTTGGATGTCAATCTAGTTCCTTTGTAATCACATGCCCATGAATAGAAGAGCTTTTGGATATCTCCTGGAATCGAGCAAGTAGATTCACCTGCGGCATTGATCCAGTTGGCTTTCTCATCATCATCTGAGTTTCTAAACGCTTCTCGTAGTAGTCTAGATGCATCGCTCCTTTCTTTATACACTAGATTAGGAGGAATATTAGTCGTGAAGAAAATTGATGGTTCATAGAAGTTATTCTCATCTGGAATGATGGACCATCTAATTTTCTCTAGTTCACCTGTCAGTCTGAAGACCTCAAGAACGTTCTCGAACCAGATTTTAAGCTGTGTTGTATCTTTTCCTTTTGATTTTGCCAAAGTAATCTCAGCAAATGTTCCACACCATGCTGCACGAAGGGTTTGTTCGGGATTTGCTACACGAAGCTTGACTCCTTTGACTTCCTGTAGGAACTGGTCATAGGTGCTCTCAAATCGTTTCCATTGCCCAGTGGTAATGATTCTCTCAAGGTCTGTGGCGGCATCTTTCAAACGATCCATCGCATCAATGATGTTTTCATCTCTTCTGCCACGAAATATTGGCTGCCAATTCAACAGTGCATCATTTGCGTATCCAACAAAGGATACCTTCTGAAGACGGTCAACCATTTCTGGTGCATCTCCGTAACGCATCGTATAGCAAATGTCAAGCACACCTACAAGCATAATTCCAATCAGAGCGGCTGTTAGCAATATGTTCTCCACTGGGTATTCATATGGTTTGAAGAAAACAAGGAGAGTTAATGCCCATAGAATAAAGAGTAAACCCATCCCAGCTCTACGTTTCATCTTCCAGATAGTTTTCTGGATGGACGGTGAGTCTATCGAGCTCTCCACAGTACTTTGACAGCTTATGTTAGGAGGGTTCCATATCACTCGATTCCAGTTTGTTACCGTTCTATCAATCTCTGCAATTAGTTGTTGGAGTTCAGTGTTTCGTGGGAGGTCTCTCTTCCATGATTCTGTCACACGCCATAGATCCCAGTATCTCCAAGATTCGAACATTGTCTGATTCTTCAGGATGATATCACTCAGTCTATCAGGCGATATCATATAGAGAAGACCAGTAAGAAGTCCAGCAAACGCAGTTAGTGTGAGGAGATTGTTGAAGAATATCATCAATAATGGGTCTGCATTTTCAATCTGTAGAATACTGAGAGATTCAGGGAATAGTGATAGAGTAAACAGAGCAAGAGAGAATCCTAGAGAGGTGTAAAATCCAGTGTGGTCTTCCGAGGACAGGATTTGATTCATCGACAATTACTAACTCCTCCATTGTTCCCTCAATAGAGGTAATAATGGAATTTCATCTTATTCTTTGTGGTTTGATTCTAGTACAATGGTATCACAGAGGAGCTACTTCAATACAAATCATCACCAGAAAAGAACCAGTCAGTATGATATCCCTTAATATCTGGCAGATTCACCATCGATGAGAACACAGACCACAGAGTCAGCAGAAACAGGCATCCAAAGAACACTCCCTGATACAATATCTGAATTCCAAACTGATACAAGACCACTGAATCCATCACAATCCCCCTGTACCTCAGTCAGATGTGCAGAACATAAGGTCGTACATGATTACATGAATGAATCTCCGACAGAGTAAGTACAGTCAGTTAACGTTTCGTTGACCAGAATACTTTTCATTCACCACTTAGCTAACTATTTTCGGTTGGGAGCTTCGTTCTAGTGTCCCTATCAATAATGCCACACCTTCAGGTAACGGTAGGAGATTGCTTCCAACCACAGTAGGATGGGGTGATAGACAGTCTATCGTAGATAAGGAGTGAAAATAGTGAAGAAATATTTCTCACAATGGGTAGCTCAGTTTCTTGTAACTGGAGAACTCAGTCGTCAAGGATACAAAGTGGCTATGCTGATGGGAAATGCTCCACGCACAGATATTCTGGTCGAAGCTCCAAGTGGTGTAACCTTCAGAGTACAATGTAAGGGGCAGAGAGGTAAGAACTTCTGGCTCATAAAAGAGGACAAGGTTCAAGATGACCTGTATTTTGTTCTGGCACTTGTACCACCAGAGCCAGAGAATTTTCCAAGATATTTTATCATGACGGGAAAGGAGATCATCAAAGAGATCCGTGCATGGACCAGAGAGCATCCAACAGATAAGATGACTGGATTCAATTGGTCAAGAGCTTTAGAGTATGAAGATCTATGGGATAAGCTACCATCTTAGTTGGTCTTTCATAAAATATTCATCAAAATTTATTTGTGATTTTGTCATACAGCAGAACTATGAACGGGTTTGCAAAGGAAGTGACATTCGAGAGAATAAAGGGAATATGGGAGGCCTATGTGAGAAGACCAGATAAGAGAATCACACCTAATCAGTTTAGAGGGCAATTAGAATCAGCTCTAAAGAATGATATTTTGACTTCAATGGATATTAGAAAAATCGCAAAAGAAGTGAAGCACGATGTTGAAGCACACAGTCCCTCTCAGACTATTGCAACTAGATTGAAGAGATATGAGCAGTTCAGCAAGATAGTTGATGAGGTTCTCTCTCAAAAATGATTCAGTAGCTTAAATTAGCTTCAATGATTCAGTAGAAGGCATATTTTATTATGGTTGGTAAGAATAGCACTGTTCGACACGAAGTGGACCAATCCAAATAGGGCATATGACAAAAATGGAGTGTGTGACTTTACATTGAGTTTCGTACAACCATCAAATTCCAGTAAACTAGTTTATGCAATGTATATTCTCTTCTCTACTCTGTATATAACTGCTTTTCAAAATCTATTCATTTTTGATATTGCGCAAGAACCTTCAGTAGGGATAATAGTTGCTGGAAGTCCAGTCATAGCATCACTCTTGTATCTTGCAGGGATTCATCGAAGATTCGATAGAGGTCTTGAAAATGAAGTAAGAGAGAAGAAAGCTGATATAGTCCGTTTTTTCGCACAATCTTCAATTCTTATTCAAGAATGGGGATTAGTTCGTACTGAACTGCTAGCGATGGAGCAGCAATTTGAGCTATACTTGAAGAGTGTTATGGAGGGGAAGGATCTCCATAATGAGCTTTGGACACGTCGGGGGATATCGTTCCTTGTATATTCACTTCCAGCATTGGCACTTAGCATCCCGTATCAAATTTTTGGATGGAATTTCATAAATGCAATCAACAATGGGTTATTTGATTTAGTACTTTTATTAGTGCCAGGAATCATAGTAAGCATATCAGTGTTCGTGATAATTCAAAATCTCTATAGAAGAAGATTTGCAAACCTTTGGTATCGAATTTCTCAGGTAATACAATTCAGATATTATAGCGACTTGCTACTAAAAGATGAGTCAATAGGAGAGAGAAGACATCTTCTTCAAGTCAATGACGGTGCTGTGATCTACGATTGGTTTGATGATCCTAATAGAGACCTCAAATTGACTCTAAAGAAACAGGTGGAGGAAGTAGAAAAAATACTGGAACGTGAAGAATGGATTCGTTTTGAGGCACAATTAGAATCAATTAAAAAGATTGTAAAGAGAAGAGCCTTTTATTTCATTGAATCTGGAGCTATGAATCTCTCATTTTTAGTCTGGTGTGATGCAATTCTCTCGGATTCGATATGGAAAACCACTGCATTAATTCGACTCTTCAATCTTGGAACCTGTGTGAGTCCACTACTTGATGATTCAATGAAGATTCTCAAAGATATCTACTCCTTTCCAAAATCCTCTGGCCAAGAGCAGAATGAACTCAAGGTTCAGATACTATCAAGTGTGAATCCAAGTAGTATGCCAATTGCCATACAAGAACCACTCATGCAAGTAATTCAAACATTCTCTGATGATGAGTGCATACGGATATTTGATGGTTGGCTCTCTTCTTCTTCGACAAAGCATAATGAAATTGAAGTCGTAAAATCAACCCTCAGTCTTATGAAGTTTGCAAATCCAAGATGGTTAGAATCTTTTCTTTCGATTGAAGATTCAAGATTTCATCAGACATTCAAAGACTTACTCCTGAAGTTGATAAAAATGGGTCATTTCATGAATATGCCAATTGCATATACGATTGTTCAATATATGATGCATGATGATGAAGAGTTATCGAATTACATCGGATATCTCAACGAAATAGCCCATAATTCAGATGGAAACATACGCAAATCCGTAATTGACACAATCTCGCTAGTTGCATATAGAATCTCTAAAAAGTATTCAATCGACACTGGGCTTAGTTATGCCAATGCTCTGAAAGTACTACAACAGTGTTTGTATGATATCAAGGATTTTGAGATGGCGAAAACACCACCGACCATCGATTTCGCTGTAATACAGGACCTCGAACCCGAATATCTCCCGTACCACCTCGCCAGAAAAACCGGCGGCGCCTGGGGCGGCTGGGGTGATGTTACCAAAGGTCCGGATGGATGTTTCTACTTTTCTATCTCGAACCATCTCTCCTTCGGTGCGGAAGCATACATCATCAAATA
>CAZSWP010000085.1:0-6730 GCA_964610875.1 uncultured archaeon
ATTTACAGAATGGGGACTGTCTTATTTGACCGATTGTATACAATATTCCTCTTCCTACAGATAAGGGATGTTCTCCAAGCATCAAATCTCCAACACCTATTATTCTGTAATTCATGTTACCAAGCAAAATTATCACATCTAGATTACTTGGATATCGGTGTCTGAAGAACGCCTTTTAATATTGCTTCTAAAAGGGTAGAGAATAGTCTTGATTCCGTCGCAGTCGAAAAATTCAGAAAGAATTATCTGGGGACCATCTCCACCCCCTCAACCATCTTCAAATCAAACAGTATTGGTATTCCATTCCATGAATAAATCAAGATTCCTAGATTGTATTGGTGAAATAAAAAATGAGAAAACTTAGAATTTGTCTAATCAATCATGGGGGCACAACTTCGCCTAGCGCCAAACATATCTATATGCTTGGATTGAATCTATCTAGATTGGGAAACAAGGTAGTTTTGGTTTTTCCTAGAGGTGTTGATCCCACCGACAAAGGTGACTCCTTTTTTATTAATAGAGATGGATTAAAGGTATTGCATATGAATCCATTATTTGGAATAAACTCTCATTATGCAAACATTCCTTCAGAAATTGTATTTCTACTAAGGGGCAGATTCGATGTTGTTCATGTATGGACCCCCAAGATTCCACTTTTGCCTGGTATATTTTCCAAGATTATCAAAAAAACAAAATTGGTTGTACATTTCGAAGATGTAGAGATGGACATGGCCAAAAAAGTTGGATTATCTCGAATTCTATCTGTCGGAATTTCTACCATATTATCGGACTTATTTGCCAATGGAATATCATTTCTGAGTGAAGGATTAGTAAATCTAGCAATGAAGAGGCCTACCTTTTCTAATCCCTATATTATCATTGGTGGTGGAGTGGATTTTGAGATGTTCGCTAATCCTCCATTGGAATATTTCCTTGACCCTCCTCTTCAAGATGATCAAATTCTTCTTGGTCTCTTTTGTAGTTTAAAGGGAAGAAATCAATACGTCGAGCATGCTTTGGGTATGTTGAAACATTTGGATGAAAAATTCGTGTTGATGATTACCGGCGATGGGGGTGCACGTCCTGTGTATGAAGAACATGCAAGAAAAATGGGGCTATCAAAACGTGTTAAATTCTCGGGTTATATTGAGGATTATAGTGCAATACCCAGCGCGATGCAAAAATGTGATTTCTTATTGTTGGCAATGCCTGACACCAGAGAGAATCGACTAAGATGGCCTGGAAAATTAACGGAATATATGGCATCGGGGTCAACAGTAATTACGAATCCTGTTGGGCCTGTGGGTCAACTTCTCGAAGATGGTGTATCCTGTATCTTTGCCAAAGATATTAGAAGTGAGGAGTATGCTGATGCAGTGAAAAGAGGCATGGAATATCATGAGAAAGGTATAGAACTAGGAAAAAATGCTCAGAAGATATCTAAAAAATATGATTGGAGATTGATATCACAAAGGATTCTCGATTTCTACAACCTATTGCTTAGGAAATCATAATTGGGAGAATGATTTTAATTGCAAAGATCATTTCATCATGTAGCTCGTATAACCTTCATTGGTGCGATTTTCAGTGGTGCTGGTAGATTCATCTATTTAGCTATAATTGGGCGATTCTTAGGTGCATCGATTCTAGGTTGGATTTCTGTAATCCTTTCAGTTGCTGTTACTGTTGGCGGATTTGTTCAACTAACAGTAGGTGATGCTGTTACGAAATTTGTTGCTGAATCTTGTGGAAATGACCGCTATGATGTTGCATCAACACAATTCTCAGGTATTCTAAGTTCTTTGCTAGTTTCTGTTATTCTGATTTCTTTGGGAACTCTCTTGGCAAAATATTACTCAATGTTGGTTGGTTTTTCCAGCTTAATACCAGATGACGTTATTGTTGGACTAATCATTACTGGCTTTTTTTGTATATATGCAATAATTAGAGCAGGTCTCTATGGATATGGTCTTTCAATTGAATACTGTGTTCTTGAAGTTTTATTCAATATCCTTCTTATCGGTTCAATTTCTATGATTGTTCTATTTTCACCTACTTTGTTTGTTCTTCCTCTTTTCTTGCTATACTTTGGTTTTGTTTTAGGAGGCATTTTGCTGCTATATAGAAAGGGGCTAATAGGCATCGAAAAATCTTCAATGTTGTCGGTATTTAAGAAAGACTCTGAAATAGGTACATTTATCGGAATTACAACAATCATTGGTCTTACTGGTCTTGTAAATGGGTCTGCACCTCTAATTATGAGTTTCTTATTTGATGCCAATCTTATTGGATATTATAGTGCAGCAAACTCGTTTATGGTATTTGTGAGTTTTATGCCTTTGGTGCTTAATCGTGCGACATTACCAACAATATCCTTCAAATATGGTACCGGTGATTTTGACCAAGCAAAAGATTTCATTGAAAAGGGGTTCAAAACAGTAACTGAGTCTCAACTAATCTTTCCACTATCACTTGTTCTTTTAAGTCCTTTAGCTTTGTATATTATTTATGGTCTAGAGTTTATGATTGCTCTTCCAATCCTGCAAGTTTTATCGTTCAATATTCTAATTAGTGGTATTGCAAGCTACCTCTATAATGTTTTAGCTGGTACTGGAAATGTAAGATTAGGAGCTTATGCATCAGTTTCTGCAACATTCATCACGCTAACATGCTGGATTTTATTCTTACCAATGCTTGGCCCCATGGGTGCGGCTTTGGGACTGTTATTCGGTTCAATAGTGAGGCTGCTAATGATGGGTTATTGGTCATATAAACAAATACCATTTGATATACAAACCAGAACTATAGGATTATTCATACTTTCATCCCTTGTAGTAGTCGGAGGCATTATATCCAATGCTATCATAACACCAAATGATTATTTCATCCTATACTTCGCTGAGATTCTACTTGTTGTATTGCTAATTAAACCCACACTAGCCGCATTCAAATCATTATAATGAAAGAGCTGAATTGGAAAAGAGGTTATCAACTTCCGCTGATATTATAAGATACAAAAATCTAATTAGAAAACCCACAATGTGTTCGAAATAGTACTTGGGACTGGGTTTTATCTTGGCAACTAATGAAACACCATTGAACTCTGAGGAAAACGCTGATTCTTCCAATGATCCAAATGAAATTAGTAACTATCTTACGATTATAAAAAAGAAAACAAATCACTTTGACTTAGAATCTCTTGCTATAGCAATGACGCTTTTATTTTTAGCTAGGATTATTTCTGTTTTTAGTCCCTATCTATTGAATGCACTAATTTCAGCTCTAATTGGTGTAGTAGTAATATTTTTTTCAATATTCAAGCTACTCAAATGGATTATATATCGTTTGGACAAAAAAATTGATTTCTATGCGATCCTTGCACTAACACCAATCAATGCTGTTCTAACAATTTTCATTTTATGGCTATCTATTGCATCAATCTCTCAATTTGCACCGGTGGTTGTCGCAATATTTTTGTCTATTTGCCTATTATTGCCTAAAAAGTCTAATATCTCCAAGAAACTGGCCATCGAGATATCAAGGTTCATTAAAATCACCAAAAACAGTTCTGTATCCTTGGCAATTCTATTGATGCAAGTAGGTGCAATGTCATTAGGTTCATACTCTCTATTATCTGCTGAGTCTTCTTTCTGGCTTGAAGATGTGTTTTCTGGTTCATCTCCAATTATCTACATTACAATATTTATTGTAATTATTGCTAATCTGCTACTCTCTCAAAGAAACAGAAGGATATGGATTGTATCCACGATATTAGCTGCTTTCTGGATGAGAAGTTTCTTACTCCTCAGAGGTTTCGTACATTTTGGAGGTGATGATGGAGAACATGCAGCAGTTACCAGTTATTTATTAAATGGCGGAATTGCTCCTCTCATTGACATAAATATCTTCAATGATGGAAGTAGTTGGAGATATGGTTCCATTCTTTCACTTTGTTTTCATTCTAATCAGGCATTGATATGCACACTAACTGGTTTAACACCAGCTGCTTCTGCTGGTGCGCTTGCTATTGCGCTAAACACATCAATTCTTTTGATTTCTACTTTCTCTCTATCCAATATCATTCTTAGAAAAGAAGAAACGATAAATTTAGCTACATCCCTAATAGTCATTGCTGGCGTATCAGATTTCATGTGGAATTTACGTTTTGATCCCAATGGTCTACTTCATGTATTATTTGTTTCATACTTATGTATTGCAATAATAATGCCAAAAACAAAGTGGGGAATTACTGTATTTATTATCTCCACTTTAACAATGATTATCGTTCATCCAACAGGTATTGCCTTAGTTGTCCCTTCACTGATCCTTTGGTCATCATCCATCCTAAAGGAAAATAATGCTGGTTGGATAACGAAAAACCTAGTGAAATCAATAGCAATATTTTGTATATTGCTACTTCTCATCATTATCATACTGATTAATCCAATCATAATTGAAAGCATTGCACGATTGATTTCAATTATTAATATTTCAACAATTATCGACAATATTCAAGTAGGATTCTATCCTGAAAAATCTGAACTATGGGGTCCGGTTGGTACTCGGTTTGAGCTAATTTTCTATTTCTCCGGCATTCTAACCATTCTTGGTCTAATTCTGTGGAAGAATACCAAAGATGTTATTTCAAATCGTTTTAATGCAGCCCTCTTTATTTCTTTTCTATTTATCCTTGAATTAATAATTTTGGATGTTTTCACAATTGCACCTTATATCGTTCTTTACTGGCGACTCTTGGGTTTGATACCAGTTGTGCTAATGCCAATTGCAGCTGCATTATTAACAACAAGTCAGTATGAATGGTCTATCCCCATCAATAGAAGATACGCTAAAGTGTCGTCAAACACATTGCTTGCCTTTTCTCTGAGCATAATCATTAGTTTTTCATTTATTGGTGGAGCATATTCAAGTAATGGTGAATTATCCTTGAATGTTCTATCTGTCGAAGAGTTCGAATTAATGGCTGTCTTAGCTGATAGGTCAGATCAGAACTCAAGTATTGTTACAGCTGAATACCCTGTTATTCGATATTATCGTGCAATTGTTGGGGATTGGCCTCCTAGAAGTCCTACCTTTAATTATACTCAAAGCGGGGATTGGTTTTTGCGTTGGCATGCATTCGAAGATCTTGCTTATCGTGGAAAAACAAGCACAGCAATCAAACTAATAGAAAATGAAAACATTAATGCCATTTATGCAATAGTGCTTAATAGGTATAGTTTCTCGAAATCGATTGAGTGGCACAATGGTTCCATGTATGTATCACAACTGCCCCTCTTTGGGAGTATATTTTATAGTAATTCAGCAGGATATGTTCTCAAACTATCTCGTGAAGATTACAGAGAAATTGCTGTTACTTTAACCAATTGGAGTGTTCAATCTTTTGGAGTTGAAAATCCTTCTGTTGATATTGTTCAATCCAATCTTAGAATAATGGGTAATTTCACCAATCATTATCAAGCGATAAGACTTGAGAAACCAATTGAATCCATCCAGACATCAGAATTTACTTCCTTTCATATCAACTATACAAGTAATTATCCTTCTGGGGGACCACATATACGGATTCTCCTAGGCGAATCTCTTGATTATTTTGTGGAATTGGAACCTAAGATTGAGATGAAACGTAGTTATGTTGAACTAGAATACAGTCTTACAGAATTACCAATCGAATCGATTTCATATATTGTTCTCCAGATGGACAGTGGTAGTGAACAGGATGATTGGAATGGGCCTGGCGTTTACAGGCACTTAATTTCTGAAATGTATTTCTCCTCATGGATAATGAATTGAGGATAGGTAAATCTCTACCATCGGTATTGATACGAAGGATTCAAGAAGGACCTATTTGCATATAATCTAACAATTTGGAAATGCAAGGTGAATTAATATATACTCTACTTGGGACATTGTATATGAGCATATCAGAAAAAGGAAATATGATCTTCTCATTCTATTATTGATATGTCTGGAGTGTTCTCTACTAATTTTTGCTAGAATCCTATCGGGTAATTACTTTACCATTGATTCATACGATTATTACAACATCACTGCATATCTTCGCGATTTACTTCTACAAAATGATGTTTCAGAATTTACATTTGTAGTTGATATCGATCCAGCTGATAACAATATATCTGTTGTAAGATTATTCAGACCTGTTGTACCCGTTTTGGCCCTTCCATTGTCTTTTCTAATAACTGTAGAACTTTCATATTTCATTGTCAATGCGATTCTTATTTTTGCCTCCACTATTCTGATTTTTCGAGCTGCACAAGATATTGAAATGAACGAGTTTGAGGCATTTGCTTCAGCAGTCTTATTCTCTTTATCATATTATGTTCTAAGTTGGGGAATTTCGATTTTGGTTGAGGCAGGAAGTTGGTTCTTTATATCATTGAGTGTGTTTCTTGGACAGTAGATTTGCATTACACGGATTGAAAGAGTGGATGGGTCTTCAATCTGGTTCATGAAAGCAAAATCAATGACCAGAGATATACGAAGTACCCATCCATATAGAGTGAACGTTGGTACGGTAAAGAACCTTTGTAATCGGTTTGTCAGGACTGACCTCATCACACAAGCAAGGTCTCCTTCATCTGTCTTTGATGAGGTCCTCAGACTATGCTCTCTTCAGTGTTCAACCATCTCTTTTGTCTGTGACCATCTCACACCTCCAGACTATCCGTCCCTTGACACTGTCCACCGTCAA
>CAZSWP010000086.1:0-6727 GCA_964610875.1 uncultured archaeon
TGGGCGGACTGCCTAGACTCCATGTCCAGGTTTGTCCAGTTTACAATCAACGGTTCTCTTTGGCCATCTTATCATAGTCCCATGGTGGTGGGACACACTCTGGACACCAATGTCCTGTCTTCAATACAAGATATGGCGACCCATGAAACTCATGACCAAATGCACATTTCCATCTTAGTTTGCTATACATATCACCATCCCAATCATCAGAGAGTAACTGTCCACCACGGAAGTTGGCTGCATCTTGAAAATCATCTAGGTCAAGCTCTTCTTTCGATTCATCATATCCATGGTCCAATCTCTTCCACTCGGAACGTAGGATTGATTTATCAAAATCATCCCAATCCCTAATCTCTTCAAAAGTTTCAAAGGAGCCATAGAATGCTGTGATTCTCTGAACGTTATGGCTGCGATACCAGTATAGCGTTCCATCCTTTCCAAGAACCATGTTCTTCATCCGTTTACGTGCTGTCCATTTCAATAGTCCTCGTATTCCTGGAATTTTTCCTAGGACTCTTGCTAATCGCAATTTGAGAGATAAGTTCTCTAGTACCTGTTGATAGTAGTCTTCCAAGGTGTCTCTCCAGTTGTGGATATATTCATTCAATATCCAGCTGTCCTCAAAAAACTGACAATGGAAGTTTCTCAATGCGAACCAGTTGCGGTTCATTATCTGTGTGAAGTTCCCCATTCCAAGAATCTTGTACATCTTTTCCATTAACTCATAATATGTGATTCTACACTCCGGCCCTCCTCCCATATTGTAGACGCCTCGCCAAAAATCAGAGTCCTCAGGGACATCCAAGCAGTTTACCAGTCCCCTGCCTGCATCACGACTGGTGTTCATCTCGATGCAAGTATCTAGGGGCTGATGGAACATAATAGGATCCATAAGTGACATCGCATCTGGAATAGCGATGTATGTTTGGCGTAGTGAAACCCAGTACTTCAATCCTGACTCGATTACAGCGCGCTCCCCAGCAATCTTGCAGGTTGCATAGAAGTCGAAGATACTAGGTTTGAGGGGGTCTCCCACTCGCCCCATGTGTATCTCTTGGAGACGATCTCCAGTTTCAGCTACAGAACCAATATAGACAAACTTGATGTGGTCTTCTCCTCCCACCTTGTAAATTGCTTTGATGATATGTTTGATTGCTGTTGTATTTACAACCTTGGACATTTCGGGATTGTGGTCTGCAGCAGGAGAAATGAATGCCATTGGACAGAGTATCCAATCAACACCTCTGACTGCTTCAAGCATGTTGGGATAATGTGATGCATCCCCCCAAATAATCCGTAATCCCCTTCCTTTTGCAATTCCCTTGCCAGGAATCGTTTCTATAGAGCAATCCGTCTCGTAAGGTCTGAATAATTCTTTATTCTTCTTAGATGGACGTAGTAAAAGTGCAATATTGTATCGCCTTTCACCGTCACCATCTTTTCGGGACCATAACTCCTTGAATGCTTCATACCCCATCGAACCGGATGCTCCCAGTAATAGAATCTCTTCTTTTGTATCTTGCATTCTATACAGCCAATTCTGTCTGTTTTTTCATGGATGATAAATACTATTGCTATTAACACAAAGGTCGTTCAAGTTGTATGCCAAAAATTTTCCATTGCCAATAAATATACTCGATGTTCAGAAATGCTACATAACAAATATTAGTTCCATTTAGTCAGAAATACTAGAAATTGTAGGTGGGTGAATGTGACTTGCATAAATCTGTTGTCTTACTGTTCCTAACCATTCTCTTGATTATGCAAATACCAATCACTTCTGGTCTTTCAGAAGATGATTTCTCTGGCTTGACTGAGAAGTTTGGAGGGTATGTTGACGAAATATCTTATACTCCAATTGGACAAGATGACGATCAAATAGCAGCCCTTCTCAATGATGAGATTGATTTGATTGGGTCTGCTGTAGATCCAACCTTTTTCCAAACACTCACTGAAGCAGAAAATGTGGAAGTTGTAAAGACCCTGCGCAATGGTTATGGATATATCACTATCAATTGTGGGAAATATCCCCTTAACTTCACAGATTTCCGTCGTGCAATTGCATTTGCAGTGGATAAGCAGAAAGTTTCTGATGAGGTGTGGGATGGATTTTCTGAGCCAATTGATTCTGTTATACCAAAAGTCAATCCATTCTCAGCAGAAGCAAAACTTGGTTACTCGTACTATTCCGCAAATATCGAACTGGGAAATAGTTTCTTAGATGCTAGTGGTTTCATAGATATAGACGATGATGGATTCAGAGAAGCACCAGATGGTTCTGATTTCAATATAGTCATAGAGTGTGCACAGTCAAGTAACATTGCTATAGAAGTTGGTAAAATTTTTGAGGAAGCTATGCTTGCTCTCGATATTGATACGGAATCTGTTCCAACTGATTTCTACGATTATCTGAATCGTTTGTATTTCCATGGCGATTATGATATGGCTTTCATTGGACAATCATTTTCCGATTTTGATGTTGACTGGCTCGCACATGAATACATTTCAGCATATGCAGACGAACCCTACTTCAACTATCCCAATTTTCAGAATGCTACTTATGATTCGTGGAGCGACCAATTACTCCATTCAAATACCTACAATGAAGTATATGAAGCAGCAATCGAGATGCAAAAGATATTCGCTCATGAATGTCCTATCATATTCTGTTATGAAAACTATATACTTCATGCTCATCGAACTGATACATTCGTTGGATGGCAAAATGATGCTCAATATGGGGTCCCGTCTTGGTGGACAAATTACAAGGCTCATTTGAAGGACATGAGTAATGGTACCACAGGTGGTACTCTACGGTGGAGCAAGGCTACAACCAGTACCAATTACAACTTTATGACAAGTCAAACAGCTTATGACCATGATGTGAATCAGATGTTCTGGGACAGTATGTTAAGAAGAAATGTAGATGGAAATCTGATTCCATGGCTTGCATCCGACTATAAGGTTGAGATGCATGACGATAACTCCAATGTCCCATCTGGTCATACAAGAATCACCTTTGATCTTATTCAGAATGCGGTTTGGACAGATGGGATGCCAATCACTGCATCAGATGTTGCGTTTACATTGAACTATTATCGTGATGGAGCTGGAAATCCCTACGGTGGTGATCTAGGTGAATTGTATAATGTAGTTGCAGTTTCATCCTATCAAGTGGTAATAGAATTCTCCTCCGAGTCCTATTGGCACCTAACTACTGTTGGACTCAAACCGATTATTCCCAAGCATGACTTTGAATTTATTGGAGCTGAAAATTGGGACAGTTGGAGTCTAAGTGATGTCGCAACTTCTGGTCCCTATAAGTTGAAGTCTTCAGGCTCCACTGTTGTCCTCGAATACAATCCCCTATACTTCTACCCAAGAATAATGCTTGACCCCGATAGTATAGTAATAGAATCTCATGACGATATCACCTACACAGAGGGGTCTACTGGTAATATGATCAACTGGACAATTGAACATGAACAATCAATAATCTATGAAGTAATTAGAAATGATACATTAGTTGATGCAGGCAATCTTGATGAAGATTACCTACTAGTCAATGTTGATGGCCTTACCATTGGAACCTACAACTACACCTTGATTGCAGTTGATATGTATGGTGGGTTTGACTATGATTTTGTAACTGTGACCGTTGTGCCTGCACCAGAGGGATTTCAACTTGATATTCAGACAATCAGTATCCTAGTCACGGTGGGTGCAGTTGCAGCTATTGTGGTTGTAGCAGTGGCAATCTTTCGTAGTAGATTTGCAACCTCTGTTATGGAATATTATTCATGACGAATCAATATAACATGCTTAGGAATAACCAAGAATCGAATATAATCCAAAATGAAAGTGAAGAGAGATGACTGAGGGGGAAAAGACTCCCCTCAATCATCGTGATAGTCTCTCACTAATGTGTTTGACTATCGTCTCTTCCTGACTCGATATCATCTTCTGTCTTGGATCATTCCTACCCTGCTTGCAGAGAATCTGTGCTCATACTCAGCAGCACGACTCTCATCATCATCCAAAAATACGAGTGAGGTGTTAGCCTCAGCCAGTTTTTGTCCTCTGGGATCGAAATGTCCTCTGATTCCCCTTTTCGGAGCTAATACAAGTAAAGCTACGATTCCAATAACCACAACAACAAATACTTCTATCATTGTCAGTACATACCACTTCTCGTGAAATAAAATAAATATTTGGACAAAAAAACAGTTGATTAGAAATGTCAAGAGAAAGCCAAGACCATTTCTGGACTCAGCTTACATCTTGATAGTAGAACTATTTGACAGCACCTACGATGAGTAATACTACGCCAATTCCAGTGAGGGCTAACATCACTTCAGTGAATGTATATCCCGCCAGATTGAGAGAGTAAATGCCTTGATCAAAGTAACCAAGAATCATACTCAAATCAACATAAGCAGTGATGAAAGACGCCCAGAGTGGAAGCAGTCCTACAACTATTAAAAGCAAACCAAGTATGGCTACACCTTTTCCCATTATTTTTTCCTCACTGCTACCGTTAGACAAACGACCTTTTGAACTGTTCGGGTAAATCATCCTTTTCACCAAGTAGAGAACTGAGATGGTATAGATACAGCTTTACTTTTTCAGGTGCCAATCCTCTTCCATTTTCACTTGGACGTGAAATCCATGAGTTCAGAGCAACGTTCATTCTACATTTTACTCTGTATCACTATTATTGGTACTTTTGTGACAGTGATTTATGCATCCATAAATCCCAACTTTGATATTATACCGCTATTCAACTTACCAACAGTCTATCATTTCTACCTCTTATCTTTTGTAGTTCCCATAGTTGGATGCATAATAACTGCAGTAATCCTCCCAAGAATAATTGCACCTATTTTTCTGCGCTTGAAGAAACTAACTATGAGTAAGTATATCGATGCATATGTAGAGATAACACCTCAACCTCTGAGTCTTCGGAAGTGGATTGGTCGAACATTACTCACGACATTGCTCCTCCTCGGTCTAATCGCAGTTGTTGTACAAATACTTGACCCAGCTCTCTTCATGACTACTGAACTCTATAATGAGCTGGTTGGTTATGGACTAGCCAAATATGCCCCTCCCTTGACAATATCAATAGGAGGTCTTCTCGTACCTATTGCATTTGGCATGTTAGCTGCAGCTTGGGCTATGGAAGATGCGGGATTGATGCACTACTATATTCCGGAAGAAGAAGATAGACTCTATGAAGTTGAACCAACGCACATGAGGTACACTACGTATTTGAAAGGTTATGCAGGTCTCTCATCATTGCTATTCATAATCTCAATAATCTACCAATTCATGGTTGTAGGTGGAAATATCGAAAACGCGTTTGTTACAATACTGCTACCATTCTTTGCAATTATTCAGACAATTCCAGGATACTTGGTCTATATGAAGATGGGTTCTCAGTACCTGAAGAAAGGACTTCCAGTGATCGATAAGATAGATGAATCTAACCTCCGACTACAGGATATTAAAGAATCACTCTGAAATTCTGAAACATCCAGAATCAGTGCATTGTATGAATCCCTCGTCAATGAGCTGCTCCAATACTTCATCGAATGAAACCTCTTGTAGATTATCAAAATCCACCAGATCGATCAAGTTCTCCTTAGTGATAATATCCGAAGAAGTCAATACCTTGAGAATCTCTCCTCTAAGATGACGGGACGACCCTTTGAATTTCGTCTGTGTGGATTTTGGTTGAATCCCTGTTTTACTAGATGTCAACACTGCTGATCCATAGTCCATCAACGCATTATGCCAGTCGGTAGAACGTCCTTTCGGAAGCAACTTTTCAGCTATTGATTGAAGCTCGTTCTCAGACATCTCTTCATCTGCAAATCCTTCTGCAATCAATACTCGTCTAATGTTGGTGTCAACGGCAGCTAGGTCTTGATTGAATGCGAAGATCAGAATCGAACGTGAAGTATATGGACCAATGCCCTTGAGTTCTCTCAAATCTTCTTGCGTAGCTGGAAATGAATCCCTCTCAGCAATCTGTTGTGCTGCTTCTCGTAACCATAATGCACGGCGGTTGTATCCAAGACCTCTCCAGACCTGCAGGAGGTGTTTTGTATCTGCATTCGCGAGGGATTCAATATCTGGAAAATTCTCAAGGAACTCGTGGAACTTTGCAATGACACGTGAGACCTGTGTCTGTTGGAGCATCACTTCAGAAATCAGGACATTATACGGTGTCGGCTTATCCCTCCAAGGAAGTTCTCGCTTGTTTTCACTCCACCAGTCAAAGATGCACTTTTGAAATTCCGAAAACCGTTCTTTAGTTAATTCATCCATTACAGCGTCACACATCTTTGAGAGCACACATCTACAAACAAATTTTTAACGATATGTACCATGAACCAGGAATAATATTCAGCTATCTACCAGTTTCTAGTGCCTGTCTCGTGCTAATGAGAGTATCAATATAGTCCAATGCTTCTCTTAGACGTTCATCAGATGAAATGTATTCTTGTGACATGTCGATAGTATCATAGATTGTTTCTGCGGTCAGATGTACCTTGAGATGTTCAAGGTGCGTATTGACTTCTTCCTGTAGATGCGTATGTTCTTTCCTCTTTGCTAGAGTCTTCGCTTCTTCTAGGGCTGCTTTTGCATCATTTAGACGTGCCTGAAAGATACGAATGATGCCTTCAAGAATTCGCATTCTTATTGTTGCCACTGTAGATTC
>CAZSWP010000087.1:0-6691 GCA_964610875.1 uncultured archaeon
ACTGCTTAACAAGAGCTCTGTAATATCTGTCGTATACATAGACTGTCTTCCGACCCTTAACTGCATCGCTTCAGGATAGATTCTGACCTATGTGGTTCCTACTGCCTATGAGAGTATATTGGACTTTCAGTTCTTCCTTTCAATGCGAACTTACTTGCTAGTTTTTCCCAATTAATGCGTATCATGAAGTAAACCGAGAGTATGATAAAAACAAGACCGAGTACCTCAACTGTTTTAGTCAGAGGATTATCAAGTGTAGATTCTAATATTGCTTCAACCCAATCAAGTCCCAATCTCCCCGCCCATGCGAGAATTATCATGAACATTGTTTTTCCTACTGTGAGCGGTATAATGATTTTTCTCCATGGATATTTCGCCACACCCAATGGAACAATCAATGCATCATCTGCTATTGGTGTTAGAGCTAAGAACCAGATTATAGCTGGAGTCATTCTCGGATATCTTTTAGTTAATTCAAGAAATCCGCTAGTTTGTTTCTTGTTGACAAATCTGGATCCGAAATATCCAAGAATGTAACCCACCAGTTCCCCAAGAGTTGCACCAATCCCCGCCGCAATACCTACTAACCATGGGTCAAAAAGATAGACTCCCCCAATGCCTGCCTTTGCTCCTCCCAAAAGGAAAACTACTGCGACATATGGAAATGGAACTAGAACTGTAGCATTTCCAAGAAGTGATATCAGGAAAGCTCCCCAATATCCGACATAAAATGTCGCTCCCTGAAACCAGTAGTATAGGGATATCAATGGACCAGTCGTTGTTGGCATTAACATAATGAGAAGCCAATATAGAAATACCGCGCTCAAAACGAGCAGCAACAACTTGTCGATCCTTCTCATATTGCATCCCGTAATTTCCCAAAATCTCTGTGCACTTATTTGACTTCCGCGTAGTTAACCAAATACAATGCCCAAGGAAATTTCTAACAGGCTTAAGTAGAGGTGTGGATATAACAAAGCAGGAGTAACAATATGAGGCTCGATATACCCTACGGCCAAGGGTTTCTCAATATAGAACTACCCAGCTATTCAAGAGTAGAGCAATTTGTTCCTCCAAGCATGCCCAAGCTTGCAGATTTATCATCCAGCTTTTCCGAAAGTATTGTCAAAAGCAGCTTTGCTGGGAATGATGGTTCTAAGAATTTTGTAATAGTTCTAGACTATCCAGAGACCTCACACTACTGCATGACTTTATTGCACTCTTTACTTGAGCATATGCAAGTAATGGGGTATTCACACGAAGCAGGAAAAGTGATTCTCTCAACGAATCGATATAGAGAGCCTCAAGTCAAGAATTGTTTAGATGTAGCAATTTCATTTGGAATGGAAATCATAACACATCGTGATGATGATCCTAAAATGTTCACAGAAGTTGGGACGACACCTACTAATGGTACTACTGTTTTTTTGAATAAGGAGTATCTAGAAGCTGACCTGAAGATAGTGGTTGGTAGAGTATATCCTCACTTGTTCTATGGTGCTAGTGGGGGTCCTGCATCTTTGGTCTATGGTCTCTCATCTAAGAGTACAAAGATGCAAAATGAAAAATTGTCAATACAGAATGAGTGCGCTCAATTCGACTTTGAAACTGTGATGTTCAAGGATATGTTTGAATCATATAATTTGGCAAAACCAACATACTCTATCAATCTAGTATGTGATTGGATTGGAACCCCTGTAGCACTTCATTCTGGTGAAGGATATGCCGCTTGGACCAATGCGATAAGCTCTTCTATTGATGCCACCGCGAAAATTAGACCTCCCAAGTTGGATGTTGTAATTGTAAGTGCTGGTGGGAGCTTTTGGGATTATACATTCTATGATGCCGTAAGTGCGTTGCGAACGGCTGCTGCTATTACACGGGTTGGAGGCACAATCTTTCTCATAGCAGAATGTTCTGATGGTTTAGGACCTGATGGATTTCTACAGGGCTTCTCTTTACTTGAATCAATAGATGACATCCATGCTATCACAAAGAATCACTATGATTACGGGATGTCACGTGCCATTTATACCCACAAATTGGTAGAATCTAAACAAGTGATTCTATGCTCAAGAATGAGGGAATCTCTGGTGGAAGAGAAACTGGGTTTTACACCTGTACATGACCCTCAGGAAGGTGTGAAAATAATATTGGATAAAATGGGATCTAAGGCAAGATTTGGATATATTGCCAATGGAAATATGATTCTAGTCTAAACCACTTACTTCTTTGAAGAGCTCTTCTTGCTAGTCTTTTTTGATTTGGTCTTTTTCTTCTTAGTAGATTTTTTCGGAGCTTCTTTCTCTCTATCAAACATTGCATCTACGGCATCTATAGCTCCACGTGCTTCAGCATCAGTGAAGTCTGTGAGTTCGCCAGCTTTCGCCATTTTTATTGTGACCAATGCGTCTTTCTCGAGAGGAGCCATTTCCCATGACATTTCAAATCCTGGTTGGTCTTCAATGAACTGTCCAAGCATATCTTGCCATGTCTCTTTAACGTCATCAATGTTAATGTAGAGAAATTCCATCAAAGGAATGGTGATTTCTACACATAAGACTCTATCATCAACGATGTAGTAGTTCTCAATGTTCCATGGCATAGGTTAATCCTCAAGAATGAGGCGTCTTGACTGATAGATAAGTCTTCTTCGGTCAGGGAAGTTAGAATAAGTTTACTATTCTGATTCTTCTTCAGATTCTTTCTCAGATTTCAACAACGTTTCAACTTCTTCTAGGAATTTCTCAGACTCGTCAGCTTCATCATCATCAGGTTCTTCTATATCCCGGACTTCATCAGCTGTCTTTTCAGTTATTTCCTCTTCTTCAGCAACTTCATCTTCCTCAGGTGATTCCTCTTCGATAATCTCATCCAAAGTTTCTACAGGTTCTGATGACTCTTCTGATTCTTCTTTAGCCTCTGAAATACCTTCGGTACTCATCTTTTCAATACCAGTGAGTCCCATCCCCTGTCTGACAAGGACGGTATGTGTATTAATAGGTTGAATCACACCCTTTTCATGCATCTCCCTCAGCATGAGGAACGTTTCATCCTTACTCACGCCTCTGTCCTTTGCCACTTCTGGAATGACCTCCTTAATCCTGAATTCTCCACGCTCATCCAATGCAGAACTGACTATCAGGTTCAATATCTTGCGTTCCGTCTTGGTGGTCTTTGCCTCTGTGCTGACCACATGAGGAAGTACCAGGCCATAGTTGAATGCCGAATGAATGTTTCCTACAATCCATTCAGGTTCAAAGCAGTCTGTCAATCCTGCCCAGCCATCAAGGGCCGATTCATATTGTTGTTCAAACATCTCGACAAAGAACTCAAGCCGTTCTTTGAGGACACGTGTCATATCGCCTTCAAGAATCAGTACTCCAATTACATAATCTCCACTGTAGCTGTTCAATCGGAGACCCTGATAGTTAATCTCTTCTAGAGTACCTCGTACTCCATCACCCTTTATCTCTCCGTAGACATTTGTGATTGCTGAGATGAACCCACTGATCAGGTCTGGTTCAATCCTACTCTCATCAAAGGGGTGATAAAAGACACATGTGCCTCTATCAAGGTAAACTGCCATGAAGTGCTGCAGGGTCGATAGGTCAAGAAAGTCCTTGTACTGCTGTTTGAGAGACCTCTCTTTTGCCATCCGACTTGGCTTGACCTTCCTACTATAGGTGACTGCAGCAACTAATAGAGTTAGAATGATACTGAGCGCAATGATGAACTCTCTGCTATAGACTAGTGTTCTCAAATTTGTCCAGAAATCATCTCTTAGTACCTCATCTGCCACCAACCTCTCTGACTCTGCTCGCCACTCAGTAGTAGAACCCTCATACACTGCCCATATTATTACTGACACAGCTCCCACAGGGATATCAAATGCTGCAGTTGCAACTCCATCATCATTCGTTGTGACTACTGCACTCGACTGTAAGGCTGTTTGAATCGTATCATTATCAACTGTAATCTCAGCATACACCGTTAACCTCAGAGTCGGTACAGGGTTTCCGTTCTCTGTGACAGAGATGGTCACACTGTATGTTGCTCCTTCTCGGGGCTTGTCGGAGGCTTGCACCTGTATGAGATACGTTCTCTTCTCTTCAAGTCGTACTATGATAGTTTCTTCCTGAGAAACACAATCTATAGCTGTAGCAACAATCTTTGCGGAATACACACTAGATTGAATACTTGTGTTCATCCAAATGCTCACAATATACTCCTTACCCTCATCGTCATACACCATTGGATATTGAATATCTTCAAACTCGAAATACATAGACGCCCAAGATATCCATGCTCCATGTACTGTATCATTGTACCGTGCTATGATTATGACCGAGTTATTCTGATAGACTGTAATGCTTTGGGTTGTGTATAATGCGGTAGTTACTTGTAACACCTCGATCACTGTGGCTTCATTGATATATTCATGCCCCTCATTGATGATACTGATTTCCAAGTCATACTCTTGAGCATGAAGACCCTCATTATCCAGTGTGATATTATAGGACCCATCTCCATTGTCCTGCATAGTGAGAGACCCTGGCCAATCAAACACATCAGATGTGAATGACATTGGAGAATCATCTCGAGTATCTAAGTATGTCACTGTTATTGTGAGAGATGTATTCACATAGAGTTCTGTACTACCTTCAATCACAACACTGGTAGGAATCGCTAGAACGGTAAGAGTGGTTGCAAACGTTTTATTTTCATGGCCATAGAGATTGCAAGCAGCATAGATATCATGTTGGTCAACCCCAAGAGTATTCGCATCTATTGACATCTCCCAATGATCTATCACCCATACAAGACTCTGGTTATCACTATTGATTTCAAAAATCAATGTGCTTGGGTTGACAGCTGTACCATCTATCAGTTCGTATGTTATTGATACAATCACCTCATCATCATAATACGGAGAAGACGATGATAATTCCACATTGAGTATTGTTTGTGCTGCTACTATGGTGATATTTGATGAGAATTCAACATCAGTAAAACCCGTTCTAGTAAAGGAGGAGTTTATCCAGTAGAAACCAAGTGTCTGTTCAGCAGGGAGATCGAAGAAGTAGGTTCCATTTCCATATTGCGATATTGCCTGAACCGTTCCATTCAGAGAAATCTCAACCATTCCATCTGTAATAACAGAACCATTGCTCATTTCAAAGGTTATCTGATACCTTTCCGAGTCTACATATTCGATAGTCAATGTGCTCCATGATGATGTTGTCACTGTCTCATCCAGTACAACATAGACTAAGGTCTCTTCTCTTCCGGTATCATACCCTGTCTTGTTGGCAACCACTGTGGCATTTGTTACCCCAAGACCTATCTCCTCTCCACGCAAAACTAAGATCCATTGTTGGTCTATTGACGAGAAGGTGAAATCGTAGACAGTAGTTGAGTTCAGATAGAGTCTGACTGTTGCTCCAGAGATTGCTAAAGAGGACTCGTTGTAAGTCACTCTAATCTCTAACTCTTCAACATATGTTATGTTCGTATCAGCTGGGTTCCATACAACATCAAACATATTCGGTGATGGATTTATTGTGAAATTGATTCCACTTAGCAAAGCAAACTCATAACCCTCAAGACTCAGATTTGCATAGACTTCGTGAAAGCCAAGTTCGAAGGTATTGTTCAAGAGAATCCAATATGTCCCATTTCCTTCATCGGTCAATGCATATTCTGTTCCGTTGACATAGACGTTTCTCTGAGTTGCTCCAACGATAGAATCTGAATATGAATCTAGGTAGTTGAAAGAGAGATAGACCGACTCTGTCCAGTTAAACGTAATCGACATCCAGTTTACATCCAATGAAGTCGGCTCCAGTCTTAGTGTAAGAAATTCTGTGGAATTTGATCTGATTTCGAATCCTGTACAACTTGCATCAACACTGACTGAGAATGTACCAAATCCTGGCGGATTATCACCTCCAAAGAATGTGAAATCATAGGTCTTACTTGTGCCATTCCAGACAAGCGTTTCCACTCTACCATTCACATTAACTGTGACTGTCGCGCCTTCTACTGCTGTGCCATTAATCATTGTGTAGTTTGCCTTTAACGTTGTATTCTGAATGTAAGTGATATCGTTTGAATTACTCCATGCTATAGTCAATGCTGAGGTTGGCTCCAAAGAAATATCAAGCGAATTCGTTGTGACATCATAATCGAATCCATATAGAGTCGCGTTGATGTCCAAACTGAAGGAGCCTAATCCTGGGAATGCATCACTACCATTGAAGTTGATGTAGTAGAGTCCTGTTGTTTCGTTCCACCAGAGGGCGCGTGTTTCAGAATTGATGGTCACATTCACAGAAGCCCCTTGGATTACTGTGCCGTTGGACATACTGTAGTTCACAAGCAATGTAGTGCGTTCAAAATAGGTTATACTACCAGTTGTGTACCATTCAGATGAAATGGAAGTAGGCTCTGGAGAGATAGAGAGGGATGTTATAGCCTCTTTACTGTCATATCCATAGAGCGTTGCATTGACTGTGACAGTCATGCCCGTTCCGAATCCAGGTGGGTCGTCAGTTCCCAAGAAGACATATTCGTAATAACCCGATGTTCCATTCCATGTTAAAAAGAACTCATCTGTACCAATGACAGCTTTCACTGTAGCTGTGGTAATGGGGGTCATATCTGTGAGATTGTATTGTACTCTGAGGAC
>CAZSWP010000088.1:0-6613 GCA_964610875.1 uncultured archaeon
AAGCTGGATAGTGAGAGCTGTCACAGACTCATTGGTCACGGGATGCGGTGTAGATGGTTCGAGTACAGGGATATCGGGAGTCTTAGCAAAATCTGGATGCTCATCATAGAATGATTTCATTAGGTCTTTGATATCATCATTCGTCCATATCTTGCACATCTTTGGATAGTAGTCAGGGTCATGGAAGATCTGAAGATTAGTTGGCACATGGTCGATAGGAGAACGGAGGACAACTTCACCTGTTCGCATTGCTGTAATGTGTTCGGTCTGCTCTTGGTTGCAGCCCATCTCTCGTGCAATCAAATCCAAGTCTTCAGCACTTGTCAACTGATGGACAATCTTTGTCCCACAGTTCTTTGTGGCCTCACGAGCCAAGCGAGTGACTGATTGGTCAGCGAGGACAACACCAAGACCATAACTACGAGCCTCGGAAACAAGGCTAACTTGTTGATCTACAATATGCCGCTTTGCTACTGCGTGTTCCGTAACATCGTTACTCATGGGAATCTCTTCTAGTAATCTATGAGCCTCATCGATGACAAGGAGAGCCCGTAGCTGTTCAGCAGGTCCCAGTGTCTTGAGATGTTCGTATATTCTCGTTAGTAAGATAGATAATACAAAAGCGATGAACTCGGTGTTTCCCAGATGCTCTAATTCAATGATGGTTGGAACAACTAGCAGTTCTCTCACAGAGAGGTCGTGTCTTGTGTTGAAGATGACTGCACGAGAGGGATCACAGAGGTCTTCTGCACGTCCAACAATGGCACCACGAAAGTCTTGAGAGAGTTCACTGCCGTACTTCAATCGAGTATGACTATAGTTCTCCGCTTCTTCTAAGAAGTCCTCAAGCTGAATATTGCGTCCTCTTTTATTCGAAACAGTGTCCCAACCTCTGTGAACGTAGGTCTGGACGAGTGTACGTCTGAGATGATTTGCTAAGAATCCTTGAAGCGGCCAAGCAGACATGAAGCAAGAAAACAGGAGGGAGATATGTAGAGATACAGGCACTCCCACTGGAACAAAGAAGGGATTGATTCTGAAGGGCGTGATAGTCTCGTCGCCAACCGTGAACACTCGTACTTCAGGGATTGCACCACAGATGATTCGAGAATCGGCTTTCACAGGTTCGAGAAGTAGACTTGGAACACCATTTCTCCATGCATCAATGACTAGACGATTCTTGGTTGTTGTCTTACCTGATCCAGAGAGACCAGTGATGAGAACATGTCTGCGTAATAACTCCAAATCCATGTATCTTGTCAATCGGGGTTCCCTGTGTCCAGTGTGATATGGTGTACCTAGTGCAATCCTTCCCTTCTCGAATGGTGCACCTTCCTCAACTACTGACTGTGTTCGTGATGAATATGCCCCTGAGAACATACTTCTACTTGTGGTCTTGATTCCAATATCGATTGATGGAAAGGTGAAGAAGGGTATGGCTTCTTTAGGAAGAAGTAATGTTGAAGGGCCATCTCTACGAAGAAGTGTTGCTTTTTTTAGGGTAGATTCTGCACGTTTCCCTTTCAGATATTTCACTTTCAGTCGTTCATCTCTATCTGAGGAGGATATTGAGCCAAGTAGGGTACCCACTATGTTTCTCAAAACCATCTCACTTGTAGGAGAACCCCACGTTGCACAGAGAACTCTTGTCTCTAACACACGTTGTGAGTGCATCCGTTCAAATTCTGCTTGTCGTAGATTTTGGAGTCGTAATGCTCCAGTATCCACTTTTGTTCTCATAGTCTGTTTTTGGAAGAAGTCTTGAAGAGTTTCCTGTTGTTGAGATTGTTCCAAGACACTTCTATATCTAGCACTTGCAAGATATCGCTTTATGAATCCGGGTCTCTTGCTATATATCCAACTCTGATAGAATGAAATTCCCTGAGATTGTTTCATCATCTCAAGCATCTGATCGAGTGGCATCTCGACAAGATTGGGGATACCAGTCACTAATGCAACAAAGGGTGGTGTGTTAGTTTCGTACGATTCAACTAACTCTGGAGTAAAGAGTTTAACATCTGGGAAGCTTGCTCTCAATGCCGATTGAAGGATAGTGGACCATTCCTTTTGAGATTGTGTGAGAAGAGAGATGGATGCAACACTATCAACAAACTCAATTCGATATGCCATCGGTACTTCAAGATGACAAAGTGTGGAGAGGTATCGTTCCACTGAGAGATTGGCAATGAGGTCTTGATTGGGAGATTGCACTAGTTTTTTCGGATAGATTCCGTCCTTGAGATGTTTCTTTGAAAGCTCCAGGATTCTGAATTTCACAATGTCTTCAGTATCTTTTGAGGGCACACTCTACTCCCAGTTAGTTGTATGGTCTGAAGTTTAAGAGCACCACACATATTGTATTCATAGCACGGGAAATTTTTGGCCCTGAGTACTTGCCATATCGTCAAGAGAAACAACAATAATCCTATTTTTCAATAAGGGGGCTTTGAGCCCTCTTTTCTTTGTTTTTGATGATTCAAGAGAAACAAATCTAAATATATCAAATAATGAGGGTGTACTAACCCTCATTCCATTTTATTCTATAAAAAAATTAAGAACTACATGTATGGTAGGTTTTGAATTTTTCAGCCTTAGTAGGGAGATTTAAAATTCATCAATTTTGCTTTGTCTAGCATGCTTATTCGACATCTGCGACACAGAATCTTTGTTATGCGTTAAATCATGTTCAGCTACCTTATCTGAATAAATAAAACATCCCATGAATGCTTGATCAAGAATTGAATTTTCAAGTTTTTGCAAATAATCCAGAGTTCGTGTTGCATCAGCATTGATTCTATTGATTTTCTGTATAGACCTAGATAGAATAAGGTCGAGTTCTATTTGTTCATCATACGGAATTAAGGGAATAGGCATACTGACCAGTTTTGTTCCATTTACATTTGCTTGTCCAACTTGTTGCGTTCTAACAGATTTGATATATCTTCGTCCAGTGGGTGAGTTAATATAGTGACAAAGAATACTTGGTAGATATACATCTTCATAGGTCCTATCAAACACTTGATTTTATCTTTGTATATCTCGTAGAGAAGAACATAGCATAATACCCTTTCATTTTGATTAATCCAAATGTGAGATGAAGAAAGTCCAGATTGATGATTGGTTTCACATTATTCTAAACATTTCTGATATTAAAAATAAAAAAATTGGAGTCCAAATGGACTCCCTTGAATTTAAACTAAAGTGTAATATCGACCTTCTACGATAATCACGTAGTCTACTGATGATTTATCAATACCAAGTTGATTGAAATAAAGATACAATTTCTGACCCGGCATTAATTCACTATAAATATCATCAGAATATCGTAAATTATCATATACATTCCCGTCTGTACTATGCCACGCTGCACTTATTGGTAAATCGTAAACATTGAAACTATGAACCCGATTTGTATCTAATCCTACAAAATCAATTTTGTGATTAGCAGTCCATCTGAGTCTTATTTGCAATGATTCCGAATTATGATGCTCTGGTAAGTAGCCATCAAGAGATAATATTTCATATGCCCACATAACCCGAGGAATAATCACTCCCGCTTCTATCCATGTCACATCATTGAGAACATCAACATAAATTGAGAATTTCTGTTAAGCATCAGCAAGCATGACGAGTCTTGCTCCATGCTTAAATTGATGAGTCTTGAAATCCAAAATAACGGAAGACCCAGGTTCTCCAGAAAAGTAAGAACCATCCTCAGATTTCAGGATATTGGTGAGATCCAATCCATTCTCATTTATGGCAGAAGAAGGTGCTTTAGGATTACTGAAAGATAAAATCTGACCATTAGGATCTACTGCAATCTTTGTTCTTTGATTATGGGTGACAGCTAATAATCTAACTTGGTCAATGAAAGAGTGCTCATTCTCAAATTCGGAAATAACCAAGCTATGATATCCATAGCGAGTTGAAGGTTTGTATGTCAATACGTATCTGTCAATCCAATCAGTTTCTGTGCCAAATAATTCTGATTGATACAGAATATTATTGTCTAGTAAATACTGAGTACCATCCCATGTACCAACATAGGGGCATCCTCCGCCTCCACCATCATACGAATGTAGGTTAATATCAAAAATATTTCCGCCGTATAGTTTCAGATAAGTTGTAGGAGTTGGTGGATCCCATTCAATTCTGTGCATTGCTTCCACAGTATGTGTATTGGTGAATTGAATCTTTGTCGAAGATCCGAAAACGTCACCTCTACTAACCTCAAAACCAAGTGATCCTGAATATTCGGTAGTATCAGTAATTTTCACATTTTTAGTTGTTTCTAGACGCCATTCTCCACGGTATATTTCTCTTGTTTCACTGATTCTGTATGCATAGCTCTTTTCTGCATGACTTCCGGTGTACCAATTAGATATGAATTCTCTTTGGAAATCTCCACCATACCACCACCACCAGAAATGGCCATCATAAACTCTATACCAATACTCTCCCTCTTGATAGACATGTTTGAACTCACTCAATCTTGTTTTTACTGCACCATTAGAAGCAGTAGTAGGGGTAACATCAGATACTTCAAATAGAAATGATTTGGAATATGAACCTCCACCGCCCACACCAACTAGTTCTATTTCTGACGAAAAGTCCATTTCTTCTCCATCGAGGTAATTTAGTCTAAGTTCATGAGTTGCTCCACTTTGAGAGTCAACGAGGCATATTGGATGCCAAAGAATATCTGTTTCTTCATGTGTGATGTATAGTTTTGTATTGGAACCTATGTAAACCCAATACCCGTCAGTATCGACAGGTTGATGATCCAAGTATTTGGGATATGAATTATCAATGATTTCATCATGGTTTTCTTCAATAAGTATAGGAACATTGTATGAGTCATTTTCAGGAATTATAGCTTTATATCCCTCAGGAATTGTCATATCATCAAGACTTGGTGTCAAATCTATTGATCTACTGCGATCAGATTCGGGTCGTAAAGAGATATCAAGAGAAAGAGTCGACAGATTCTCCGTGATTTTGAATTCCTTATAACCGATATACCCACATCCTATGTCCAAATATGGAGTATTTGCGAGAAAATAATACTCTCCTTTAGGTAGCCATAAAGATTGTATTTCCCTAGCCAATATTTCATCTTTATAGATGAGATCCAAGGATTCTTGCTCATACAGTTCCAAGGATATGATTTCCATATCATTTCCGGGTTGATCGATATTCAATTCTACATATGTTTGATTTTCATTTGTAGTACATTGTGGAATTTGTATAATAATACTGGAAACCATCAATGTAAAAACAAATAGTACTACGTTTAGATAGATATTTTTCATTTGAAACTCCTCCTAAACCAAGGCCGAAGCCTAGAACTAGAATTGTAAATTCATAAATATAAAACTTTTCAAAAATATATAATTCTCCCTTCCAGAATATTATCTTTTACTTTTTTGTTTCCAACTATTTAATCAAATGCATCGAACTCATAGTCATTTGTTCGTTCCAATAGAATGAAGTAATTCTTTTATATAACGAACAGATTAAGTTTCTACTAGATGAATTCATCAGTCTTGATTTTTCATTCCTAATAATCTTAGTAAGTGTATTTATGAAAATTGTTTGATGAAGTCACTTGTAACTGATTTACAAAGTTGCCTATTTTATGGATGCCATGAAAATGGAAATCTTTTCAAAGGTTCTTTTCCTCTGAAGATTGTGTGTAAATGAGTTCTAAAATGACGAAAATACTTTCATCGCTGGGAATTCTCCTCCTTAGTGTTGCTTTTTTCAGTTGGGGATATCATATCGTATTCATACCCGAACGACTCACGGAGATTGGGACATTTGATTTTATACTAAGAACTGGAGGAACATTACACAGACCGAACACAAGTGATATTGATTACAGACTCACACATACGGTATACGACCCCGGAAATACTACACTACAAACCGTTCCTGAATTTGAGTTATTTGGAATATATTATCAAATCATTCTTGCGATTTCCTATTTGGATAATGGAAGTTACAATACTGATCCCAAGGCATTACCGCCAGGTACAAGATATGAGATGACCTTAGATTTGAATACGACAATAGAGATTGAATCAGGCCAAGATAGTAGCATTTTACTTGAACGAGTCAATGGTGAAACAAGCTATAATATCCAAGTCAATAGATATAGAGTTCCAAGTAGATGATGATGTGTTGGAATTCAATTACTACACAACAGAGACAGAACAGAATACTACAGGATATCACTATGAACTGTTATTTTCACAGACTTCATTCAATGAATCCATAAAAGATGGTCTGAATGTCAGTCTTATTTCAAAATGGGCAGCACGTTTTAATTCGTCAGGAGGGTCTAATATCTGCTATTCTGGAGAAGCGATAGTTGGACAGTTCCAAATCTCCAAAACCGAGAATTCGGATTGCAGTTTCGATGGTTACATAAGATGTTACTTCATGAATAGAGATGTTCAGGTTCTGATATCGTATGAACCAATACTAGAGGGAGCCGTGTTAGGAGGGGGCTTTGTCTTTTTCATGGTTTCTGTGTTTCTAAGAAGAAAATCAAACAGAGTGGATAGCAGATGATAATCGTCATGGCAAGAGAAATTTTCGGCCCTGAATA
>CAZSWP010000089.1:0-6478 GCA_964610875.1 uncultured archaeon
TGTCCAACTTACAATGAACGGTTTGTAGTCCTTCAATGAATATACTCGAGGACTCTCGAATATTCTCTTCCTCTATGTGCATATCGAAACCCGTAGTGACAAGACCCCTTTCGATTAAATTCGATTTGCTCTAAGCAAGAATTGCTTCATGTATTTGGAGAAGATGATGGCGGGCCAGGAGGGATTTTTGGGCGGAATATTGGAAATCAATACCCCAGAACCCTCGACCAACAAGTTAAGAGCTTCAACACATCAGAGGAATTCTGAATGTACTGTCGCTATACCTGGCTTAGCCACTGGCCCGCGAGTGTTGGCTTCTGTTCCACCTCCAGTTATAGAAGTTTCGGAATATTCCATATCTACTGAGTCTTTTTGTCATCTTCATTCCTTCAAAGTATTCGATTTCGAGTCAAATTCGATTTATGTCTGTAATCATATAATGTTTGGTACGGACGCAAGTCATATAACGCAGGTACAATCCATGCGATGACAGATACTTCAGTTCAGGGAGGCAATAATTTGAGCGATCATAAGGAGCTTTATGACGAAGTTTTCAGTCTTATTGAAAAGCATGATGATTGGATGAGTAATACAATCAATCTCATCGCATCAGAGAATATCAGTTCTCCAGCTATCAGGTCAGCAATTGTGTGTGACTTTAGAGACCGTTATGCTGAAGGATGGCCTGGAGAGAGAGTCTACGCAGGTTGTAAGTATATTGACAAAGTAGAACTCATTGCTATTGATTTGGCGAAGAAGCTTTACAATGCCGAGTTTGCAGATGTCAGACCCGTATCTGGTGTAGTTGCAAATCTAATGATGTATACTGCAGCAATGGATGTTGGCGATAGAATGATGGCCCTCTCAATTGCACACGGCGGACATATATCACACGCACGAAGAAACCTCGGTGGTACTGCAGGTCAAATTCGAGGACACAAGGTCAGAAATTGGGTATTCAATGATGAAGAATTCAATATTGATGTGGATGCCAGTATGGACCTGATAAAATCATTACAGGAGAAGGGTGATGAGATCAAATTCCTCCTCTTTGGTGGCAGTGTATTTCCATTCCCACATCCTGTGAAGGAGTTCAGAGAGATTGCTGATGAATATGATATGATTATTGGTTACGACTCAGCACACGTGTCAGGACTTATCGCTGCAGGTATGTTTCAGGACCCCTTGAGAGAAGGTGCAGATATGGTTACTGCATCATCGCACAAAACTCTTCCAGGGCCGCAGCATGGAATAATTTACTCGACTTCTGAGTTTGCAGATAAAATAAAGCGAGCTGCATTCCCAGGTATGATGAGCAATCACCACCTGCACAATGTTGCAGGACTTGCAGTTGTTCTTGCTGAGTTTATGGAGTTTGGTAAGCCTTACTGTACTCAAATCATGAAAAATGCAAAGGCACTTGCCCAGTCACTTCATGAGAGAGGCTGGAGTGTGATTGCAGAACACAAAGGTTTCACTGAATCTCATGTTGTTCTTGTTGATGTCACAGAAACCCCAATGGATGATGGACATCAGGTAGAGAAAGAACTTGAGAAAGCAAACATTGTCATCAACCGAAATCTGCTTCCATGGGACAAGAAGAGAGGCAGAGACTATCGTAGACCGGGAGGTATAAGATTGGGTACTAGTGAGATGACTCGTCTTGGCATGAAGGAGTCCGAGATGGATGCCATTGCTGAACTCATGACCCGCGTGGTGATAAAGGGCGAGTCGGTAGAGAAAGTTGCTGAGGATGTTGCGGAATTCCGAAGGGACTTCCAACACGTTCACTATGCTTTTGATACAGAAACTCCTGCTTACAAACATCTAAGGTTCATGTAATAGGGAGAAGGTGGAATGGACTCTCAAGAGGCTCAAAATCTCATTCGGAGAATCTACTACACACGAGATAAGAAGCGAGGGATTGAACATACTCTCTTGAGAACCTTCCAAGAACTAGCAGAACTCAGTGATGCAATAAACAAAGAGAAACCCATGCAAGAAATTCAGGATGAATTAGCTGATGTCTATGCATGGGTCCTCTCAATTGCTAATCTTTTGGGTATTGATGTAGGAGGAGCGCTTCTAAAGAAGTATAATAATGCGTGTTCACGTTGTGGCAAAGCACCTTGTGTTTGCCCAGAAATTTAATGATATAGTAATAGTTCAACTGCTATACAATTAGAAGAGTTAATAAGTATCACAAAATCAGTTGAAATGTCTACGGAGTGATTAGACATGGCAAAGAAAGCCAAGAAACGAAGAAAGAAGAAAAAAGGCGAATCGGGTCCGATGCCTTCAGGCGGGGCAGGTCTCATCAGATTCTTCGAAGATGAAACCCCTGGTGTCAAGGTTGGACCAACTCTAGTTGTTCTCTTTGCTTCAATCTTAGTCGCTGTGACTATCATCGCCCATGTTTTCGAGCAGTTTCTCTCTGCTGGCGGGTAATTATGCGAGTCACGGCATGTCTATGCCTTAAAGATTAAAAGGAAATCAGAACCGAAGACGTCGAACCTTAGTTGGTGAATCAACATGCAGATAGCTAGTACCCTCCGGAAATACTGTCCAAAATGCAGACAGCATCAGGAACACAAGGTATCCATTTACAAAAAGGGGAAGAATAGATCATTGGCAGAGGGTACAAGAAGAATGGAACGAAAGCATAAAGGCTATGGTTCATTTCCAAAGCCAATCCAGAAACGTTTTGCAAAGACAACTAAGAAGACCGTACTCCATTTGAAATGTCAAGAGTGTGGGCATGTATTGCAAACGAAAGGAATGCGTCTGAAAAAGGTCGAAATCGCTCGAGCATAAACGGACGATTAGTTCCATCTGATTGAATCCACATCAGTGTTAGTACAGTTCATCGAAGGTCGTGTCGATAGAGTTATAATATAACCTCGCCTCGACGAGTCAGAGAGCCCTCGTGGCACTTTCTCTGCCATGCTTGGCAGTATCGAAATATAATGGTGATATTTCACAATGAAAGGTGACATTGTCCAACAACCAAGCTCAAAGTTCATCAAAGTCAAATGTCTTGACTGTGAGAGCGAGCAGATCATCTTCGGTAATGCTGCAACCGAAGTAAAGTGTTTAAAATGCGGTAAAGTCTTGGCTAAACCAAGCGGTGGAAAAGCAAAACTCGAGCCTATCGCAAGAGAGATTGAGATTCTACCATAGATTAAACGGGAAAATACCCTGGATGAGGAGAGAATATGGTTCTGAAGCGTTCTGAGTGGCCAATCCCAGATGAGTATGTGGTAGCAGTTGCCACAAAAGTAGCCCCATATGGAGCGTACGTGACACTTCCCGAATATCAGAATAAAGAGGGATTCATCCATATCTCAGAAGTATCAAGTACATGGGTAAGGAACATCAGAAATCACATCAGTGAAAGACAACGATTGATTGTAAAAGTGCTTCAAGTTGACCCTCAGAAAGGGCATATTGATTGTTCTCTGCGCCGAGTTTCTACAGAGGCAAGACGTTCTAAGAATAATGAATGGAAACGCGCTCAGAAAGCTGAGAAACTTCTAGAGATGGTGGCTCATGAAAATAAAACCTCTCTAGAACAAATCTATGAGCAAGTAGGATGGCCTCTTGAAGACTACTTTGGAGAGATCTACAAAGCTCTTGAACTCGCATCAGATGCTGGAGAAGAAACTTTCAAAGATGTTGACGCGCCAAAGGAACTAAAGCAGCAAATTGCAGAACTAGCAGAATCCAGAATAGAAATTCCTCAAGTTGAGATAGACGGAGAGATGACAATAACGGTTCCTGGCCCCAATGGAGTTGAAACTATCAAAAAGGCGCTCATCAGTGGACTTGAGATTAGCCAGTCAGATGAGAAATCCACTGTCGAAATTTACACTTTAGGTTCTCCAAGATATAAACTAAGAATTATCAGCCCGGATTATAAAGAAGCAGAGGATATCTTGTCTGCGATCATGGAAAAAGTCAGCAAGATTATTCAGAAAGACTCTGGTATGATACAGTTTGTTCGCAAGTAGTGATCAGTATGCCGTATCTCTTCAAATGCGTTGATTGTGAACAATATACTATGAATGATAAAAAGTGTCCGAAATGTGGAGGGTCTGTAAGAAGCCCTGAGCCACCGAAATATTCTCCTCAAGACAAGTATGGAGAATATAGACGCAAAGCGAAGAGAAAGACACGTCAGCAGGTTGATTGATTTTTAGAAAAAGATTGCATAGGGCGACTGATTAAAGACCAGCCGCCGTATACTTCAATTGAAACTAGTGCAGTTCCACGGGGACCCAGAAGATGATTGGGCCTGTAATCAGAGATGGTTCACCACTGTTCACGTTGTTCCAAAACATGAAACGCACCTGGTAATTACCACCTGACTGCATGTTTACATCTTGAGGATCATTGGAGTCCAAAGGAATAATGAATTCAATCACATTGTCCCCAGTTGCATACTCTGTTGTGTTTACACCACTGGTATCTGGTTTCCAATCTCCATAGTAGTCTACATGGCCATCATAGTACTCTTGTCCAGCATAGTTTACAGCACGGATATCAGGGTTTCCGGGGGCATCAAGAGAAGCAATCTGTAAACCAAAGGAATCTTCACCTGATGTGTAATTGTCCATACTGATACCATAGTATATATGAGTTTCATTTGCACGTGTATAGACAGTTGCGTCATATCCACCGCCGAACACTATGTCATAATTTGTAAACCCAGTTTCAGTTGTAGACAAATTCCCGTCTAGGGAAACGCTGGAAAGTGAATCTAAATCTGGTACCCAATCAGCATTGGTCCTGTTGTAGTACTGTTCTAACATAGTATAGTCAACACTGTAGATTTTGACAAGGCCAAAAGAGTGGCTGACAAATGCTTCCTCAAATGCACCGTATAGTGATTGTGGAATGTTATTTCTCCATCTGGCATCTTCTTCGCTCCAAAGAAACTGATCCCAATACTTCCGATCATCAGGGAGGTTCATTTGATCTCCTTGATTCTGGTCCATTGGTTCGCCATAGAGCATAAGCTTGTACAGAGTTGATTGGAAGAAAGCATCAAGAGTGTATTCTTCCTCTACGTCATCTGTTGTAGGATTATCACCAAGATATGTGGCATCGTCAATGACATCTGATCCAAGCTTGTCTTCTGCAATCCTGGCCATCCAAGGCCACTTGCCATCATCCCCACCGAAAGCGGTAGTACGATGTCCCCAGTAGACAAGAACATGTGATGCGTTCCATGTCTTTAGTGCTCGTAACGACGCCGTCAGGTTCAACGACATGAGCGCTAATCCCATCATCCCTATCTGCGTACTATTGAATGTTGCATTATCAACAATAGTTGCTTTTCCTCCCGCGCTGTTTATCCAGTACCCATAGTCCCACCAACTAGCCACAACTGCATCATCAGGAAGGACATTTCGAATGTAGTTCATTGAAGTTTGCCAGTCTGTGTAGCCGCCTCTACTAATATCAGCAAGAGCAAATTCAGGATTTGATACGCCGTACACCACATAGTTCACCCCAAGAATAACGTTCACTGAAAGTAAGAGCCCCACAAATGCATATGCAGCAATTGCATGCTCCGAAGTCAAGGATGAACTCATCCTGAAACGACGTCTTTCAAAGACGGACTGCTGTGTGACTATTTTTGCGAAGGGAGATAGAATACTATAGACTGCAACTGCTGCAAGAATTGCTGCGGCAGGTGCGAGAATAAGACCGAGACGAATCATGCTGCCAGCAAAGTATACCGTAGTAATTCCAAATACTAGCATAAGATAGTCTTCATCTCTGCCACGTCGGAATAGGAAATACAATCCAATTGGGAAGAACACCATGAGAATCAAGAGTGTATTGTAAAAACTACTCCAAGGACTTGGTAAGTGCTCAGCAACTGATGCGAATATTCTCTGATCCAGTCTGAAGAATGGATTGATTACATTGAGAAACTTCGAGCCAAGGACTGTAACGGGATTTGTAGTGGTAGTTGTGATAGATAGCTCGTTACTGTTTGCATATAGCATATACGCACTAATCCCAGCAGCTGGCGTGATGATTCCCAATAGAATAGACTTCATGTGCGGGGCAAGGATTGTGGCAGTTGATTCTCTGTAGTGACCAATTCTTTGCCATATCTCATAGAAGGCAAGTAAACCTGCCATACCAATCGCCACTAGATACGTCATTGAAGTCAGGCTTTCAAATCCATTTCTGGGTACGAGAGCACCAAGATAAACACCCAAAGCTATAGTTATGACATAACTTGAAAGAAGCCTTTGACTGTAACGTCCGGTTAACAATAGAACAAGTGCGGATACTGCAAGGAGGCCGAGCATAAAATCACCCGCACCCCAAGATGCTAATAAATAACCCAAAGAGAGACCTGCAGCAACTCCTGAAATGTTCGAACCTCTCTTCATACTACGAAGAAAGAAGAAAAGGGTCAGGGTAATAGCTAAAACACCAACACATTCGTTGTCAAAGA
>CAZSWP010000090.1:0-4493 GCA_964610875.1 uncultured archaeon
GAGCAACCGGATTGGGAGCATCCAGATATGCAACGACGTTGAGGTCATGGATGCGCATCTCATTGAGTGTGTAACCACTGTGGTATCGATGACCCACTCTGCGTTGTTCACCTTCCATCGGTAGGAATCAACATCTCCATCAAGGCGGTTGCGGATGGCTCCATGTCCCCATTGCCATGAGTTTCCCAATAGTCTTCGTATCCATGATTGTTTCCTTATGTGAGTCAATCGGTCTAGTTATGATTATCACTCTACTTCCCGTGTTTTCTTGCTCTCCGGATTCTGATGACGAAAGCCAAGACTGTCCTAGTGTTGGATGCATATACTATGAATCCTGTAAAGAAAATACCAGGAGCACAAAAATCGAGAATAGAATAGTGATCATGTTTTACTTCTTCATCTCGTTGCAGTGGACGATTGACTAGAGGGACCACCATCTTCAAGTGTGTTCACAATTTTGGTTTTGACATCATTGGTTATCATCTTCGATTCCACAAGATAGTCCAACAGTCTTGTTGCTTCCCACTCAGTGAGCTTGTATTGCTGGATAAAACTTAGTATCGCACTCTTAGCATAAGCAGAGGTTGTGTTTCCATATACATCGACCAATCCAATCCTATTGGATAACCTAGCCAAAGGGTCATAGTCTGTGCGGGGATTCTTCCTCTGTTAATATAATGTGATATAAGAATGATTGCTAGAAAGAACAATACTCCAAAGAAACCTATTGCCAGATACCCACCAATGCTACTGAGGACGATTTCCAATATGACTAGAATCCCCCATTCCATTACCACTCTTCTGGCGGCTTTCTCACGTTGTTTTGCTTTCTCTTGGTATTTTTCTTCGTCAGGAAAGATCACAGGTAAACTAGTGAGCTTTCGAGATATACGTGTAGAGAGGTTCAGACACACGAGCCCTCCGAAAATGAAGAGTAGAGCGAGGGATAGTTGCAGGACATCTGATGCGATTTGCATTAAAATCACCTACAACCATCCTAGTGCTGTCATCCAGTGATATCCCACTAAGGGTAGATAGAAGGCAAAGGTAGCAGCTATCACTAGTTTTGTCCATTTGCATATCACTGCATATGTATCTAGGAGTCCAACATCTACTGCATACCACAATGGATTAACCATTGAAAGCTGCGTCAATAAACAAGTCAGATTTAGCACTACTATACATCATCTGTCACTATGTTATACTAGATGATAAATGCTCTCTTTTCCAATCGTAATTTCATACCTGCAGTAATACTAGCAAGCAGCATAGATGCCACTATCCACATGAAAAGAATAGGTGCTGTCAAGACCTTCCTCAAAGATTCAAAAAAGAAGAGAAATAAAAACATACTAAGTAGTCCTGGAAAGCATCCGAGGCCTGAATATATATAGTAATGTGTCTTATTGATGCAGTTGGCCGTATGTTAAGTTTTCAGAGTGTGAAATGGCACGAAATTTCCAATACATACAGGAACTCAGGATTCTACTCATTTCTCCATCAAATATATGCGAAAACTGCAAAGAAACACAGGGAGAGTTGCGTTTCCGGGACCAAATTGGTTCCAAGAATTTCTCTATCTTTATATGTGAAAATCAAGAACGACTAGATAACTACTGATTATGATACAGGATCAGTGGCACCTGTAATTGAGGACTGGTGGATGAGAGGAGTCAGATCTGTAAATAAAAGACAACTAGTAATACTGAGCGCGTTTGTTGTGACTGCCATTCTGGGCATGCAACTTCTTGCAACTACAGCTTGGACGGCAGATGCAATAAACAGAGGGCCAAATGTGGTCATTCTGCAACTCTCTAATGATGTAGACACGAAGTGGGCCATTAGAGACCTTCAAGATAGGCTTGAAGAGTTCATAACTGATGACCCGTTCATTGTTGACCGTATTCGAGTGATGCGAACAAACGATCCACATGTTGCTACATTACTTGATGGTGACATAGTTGTCTATATGTCCCATGGAGGACCTCTGGGCATTGTCACAGGCAGATATCTTACATCATGGAAGACAATGGCAGGTATAGTTTCCTCATCAGACGCAATCTTACACCTCTTTGCTGCATGTGACAGCAGGAACATCATAAGGTATGGGGACGAAGACTCTGGAAAGAAACTCTACACAGTTCCGGGAGCTCGGCCAGCTGAAGTCACTAATGTTGAAATCGCGGCTACCATAATGTTGGCACTCGGTATGGATTCTGAATATGTCGAAGAATATCGGCAGGTAGAATTGACCAGAGCAAAGGAATTAGTTCAGAACGATATCAGTGTTCACATAATGGACTTCGAACAGGTCATTCTTGACGAGATAGAGTACATAGATGACCACTACTCAGACACTTATACCAGTACTGAGAAAGTGGTTAGATATACCTATGAAGAAACCTATTCGGGATATCCCGGTTTTTCAGATTTACCATTGGAACTCCAATCTGCGATTGTGGACTATTATCGAACATGGTGGCGTTATTCAAGTTATGGACTTGAGCCCAATGTGAGGACTCTGCAATCACTAGGTATCATTTATACAAAGAACTACTACCAAGAGCAGTGGTGGGTCATTGATGATCCAGAACCTACACCGCCACCAGAAGATGATCCCAAACCTGAACCAGACCCGAATGATCCAATTTTAGAATCAAATCCGAGTCCTGGAGATACAACACTTCTGAGTAGTACCTACATGGCAGCATATGAATCAACATCAGGTCACTGGGAGTCAGGTCCGGAGATATTCTCTGGAGGCACCTATGAAGGAGTTATAACATATTCTGGTGACGGTAGCTTTTGGTCATCTGTCAGCATACATGTAATAGCAAGCGGTTCATCAATCTACGAAGTGGATTCCATTTCGCTGAACCAGACAACAGCTGGTGGAGTATATATCCAGAAGCAGAAAGTGGATGGTGTCTGGCAAGAACCTGTAACGGGAAGGAATCCATATAGGACTGGAGGTCTCTGGACAGACCCGTGTGTTGATGCTGATTATGAGTATGACTCTACATGGCCAGTAGTTCCTAGTTTTAATGAAGCGAGTGGAACAATCAGCTCAACTGGAGATTATATAACTGTTACAGACATACCTACTGGTACATCATGGCATGGCCCCACTTTTGTCAATACACTTCCTTCATATTTTGAGATTAAAGATCTTGGCTCGTTTGCAGCAAATCTTAGTTTAGTTCACCATGGAAGTAATTCACCATTAAGCTATACCTCAGTATCTCTTTATGACTTAAATGAGAAGCTTGCGATTTCACTAACTCTAGTAGATTACTGGTCTGGCTCCAAGGACTCTACATTCATTGCACGATATTGGAGAGAAGATGGGACTAGCGCATACCTCCAAACACCTCACTTTGTGGGAGATATTCATGGTGTTGTGCAAATACGTTATGATCCGAATATAGGCATCATTGCAGATGCGCCAGGAGAGAATGAGAAGGTTCTATACATACACAGCCAAATCAACTCTCATCGACTCATCAAATACATCGCCATTCAATCATATAGATACAGTAGCTATGCAGAACATGATGAGCGTATCTACAACATTAGACTTAGTTATGCAGCCTCAGAATTCACGGTATATCATGATATCTGCAATGACATGAATAATTTCGGTCAAAACAATTACTTTGGTATCGAAATGACCATGGAGAATGCAGAAGATGGTGATACCGAGCTCTGGGGCGTATATGATAACACTCCGGCAGGAGAAATTCAGAATGTTGAAGGAAACGGAGGACGTGTGATTCAACTAATTGGTGGTGGTTCATCTACAGGCTATAGGTATCCATATTCAAGCTCTGATTATTGGAATGAAAAAGACCGTCATGTCATTCAATGGACAATGAAATACTCTGAGTATTATGTAGTCTATGTTTCAGTAGATACAACCGATGGACATAGATATTTGGAATATAGGCCCGAGGACGAAGATAGACTAGATATTGACCATCCGAGTTATATCAAGCATGGATTGGGAAGTGCAAGTGATGATGGGAATTGGCATACATATCAACGGGATTTAGTTGCAGACCTGCACGATGCACAGCCAACTGTAGATATCATTGATATCAATACTATACTCTTCAGAGGTAGTGGTTTTGTGGATGATATCAAACTTCTTGAGTATGCAAGCATTAAGGAGAATGCTGAGGACTTTGATACAGATATGTGGGGAGTATACGATGCAACTCCCTCTGGTTCAATTTCAAATGTCTTAATTGACGGCCGAAGAGCAATTAAGCTTCTAGGTGGAGGTACTTCAACAGGGTATCGGTATCCATATTCATCTGCAGACTATTGGAATGATGCTAAACATCTTAGAATTAGATGGACTATGAAATACTCTGAAGCATTTACTATTTACATCTCAGTTGATACCAATGTAGGACATAGATACATTTACTATACTCCGGTAGATTACAACAGCCTTGGCACAAATGGATATGTACATCATGGACTTGGGT
>CAZSWP010000090.1:4503-4942 GCA_964610875.1 uncultured archaeon
AATCTTGGGTCAGATGCAGATGATGGAACCTGGAGAACCTTTGAGCGAGATCTACTAGCAGACCTACATGATGCACAACCAACTGTGGATATCATCAATGTCAATGCATTTCTAATCAGAGGAAGTGGTTACATAGATGACATCATGCTTCTCCCACGAGAAGATGTGGGTGAATTCGTGGTCCCATCTGGTAGTAGCTATATGCATCTCCAAAATATCGATTCACGTCCAACTCTGGCGGCCTGGCATGGACCAACATATGTACAACCCTTGGATAGACCGTTCAGACTCTATCAGTTGGATGACTTTACCGTTCTTGGCAAGCTCATCCAAGGTCCTAGCAGCGAACTTGGCAGAATCTGGGTAAGCCTGTATGATACTAGCATGAAAGAGATCGTTAGAATAGAATGGCGAGATGCATGGGCTGGAAGTGCCAAGA
>CAZSWP010000090.1:4952-6188 GCA_964610875.1 uncultured archaeon
GTCAGCGGAAATACATACTCTAACAGTCCGGGGTATCTCTACGGTGATGCAACTGCCGATGCCAGAATCTGGTACGATGAGGCAAGTGAGAGCATCAAATCTTCAATTGATGGAATGGTAGCAACTCTTGCCGCAGCTGCTGACCCAGAACGCGTAGTGAAGTATCTTGTCATTCAAGGGCACAGATATCAGGGCAATGCATTGGTTGACCTTCGAATCGAGGACCTCAACGTCGTCGCAGACCTGGATGCTCCCAATCCAGTCGCGCCTGACCCGTATGCAACGGTGGAGTGTGATGGGACTCTTGTTGGAAATGGTGATATAAGTGATCCAAAAACAACTAATGCATTGTATATCGGATATCAATTTACTGAAAATAATCTACTCACTTGGTGGACTATGGACCTTTTCTGGCCAATTTGTCATCTCAAGTATGATTTCCTATTTTCAGGTTGCAGTCAATTGCTTCATTTCACATTTGATTTGTTGGGAAATAGGAATATGATAGGACTAAATGCAGGTGCAAGTCCCACTGTTGATGATTTCATCGAAGTTATCAAGAGTTGGGTTTTTGCAACAATATTTGCAGGTTTGATACAGTCAGCTGTTGTTGCAATCAATATTTTCGACATGGCTACTACTGTGAATCCTGCAAATCCCTATGCGGGCGTTGCATTAGGTGTTGCTGCAGGACTCACATTGTTAGCTTTTATTGCACCAATAGGCATAATTGAATCTGGTGTGGCAGAGGGTTCTTTGTCGCATGGAAAAGCTGCAGGCAAATACTTCCTGTTATTTATATTGTCATTGGCTTTACTCATTGGATGGAAATCGCTGAAAAATGTTCTCTCTGCTACAACATCTGTTCTGCTTGGAGTAGTTTTTGGAATTCATCTGATGGGTGCAGGAATCTGGATGCCATGGATTGAAGAAACATATAATTGGAATTGTAAGTGGGGCACAATGATTATGGTTGGTGCAATACTAATATTTGGTGCACTAATGGTGTACCATTTTCTACAATCTTTGTGATTACGAAGGTGAAAGTCATGGAGGATAAAGATACCCAAACAAATAATTGTTATAGAAATTTCCGCGTGTGGCTAAAATATGCTGTTATAATGTTTATCGTTGTAATTCTGGTAATTTCAATAATCATTAGAGATTTTTATTGGATGATGTCCTCCATCATTGCTCTAATCGTGATTCTATCTACAAAACCTCTATCTGAGAGGG
>CAZSWP010000091.1:0-6066 GCA_964610875.1 uncultured archaeon
TACACACATCAATTAATGATGTGCTATTGATGATAACTAAACAGCATTTTAACTCTGTGAAATCTGGTGATTGGTATTATCTGACTGAACGTGACTTACTCATGTTCACCTACGAGCTATTGAACAAGAAGATTAACGATTTTAGGATACATAGTGAACTTAGTCCTTACGATATGAAAACAGATAGGAAATTAGTGGGTATTGATAGCAGAATTTCATGGAAAAAAGACAAAAACAAAAGAGGACTAAAGTTTGATTTATGTATCCTTGACAGTTCAAACGATTTCTATGGTGATAGTGGAAATATCGGTGAAGCAAGATATGAAAGACGACCCAAGTATCCAATGAGAGCATTTAGGGCTGTAATTGAATTCAAAGCAAGAGCATCAGGCAATCGTGATGGCATTAGAAAGGATTTCCTGAAACTTTTCGAAATGTGTCATAACAATTCGAATTGCTTAGGATACTTCCTTATACTGGATAAAACGGCTTCTGATAGAGTTCTCAAGAATATTGCTCATGAGTTTTCCATGATGAAAGAAAAGAAACCTTTACCGGTATTCTATTACAGTAATTGATGATTGTCTATCAGATTCATGGCTATTCGTAAATGGGTTCAAGAATGTAGAATTCATCAGAGTTGCTCGTAAACCTCTTTGCTTTCAACTCATCCCGAACTCTCCCATCTTTGATTATTACCCCTTCAATAATGTTATTTCTACCTTTGATAAATACAGAATCTTTGATAGCTAAAATCTCCTTATTTTCGGATATTTCCAATAGTCTTTCTACGAATTCGTCCCAGTTTCTCTCAGATTTTGGATACCAAATCAAAATAAGATTCTCCGATCTAGAATTCGCTGCTTTTTCTAGGAGATTTGATTGTCTATTCTGACTATTTTCATGTTCAATATGTAGCATCGGCTTTTCATCATCTTCATCACTTGGACCCCAGAACCAAACGAGATCATAACGTTGCCACTCGTATTCTGTGAAGAAACCAAGCATTTTGCCTAACTTAGCAAAATACCCAAGAATTTCATTAGTCCATTTTGTATTTCTAGTACCTGGTTTTATACCGAAAGAGTAGTAGTTTCTAACGAATCCATAAAACAAATCCTCCATAGTGATTTTTAGAACCATCTTTTCCACTCTCAACCAGCTGAATACACACTCTGTCCTTCTCCACCATATGCTTCGAAGATGTGCTGATAGACTGCATCACATTTCTGCTTGTAGAGGTTGACATCATAGACTTCTGGTAGTCTATCTAGCTCTTTCTCTATTGTCACAATTACTCCAGACCTTGTCTGCTGTGTCTTTTTCCAGTCAAGGACCAGCTTGCTATCCTTCAGTTTTTGGATCAAATCTCGAGCTACACCTTTGACAAGTTCTCGTTCTCCTTTCTTCAATTTGGGTCCCGGTTTTATTAAGAGATCAAAGACAGCGAGTTCCTCCTCAGACAAGTTCTCCTTAGCATGACGTTGCTCTTCCTCATTGAGTTCCTGCATTAGCTGCACTAGTGAGTTGAAGAACTGGTCTACATCCACCTTACCCATATTGTAATCATCAATCATTTGCTGCAGGCGTTTCATGTATCCTGTCCGAGTCTTGTTCAGACGAACAAGTTCTTGGACTCTTCTATTTGTGATTGCTCTCAATCTCTGGAGATAGGTGCGCTTTCTTCCCTTCTTGAAGAGTCGTGAAAGCATCTCGAAATCTATTCTGCTAAGGTCCGTGGTGAGGTGTTCTATGGGGTCCTCTGGCATGACATAGGGTTCGGTAGCAACTGATCGTTCGAGAAGCTCATTAATCTCATCAACCACTCCTGAGATGTCTACTGACTCACTCATTGCTCTGATTCTACGTTCTATAATAACTAGCAATTTTCTGATTGGTCTGAACTCTTCCTCTCTATCATCTGGCTTGATTGCTCTGAAGAGAAGATTAACTGACGAAACATATGAGAGAAATTCTCGTTTTGTGGCATCATCCTGAAGCATGATATCAGCTGCATTCTTGATAAGCTCGCCTCTATCAAGACCTTCTGCTGCTTGGATGACGCCAAGATAGACGCCTCTCTCTCTACAGAACTTCTCTACTTCTACAATCTCTTTCCTCAGTTCATCTACAAGGGCGTCCTTCATCTTGACAGGCATGTCGCCCTCTCCGACTCCGCCGCCTGAGTCCGAACCGTAGATAGAGAGTGCCTTCTCTAGATTCTTGAAGATGCCAATATAATCAACAATCAGTCCGTTTTGCTTGTCTTCAAACACTCTGTTTGCTCGGGCAATTGCCTGCATGAGAGAGTGGTTCTTCATGGGTTTGTCAAGGTAGATTGTTGAGCAGGGCTTTGCATCGAACCCTGTTATCCACATAGCGCAGACAAACACAATCCTGAGTGGATGGTCTGCGTCTTTGAACTTCTCATCAAGCTGGCTGTCTGTTTCCAAGCGCTTACGATGAGGTATGATGTCTATGCCCTCTTTTCTGAAGTCATCCACTTCATTCTGTGATTTTGATATTATGACTGCCATGTCTGTTTCTTTCATGTAATCGACAAGTGCCCTGAGTTCCTCAACATGGGCTTGCTCAACCAAGTCTGGATTAGAACCGAGGATTGATTTGATCTCCCCTTCCAATCGCTGGATTTTCTGATTCCAGTATTTCTGTACTCTCTCGTGCATCTTGACGGCAGTTATTCTATCAATTGAAATGACCATGGCTTTTCCTTGATGCCCTCTGGATGTGAAATGCTCCACAATGTCTTCTGCTACCTTCTCAAGTCGGTCATTGTCCGTAATCAGATGATACTTCTTACCAAGATATCGTTCGAGTTTCTCTTCTTGTGCGACATCCAGTTCAGCGTCTTCAATTATCCGCAGGATATCTTGGTCAAACTCAGTATTGACCAGTTGGAGTTCTGGGACGCGGTTCTCGTAGTATAGCGGGACTGTTGCATTATCCTCCACTGATTGTCTGAAGTTGTAGATGCTTACATACTCGCCAAACACCTTTCGAGTCAATTCTTCTTCCGCTATGAGTGGTGTTCCTGTGAAACCGATGAATGCCGCATTTGGAAGGGCATCTCGCATGTTCTCTGCTAGGATATCATACTGTGTCCTATGGGCCTCGTCTGTGATGACGATGATATCTGAATGTTCTGAGATTACAGGATGCTTCTCTCCGAGGAGATGAAAGAACGCTGGCGTGAACGTCAGATAGAAGACATGGAAGATTATCTCAATGAAGAGGAAACATCACAAGAGGGGAGCGAAGAATCCACGTCAGAAGGTTCCGAATCTGCAGAGGACTCTTCTTCGAGCTCTGTCAATGAGAGTGGTGATGGTACTGCAACAGCATTACTCACTAAGGTTGGAGAGTCAGCTGAAACATCAACAGAATCCGGTAGTGAAACACAGGAGGAAAACGAATCTGATGAGAGCACACAGGATAGTTCAGAGGTCGACTCAACTAAGCATGAGATAACTGAGTCTCCTGAGAAAATAGAAAGTGAGCTCGAATCTCCATCAGAACAAGATGATGCTTCTTCAGAACCAAAGGAAGGCATGAAACAACCATCGGATGAAACTACTGAGCAAGAACAAGATGAATCTGCGGTAAAAGAACATGAAACGAGTTCGAAGGTATCTGAACCAGATGTTGAGACTGAGTACGAGAATGAATCAGATAACAGAGAGTTCTCTAGAGAAACAACGAGAGAATGTAAACCCAAATCTGATACTATGTCGGATATAGAGGATACAGCTGAAACAGAGTATTGCAAAGAATCTGTGGAAGATGGCACTGCACGATCCAGCCAGCACGAAATCGAGTCACGTAAGGAAACCGATAACACATCAGTAGAAGATGAAGTGGATGAAAGTCCTGAAGTAGAATCAGTTGAGAGAAGTGAAAGTGAGATTGATGACTCTACTTATTCTGATTCTATCGATGAGACCGAATCAGACCTTGCTGCTAATGATGAGGATGTACGAGAAGCTGAGGTTGAGGATGTACAGGAAGACATCACTGAAGATGAAGAGTCTGTGACTCCTCGCTGTCCATGGCCTGACCCTGAGATGTGGAACAATCCACCAGAGAGCTGGTACTCAGGTCAGGACGAAACCTCTGAGGTCGATACTGAGAGTGATGAAGTCGATGAGGTTGAGGTCCGCGAGCAACTGAAAGAGATACTGGATGAGATTGCGTCTGAGATTGAAACGGAAGAGGACCTGTTAGAAGCACTGGCTGAGTATCCTGATGTTGTTGAGAATGAAGAAGAAGTTGAACATGTCCTTCGTTATTTGGAGTTCAAGAAGAGACTCAAAGAAGAGTTCACCAAAGATGGATTGAAGGAGTTGAGTTATGCCGACATCGCGTGGAAACTGGGGTTCAAGTTGTGGGAAGTGTCGGACTGGTATCTGCGTAAGATAAAACCAAAGCCTCTACGAAAAATCGCTTTTGCTCGGTTCAAGGAGTCTCTTGAAGACTTGGATAGAGTGCTTGAGAATGAAGATGATTCCGAGTTTGCGGAAACCGAAGAAAAGCAAAAGTCTGTGAAATCGCGTGTCGGTCATTACACCCAAATGATATCTCTTCCTTCCATTCGTGACAAGAAAGTCAAGTCATTTACAAAGTTCAAAGCGATTGTGGACAAGCACTACCCATGGCTGAAGAAGCGGAAAGACTATGCCAAGCTGATGAATGATGCACGATTATTCTTTGAACTCTACAAGAAGTGGAAGAAGCAATCTTCTGTGAGTCGTCAGGACATTCTTGAAGTCATTGAAGGAAAGGGTGTGTCTGATGAGACTGTGAAGGACTGGGTCAAAGGGAACTCACATCCGCAGGTCTTTGATATCATTCACTACGGTCTATCCATTGAGGAAGGCAATGCTCTCGCTGACGAACTGCTGAAGGAACTCAATGGCGTCACCGACTACAAGACCTATGCCAAGATCATGCGGTCCCTCTACATAACTGAGCTGCTGCAGGGGCACAAGAAATACAAGAAGGAGCAGGAGCGCGTCAAGCAGTATTTCAGATTCCTTGCTGCCTTGCGGGAAGGGGGGTTGCATGGGGACTTTGCACGCAAGTCTGGAGCGCCAATGTCCACTACGAAGTCATGGATTCTGAATCGTACGCTTCCTCGGTATCTGCGATATGCAATCACGTCACCAAAGACTTCTGCGGGATACGGTAAACGGTGGCTTCCTTTGTTGGTGAAGGAGTCGGGATTGGACCAGTTTGTGAAGGTGCCCCTGAAGATCAAGAAGTCGAAGGACATTGAGGATTTGATTAAGCAGTTGACACCGATTCAATCGAAACGCATGAAGAAGTGGGCGGAACGCTACAAGGGGCTTGAGGGTGCAGTGGCGTTTATGTATCTGCTAGGTGCCATATTCTCGGATGGTGGGTTTGGTCGAAAGAAGGGTACAACGATTACACTCACCGCTAGCAAGAAATACAATTGGAGCAAAGACTTTGGTGAAGCGTTCTGTTATTGTTTGGGGTTACTTGGAATTGACTCATCCCGATGGAAAGATCAATACAGTGTTGACAAAGATGGTAATCCCGTTGTGAAATTTAGTTGGGGTAGTCGAATGAGTTCCCTTATCTCATATATGAGAAAGACACTTTTTGGGCTTAGTGAAGAGGATACGAAAGCTGATGATTCTGTGGATATGGTGTGGGTTTTCAAAGTAAGTGCTGATTTTAGACTGGCAATGCTCAGAGGTATCACAGATGGTGATGGCTACGCATCCATTCGCGCATTCTGTGCAGGCATATCAACAAAAGCTAATAAACAGTTTCTAGAGCGGCTTCTAAAGACGCTGGGAATCGTTACAACCAACCATCCACATGGAGTGCTTATCTCAACAAAAGATGCAATTAGGGAAGCTCAAAGATTAGGTATTTTTGGTGTTGCCAGCGGCAGGAAGGAACGTTTGAATGAAATTGCTTCTGCATTGAAACAAATGAAACACAAGAAAATTGATGGTTTTGAGAAAGATGAAATAATACGTCTAAAGAAAGAAGGCTATACCGATGGTGAAATAACAA
>CAZSWP010000092.1:0-3390 GCA_964610875.1 uncultured archaeon
GGAATATACTGGGTTCAGTAAAGGCACAAAAGCTCCTGTTTCATTCGGAAAGTTCACGTACGTATTCTTGGGAAGTATGATTGCAGTTTCATTATTCGGTATTTGGAACCTTTGGAACTTAGGTGGACAAGAGGGTTGATTATGTTTATGCAGGTAGAAGCATTTTTGGCATGGCTGTATAACATCATCGCGGTAGCATTCTTCATATTTTTGGTACCCGGACTTTTTTTACTCGTAGCTAGTGATTACTTAGAGAGGTCTATTCTTAATCAAATGGAAATTAAAGGTAAAACAAAGCAAGAGAATGATGATCAACCAATTTTGTATAATAGCTACCAATCGCATAGTCTGCGGTGGGATTTTATGTTAAATATGCTGAAATACCTTGGTGTTGTTCTTCTAGGTTTATTTGGATATTCTGTAGCTGATTTCCTAGGACTGGCCTTGTTTGTTGCAGGAGAAATTCTTTTCTTTAGATATCGGTTTCGGTATTTTAAACTTGAGGACAGGTTTAACTCAAGAAAAGAACAGTAAAACCTATCACAACTAACCAACTAACAATCATTTGGAAATCATGAAAATCTTATCAGAAAAGGGGATTGGCGGACCCCCGTATTCTCACTTATTATTTGGACAGATTTGAAATACAATAGACATTGACTCAATTTAATCAATATTGACAATTTAAGTTTCTCGTGCATTTTGATGCCCAGATTCTTTGATTATGAAATCACATTTGACATATACTCTGTGATCATTGCAGCAATCTGTCCATTAGTATAGAGTTGTGGTGTGATTGCACCACTTAGACAGGTTGAAGAGCTGGGGGATACAGCAGCTATAATCTCCTTGACATGCGTATCCATGACACCAACGTCGTCGCAGACCTGGATGCTCCCAATCCCACGGCCCCAGACCCGTATGCACCTGTGGAGTGTGATGGGACTGCAATGCAGAATTCAGACCCTGATCCATTTGTGGATGCAATGGTGAATGCTGCAACAGCAGCAACCATTTCATGGTGGACGGGAATATGGCCAATTCTTCACATTAAATCAACTCAAGTATTAACCACTGGTTCTTATGTTGTAGAAATGTCACTAGATCTATTAGGTACATTCACATTGATCAATTTTGATATTATTGTTCCACAGCTTGATATATTGAATGATGATGGAATTGCAATGGCAGCTCAATCAGCAAATACCGATTTTTGGTCAGATGCATTACCGCAAATTAAAATGCCAAAATACATTGCAGAGGGTTGTTTGTTAGCATTAGAAGTACTCGTTGTGATGGCAGCCCCAGCAGATCCTATTATCTATGGAGCCATGGTGGCACTTCTAGGTGCATGGGTTGTGTCGACACTAGTGTTTCTCTATGCAATCAATGAAGCTGTTGGAATGGGGTTGATGTCTGCAGGTGCAGCATTTAATGAATGTTTTGAAATGCTTATATTCACGGTAGGAGCCTCCTTGGTTGATGCGTATTTTGGTGCCAAACGCTTCTATGATGCGATTTGGTCAAAAATAGCAGTTGGAACACGCAAACTAGTAATTTGGGGACTGGTTTTCAATGTTCTTAATCTCGTGACAAAGATTGCAATGGTTGCAATCCTACTAAGTATGATGACTCATTATCTATATAATCATCTTGAGTCTTATGCTCAAAATCCTGCGTATACATGAGGTGTGGTTTATGAATGTCGCCATTTCATCAATGATATGTATTGCATTAACTATTTTGTCAGTGATCACGGTCTATTTGGGAATCAATGAAAAGGGACCATTGATATTGCAGAAAATTGGAAAAGGGATTTCTACTAGAACTTGGAGTTTGATATTAATATCCGAACTAAATATTGCTTCATTTTCATGGTTTTCTTTCTTTCTTTTGGAAGAAATGCCTTTCAACACACCAAGTACTTTGAATTTCGAAACATCTCTGAATATTTTCCTCATTTTTTCTCTGTTATCAGTATTAGTAATATTGGTGAGAAGACGACATATTAAACCCCCTTATCGAACACTTGAAACAGATCTAGATTTATTAGAGTTCGAGTTGGAAAAATCTGAGAATCAGCCCGGGAAATTGGATGAGATTGTCTTAAGACATGAAGCAAATTCAAGAATTTCAAAAACAATCATTAAGAAATTTCTATCAGAATTAAGCACTAGAGATGATGAATTGGGTATCAAAGCTCGTGAACATCTTGCGACAAGAAAGTGGGAGTAATACAGATCATGATTATTGTGGATTTTGTATATTTGTCTGCAATGGGTATAGTGCTATTTATAATGCTCATAATGGGCGCCCAATGCCAGGGTTCTACTTCTTCTACTATCAGTAGCTGTAGGATTGGGTATGCTAGCAAGTAGTATCAGTCCGTAAATCAAGGAAAAAGGGTTAGCAAAATGGGGGTGGACGAAATCATCTATGAAATACCTATCATAGTTGGCTTCATTCCACTTGTTTTTCTTAGTATAGCTGATTTACAATTTCGCATATACAAACGAAAACTCATCCTTGAAAAGTCAGAACTAGTCCCATCCGAATTTCCACTGCTAGTAAAATATCATAGCTGGATAATACATTCACTTGCTATACATTTTCTTGTTGCAATATTATCTCTTAGCTTCATGTTTGGTCTTCCACTACTAGTAACTTTTATTCTATGGCCAGAGTATTTACCAACAGCACTAAGTGAATTTTCTTGGTGGATGATTATTTTTTCATTCATGATGTTCTTACGAGTCATCTGTCTTAGTCCAGATCCATATGGAGGCTTTGAAGACCTCTTGAAACAAGCTGAAGATATAGAAGAGAAATAACTCACTTCTTGTTTTTATACTTTGTAGGGGATAGCTGAGATTATATATCTATGAAATATATGTTAAAAATAATAATGAGTATATTCATGCTATTTGTTTATCCCAAATTTGACAGCTACTCTATTATCATCGCAGCAATCTGACTATCGGTGTAATGCTACTAAATGGTCGCACCACTGGGACAGGTTAGAGAGTCGGGAGATATGGTGGCTATGCACGCAATGAGATGCGCATCCATGACACCAACGTCGTCGCAGACCTGGATGCTCCCAATCCCGTCGCGCCTGACCCGTATGCGCCTGTGGAGAATGATGGAACGGATGATGGAGTGGGACAAACAGCAGGACCTCCACTAGACGAATGGATTTCAGATGTCATAAGTTGGTGGACAGGATTATGGCCTATTCTTCACTCGAAAATTGAGAAAACTATACAAGATTCATCAATGTTTGTTCAAGTAAGGACAGATTTGCTTGGAAATATGGAGATTGAAACATTATCCGTTTCTGATGGGATTGGAAACTCATTAGATTCACTGGATGATAGTTATGTGGATATT
>CAZSWP010000092.1:3400-6052 GCA_964610875.1 uncultured archaeon
CTCTAATATATGATAAATTAGCAGTGGCTATTGGTTTATCCGTTATTGATTTCCTTTGGCTTTCAGCAGCAATGGCAGCTAATACTAATCCTAGCTGGGTAATACCTGCTTCTCTTATCGGTATCGATTGGCTTCTATTGTACATATATTCAATTACTATTTTTGAAGCTTCGTTGTATAATAGTGGTTATGATCCGGAAACGAGATACTGGGTTATATTGATAACTGGATTAATTTTTATATTTGGAACAGTTGCATCACTCATTATCAGACCTGTTCTTACTGCAATTCTAGCAGGTTTGGATGTGACGGAGAAAATACTGCAGAAGATGCCTGGTGCTTATCTTGTGTTAGTCATTAAGCTTCTGGCACTTATTCCATTGATGATAACAGCAATCTACACACTCAACAAATGAAAGGAATGAAAAAGTAATGCTTCAGATATGGTATCCTCTTAGCGAATTGATCTTTAGTCTTTTGATATCATGGACTCTAACAATGATATCCACATATGTCATACTGAGAGCTACACTAAGAAAAGGAAACGAAGACTCGAATACAGAATCCACAAGAGAACGAGATGCAAGAATCCGTGATGCAAATATGTATTCAGGCCTCGGATGCTTTCCAGGACTACTTAGTATGTTTTTATTTCTCTTCATTTTTGAATCTTTGAGGGAGGTCTTGACAGCACCAGTTCTTTTCATGTGGGTAGTGGTATCTATACTGCTTGCTAGTGTCACTGCAGGCATCAAATTGCGATTAGAAAGAGGAGAATAGATTGTCCGACACCAAACGCTGATAGGTCATCTATAGTAGTACAAAATCCATGGCTTCAGAGTATGTAGAACGATAATTTTGATTATGGGAGTGATGAATATACTTACCAATGGAATGTTCATTGCCTTCTACTTGATGAGTAATAAACATGATTTCTGGAACAGAAGATGCTTGGTTCTATGGGCTCTGTGGGTCATCTTCGCTTTCTTTGTAGTCCCCCTCTGTTCCTCTGGAGAATCATTTTGAGCTCGTGATTTAATTACCAAAAACATTTTCCATTTACGGAAATTCCATTCGCGCGGACCTTTACAATGGTCTATTCAAAAAGATAGACATGGAAATTGGAATGATTGCTTATTCATTACCGTTATGCCTCTTTCATTAATATTCAGTGGAAATTAATAAACTATTGGCCTAATTTACTCATTGAGGTTTTGAGTCCTGATTCAAATAATGAACCATCACATTCACTAACTCCACTTATTTCATTAGCCGTAGATTTACTTAGCGAAATAACCATCAATTCATTTGCAATATTTGACTTTTTAATCGAATCCGTGGGAGGGGACATTGATGTGGTCATTGGATGGATTTTAGAATTCATAAAGGATTTCATCGTAATCACAAACTTTGGTTCCTTAGTTACTATGGCATGGACCTGCTTTAGATGGGCTGATGGAGCTAGATTAATCCAGCAATATTATGCTATGGGAGCAGCTGTAGCAGGGGGATTGATTCTTCTTTTCAGTGGCTTTGGATTAGTAGAGGGATTCCATTCTCAAGCTCGAGAACAAGGTCTTGATAATATATGGAGCACCTATTTCTATCTCGTAGTGCTAATAGCTTTAGTATCCAGTATTTTTGGTTCCATTCCTAATACTGGGCCTACTATTGAAAATAAATTGGTTCGGTGGGGTGGGTCTTTCGCATATCTTGTAATGACAAAACTAGGTGTCGATATAGTTGCATTGACAGGTGATCTGAATCCAACAACAGGACTGATTACAAGTACATTTATCATTCTGACATTTGTATTCTTCTATTGGAGATTCCTAACTCATTTGGTGGCTGTATTCTCATAGGAGGAATTAATGAAATAATGCAAATTTTAGAAGCACTATCTGGTTTCGCACTATCACTGGTGTTGATTATACTATTACCAGTATTTGAGGACGAATTATCTCAAGGGTATCGGATGAAGAAATATTGTGTAGATAGTCCCCAAACAACGCGAATATATCAAGCATATGCGAAAAACCAACGGCTATTAGAATTTCTTCACAAAATCATGCTATTGATAGTATTATTACTTCCATGTTATTTGGTATGGATCTACCTCGACTTCTTCTATGCACCGCCATTATTTGTCCTATTGCTTTTCATTTATAGGAGAAGTCTAAGAAGACTTCCTGAATTGCTGCGTTTCCGAGAGATTCAAAGAATGGAAGATCTAGTTGTGGGTGTAATCGAAGATACTAATTTCTGTTCAGAAAAAGGTGATGTTCCAAAAATCGAATATATGATGAAGAAGTTTGAGTATCTAACAAGTTCAGATTCAGGTGGTCCAAATCTCTCTGCAACTGAGATTGAAGAGATTTTGATGACGCTAAAGCTAAGGTCTGATGAGATTGGGATGGCAGCAGCTCAAATATTGAAAACAATGAAGTAACTTCATATTGGATATGATACTGGAGAAATAAAACTTGCAAACACTAATGGTTCTGGTGACCAGTACCCCATTCGTGAGTGTGACAATGCAGAGCGTGTCATACAGTACATTGGCATCCTCGGATACAGGTATGATAGTGAGAATCTCGTTTATATGCGCATCAAGGACATCAACGTCGTCGCGGACCTGGATGCGCCCAATCC
>CAZSWP010000093.1:0-5671 GCA_964610875.1 uncultured archaeon
CTAATCCGAACTAATTATACATTTTGGCTGAGCACTAGGCATCAATTTATCTTCTGTGGGAGTATTTGCAATACGTAGGTTATTCTTTGCAGTATTACTAACGACTCTTCCCGTCTGTGAACTCAATGACCTCTACTCAGCGTCCAACATAGGTCGGAGCTGAATCTTATCATCTCGCATCGTATTGCACCTCTGCTGTTTCAAGGACTTGCGAAAATATCTACTCAGATCATCACGTCAGAGATTCTTAGGTCAACTGAGAATGATCTGACTTTCATATCTCCTAACAGTCTTCAGCTCACTCCATATATTCGATAATATCATGGAGATAAATCTTAATGGACCGTTTCACAGGGGAACTGCCTCCCGTAGAATAGTGTCTCTCAACTCCTCTCGTATGCTCTTTCTAGGAATCACATCGACCTGAACATCTAGGATATCTGTAAGATGATTCTCAAGAGAAACTATATGGAGCAGACTGACTGGGCTGGAAAACTCTACAAGGAGGTCTAGGTCACTCTCCTCGTTCTGTTGACCTCGAATGTATGATCCGAAGATGGCAATGCTCTTCACCTTGTACTGCTGCAGCAGGTCGCGTTTGTGGAGTTGGAGCATCGCCCTGATCTCAGATACAGTCCGCAATTAATCACCGCTTCAAGGTATGAATTCATCATCATAAATTGTTATCTAATTTATAAAGAATATCCGATAAGGTTAGTACGTACTTCAGTCCTGCCTTATTCGTGAAGGAGCTGTTGAGGATGGAAATTTCTTACTATTGTTGGAAGACTCTTTCGAAAACGAGGCGCAGAACAAGAGAATACTAGAACACCCCTTCGATGAAGTATATGACATGGTCTTTGAAGATAATGAAGATGATAAAGAGAGTGAACTTGACTTTGATGATTAGTCTGGGTAGTTGATGATATTATCAACATTCTAGATTGCCAACATAATCTTGAGAACCTGTCTTACACGTTTCATTTCTTTGAGGTCAATTACTGCAATCTTTTTCGTTGCTCGTGACCTATCGAGGGCTCTTATCTGGTGGCAAAGAACATATGAATCGTTCTTCATCTTCCCTTTCTTTCCTACGGGAATTTCTGTCCAAAAATTACTTTGAGATGATGTGAGAGGTAAGACTATCACGATTCCTGATGGTCCTTTTACACCTGATTGTCCAGAAGGAACAGCAGTCACTAGACACGGTCTGACCTTGTTTGTTTCATGTCCTCTTGTTGGATCAAGATCAAAGTAGACTATATCACTCGGTTGGATGTTTGGAGAACTCATTGATTTGATATCACTCCAACCGCTCTAGATAATCATCCAATCCCATCTCCGCCAAGACATGGTCATCTGGGTGAGCTGGTATAGAAATACTAAATGGCCCTCTCACATCAAGTTCAGATTCTAATGATTCATCGAGTTGGATCAGGATGTCCAATGTCCAATCCCGTAAGAGCTGTTCTATCTGAGCAATCTGGCTTGGCGATGTATCACTATCAGCAAAAGCAAGATTCATCGTCAGCAGCACTAAGGTTGAGAATGAAATGATATTGCATGAAAAGATAATTGATTGAGTTATCTTATGCACTAATGGCTCAGAGCCTTGAGGTAAATCAGAAGGGTCTTGCATTTCTGAATCATGAGGATAGCTAGATAGAATTGGTCTTTCAAGAATAAATCCAATCAAGACAGAGTCTATAGTGACATCTGTTAACACGATGCTAGCCATTTTATCCTTTAGTAACTGAAAGAAAGCCATCATGGTGTTCATTGCCAGACCAAAATTAGATGCTAGCACTGGACCGCATCTTTGTTCAAGTAAGGGTTGAGTTTTCTTCTCATGAATTGTATTGAATAATAGTTGTAAAGCATCAAATGCTACATGGTACTTTTCCAATGTTGTGTCAATGTCTTTGAAGACGTGCTCCAAACTAGACATCATCAAATCCAAAGTCATTTGCTTGATATTTTGACCAATATCACCTATGAGTAAATCCTCTGGCTGCTTCGGGGTCAAACGGAAACCTTCCTCGTTCATGATACCAACAGGAACGATAGGTAGAATCTGGATCATTCCACTATCTCCTACAGTCATAACAAATGAATTATCCCTAATATACATACTCTGTCTTGGGCAATTATATGTCGAAAATCGTTCTATGCAATAAAGAGGTTCCTATTCAGATATCGAAAATTTTCTTTGTAGTTTTCCACCATTATTGTAGCCTATTGTTTTATTTCTGAAGAATCTCATCATGACCTCCTTATCTTTTGATGAATTGCAATTTGAAACATATTCATAGATAGCCTCCCAAGTTTTTCGCAGAAATCGCCTTCGTTGATCTTCTTTAATATGCCTCTTGAAGACCGATTCTATATCTGATTCTCTCTCAGCTAATACTGGATTGATCAGATAGAATTTGACATTCATTTGTTCTGCCATCCAAGTTCCAAGCAACCAGAAACGCATCAATTCGTACTTCTTCTCAACAATCGCGATTGTTTTGTAGTGTGATTCAAAGACCCTTGAAAACCAATTATTGTCACCTGTCTCATTTTTCTTGGAGTGGTTGGGATTACTTGGAACTGTGGTATTTCCAGCAGTCGATTTTGCTTCGATAAAGAACAACGCACTATCAGTTGTGATGATGATGTCTGGTTCTGAACCTCCGGATATCCTCTCACCAAACTCTCTTCTTGCTCTATTCAGAAGAGACCAATCTGAACCTTCTCTTTGACTATATGACCAATAGAGCACATCTGATGATTTCGGTAATATTCCAGTCATTGAATCTATGAATCTTTCTACAAGATTATTCTTCTCAAGAAATCGAAAGACATTCCAGCTGACAGCATCCTCGCTATTATCTCGAGCCATCCGACTCTCTCGTTTCTTCTTCATTATTCTATGTAGTCGTTCTAGGTCTTCAGGATCTTTCCAAAGCAGATTATCATGCTCACTCTGATATTCAAAGGTGGATGGTGAAATTACGATCCTATGCTTTGGGCATCTGAACCTATTCTCTGTCTTGAAAGAACCCCTCTGTCGTTCCACAACCTCCTTGCAGCCTTTGATTGGACATTCAACTGTGGTTTCTGTCACTACTATTGTGTCCTTCAGCTCGTCTGTGCCAAACACCCTCATTTCTCCATCATTTATTCAGTTAGGATAAGTTTCAATAACGAGGCGTAACTACCCCTTGTAGACCTGAGTCTTATTATCTTGTTCTTTGAAGATTGTAACATAGACTTTCTGAGTGTCCTTATCGAATGCATCTAATGATAGTGCCTTCGCAAGTTTTTCAGCTTCTTCACGTGAGTATTATAGCCGAACAGTCTTTTGCTTGTCTGAGGTATGACATGAATTTGCCATAGCATATCCAACATATTCTCCCTTGACCATGGATGGCAGCTCCGCTCTCAAGATACTGAACTTCATATTTCAATATAATCAAGCTTCTATTTTTTGTATATTATGTCGATAAATCGAAGGAACTATATGTTTCACGATAATATGAATTTGGACATTCTCATTTTGTCCAGATTCACACAAGTCCCCTGGGAGTCTTCCCGATCTTATTCTATCTCATGGGACAACTTTCCGTGTCAGTGTACCAACACAAATAAGCGTTCATAATGTCCTGAATTGGATAAATAGGCTTCATAATGTCTTATTTGGGACACAGGTTTATATTATCTTTTGCTAATTCTATAACTACATATTCTTCCACTTTGAGAAGATGGAAAATATGTGTGAATTTGGAGATGTACTCCATGAATGAGGATGAGAGACCCTCTCTATAGACCCTCTCTACCTCTCTATTTTGAGGATCTAGAATGAAATTTGGAATGGAAATCAAAAATAAAATATAAGAGAATGCCCCTAGAAACATACTGTGGTATGCAATGGAGGGTATTATAGAACCAAAACGGATACTAGTACTGCTTCTTCTGTCGCTTCTCTTTAGCGTGTTTGTTGCTCCAATACCGGCTTCAAAGATTGCTGATGAATCAGAAGCATTTGCGGCTGCAAGGGATGAGGTTTTCCAACCGAAAACAGGTCCTTTCAGGATTAACAAATGCTATGAGTATGAAGGACAAGTAGTAGAGATAACAATGCTTGGAGTTGTAAATTCGAGAGTCAATGTGATTATGGCAGAATATGAACAAATCATAAGAATAACTGATGAATTTGGTAATATAGTTGAAATGGATAATTCTCATATCAAGCGATACTTGCCAGTTGTGCCATCGGATTCGAGAAGGGCGACACAAACAGCGTATGTACTCGCGCTTGATGACTATGGGACTTTCTCCTACTACCAGTGGCATGGAATCACAATGATAAAGTATCCGGGAAGTACCAAACAAGGTATTCATTATGAACACCCTGATAATTACTACCAATATCATCCTCAACAATGGAATGTTGATTGGAGTAGCGATCTTGGTAATGGTTATGCGATGCATCATATATCACAATCGAGAATGTACCAAGCAATCCAATCTAATACAATAGAATTTGTTATATCCTCTATTGTTGCGGCTGCAATTGAAATATATGGTATCCTCATCGGTTTAGCACTTCTTACTGCGAAAGCTGTTGCAGCAGCTTTAGCTATTATAGTGCTATACTATTCGCTTGTTAGTCTTTGGTTACAATTTGTCGTACAGGCTGAACAAGATGATGGCTGGGCATATACATTTTGGAATGGTTGGATACTGCAAATATCGTATGGTGGATGGAAGGACTTTTGGACTATTATTGTTGTGTGAGGAACAGCGAATGAAACAACCATTAGAGGAAATTAACATGGACCAAATTGAACTCACAGAAGATGACTATACATTTGTGACGGATGGCAACTATATGTTCTCTTGGCGTTTCATTGCACTTACTGTTGTAGATATTTTCCTAAGTATGATGGGAGCTAACCTGTTCATTCTCTATCCTCTTGTATCCTATAATAATATCTACGAGTGGGGCCTTGAGTTGAGCTTAATAGATGCTGCTGCTCTTTACTTGGGTTCTGCTTTATGTTTCTTTCCAGTTGGTTTCTACTTACTCCATAAGTTCAATATGGACCTTAACAGTAATGAGGAAATGTCTGTGAGTACCAGTAGGTTACTTATCTCTCTTAGCCCTCCCTACTTCCTATTCTCTGTACTGGGTGGTTTCATTCTTGGATTTGGCCAAACGATAACTCAAGTATATGACTGGATACTATTACTCTATGGACCTGGGTTTGGTTTCTTCCTTGCTCGTTTGTTCTATTTCTTCTATGAGTCGAGGTTTTGGGTAATTGAGCCCGTTCTTCTTCAAAACCCGTCACGTTTCCGGGTTCTTGATCATTACATTGTTACTCGACAATAGCACTATGTATAAGACATTACACTATGGTTTGGGTTGAGTGTTTCTCACTTTTAAGTCCTTGTCGAGTTGGAGTGGGTTTCTTGAATTGCAGAACATCCCGTACTTTTCTCTTTCGTGGATCAAGATGGTGAAACTCACACCACCGACGAAGAACAGCCATCTCTGTATTAAACGTAGCAGGAGCAAGGACCTAAGCTCTCTCAGTAATAATTCTCTCAAGATTTGTGAGATCAACACTGTCCAATTGGAGACCATACTTCCTGAATAGGACATCTAACACCTGACCAT
>CAZSWP010000094.1:0-5657 GCA_964610875.1 uncultured archaeon
AACCAAATCATATAGAGATTCCAAGCTCCTTTTGTTATGTAATCAGCCCAGGATATTGCATGTGCAGCAATAAGAATCGAAAGTAATGACACAAGCATTCCCAAGAATTTAGGTGTTCTTATACCAGTTTCAGAAGCTTGAGCAAGAAAGTAGTTCAATGGTGCAATTAGACAAAAGATCACGAAGATTTCTATTATTGTAAATGCCCAAATTGCAGATTCTCCGGATTCAAATGAAACCCAGATAATCGATACAGCAGTACTCAATGTTAGAAATATAATGAATATGGATAACATTGTTCTCAGAGGTTGACGAATCGAACCGTATAATGTAGCAGCTACAATTAGAGGCAAGATTTGTAAGACAAAGAATTCTGGATTTTCGAAAGTGAATCTAGTTGTTCCAACTAACCATGACATCATATAGGTGAAGAGCAATACTGGTATTGATAGGGTGAAGGCAGATGGATTCTCTCTAACAAGTACAAAGCAGTAATATATCGTACCTAAAAGGAGGAGAGTAAGTCCGACAATCATCAGATACACCGGAAATAGTGGATTTAGATATCTAATCACATTGTCCAGAATAACTAATACAATTAATCCAATTGTCAGAAGCGTGCCTTTCTTTGCTCTATTCTTCGGAAACAAAACCCAGGTTTCAGCTATCAAGAGAGAGCCAAAAACAAATGATGCAGCACTAGTGATAAATGGACGAATTGGTTCATATATACCTACTATTGCAGATAATGCAATTCCTACACCAGATAGTCCATAAGAAATAAGAGATATTCGTGTTCCCTCTGTAATTTCTTGGTAAACCTCGCGAACGCGATATACAAAAATTCCTAGAGAACAAATTAATAGAGTGAAAACCACTACTCCAGAAACAAGTAAAGCTGAATAAAAGTCCATTATTCCACGACCTCCTTATCCCCACAGACTGCTTATCTCACGCCCTCTTTTACGGTATACATTAGCAATTTTCTGGGAAATTTCATAATTTTCGCAATCGATATTCTTTTGAATTAAGTCGAGAACAGTTTCGGTTTCTTTCTCAGTGTCAGCCTCACAGATATAGAGAGATCCTTCTCGCTCAAAATATCCAACTACACCACGATCAGATTTCATGTAGTTATGTACATTTTCCATCCTTTTTTCATCATCATGTTGCAATGCTGCAGACACTAGTTGTATAATCCCTGTTAGAAGAGCAACACGTTCCTCACTAGTTTCCTCCATTGGATAGAGTGTCTTAGAGGCCATGTTATCCATATACACTCTGGCAACAAATCGTACTACCATTTTCCCTCATCCTCCAAACGCCTTTTTTAACCAATCAACTTCTCTATCCTCATTATCTTTCTTCTTGGTTTCAGATTGATGTGGCATCACAACATCCCGCACACCAAGACCATCGGCTGAGCGTGAATTGTATAAAGTGACTAACAGCTCATGACCATTTTCACATTCTACAATAAGAGTTGGTGAACGGCCTTCTTTCTTTATTCGTCCTTTGATTTTCTTAGCTTCATCCTCACTTATACGTACAATGGCATTTCCTTTGCATTCAGGGCATTTGAAAGGTATATCCATGATAGCACGTCCTTATTTGTGTTTCACCACTTAAGTCAGGATTCTTTATATCTCAAAGCAAGCGAATTCTATCTAACGAATTCTGTTTCATACATATAATTACTATTATGATGTGATTATTATTCATGGTGATAGGTCAAATGTATTCGAAATAAATAGCGAACTCTTCTCGGACTCATCAACTAATTCGATTATCTTTGCTACTTCACTCGATTATGGAAATATGCATTGCTCGTTTTCATTGAGTATACCCATCCAATGAAATCAATAAACTCAAGTTCTATGATTCTCATCATAAAGTGACCTAAAAGAAATAAATAAGGTGCGACATTTGGATCGAGAGGTTTCAGGAGTCAAAATAGAATGCGTTAAAGGTAACATAGTCCAACAACCAGACATGACAGCCATTGTAAACGCTGCCAACGCATGGTTACAAATGGGTGGCGGAGTGGCAGGAGCAATTCATCATGCAGCAGGTCGAGGACTTGAAGAGGAGTGTGCACTACTTGCACCCATCGGACCTGGGGACGCGGTAATAACAAGTGGACATCGCCTCCCAAATAGATTTGTGATTCACTGCTTGGGTCCCGTCTATGGTGTTGATAAACCAGAAGACCAAATCCTATCTGACTGCTACAAGAATGCGCTTCGTATAGCTGATGATAATGAGATTGAATCGATTGCTTTCCCTGCAATTTCAACAGGGGCTTTTGGGTATCCTGTGCAAGAAGCAGCAATGGTGGCGCTGAGTACTGTTATCGATTATGCATCTAACTTGAAGCATGTTAAGACTATCAGATTCGTTCTCTTCAACAATGAAATAGCTAGAATACATGAAGATGTTCTATCAGAGTTATTAACTGAGTAGTGGGAGTGACTCTTGAATAAAGATACAACTGCGATCATGACTTGTCCACATCATCATAGTCTACTTTATAGTTATCATCCTCGTTGATAGAATGTCGTTCAATGATAATGGTAATAATTATGCCTCACCTATATCCTTATTTTTCGTAAAAGGCACTATTGTCAGCATACCATAATAATGGTCTAGGTGAGAGAAGAAATGACAGTAGAGGATGTGAAAAGAACAGATCAAGGTCGCGCCTTGATGCTAGCCAACGAAGCAGTTGTCAGAGGTGCCCTTGAAGCGGATGTTAAAGTTGTTGCATTCTATCCGGGTTCACCAACCTCAGAAATATTGGACACATTTAGTGAGGTCATGGACCATTTCAATGATTATAAAATGGAAATCTCAGCGAATGAGAAAGTGGCGTTAGAGACCGCCGCTGGAGCTTCTATGGCTGGGCAACGATCCTTTGCATCAATGAAGAGTGTTGGTATGAATGTTGCAAGCGATTCAATGTTCAGTATCGGTTATACAGGATTGAATGCAGGTTGTGTCTGTTTGATTGCTGACGACCCACACGCTCATTCTTCTCAATCAGAACAAGATGGCAGGTATTTTGGAGAAGCAGCTTATGTCCCAATGATTGAACCTGCATCAGCACAAGAAGCATATGAGATGACTAAGTGGGCCTTCGAAATCTCTGAGAAACACAGGACTCTTGTCATCATGAGAACCACCACGAGAGTAAATCATCAAAGAGGAATGGTACAACTAGGAAAGATGAAACGTACACCCTTTAAGAAGAACAAATGGCAGGATGTCAAAGGGCAATATTTCACTGTAGGTCCAGTAGCAAGAAGGTTGAAAGCCCAACTCCTTGAAAAGAGATCAGTAATTCAAAAGGATTTTGAAAAGACCGAATTCAATTTTGTTGATGAAGGAGAAGGTGAGATAGGAATCATCACTGCGGGAGTATGTTATCTTCACACAAAGGAAGCAATAAAGAACCTAGACCTAAATATGCCAATCTTGAAGATTGGTACTCTATTTCCTCTCCCTGAACAAAAAATTGCTAATTTCCTAAAGAAAATGACTACAGTCCTCATAATCGAAGAACTGACACCCTACCTAGAAACACGAATTGCTGCGATAGCAAAGGAAGCCAATCCAGTGGTGACAATCATTGGAAAACGAAGTGGTCACTTCAGTGAGATGTTGGAGTACAATGTTCCTATAGTCGAGAAGGTTCTGGCAGAGATTATTGACAAGAAGCCAAGCCTTGACTATGATGCAATACTCTCTCGTGCAGAGAAACTGAAAGAGATACTACCTGAGAGACCCCCAATCTTCTGCCCAGGATGTCCACACAGAGGAACATTATGGGCATTTAGAGAGGCACTCAAAAGATTGAAGATAAAGGACGAGATTGTGTTCAACAATGACATCGGTTGTTATTCAATGGCATTTCTACCACCAAACGAATTCAGTGATTCAATGTTAGCTATGGGTGCATCATTAGGTATCTCAGCAGGAATGCACCTAGCGCTGGAAGACAAAGTCATTGCTATGGTAGGTGATAGTACATTGTATCATGCTGCACTTCCGGGAATCGTTAATCTAATTCATCATAATGCAAACGTGACACTCTTTGTACTGGATAATGCAGTCACAGCAATGACGGGTCAGCAGTTCAATCCGAACAGTCCCTATGATGCAGGAGGTCATCCTGCTAGGAAGATCAACATGGAAAAATTCTTTGAAGCACTTGGTGCGGATAGCATTACTATTATTGATCCATACGAAACTAGAGAAGCCATAAAGCCAATCATGGATGCGATTGAGGTGGATGGTCTGTCCGTAATCATCTCACGACGTGAGTGCGCACTCTATGGAGACCGTCTAAAGAAGAAAGCTGGAGAAAAAATAATTCCGAGTGAGAATGTAAAAGATACTTGTAGAGGAATCTACGCTTGTGTAAAGGAGTTCTATTGTCCAGCTATAGTGGTGGATGAATCAGATCACAAAATGATAATCCAGCAAGACCTCTGTGATGGTTGTTTAGAGTGCAGGCAAGTATGTCCAGTTGATGCACCTAAACACATAGAGTTGGAGGACAGGTGATTAAGATGGCAGATACATTCAACATCATATTCGTGGGTGTGGGAGGTCAAGGTCTCATGACGCTGTCATCAATTCTCGGTAAAGCTGCTATTGATACGGGAATGGATGTCATGACGGGAGAACAGCACGGTCTCTCACAGAGAAGTGGTTCTATCTATGTTCACTTTAGAATAGGAAACCCCATCTCCCCCCTGATACCATATGGAAGTGCCGACATGATGATCGCAATGGAGGCGAGTGAATCACTACGATATATTGAGTATCTGAAGGAGGGTGGTGTTGTGATAATGAGTAATCGAATCATGCCTCCTGTCACAGAAACAGAGAAGGTCGCGTTGGATAACGAACACAAGACCAAATATCTGAAAGTGGAAGATATTGAGGAAAAACTTAGAGAAATCACTGATAAGATAATAACTCTAGATTCACTCAATCTCGCTATTGAAGCTGGGAATGCACGGACAGAGAATTCTGTTTTAATCGGTGCTGCTGCTGCCTGTCCAGACTTCCCGATAGAAGTAGAAGAATTGAGGAAAGCTGTCCTTGAGTTAGTTCCACCCAAGACTACTGATGCAAATTCGAAAGCATTCGATTTGGGATTGAATGCTGGTGGCACATGTCTTGGTTCGTAATCTCATTCAAAACCAGCAATTGATATCTGACCCACATCTCTGAATTGGCGAACCTCAACAATTCTGGCTGCGAACCCTCCAGCAGTTCCAGCAAAGAACCAGATTTGATAACAGATTTCCGAGTAGTTAGATAGACTAAGAGCGTTCCATCCAAGATATCCATCCAAAATTTTCCACACATATGGGTCAACAAGTAGTGCTATAATGAAGAAAATCATTCCAACCAATGCACCTTTTACTAATGCACAGATTTGGAATCTAAGACTACAACCTCCACCAACCAATTGTCTGTATGTGACTGGAGCTACTAATAATGGGACTCCTATCAAATAGACTATCCAATATGTATCTAATGTGGTGGCAGACGCGACTCCAATTCCTACAGTTAGAATTACCGCGTATGAAAATAGCCAGTAGAGAACTACCCATGACCAGCTTTTGATGTCCTGAATGTAACTC
>CAZSWP010000095.1:0-1935 GCA_964610875.1 uncultured archaeon
TGAGAAGAACTAATGTTGTGTTGAAACCTCAAAACTGGGTATAGTCAACGCTCGGATGGTCCAAGTTTGAGAAGAACTAATGTTGTGTTGAAACCCGAGCTCGAACAGCAAGGGAAACTTGACCAAGAGGGTTTGAGAAGAACTAATGTTGTGTTGAAGTTCAGCTAATGCAGGAACTCAATGAGGAAGAGCAGCGTCATGCTAAGGAGCACATGTCAGAGGAGGAACTTGCCGTCTTTGATCTCTTAGTCAAACCAGGAGCAAAATTGAAGAAAGAAGAACGAGAACTTGTCAAAGAGGTAGCACGATATCCGATACAAAAACCGAAGGATAGTAAGCTGGTCCTTGACTGGAAGAAGACACAGCAGACAAGATCCGGAGTGATTGTGACTATTGAAAAGGAACTTGATAGATTACCAGAGGTCTATGGTGTAAATCTCTATAGATAGAAATGTGATGTAGTCTATCAACATATCTTCGAAGAATATGGTGGAGAAGGACGAAGTGCATATGCTTCCGAGTGATGTAGGAAGTTATTATTAGATAAAGTGGTAACACACAGAAGTTTTATTACGATATTCCGTTGGAGTGACTAGAAGAGGAGGGTATTCCTCATTCTTAATCTGAAGGATGCAGACTTAAGGAATTCCGAGATTTCGAAACGCCATTATTGAATTTTCGGAGTTCATAAAGCTAAGACAAAAACTATTAGCTAGAAAAAAGAATGAGTGAAAATCAGTGAATCGTGAACAGGTTATAAGGAAATTCATCCAAGAAAATCTTGATATAATGACAATGGAGGATTTCCCCTCAGCCTTATACAAGAAACGCCGCAATAATCATTTCCTTGTTAGGTATAAGGATTCAATCAGTGGTATTCCCAAGAATAAAGAGATTGCTTCAGAATCTATTTGGTACCTAATCAAGATTCAGAAAATTGATACTGAAGAAATATTGCGTACCTATTTAAAATTACCATACTTCAAAAAATATGCTAGAAGTACTGAGAAATTCTATGAATATCTTAGGGTAACAAAGAGAAAAAGAGAAGGATTGCCGCTAGGAGATATTGGTGAGAAGGATTACGAAACACGAATAATTGAAGCAGCTAAACAAAAAGTCATGGAAGAGAGTACTGAAGAAATTGATCAAATGATAGCTGAAAAAATGGAGGAATACGAATCACTCCCATCCGTATTGGACACTCTTCCCTATGAAGAACCAGAAAAAGAAGAATGCATTGAAGATGAAGACCGGTTCCTACCTTGGTGGAAACGTCTTAATCTTGAAGCAGATCCATTTCCTACAAGAGAAGGGCTCCAAAAAATCTCAGAAGATGCCTATGAAAGAATAGTATATAAAACAGACCTCTTTCAAAAGTATTTATATTATGTAGAACAGTCACCTGAAGAAATTCTTAAGAACACCATTCTATTTGGAGAATTTGGATCAGGAAAAACAACGCTTTTTCAATATCTAAAGAAGCACCTCTGGAGAGTAAATATTCCAGCAATATATGTAAGAATATATGGTGAAAGTAATATTCATTCCCTTCGTATTAAATTTAAACAGAAACTAATACAAAGATTAACTTTGGAACTTCCAGGCACAATTAGTGAAAGCTTATCTCGAGCATCTTTTGATAATCTCGATGAACAGATTATCTTAATTCTACAGGAGTATGTTTCGAAAAATCAACCTTTAGGGTTTGTTATCTTTATTGATGACCTTCACAAAAGTTCAGTTGATAGAGAAGTGACTTTTGATTTCCTTAATTCATTACAATTACTTACAGCAAATCTGAACGACGCCTTAGATAACTGTATGGTGTCGTTCTTTGTTGCGGGAGCATTAGACTGGAGGGAAACAATCGATACAGATGCTAGGTATACAGGTTCGTTTTCACGAAGAGACCAGATACCAGATATAACAGCT
>CAZSWP010000095.1:1945-5074 GCA_964610875.1 uncultured archaeon
CTGAAGATGCATTTATAATGTTAAATCGAAGACTTGAAGCTTTCTATCCAAATCCAGAACTTAAAAGAGAAGTACAACAAGAATTTATTGAAGAAGTATATGTCGATTTAAAGCACAATAATCTGCCACTAACATTCAGAAGTTTCATTGCGAGAGTTGTCATTGAGTTCCAAAATGGACATTTTTCAATTCTAACGTCAGACCCTGTACATATCTCGGAAAAAACTCTGAAATCAATAAAACAGATTCTCGAAGAAGATCCAGTGATTGAAAGTAGATTTTCAACTCTTTTTGATATTGTTAGAAGCCCACATCATCGTCGAAGAGCTCTCATTACCTTTGCCAGAGTTTATAGAGAATTTGGCATTGATGAAGGATCAAAATATTTCCAGGAGAATATTCCGTATTTCAATGCATTGAGTAAAGCACAATTAATTCAGAAACTAAGAATATCAAGGGTAGAATTCAAATGGATTGTTTTTAGAGAAATAATATCCAAAAATAAGGAAATCATCTCGAAATTTGCTCTTTCTCTTGAAAACTACATTGTTCCATTATACGCTACTTCGGAAGCAAGAAAGATAGATGCAAATGAGGAGCTCGATCTAATTGACGAGATAATAGAGGATTGTGATACAGAAGAAAGTAGTAGTATGCTTATTGAGGTTAAGAAACTTCACAAAGATATAGTTGTTGAACAAGCAGGTTACAGAATTGGAAGACAGCCAGAAGATCTAATTGAATTATGTCAGATGGCACTCGAGAAGCTGAGCTTTTGGTACTTTAGTCAGGTAGATGTTATTCCACTTGAAGAGGATATATTTGATCAATGGATGAAATATTGGCATTATCCTTCAGAAATACAAGAATTCATTTCAACAATAAAAAAGAGAGTTTCGTTGGATGAGAGAATTTGGTCAATAATGAACATGTATAGACAAACATTTTCATCAATTCTTAGTTTCATATCTAAACAGATAGAACGATCATCTAATTTTGACGTCAATTCAATGCATCTTTCAAAATCAGAAAATACCATGATACAAGATATCCAGAATAACTGGATTGAAGAAAACTACAAAGATGTATTGATAATTCTAAAAGAGTTGATTCTTGGAAAGTTGCGTAATTTTGTGTTCAATATGCTTCTACTGATATACGGAAATCGTAGTGAAAGAGAAGTTCATGTTCCACACAATCTAAGGAAAAAGCTGCTAAAATCTCCTAGATCGAACTTCTCAGAAAGTGCAATTCTTCTAAATGAGTTCTCTGATTTTCCTTTATATGATATAATAAAAATGGTGACATCAAAAGGAGGCGTTATTGGAGATGAGAATTGGGAAACAATTTTTTCATATTGTTTTCCGGAATATACCGATGAAAAGCTGTTTAATATTCTGTCGAATATCTCTGATATCTGCAAAAAGGAAGAGATAGGAAAAGAGGATGTTATGTCAATTAGATCCGCAATTCAAAGTTGTAGCGAGCTTGTAAAATCAATTAATAAAGCGTATATCACGCTTGTTAGTACAAAAGTTCAACTTAGAACCGGAAAATCAAATGAAATACTGATATCATTTCATCCTGAGTTGAAGGGTAAACCAATTCCAATAAAATATGATTGTGCAACCTTTACAAGGTTAGCATCATCTTTGGGACGCAATCTTATTCAAATTGATGACCCTGGATTTATTCGTACCTCATTTAATTGCGATTATCGTCAATTTCTTGCGTTTATTGGTACTGCGGTTCAAGATAAATTGGGCCAGATGTGTGATACAGATAGGAAATTACAGATAAATGAAGTAAGCGGAGCATCTATAGCTCTATCTGTTTTAGAATCTCAGCAAACATATCATGTATATGTGATTCACTCTTCAAAGGATAAGAGGTTTGTAGATGATTTTGTAGAAGATTTGAGAAAATATGGATTGAAAGTATGGTATGATAAAGACGAGATACGTCTTGGTGATCCAATAACAGCCGAAATAAATAGAGGACTTAAAGAAGCAAAATATTGTATTGCAGTGCTTACTCCTGATGCGGTGGAATCAGAGTGGGTAGAAAGAGAAATTGGTTATGCAGTGAACAAAGAAATCAGTGAGAAATCAATAACGCTTATTCCATTGCTTTTAGAGGACTGTGAGAGACCACCTCTAATAAAAGACAAGAGATATGCAGATTTTCGAAAAAGCTACGATGCTGCGTTTCAAGAATTACTAGCAAGAATAACCATGTAAAAACAAGGTTCTATCATAATAGGATTCCTCAGGCAATTATTCTGCCCAAACCGATAGAATAGGTTTTGAATGTTCTGCTTCACTATACAAACCTATAGCTCAGCTCATGTATCACCAAGGAAGCAGGTGTTCCTTCTTGAGTTCCCTCAGTGGAGGAAATTCCATCAAGCCGCACGAACATTCCAGCTCCAAAATGAAAAGGATCATCAGACTGCAAATAATTACTAAAAGTCCCATTCAAGACACCCGAAACTGTACCGGATGAAGAATTCTCAGCAATGCAGATGAATGTAATCTGCAATGTATCTGGTGGATTCCCGTACATATTGTAAAGAATGGCACAAGGACAAAATATGGTACCCCCAAAGAAACCAACTGATAGTTTATAGTCATAGGTATAATTTAAGAAAACCTCAAGCTGACATGATTCATTGGGAATGACTTCGATATACGGTCCTACCACCTCACAAAACCTACTGTCTATGAATATATCATGACTGCCTTTGCTGTATGACGTATTTGTTTCAGCATCGAATTTCGACTCTGTAAATACTCGGATGTCTTCATTTCTGACTCCATCACTATAGGAACCTGGATGGTACCGACCCCAAGTATAGATAGAGAACGAGGTCATGAGAATTCCTATTAGCAGAATAGCAAAGATTCGTTTCCACTTTGTTGAAATACTGAATCGCTTCGTCATGGCACCGAGTTCTAACCATTTGGTTTCATCTTGGGACCTTCTCCGTTCTAGAATCCTAGTAGCAGCAAAGTAAAGCATGAAAACGATTAGTAATGATACTGAAATAATAGCAACAAACCCAGAGAGGTCCACAAAAAGGCTCACGCAGACAACTCCATGATAGAAACCACGAAGATTTCGTTAAAT
>CAZSWP010000095.1:5084-5443 GCA_964610875.1 uncultured archaeon
GGTCAAAGTAGTGAACTGTTATTCTATATCATATTATGAGAATCCCATCTGGACAAGTGTGGTATTCACTTAACCTGGAAATTATAGCCAGAGGGATTGTACTAGCTAGAATAAATGAGATAGTTCGAACCACTAACTGAACATGATCTCGAATCACTCCTGAGATCATTAATCAGAGAGAACAACCCTCAAAGCGTATCTTTTCAATCTTGAAGGTCGTCTAACAACTATTTATTCTTCTTCTGCCTTGCCTGTCCTCGTTTACGCCGCACTCACTATAATCTATGATGTGATTAGGAGTTGTTCAAACAAACCTCCGGTGTGGCACCCTCGAAAATAGCAATACAATCTGAGATTTT
>CAZSWP010000096.1:0-5031 GCA_964610875.1 uncultured archaeon
GAGATCACTGCTACTTCTGGTTTTGGCGATGGGAAGATTTTGTTCCATGATTCATACTGTATAACAAAATCTGGAAACTGTGTGAGAAAAGAGGCTTTGATTGCGGAGAGAGATGAGTCAGTTGTACTACTGTAAGTAAGTGAAGTTACTCCATCAATAACTGATATACGGAATGCAAAGGGAGAAGATGATGTAAGAAGACCTCGGAGAAATCTCTCAGTCCGTAGTTGGGCCTGACTCTTTGAACGTTCTTCTTCTCTCCTCTCCATATCACTCTGTTTATCCCTTTTTTCGAAGAGGAATGGATATGGCACCTCTTTTACTCTGAGGGATGATATTTGCTCTATATCTTCTGATGACAACTCAATACTCCAGAATATAGTACAGTCAGTGAGTAAAAAGGACCACAAATTCGGTCAGGAACAAAATTACAAGATTAAAAACTATCAACGAATTGTACTAGTGAAGTAAGATGAATGATAAGTCCCTCTCTGAGAAATGTAAGATGCTGTATATGGTGAACCTACTAGTTGTACTACTCACTCCACTTTTGTATGCAATGGGTTCTACAATACCTGACTCAATTCAAGCAATTTTCAGGTTCGCACTACTCTTGGCACCAACAATTTTACTTGTGCATCACGGTTCTATTATGTGGAATACTCTGAGTGAAGGAGAAAGTTCTGTTGTAAAGATTCTATTAGGTCTGCTCTTTCTGATTATTCCATTACTAATAACAGATGCAAGTTCAGCGATATTGATTCTAACAACTAAATTTGCTGGTATTCCCATTAGACTGGTAGGGATGTCTACGTTAGGATTATTAGAAATAGCCGCATTAGCAAGGTATTATGGATAAAATGACTAGTACCTGAAAAACACACACTTCCAATTCTCGCCTTCATGTTTTCCTTTTAGCATCGTTTGGTAAAAGGTCTAGAAGTCGCACGAGAAAATCAACAAGGTCTTGTAGTTTTCTTTGCCTTTTCATAATTGAATCTTCAGATGTGTCAAGTCGTACTGTATGAGATCCTGCGTCCCCAAGATTTTTTATTTTCCATGATATGCTTTGGAGTTTCGAGAGAGCAGCCTTATCATAATTGTGTAAATACGGTTTGAACTCAGTATCAACAAGGTCCCAAAAGGTATTCAATAGTGTTGACAAATTGTGTTTAATATTTGCACTGGAATCCTTCCATATAGTTGATGGGCCTTTACTTTTCAGTAGGATATCGATTACAAGATTCTCCAGAATCTTTCTGGAGAGAACTTCTACACATACAAATGACCTTGATGCTGCTGCTTTGTTTACTGCTATAGCCAATTTTTTGATATAGCCATGAAGACCATCTGTCTGAATATATTCGGCGGTCTTTCTACTTGGTTGCTTTTTCTTCCTTTTAGAGAAGGGTTTTGAATGGTCAGTCCTATCAACTATGACAGCTGAGGATTTTGTTACTATTGCTCGTATCCTTTCGACTTCTTCTGATTCAAGGTATTCAAATAGGTCAATACCTTGTTCTGATGCCAAGATGGAAACAGCGTCTGCTCGGGAAATCATCATCCCGTACTCTTCTCTCTTCTTTGCAATATCTCTGTAGACACTAGATTTCGATTTTCGCTTTATTAATTCAGCGAGCAGTTCGTTATATGCTGTCAGGATTTCGCCTCCAAATATACAATTTTAGTGGTCAGTTTTTCCGAGAGACCGACTCTTAGCTTTTGTGACAGAACCAAGAGGTATGTCCAGTAGAGATGAAACCACACTTGGTTTCAAACCTCCATCCAACAGCAGTAATACTTTGTCCTTTACCAAGTCAAGGTCCTTCACCAGTTGAAGCACAAGTAATCTATTGGTGATTTCCAGCATGTTTACAGTTTTTTCTAATAATTGGGATATTTTTTCATTAGATTCATTCAAATCCAAGACACCTCCGATAAGGGGTAGATATTTTTATAGAAAGTTCCACCCTCTCTGGTAGTTTTGAAAATAATGCCTTTCATCTCCCATTCTTTAAGAATAGGTGAAAGAGTTGAATGAGTCACACCGATAATTTCAGCTACTTCTGTTACACTTACAGTCCCATCTAAGGCATTATATCCAGTAAGATACTTCTCAGGTTCTCTCTTTCTATATGTGACCACATTGGAGATGTACTCCTCATCAAATACAGATCTAGCTACAAGTGAGAGAAGAACATCCAGCTTACGATTCATTTCATGAAGTATCTCTTCATTCATTTGTAATCCAGCTCCTTGGGATATAGTTAATTATCCGCTGTGGATACCCTCTCTTCTCGGTTAGAACCAGATTTGATTCTTCAAGTTCTTTCACAAATTGCTGTACTGTTCTCATTGAAACAGATAGTTTCTCAGAAATGTCAGACGTGCTATTCCGACCATCCAATAGAGCCCATATTTGCCGCCTCGCTTCTGTTGTTGCGAGAGTTTCAAGAACTCTTGTTATTTGGTCGTTTGCAATGAACTCTAGTAGTCTACGTATTATTTCCATTTGAGCGAGTATTTCTTGGTTTGTTTCATTCATGCTTTATTCCTTAGTTGATTATTTAATAAGTTCTTCGGTAGTGTGTCGGTTAATTTTTAAAAATAATTGAATAGCGAAGCTTTATTTTATATATAAAACGTAATTTTCTGCGCTTAATGATTTTGTAAACCGACGCAATAGTTTTCTATCGTAAATTTTTTGACATATTTGTTTAATCCTGAATTATGTGTCGGTATATTGAAAGAATTAACGTTGTAACGAAATGAGTGATTATATTTCTATTATATGTAATGAGTGTATACTGGAAAAAGATGAATTCAATGTTCTAAAATCAATGATAGATAGCAAAATGATTCTTCGTAATGTTTTTACACCCCATCAACATTGTCCTGTATTGGAGTACAAAGGGGATGCCAAAACGAAAGAAAGGCAAGTCTAAAGACACCAGCAGTCGCAAACTCACTGAGTTCGTAGACACTGGACATAGACTCACACAACAGGAACTTGAATCACACCTCTGGGAGTCCGCGAGTTCAGTAAAGATTATGAAGTCTTCATAGCTAGTCATCTTGGTTTCTCTATTTATGATATCAAGAACGATTCTTTTTTCGAATTCCAGATTTATGCCTCAAGTGATATTGTAAGTGTTAACGCCATAGAATACAATGCTCTGGAACAGATATTGTATCTAGGTACGAGTCATGGTCTTTACGTCTTTGAGAGAGGGGGATATAACCTAACACTACAGAAGAGATACAATGATGCAGATGGAATTGCTACCGGACCTATTAGATGTCTTGAGCTAGATTTGACCACTGATACATTATATCTTGGAACTGAATTTGGTCTGAGTGCAATTGACTTGAGAACAGAAAAAGTGCTGGAAGATTACAGTGATATCTTTCCAACAAGGTTCACAGATGTTGAAGATATTCTACTCTACAGAGTAGGAAGCTTTCGTCGGCTAATGGTTGCCAGTGGATTCGGTGGATTTGCTAGCATAGAAGTGAATAATTATCCTGAATTTGATGAATTCATCGGTTCACATCTCACAGATATATTGAGTTTAATTGGAGTACCATTCGCTATTATTGGTATTTTCATAACTACACAAAAGAAGTTTCCAAAGGAGTATTTATATTTCTATGCAGTAATATTTCTTCTATCTGTATTCTCATGGTGGATATATCAACTTCTGCAGTTATCCAGCATACCTTATGTTAAACCAGATGGAGTGTAATCAAAAAGGAGTAGGAAATGACAAAAACAGATATCTAAACTAAGAAACAAAAAGGTGTAGTATTATGCGGAGGAGAATTACTCAAGGAATTTGGCCATTTTTTAGAAGCAATGATTCATTGCCAACGAACCCATATTTTTCATTCTATGAATTGGGATCGAACTATAGATGTTCTGCAAACAAAAGAACTTGCAGAGAACAACGAATGATTCGAGAACTCGAAGAGAATCTTCCTTATCTTGAGAATTTGCCAAATGGAGATCATGTTGGCAGGTTTATTGGGATATATGGAAGGATAGTTGATTACTATCCCATACGTAGAGGTAGAAAATGTTTACAGTATCTCTATATTTGGGATGGACAATTATTGAAACCACATCCAATGGATTATGCACCGGTATGCATATACTTTGATAGATATCGAAGCGACAAAATGGTGTATTGGGATTCGTGGCATTATAACCAAGGTAGAGAAGTGATACCTACGGATGAGCCTCTTGTGTTTCACGTCAATGGCCAATGGCATTCATTTGATTTGAAGCGTGATATAGGAATTGAAGGACTTCGACGAGAAGAAGACGAGATTGAGTATTGTACTGATGACCATCTATGGCATTGGTGGGACTTTGATAGAGACGATGCAAAACTGAAACTTGAAGATGAGTTCAGAGACCCCGAAATCCTTCGAGGAATGAGAGGTTTCGTTGAGAGAGAACCGATTGCTAGGTCTGTAGTAAATCGTGTAAAAAGACCATTTATATCAGTGATTAGTAGAGCTAGCACACTAATTGATGGAATGAGAGAATTTCTTACCAGTGTCTCCTTACCTTTTATGAAGCATCGTGAATTTGATTTCGCAGCAGACTTTACTTTGGGTACAATGATGCTTCTTGATTCATTTCAAGAGAATGAACTATTATATGTACCACAAAACGGAGGTATGTCCAATTACAGAAAAATGATGCTCAAATTCCAGCCTGAGAAGGAAAGTATTCAGGAAATAAATAATATCAGATCAGCAATCCGAAGAATGGAGATTGATTATGAGAGTTTGAGTTATGGACTAAATTCCATGGAAAATAGCATGAACTACTTTTCAGATTTGAAGAAGAGTATAAGACTAGATTTGGAAGGAAGAGAACAAGCTGATATAGAGCTTTCAAAGATAAAGAATAGGATAGAATACAATCAATACATGTAAGAATTTTCTCTAACCGCCCGCACAGTACGGCATGGTAATCCCGGCATTGGCGCAACGAAGAGCTCTGCATACGTTCCACTCAAG
>CAZSWP010000097.1:0-4478 GCA_964610875.1 uncultured archaeon
CAAACGGTACCTTGCAAAGAAGGGGTACGAACACGCACTCAAGCAATCCCAGTCTCAAGAGACCATTCAATCATGGTTGCAGGGACAACACACTAGAACAAGGATTGATGCAGAGGCAACAAAGAGAGCCGAACTACAAAAGCTGACTTATGAACGACTCTCCCTCTCACGTGTACTCGATTGTAAGATCATCATCGCATGCTGGGGTAACAGTTCTTCAAGCCTAATTCTACAACAAGCTGTCCAAGCACTCCTTGCAGCCATTTCAATGGATGACAGAAAAACTGCTCTCAAAGTAAGATACCTTCAGGGAAATAAAGCACAGAGAGTCATAGAAGAAGCAAATACCCTCAATATTCGTGGTCATTCAACAGTCCTTTCTCCCGAAGAAGCGGTTCCTTTCTTTGAATTGCCTGCTATCGATGTGGGAATTCCGGTATCAGGTTCAGCCTCGTACTCTACAGCGAGCTCTTCACTCACAAATCAAGGTCAACGTTCTGATATATTACCATTCATCAAAGAAGAAGTGACTCTTGGAAAGGTCTATCGCAGTGGACAACTTCAGCAAGGTCTACTAAAGAGCGAGCGACTCGAAAACTTCAGAAAACATGGCATCATTGTGGGAATGACTGGTTCGGGAAAGAGCTCAACAAAGAACCGGGTTGTCATTGATGCTTGGAAGAATGGAATACCAAGTCTGTTGATTGAACCAGTGAAGGATGATGCACGTGCTTTACTTGGTGCCATCCCTGAAGCTAGAATCTTCACAGTAGGAAGAGAGTCAGTCACGCCTTTCCGTCTGAACCCTTTCTTGGTGGAAGAGGGAATCCCTGTGAAGATGCATATTGACCATCTCCATACATGTTTCCTTGCAGCTTGGCCTGTTCATGGCATCCTTGCAAACATGCTTCGCAAGGTCTTGATCAATACCTATCTCAGAGCTGGCTGGGATACTGTCAATGACAAGCCAGGGAATCCCGTGACTGTTGATGACCTTAGACGGGAGGGACACGCTTACGCCAGACAGCTTGGTTATGGGAGCGAGTTTCTTGCCGACTTCAATGGAGCCATTCTCACACGAATCGATGACCTGTGTGATCCTGCACGGGTTGCTATCCTTGGAGCTGAGGAGAACATCCCCGTTTCAGAACTCCTCTCTAGGCCAACCATTCTTGAACTAAAGCATGTCACTGACCCTGAGTTCAAAGCCCTCCTCCTCTCTTTCCTCATATTCAGAATCTACGAATATTTTGATACACAGGGCAACTCGGACAGACTGAAACAGCTCCTAGTAATTGACGAAGCGCATCGCATTCTTGAGGAACTCCCTGAGGTTGATATGGTGGATACGGCGTCTTCTAGAAAACAGGTGCAGGACCAGTTCGTAGACCTGTTTGCAGAGGCTAGAAGTCTAGGGCTTGGTATTATCGTCGCAGACCAGTCTCCAAGCAGGATAAATCGGCATATCATTAGGAACTGCCACACAAAAATCGTGCATCGGTTAGAGAGTACACCTGACAGGGTGAGAATGGCAGAAGAGATGGCTTGCACAAAGGAACAGATGCAGCATATTGGTTTCTTGAAAGTAGGTGAGGTAGTAATTCGCTCTCCCTCGAACAGCGTCCCTCTGAATCTTCAGATATTTCACGACCCCAACTTCTTACCAGAGATGAATGCTCGCTGGACTGATGAAGAACTCAAGGAGCGAATGAAAACTTTCTATGAAAAACACCCAGATTTCGCAAAGACACCTGAATTACCGATTGTTGACTATCCATTGTTTGATGAAGAAGAGGAACCAGTAGCTCGCACCATCAAGATTGAGGATGTAGTTCATACTCAAGAATATCAACTAGCATACAAATCAGCTCTTGAAACAACTCTGGAAGATGCCTCTCAAACAGTACTGGAGGTAGTACTCTCTCACTATACACATCTATGCCACAGCTCTGATGGTCCACCCTTGGCAACAGCTATTATGTTATACGAGAAATCAAAGGAATTGTATGGTCCCGCATCCCGACCAATAGATTGGGACTTGATCTCAAGACTACTACAGCAACGCATCAGAATATCCAGCGGAATACCACAGGAGAAGGTCAAAAGTGATGAGGCCGCGGAAAAGGGATGATTTTAGTGAATTACCCCGCGATATCAGGAAACTACCGGAGTGGAAACAAAGGGAGATTGGTAGATGGGCAAAGGCTCTTGAATTAGCAAAAGCAATGCAGGATGCAGAAGCTGACAAGCAGAAGAACTGGCCAATGCGATTCGACCCCAAAAAGAGCATGGAACTTTCAGAATTCTTGGAGTTCCTTATTGACAAAAAGAAAGACCTGCTGGATAAGCTACTGGAGGAACAGAATAAGAGCAAGGGAAAGAGGGAACTAGACCTCTCTGAGAACGCAATAAAGAAATTGATGCGCGAGTTCAAAAAATACAAAGAAGAACGTTTGAAAGAAGAATTTGACCCACAAGCAGAAGAAAAGCATCCAAGAGAACAAATTCCGGAGTTAGCAGACTTCCTGAAACCAGTAGCCAGTAGCGAACAACCAGAACCAGATTTACACACTAGAAAACCCTCTCCGAAGATAGAGGGTTTGAGTGAAGAGACCCAAGAAGGATTGGAACGTCATCCGCATGTCATGGATATGAAACGTTTCAATGACATGGCTCATTTAGCTGCTGTACATGATAAAGTCCAGCACGCAAAAGAGACAGACAGTATTCCAGACAAACCCATTAGAGAATGGGCTAAGGACTTGGATGCTTCTTATGGTGCAGTACAGTCATACCTCGCAGAAACCAAGACCCCAGAGCTTCATCAGATTCTCGATGCGAATGAGGCCTCCCTTCGAGCAAGAGAGGTAAAACTGAAACCAGAGGCTATGGACCATAGAATCTCTCCTTCTGAGGTATACAATAACTTTCGACATCTTGAGGGGCGAGATGAACGAACAATCCCGTCAATGGCTAAGGCCATTGCTGACATGTATCGGGATGCTGGTAAGGGGCAACGTGTACAATGGGGTGAGCTATCTCCTTATCACACTGGCGGACTGAAATGGCTACGTTCATTATTCAAAGCTATTGAGCACAATCGGGACTCTATAGAGTTTCAATTGAACCGTGAGCTCGGATTGGATAAGAACCCCGATTGGCGGATACGAGTTGGTGTTACTGACTACAAACTCTATCTTCGAGAACAGGACACAAGACGTCATAACTGGTTCAACATCTACAATAACGAGGTCTATCATTTCCATTCTGTAGATGATAAGAGAAGAATCATTGAAAATGCTAGGGCAAGACTTGGACTCTCGGGGAATTTATATTTGAGTAGACTGGTTGACCAGATGTCCGAATTTGAAAGGACTAAGAAAGGCTCTCAGCCAAATTATGACTTAAGAGGCGATCATAATACCATCCGTGGCGAGACCCTCTCAGTCATTCTTGATACCCTCGGAATGAAGATGCAGGACATTGAATCTAAATTATCGGGTATTGGAAAGGGTGGTGAAGGTATCCTGAATCCTCGTTTTCCGGAAGACAAGAAAGATATTGACAAGATGTTTGCCACAATCTTGGGCGCTGGCTTTTCTGACGGACATCTGGAGAAAAGGAATAGAGGGTTTGTATACACCGAGTCGAATCGGGATAGGGTTCGTATCTTCAATGAACATATAGACAGATTTGGTGATGTGCACAGATGTGAAGATGTGAAGCCTAACGGTGTCATCCGTATTCGATACTCTAGAGTCTTAGGACGTGCCCTAGAGAGATGGGGCATGCCTGTGGGTGACAAAGCTATGCAGGATTGTGGATTACCCTCATGGTTTATGGATGCTCCTTCTGAAGTAAAAGTGAGATACTATTCAGCACTGTGGGCAGAGGACGGAAGTTTTCATGTGGATGATAGGAATCGTGGTGTATTCCAAGTTGATAGAGGAATTGCACTATATGATCCATCAAAAGTAGAAGAATACAATGGATGGGAAAAAGCCACTTCAAAACATGCTCTCTTTGTAAAAGCTCACGGTGTTAGAACTGAAAGTGAGTTGTTTGGCAAACACACTCGTCTTACATCTGGTATGCTTGATGACCTGACACAATCAACTAATCCTACTATAGCTGAAAATGCTCTATCCCTAAAGGAAACTATATTCAAAAATCAACCCAGATTAATGGTAGATGAAAGGAGTGGTTTGGAAACATTCGGCGTAAAAACAAATGACTATTTTGTCTATGTAACCCACTTTGAAAAAACGGGTAGATTATCCGCTTTATGGCATTATCAAACTTCTAGTTATCTTGATGCAATGAGAATAGGACTATCATGCCCCCCAGACGATATCCGAAAGAAATATGCTGTTGAAAGCTGGATGAATACCAGACCTGATGACAAAGAGAGGATTGCAAGAGAACTTGGTCAAGGAGTTGATGTTTGATGAAATCTGATGAGCATTTGAGCCGAAGAA
>CAZSWP010000098.1:0-1144 GCA_964610875.1 uncultured archaeon
GTCGTAAAAGGGAAATTGGATTCAATAGAGAACCCAGATTTTGCAGGTTATGACGACACATGGTCTCGACAAATAGAAAACTTTTGGGAATGCTATTGGGCGAAGGGAGACCATTCTACTTTAGGAAGAAGAAAGGCAATTAGAGACTTCGCTTCGGGACCCGAAAAGAGCTTGAAATGTACAGTATGTGGAAACAAGGAAATTCTTCCGGGTGGTATTTTTTGCAGAAAGAAGGCAAGAGAACTGTGGATAACACTTTCTAAACAATTGAAAGAAATATCAATCAAAGAAGATGGTAGTGAAAGACTCTGTTCAGTATGCCTTGTTAAGAGATATCTACCATCCATTCTATCTGAAAAGAAAATTTTCTCTCTAGAAAAACTGAGCGAGAATGTTTCTTTTCCCTCTACAACATCATTTGCAGTTCAACCATGGCTTCGAAGAGTTATGGCTTCAAAGGACACCTCTGTAAAGAAAGCTAGAGAGCAATTGTTGAAAATTCTGAAAGAAAAGAAAGCACCAATGCAGAAGAAGCAATGGAGATTCAGTGATAAATCGGGAAGCTTACTCGATTATGATGGGGATTACTTCATAATACAAAACTACAATATTTCAGACGATCAGAAATATCTTACTAGTCATCCGCCAGAGGAATTGAAGGAAATAAAGACATACCTAGAAGATTTACAAGAGGCTGCTAAGAACGCCAATCTTGGGCAACCAGATACCTATTTTTCAATTCTAGCTATGGATGGAGACAGTATTGGTACTTTTATCTCAAAGATGAAAAAGAGTGGTCAGACTGAGAAAGTAAATCAGCTAAGCAAGAAGTTAGCCCAATTCTCATTGAAATTCCCTGAAAAAGTTGAGAATCTTGGTGGAAGGGTAATCTATGCTGGGGGAGATGATGTATTTGCGTTGCTCCCTGTTGACAATGCACTGAAGATTGCCCATTTGATTCAAAAAGAATTCCAAGAAGCTCTAAGCGATCTCGGACAGAATGCGCCCACAATAAGTGCAGGTTTGGTTATTTCACACTACCTAATGCCATTATCGACAATTGTACAACGTGCCCAATATCTTCTAAATAATGTGGCAAAGAAAGTTGGAATGGATATAGGGACTGCAGGTAGTGATAAAATAA
>CAZSWP010000098.1:1154-4322 GCA_964610875.1 uncultured archaeon
CTTTTGCGATAGAAACCTGGAACAGAGGAGGAGCAAATCTCCAAGTCATAAAACATTGGCAGCAAAAAAAGGTCAACTGGGTCGAGGAGATTGATTCCCTCACCGAACTGATAGATCCTAATGCTAAGACACCATTGACAACAAGATTTCTCTATTCTATGGCTGATACCCTGAAAAGATTGGATTCATTCTCTGAAGAAGACTTGATTCCAATACTCCAAGCTGATTATCTTAGAAGTCGAAATGAAGCAATCAGAGAATTAGCAAAAAGCCGAGAAGTGGTAGATATAGCGGAGAAAGTAGTGAATAGGATATTACATTTTGCTGAAGACCCGCTTCATGGAGGATATAATCCAGACCATGTTCGATTCTTGGCATTTCTTGAAAGAAGAGGTGATTTTGAATGAAGCATCTAATCGTTAATCCAATTGACAGGTTTTTCCTAAGAAATGGAACCTCCTTCAATGCTGGTGAGAGTGGATTTATCCGTTCGATATATCCCCCCTCCACATCAACAGGCTATGGCCTATCCCGAGCTGTAGTTCTTGAAATGGGTTGTAACAATATTCAGGAGTATATTAGACAAGGCTGTAAAAACTGTCCTGAAACAGACAGCTGTAAGGTATCAGATGTAGTAGGAAACCCTTCAAAGAGAGATGGGGAGCTCGATGTCTTTGGACCGTACTCTGTCTTCAAAGAATCACTCTGTTTTCCAACACCCAAAGATCTAACATACAATGAAGAAGACACAACGGGAGAATTGGAACCATCCATAGTACCGGAAGAGAGCTTGAGCTCAGATTTGGGAAAAATACGATTACCCAGTGGAAAAGAAGGACACCGTTTTTACAAAGACGTTGATACATTCCTGATTTCTGCTAAACACCTTGAAACCTATTTGGAAGGTAACTCCATTTTGGAAAAACAACTTATCAAGGTTAGAAGTGGGAAATCTGATACTTCAGATTCACTTCTCATAGAAGAACCACAGACTGGAATTGCTCTAACTGACAAACATATCACAGAAGAGGGCTATCTTTACAGAATTGAAATGCTTCGTTTTAATAAGGATGCATCATTATGGTTTGGTTTGGATGGAATTCCAGATACACTGAAAGAAGGTCAACAGCAATTCATCATGCGTTTTGGAGGAGAGGGCAAACTTGCATCAGTAAAAAGTTCCTCTTCTCTGCACCATCCAAAAGCAGATGTAGCATCAAAATTGAAGCAAACTGGGCAACTTAAACTGGTTCTTCTTCAAGATGCAGACTTTGATGGAAGATGGATACCACCAGAGTTCAGTAATGCGGATGATACTACACCATTTCCATGTACCGGAGAACTAAACGGAGTACACTTGGAATTAGTTTCGGCCTTTGTTGGGCGAGCTAAATACCTAGGAGGTTGGGACACATCTGCTAGACGCCCCAGAGATTTGAAACCCCTGGTACCTGCAGGGAGTGTCTATTATTTAAACATTGAGAAGAATTCTACTGATAAAATTGTTAAAACATTGAATAACACAAAAATTGGCTTGAATACGCATCTTGGCCTAGGCCATGTTGTTGTAGGAGTGTGGTCAAATGAATAGAAAAAACGCGATAATCGGACTATATACTGAAACCCCTCTGCATACTGGTACAGGGCAGATCATTGGAGTTATTGACCTACCAGTACAGAGAGAAACACATACTGGTCATCCATACATCCCTAGCTCTAGCATTAAGGGGAGCATGAGAAACTCAGGATATTTTGAAAAGGATATGGCTTCAATCCTATTTGGGAGTGAAATTGGTTCTGATGGACACGCAGGTTCTCTTGCGCTCAGTGATGCGAGAATCTTAGCTTTTCCAATAAGAACTTTGCAAAACCTCTTTGTCTGGGTCACCTCAGACATTGTTCTTGATAGACTAAGAAGAGACCTACAGATGATTGGAGTGCAAGACTCGTTTCCAATACCAAAAATTTCTGACTCTTCGAAAGCATTAGTAACACTAGGCATACCGTCCAATGATTCAATTGTTCTTGAAGACCTTATGTTAACTCCTAAGGAAGATCCAAACCTTACTGAAACGAGTAAAATCATTGCATCACTATGCATGTCAGACCCTATCTACGAAACCATGCGAGGAAAGTTCACAAAAAATCTAGTAGTAGTTAGTGAAGAGAACTTTGCACATCTGACAGAATTTGCGACTGAACGGATAGCAAGAAATGTCCTAGATGAAAAGAAGAAAAGTAGGAATTTGTGGTATATGGAACAAATACCCCGTGATACCCTTTTCTATTTCTTCGCCATGGCAGACCATAGCAGAAATGGGAATGAAATGGATGCTGATTCAGTTTTGAATCAGTTTGTAAATTCCTGTGATGGAAAACACATCCAGCTTGGAGGTCACGAATCTCTGGGAAAGGGTTGGTGTATGATGCAAATTCATTCCAAGGGAACGCTCAAATCTGGAAAGGAGTGAAAGCACATGGTAAAGCAGATCCAGACATTGACTCAGAAGGAAGCAGGATTCGCAAAGAAATGTGTTTATAGTGCAAAAACCAAAGATTATGCAGTAGAATACAAGAGGTTAGCAAAACGCATTCCCGTTATGGTGCTAAATAACGGTCTGGGACAGGCTCTTGCGTTTCTTAAATCACTCGAAAGAGAGTCATCCCCTAATGCAGCTGCTGCTAAAGTAATCTATGCTGATATTGATAAATGGCTAACAAAAGAATGTGGAGTATTCAAGTCGGATGTACTAGGTGAGATTTACAAAAGCGATGCGTCAACATATATGCGAGCTCAATCTAGTACTCTCAGTCTTCTCGGTTGGTTGAAGAGGTTCTCAGAGGCATTTATCCTTGACAAGGAGGATTCTGATTGAAAATACCTATCTATCAGCAAGGAAAGTTTAGCAAAATTCTAAATGATGCTATGGACAGATCAAAAGGATACAATCCCAATGTGGGACTTGTCTTTGAGAGATATACTGAATTAGAAGTACACAGGGATGCTTCTACTAAAGATACTGCGCCCAAACTCGCCTTTCTAAAGAGGATTTGTGGAATTCATAAAAGCAATCGTGTAATAGACAAAATGCTAGTTGACAGGAAAAACAGAATGAGGAAACTTGTTGAGAAAAGAGGTGGAGGATATCTATCTCTTACTACTCAAAC
>CAZSWP010000099.1:0-4238 GCA_964610875.1 uncultured archaeon
GCATACGGGTCAGGAGCAGTGGGATTGGGGGCATGGAGGTCTGCGACGACGTTGATGTCATGGATGCGCATGTCAAGGAGATTATAGCTGCTATATCGATATCCGAGGATGCCAATGTACTGTATGACACGCTCTGCATTGTCACACTCCCCAATTGGGTATTGACTATCTGACCCATCAATAGTTGAGTAGATGGCACCATGCCCGCCAGCTCCATCTTCCCACCAGAGTTTGCCGGTCTTGGTGAAGGATGAATAGAGATACCCAGAGCTCTGACTATAACTACCGCCATACTGTGGATAGTAAACTACATTGAAGTAGCCTTTTGAAGAACTAAGCCATGAATCACCCCACAATATAACTCAAACGGATGCCATAGATGTGTTCGTTATGTTCCGCATCGCTATCGTATCTACATGACTGAATGGCGCTGTATTTGATGAAACGGTTACCATTGATCTGAGAATGGATGTATAGAACTTTCTCATCTTCACTAGGCGCATCTGCAGTAATCACCGATCATATCTCAAACTTGAATAAACCAAATTAGTACAAAGATACTTTCTGTAATGTAAAATAGCCATGCAGTCTTAGTTCATTTAGCAATATGATATTGAACATGATTATAATAAATACACCAATCCAGCTGAGCGGATGAAATAGAAGCGAAATAAATCCTAGACAGATGCTGAATATCGGAATTCCTACAGTAACTATCCTTTTTGGCAACTGGTCATCCTTTCTTTGATTGGTACTCTCTTGTTTTTCTTCAGTAGAAGAATCTTCCTTTGAAGCTTTTATAAAAGGAAAGACAAGTTGCGTTGCCCAGAAACATGTAAACCAGAACATTCCAACCCAAGCTAGGTTGGAAATAAACAATTGCTCCATCCATAACTCAGGAATCGCCCAAAGAAATAATGCCGAAGTTGCTATTACTGTAACTCCTACCAGAATAATGAGTGCATCTGCTTTTTGGTTCATATCAGTAGCCTTCTTGTTTTTTCAAATTGATTTCCCTTTTGTGTAAAGCATTAGTAGTTCCTAATGATACATCTATTTAACCCCATAACCATATAGCCGCTCCTATTAACAAAGCTACACCAACTAATATAATGGTTATACTTGCTATAAGGAACGCTTCCAAAACCTTAGCTAACCAACTTAGTCGGGACATAGCGTTAGCAAATGCCCTTATCAATCCTCGTGACGCACCTGCTTGTCCTAGTGCAACTGGGATTAGAACAGATGCCCCAGTCTGAAGCCATGCATAACCAATTTCGAGTAGGAAACGACATGCGTCCAACCTGGACCATTCTCCCTTATCAACCATATAGTATGCAAAAACTGATGGTATAGTTACTGCAGTAATTGCTAGTGCAGATAAAGCATCTAAAGCAGCGATAACCATTAATTTCCAAGTGGTGCAATAAGCTCACAGCATCACACCGATGGACAGATTGCGGCAATGATCACAGAGTATTTATTTAAAGTGGAATAAACAATAATCAGAATTCGGGAGTCAGGGAAAATAACAGCATAAAACCACATACACAGCCTTCATGAATTCAACTTGATATACATCACTCCCCTCACGATGATAGAATTCAAAGATTCGTGTTAATTTTACTATTCATAAATGGGAATACTGTATCTGGAATATACTGTAATATTATTTGAGTCAGTTATTTGATCTATTATATGGCAATCAAATTTGAAAGGATTATATATTACTACATATTATTCTTATTATGTTCTTCCTTTCTCATTTCTGTCTTTGTATGCATTATCGCAAATCTTTCCAGTGAGAGCCCAAGCAGTCCACTTACATACATCGAGGTAAGAAAAGCTATCATAGCTGCGATGAATCCAAAAGCAAGCATGAACCAAGTTACAATAAGTAGAATACTGACTCCATTAGACAGGTTATATATCAAATCTAGTGAAGTTTTGTGTTTGCTGTATATTTCATTGAATCTAGAAACTCTACCTGTGTGGAGATATTGATCAACTGCTTTTCTCTCTAGATACCATGCAATAATTCTAAGTATGATAGCTGGTACCAATAATAAAGCGGATGCCTCAAGACCAGTCCCTGAGGCATATAGATTTGTAAGATATTGATCCCATTGCATGTCGCTTACCACCAACCCATAATTCTGCCTTGATGGTACACAACAGCGGATGAAAAGATTGCTATAGTTGCAATGCGAAATATATTGGTCATTGTACTCGTTATCGGACTCCAATTATCTACTGGAATACGATTCAACTTCTCCAAAAGTTTGATAACGAGGTTCGAACCAATAGTAGTCAGTTTTTGTTCTACTGTTTTCAATCCTAGAATCAGATATGGGATTGCTACAAGTGTGCCAATATAGATATTCCTTGCCCACTCATCTCCAAAACCTGCTTCCAAACCTGACCAAACATAGCCTATGTTTATACCAAGAAAAGTAATCCACATTGCACTTGCAGCAGCAGCAGCAATCATCCATGCACCACCAGAAACCAATTTCAGTCCGTCAGCAGCCATCCATGCTCCGAGTGTGATACCATAGAAACTCATTACTTCGGGATATACTCCTGTTGAAATCCAAGCTTCGAACCAGCTGATACCTTCAGCAATTCCTGCCATCTCCAAATAATAATTTAGAATGGAACAAGAAACGAGTGAAAAGGAACCTACCAAATCCACGGTTATATATAGTAAAATTTCGGAGCTAACTGATAATACTTTAAGAAATAGAGTTGGCCAGTATTCTTGAAGCCATCCAATTCGATAATACGATGTTGCCTCCTCAAGAAGATTATCTGCAGAGATGTAATCTGAAGATGATTCTGCAAGCCCGAGGATAGTTCCATCACACTCCAGAGGCGCGTACGGGTCAGGCGCAACGGGATATGATATTTGTCCTCCAGTCCATAAATTCTTAATAAGCGATGTTCTAATTTTATGATTGACCGTAACTAAAGCTAACCAAATAGTTTCAATTCACCACGCTCAAGTTTTTCATCGAATTCCCTTTTTCTTTGTATCCTTTTCTCTAATGTGACTCCTTGTCGCATATGGAGGAAGAATATTAATCCAAAAATCATACCTCCAACAAGTCCTAATATATTTGCTAATAAGTATCCACAAATTGATAATAGACTATAGCTCAAACAGTACAAGACAACTAATGCTACACTAACATGTTTTGTCTTATTTTGGTAGAGCTCGATAAAGTATGTTTGCATTTGATTCCTAGGTACTTTTGTATCTGGTCTATGTGAATTATAGATTATAGCTTCTATATACTGACCTAACCCCCATATTAGAAAAGCTGGGAGTGATGTGAGAACTAACACCCCCAAATTATATGGAAATAGCCATTCAAAGAATTCTTGTTGCATCATTATCTAGTCTCCTAATACTGCCAGAAGTAATAAACTATATTCACAATAGAAAGTGCAATCATTCCCAGTATGAAAATATATGTTGCCCAATCCCACCAACACAAAGTGAGTGGAATTTCTGGATATGGTCCAAATACTGAACTTACGAATTTTGAAATACGAATCACTGTAATAGCAATACCATTAGAATCCAATCTACCAAGATGCCACCAAATAAGGTATCTTACAGACTCAATAAGAACAGCTAGCCACAGAACTCCTGCTTCATCATAGCCAAACAATTCAATTGCGGCTGCTGTCCATGCATAAAGGAACGCAATGAAACCAAATGTGATTGCAGTAGCACCTGCAATAGAGGCCAACAAGACTGTAGTACTCACATCCATCAATTTGGCAGTATCAACCAGTACCCAAGCTGCTAGTGCATATACCATTGTATTGCGAACCACAAAATAATCAAATCCGATTTCGAATATTTCAGATAGGAGTGTTATGACATAACCCGCCTTATCTCCAAGATAATCTATACAATTGTGTATCCACTCCGCAAGAACATCTGCATATATGATAACTGCACTTAGAAGGTCAATCGAAAAGTGAATTACTGCCAAGTTGAGATTAAGTGGGTCAAGTATTTGGAAATTGAGTGCTGGCCATCCTGATGACCAAAATGTTCTAATAAGTTCCTCCTTGGCCATTATCATTTCCGTTTTTGCCTGATTTTTAAGTGAAGATGAAACACAATTCTGCTGAGTTCCATCACACTCCACAGGCTCATAAGTGTTTGGAGCAACCGGATTGGGAGCATCCAGATATGCAACGACGTTGAGGTCATGGATGCG
>CAZSWP010000100.1:0-2098 GCA_964610875.1 uncultured archaeon
AGGATGAGAAAATGTGTATACCGATGTGACAAAAAAGGCTGTGAATCGGGAGAAACCGAACTCCCTACATATCAGAAATATAATGCAGTTGAAGAGAAAAAGGAGAACAGAGTTCACTAAATAGAATGCAAGTATTGGTTCCAGTTGAATGATGCTTACAATTAGTGATGTAAGTGGTCTGTAACTCCAAGGTGCAATGAGATCTGAGGTTTGTATTTGACCGCGGAACCAGTCGACTAGAAGCAGGTATTTCTCGCTATCCGGCAAGAATTTATTGTACAATCTGAAACCTACTGCGATTGATGCGGCTGTGCTAATGAAAACAAGGAGAAAATAAAGAATGTCCTCTTTGTTGACAAAGCTACCAAATCCATGGATTCTGAATGTGTTATCATCCATCTTTACATCAACTTCCATTTGCTCACCTATTGTACATCATAGCTGCAATATTCAGATTAGCTATTTTTGTTCATGAAGGAATGAGTTGCTAGAAAATCATCTCGTAATTCCTCAGATTTTTCGAGATCTTCTTTTCTCTCAGGACGCAATTGTTGTAATTTCGAGTAGTACTCCTTTGCATCTTCAATGGCTTGTGTATCCACATCGTACTCGTTTGCAAGCGTCTTGGTGATTTCTAACATGGAATTATAAAGTGGAAGCCAAAAGATGTGATCCTTTGGACTTGGAACATACTGGTATGGATTACGCTCCATATTCACTTCTTGAGAGGGTGCCCACATGACAAAGACTCTATCGTAGAGATATCCTAGGATTAGGAATACGAAAAGAAGCAAACCCGCAAAAGCAAATGGTCCAAAGATACTAAGGTCCACAAAAAATGGAATATATTCAAAATATGCGATTGCAAGAAGGAGAATGCCATAGAAAAGTCCCCAGATTCCTCTTATTTGTACTATTCGCCATTGTTGCTTCATCAACCATTTTCTGACCTTCAAATCTATATCGACTCCTCTGTAATGAATAAATCGCCTATTTTTTTACGAAGCTCCTTGCTTCTCTCCATATTTTCATCCTCAGATAAATCGAGCTTGCTGTACTCGCTCAGATATCCAAGAATTTCATCAATTGTATCTGTTTCCAAATTAGCCTTTTTTAATAGGCTCTGCAGTGTGCTAAAAATGGCTATCAGGAATGGGAAAACAAAAACATACATTCTAGGTTCTGCTAAATATGTATATGGGTTCCTCTCAACTTTCACAATGACATCTGGAGACCATACTTTGAATCTTCTATCATAAAGCCATCCAAGAAACGCCAAAAAGATGAATAATGGAATTGAAATGAATACTACACCCAAAATGAGGATGTCCATTGAAACAACGGTGCTGACTCCTGATGATCCAGTTGCAAATAATACAATATAAAATGTTCCAAAAACTAAAACATCTTGGAACAAACCAGTTAGTGCTTGTATCCATGTTAATCTCAGCATGTTTACTTGGAAGCCGAGTTTGGCTCTATTTCTCAAACCAATTTTTGTTTTCTCTTCTTTGAATTCCTCGCCAATAGGATGTTGTTTCATATACTCATAAGAATAAGGTAGCGCCGAGAAGATATCTCCACGTGTTGGTTTTCTAGAGAAATATTTCTTCATATACGGCAAGATACTCTTAGCGGAATCTATTTCGTGTCCTAATTTTTCCAGAATTTTATTCATTGTTACTAAGATTGCATAATATACTGGATAATCAAAAGTATATGTTTTGAAATCAGGAATGTATTGATATGGATGTCTTTCTGTATTTGCTTGCAGACTTTGACTCCACATTTTCATTTTTTCATCATAATACCATCCAAGCCCTATGAAAAGAAGTACAAGAGAACTTCCTAGAATAATAGCTCCAATTACACCAAGATTTTCCAATCCTGGTACATAGACATAGTAAAGTCTACCTAAAACAAACATACTCAAAGCTAAGCTTAACAGTGCTCTAATAGTTCCAACACGCCAGTATTGTTTCATTATCCACTTTAGTTTAACCAAATAAGCAGACCTCGCCATCTAGTCTTTTGGGGTATATATTATGCTTCTTGCAGGTCAAGAATCGTACCACATTTAAATCTGACTTGAATTCCA
>CAZSWP010000100.1:2108-3153 GCA_964610875.1 uncultured archaeon
GATTATAATTGTTAGTCATATTCGAATTTCATCAACTGGCAATAAATGGAGTAATCGCTTGGGATTATGAATGAGCAAGTACATTTTATTTACCAAATTTTGGAATGAACGTGATAAGATACTAGGAGTAGTTGATACTGTTTCTCAGCAGACTAAACCACCTTCAGCTTGGTTACTTGCTGATGATGGAAGTACAGATGGTAGTGGTAAACTATTTAGAAGTTTAGCGGAATCTCTAGGCATCCCTGTTTTACTCTCATCACTCCCTCCCAAAACGAAGGGAAATCTTGATGAACTAGGGAATGCGTATCAACATGCATTTGATATGTATAAAGACCAACTGAATGAAATGAGTCCGGATTATCTAGGGTTACTGGACGTTGATACAAAGCTACCAGCATCGTATTATAGTAGATTAATTGCAGTACTCGACGGCAATCCAGAATTGGGATGTGTGTCGGGAAGAATAAGGGGTGAATCTTTCAAAAGTACTTGGCCAAGGGGCTCGGGAAAAATTGTCAGGTGGAGAATTGTAAACTATATCGATAAGTACTGGAATCTAGATGCTGATTCCTTCTACAATATCAAAGCTCTACGGTTAGGGTATAACATGCGAGTTGTCAAAGAAATAAAAATAGACGCAGAACCTTCCCAAATATTTTCAGATTCAGGTAGCTACAGGTATGGTCGCGTGAATTATTATGAACGACGGCATCCTCTGTTAGTTCTCCAGAGATTTCTTCTTGACTCAATTCGTAACAGGAATGGTGTTGCATACTTACAAGGGTATATTCATGAGTGGAGTAAAGGGACTTGGGAATGTAAGGATAAAGACGTACGGTATTTCTATAGTCTTGAATATCGTCTACGCAGAAAGCTTATTAGAAAATTTGGAATTGGTCGGCATAAATGGCCTAGATAGATTATCTATTCCATCAATGATTAATTTTAACACCAGAAGGTTCAAAACACAACAACAGGTTTTCATGGAACAGTGGTGTTTTAGGAATTGCGAATTGCGCTCATTACTGGAACACGTCCTCAA
>CAZSWP010000100.1:3163-4100 GCA_964610875.1 uncultured archaeon
CCTCTTCTGAGTGCTTTAGAAGATTCTGGAAACACTGTATCCTTCATCCATACGGGACAGCATTATGACTACGAATTAGCACAGCAATTCGTGGATGAGTTTGCCATTAAGAACCCCGATTATAATTTAGAGATTGGAAGTGGTGCAAGTACCTATCACACATATGAGATCATTCTGAGATTAGCTCCAGTACTTGAGGAATTAGAACCGGAATGTGCAATTGTGCCCGGTGATACAAATTCCGCATTAGCCGCAGCATTAACATGCTTTAAGATGGAGATTCCTGTCTGTCATCTAGAGTCTGGATTGAGAAGTTATGATATGCAAATGCAAGAGGAAATAAATCGGCGATTGATTGACCATGCTTCCATGTTTCTTTTTGCACCAACGAAAACTGCTGTCAAGAATCTCAAAGATGAACATGTAATTGGTACGATATTTGAAACTGGAGATACGATGTATGATGTATTGAAGAATATGCTTCCCAAATTCAGTACAGATGAATTCTATACTCAAGTAATCAAGGATTTGAATATCGATATTGATAGTGAATATGCTGTTCTTACATTCCATCGCCGAGAGAATGTTGATGATGTAGAAAAGCTATCTTCTGCAATTAGTGCATTCTCAAATTTGGAGCGACCGATACTATTCCCTATACATCCTCGAACTGAAAAACAATTGAGGGAACACAATCTTAGCTTGGGTAAGAACATCACGATTTTGAAACCACTTCCATATAGTTCTATGATGGCTCTAGTTAGTAAAGCATCATTACTACTAACAGATTCTGGGGGATTACAAAAAGAATCGTATCTTCTAAATACACCATGCGTCACAATTCGTGATAATACTGAATGGGTAGAAACTATTGAGGCTGGAGCAAATATTCTATCATCAACTTCAGAAAACGACATAATAGAAAAAGCTATGAGGC
>CAZSWP010000101.1:0-4098 GCA_964610875.1 uncultured archaeon
TCTTAGATGAACTAGCAAGCATTGTTATTCCAAAGAAAATCATACCCGTCATGACTAGAGCTGCATTGTCAGTTTGCATTTTAGGTTCGTCACTACTCAAAATTAAAGCGATAATAAGAAAAATGATAGAATAATTTCCATCAGCTCCCCATATATTGCATATTGTACCATTTTTAGGTTAAGCTTTCTATTCTTTTGGATAAGGATATTTCAATTGGTCTTGGTTATTTCGTTGGTTACATTGTTTCCTTTTTGATTGATTTCAATTTTGAGAAACAAATTATCACTAAGATACAATACCAGAATCTGTAAATGGAACCCATAGACAAATCTCTGTGGTCCATGTTCCGACTTGATTCACTTTTTCAAGGCAATGAATAACTTTTCAACAAACTAGCTAACCAATTTGAAGTAACAAGTATTAAAAACCTATATTACGAATCCGTATAAAAAGGGGTAAACGATTTTTATCGATTTGCCGCGCGCCGAATTCATTCATGTTGTCTTAGACAAGAGTGAGTTCACTGAGGAGAATATTAAATGAATAATCGAATTATAACAGGAGCACTCTGTTTCTTGATGGTTGTTTTGTTTATTGCTCCAGTATTGACAGCTCCTATGAGAGTTGACATCACTACAAGCAATGTAGCAAAGAACAACACCACTGCAATGCAAGGCCCTCCTGTAGAAATGAGGATAAATGTAATTGAAGACGAATCAGTTGCTTCTAATAAAGCAGATGTCAATTTTGATGAAAACGAAGCTTCCGGAGGAATCTGGGTAGGTTTGGAAAACACTGATGGGTGGGCCCGATCGTGGTTGAAATACGATCTCTCTCATCTGTTTAACGACATCTCAATTATTAGTGCAACACTGAATCTCTACTCTGTAGAAGAATGGGATCCTGATACTGGAGGACCAATAGGGATATACTACTCTGCAAATGATTCTTGGTCAGAGGAAAGCATTACTTGGGATGACCAACCTGATTTTGAATCAACTCCTGCTGATATGATTGACGCACCTCTAGGCGAGAATCTGATTATTGCAGGTAATTGGTATTCATTCGACGTATCCGATGAAGTAATAATGAGCTATGATGCAGACCAACTCCTAACACTTGTACTCAAACAAGTTGATGAAACAGGAACCGATGAAACATGGAAGTACTTCGCAGAGAAAGATTACTCATACACCAACTCTACATATCTATTAATCACCTATTCTGCACCCGAAGCAACTGGTTTAACAGTCGAAGGTTTTGATTCATCACCGCATACTGATTACATCCAGAATGCTACACCGACATTGGAATGGGAATTTCTTGATTCAGGCACAGGTTCAGCTCAAAGAGACTACGAATTGGAAGTATGGGACAATGAACACTTCAATGACACACTTCTCTATGATGACTCAAGAGGAGATACCTATACAGTATATGATACTAGTGGGAGCAACAATATTCGACCATTTGCAACTGATACTGAGATAAGATATCAAATGAAATATGAAGCTTCAATGTTTTCGAAGGGTGGTGTTGTTGACAAGCTGTATTTCGGTGTATCAGAAGCATCGGGAACAGCTGTCTTTGAGAATCTACAAATCAACTTGGTGAATCATGCTGACAGCAGCGACCTAACAGATGATTTTGATGGCAACTATGAAGGTATGTATGTAACTAATGTACTGAATAGAGAGTCATATGAAGCAGTTGTCATAGATAACTGGATTATTTTTGATATTGAGAACTCATTTGTCCTTCACGGAATGAGGAGTCTCATTATTGAACTGAGATTCACAAACAATACGGGAGAGCAGTTCAATTCACCTGTAACACATTCTACTCCTGGCACTGCTTCTGTATCTTATACTGTTGGAGTAGATTCTTACTACTCCCAGACTGCAGACTGGCTATACAATAGAACTCATCAACTCAAGTTAGAGTTCGCAAGTATTCCCGTGATGGAATTCGATGACTCTACAGGGAACCACTTTCCATTCGACACAGATGAGGGACATGACGGTAGATATCAACAGATGTATAACAAATCTCTAATCTCTGAAACGGGCTTGATTGATACACTCTATTTCCCAGCCACAGTCATGAATGAAGCTGTGTTTGAAAATCTTCTTGTGAGAATGGCAGAAACAACACATGCTGGTGAATTGAATCACACCCACATGGATTCCAATTATGAAGGAGCTACTCCAACAATTGTGATTGATAGCGCAGAATATGTTGTTCACAACCATGGTAGAATAGGAGTTCTAAAACTTGAAACGCCATTTCTGTTCACGGGTGAGAATAACCTCCTAATTGACATCCAGTGGGAAAATTTGACTTCAGGTGGTTTTCTTGTACACCGTGGCACGACAGAAGGGGGTTATCGAGCATATAACCTGACTTACATCTCAGCCAACTATGTCAACCACGATGATATAGGACTTGATTTGCATCTTGCGTTTGTCAAATCTGAAACACAGGCAATCTATGATGGAACAGCGTTGACAAATGCTACAGAATACTTTTGGAGAGTACGAGTGTGTGATGGCACCGGTGTTTGGAGTGACTGGACTATACAGAGTTTCAAATATGAGGTTCTGACATCAGTACCGGAGTGGAGTGATATAGTCTTCGACCCAGATCCTGGGACAGCTAACCATGAAGTAGATATCTCATTGGATGTTACCCACCTCTTGGGTATTAACCAAGTTATTCTGGAGATTGATGGTACCAATTATTCAATGACAGCTTCAGGTGATATCTATTCTACTACTTGGACTCCAACAGAGAGTGGTAATTTCACATATACAATCTACATGGAAAGTTCTATTGGAACCTGGTCCAACACAACAGGAGTTTACGAAGTGCAAGCGGGTGGATTGATTCCAGGACTGCCAATTGATAATCAAACACTATTACTCATCGCTATTGGAGTACTTGTGCTGATTATTATTGTACTTGCTCTTCGGAGAAGGAAATAGCATATCCATAGGTATAGCATCCCTTGTCTGGGATGCATACCCATCCTTTTTATTTTCGAAATCCAGAATACATTATTATTGAATTTTCTGTATCTATCAAAGAAATAATATACGTGAGAATAGATGCCCATCACTACGTTATTTGGAGTCATTTCTGGTGAGTAAGGTCGTATCATCTGGATACCATTACTGATCAATCACACTATCGTTCTCTATCTCAATCAAGGAACAATCATACTGAAATTCGTGACGTAACTACCCTAAACATTCCTTCATCGTTTGTTCAATTCCTCATAGCAACTCTTCCACCACTCCACAAAAGGACCAGTTGCAGAAATCGTAATGCCACTCTCGATGAATACAGACCTAGGCAAGTCATTCTTGATCTCAATAATCGCTATTTCAACGATTGCATAATGCTCATCAAATGTCCAGGGTTCTGCAACTACTTCTGCACGACCCTTGATACTAATAGCAATATCAGGAGGGTATGTCAAGCATATCATGACACGCGGGTCTCTCTTGATGTTATCCAAGGTATCATGATGTCTATTGACAACAATGCGCAGTTGTTGTTTACTAATTGCATGAAGACTGCCAAAAGGAGCAGTTCGAGGAGAACCGTCTTCATCCACAGTCGCAATTACAGAACTTGGATTGAGTGACCCACCAATCTTCAGTAGTAATTTGTAAGTCTCATCTTGGAGTTCTGTCATTCTTCTCCAGCGAGTATCTTCATTCATACTTCTCCCTCAAATCTAGGAGACTAAGGAAATCAGCTCACAATAAACTGTTTCCTTCGACGTAGTAGTATTAAATCTCAAGTTTTGGATGCAATTACATTTTTTGTAATGAAGCCACACATTTTGGACAAAAACTTGCTTCACTAACAGCTATTGCTGAACCACAATAGGGACAATAGTTTGCAGTTTGTGATGATGCTGATGAACCATGAATGACCGCTGAGCTGCATGATGTTGAATCATAAGTTATTGGTTCAGATATCATTGGAGTGGACGGGGACTTGATTTTCTTCTTGGATGCGTTAGCAAGCATGATTATTCCAACGAATAACATACCAGTCATGACAATAGCTGCATTATCAGTTTGCAT
>CAZSWP010000102.1:0-4068 GCA_964610875.1 uncultured archaeon
TTTTTTACTCTTTACTACTGTAGAGAGTCTATTGTGAAAAAGCCTACAGAGAATCGCATTATTCGCAGTATTCGAGAAATCTTGATATATATTCTTCAAAGACATATATACAGCAAGCCATAGAGCTGGAACCAGTAAAGACCAGTATCCCATATTGAATGCAAAAATGATTAAGAACGCAGACAGACAGAGATGAATTCCACCAATAATGGTCCATATCTCTCTCCGAATCGATGGTTCATTATTCATGATTCCATCGAGTTGTTCAATATACTGTGAAGGATTAATAGAGGAATCAAATAGATAGGTGCCAATTATCAGGTCGAATCCACTCAAGATTCTTTGGCAACTAATTGCAGAACGCTTTCTTTTGAAATACCAAAGAATGATCCGAAAATCAGGACGTGTGTAGAAGAGGATAGCTGAAAGGAAAGAAGCAATTGTTAAAATAATGGCTATTGAGGCTCTTGCATCCATTTCCAGTAAATTAATTCCAGCTATTTGAAGAATAAACCAAGAAATAACGGATGATATGCTAAGATATACAATTCCTCCATACCTATCTGATGGAGTCAAGTTAAGAAAGCTCATCTTTGTTTCCCACCTACAGACGAATAGTAGTGAACTGACACTTATAACTACTTTAATCACAGACTTTTTCCAAACTTGGTCTATGTGTGAAATTTCTTCAACTGTCTTGGAAAAAAATGACAATCTAAGAATGAGAGTTCCAGCTACTCAATCCATTACTGCATATAATTGATTTTTCAAATGATATTTTTTTGGAGTGGAATACTTTTCATTCCTCATTTAACCAACCATTATCAGTTTGGAGCTTTATTCTAGTGACCTATCAGTGGTACCACACCTTTAGTCCTTGGTAGGAGAATTGCATCCCATTCTTACTCCCAACTACATCTCAATAATACTGGAAAGCGGTGGAGAACAAATGGGATTACAAAAACCAGAATCTCTTGAAATTATCCTTAAAGACATAATAAGAAAAGTTGAAAGAGATAATGATAGTAGATTTCGTGTCTTTAATAGGGAAAGAAATGTAGAAGATAAGCTCATTCGACCAATATTGGAAACCCTTGGATGGGATTTCACCAGTATGAATATAGTAAGACAGGTTTGGCCATATTCAGGAAAACGTCCAGATTTTTACTTCGTTGCTCCTGACCAAACCGAGTTGATTGTCGAGGCAAAGTACGTTGGTGATGCAATACCGCAAAAAAATGAAAAACAACTGGCAAACTACATCCATCATGTTCGGTTTTTGATTCTTACTGACGGTATCGATTGGTTTCTTTTTGATGGTAAAATTTCAGACGTCATTCAAGATTGTAGGTTTTGGCATTGTAATCTTTTAGTGGACCCATTCGATTTCTGTGTTCAATTGATTTCAGGATTATATTTTTCCGAGAAGATTTCAGAGAGAATTGCCAATTGTGAAGCAAAGGCAAGATATCAATGTGAGAATCTCTTCGAAGAGTACATGGAGAAGTTCATGAATGAAGTTGATATCAGAAGAATACTTCAAGACCGATTGCAGGAGAGTCTATTGAAAAGATTCGCCAGCCACTACTCTGAGAGTGAGTATTATATTGATGATTTTGTCTGGAATGTTGGATATGATAGAATTTCAGAATTCATAAAGGAGTTAGGAGAGGACGGGGATTAACTGCTATTAATGTATTGAATGATTGGGTTAATCAATAGTTCTGTGCTTGGAATACCAAATCTGTTATTTGGCTTTAGTTATACATCAATATCACCTAATCATACGTTCATTATACGAGTTGGTAGGAAGTGAGTTGTTTCATTGAGTATTATGCAGGTTGTTGGTTCTTCAAGAATTAGTAATACTATTTATCTCACCGTTGGATCAGTATACTGGACTCTTTTTCTTCAGAATTCAGGTATCCCTCTTGATATCAGTATAGAAACTGCTCTGGTCATAATCCCTATAGCTGCGATGTTTGGGACAGTCCTCTGGGCGATGCAACCGGAACGAAGAATAATTGAGGCGATAATTTTCGCTTATGCGAAGAGAAGTAGAAGGGGGAGAATGACTCGACTCTGGATGGCTCGTAGCTATTTACTCATATTACCTTGGGAATCAACCTATGATTTTCAACCACCAATCAAGGATTTGCATAAACGTGAAGTCAGTCGAGTAATTCATTCAAGTATTCTAAAGGAAGAATTAGAGGATGTCTTTCAGTTATTTTGGCTTGTAGTAATTACTCCACCCTTAGTGTTCTTACTTAGTGTAAGTATTCCTATCATTCAAGGATATGCCCTATTTGGTGGTGCTCTATTCATAGCACTTGTAACTGTTCCAATTCTGTATCGAAAGAGAAGGTTGCTAAAGACAATTCTGCAGATCTCATTCTTCAGATGGTTGAGTGAAACAATCTATCGTGATAAGGAGAATAGAAGAACCAATCCAGAATTCTTGCAATATCCTGAAGAACTTGTGCAATCGAGAGATGGTCTGGAAATATCAACATCCAGACTAATAGACCTCGCATTGTTAAAGGATTGGGAGGGCTTCACTCTCAACGTCGAGCATCTAGAACCTCTACTAGATGAGAAATTGCCTAAAATTCTCACAGGTTTGCAGTATGACCGGATCATTCAGTTCAACATATGGTGGGTGAAATCTGGACTGCAAGACGCAATTCCATACAATACAATCGATGTTGGTTCAAGGATGATAGAGGATTGCATAGACATTCTAAACCAACCATATGAAGTGTATAGATTTGAAGAACTGAAAGAATCCGAGAGTGGTTTTTTCAAGAGATTGAAAAGTATATTCATTGATCCAGAAAGCAAGAAGAGTATGCGGTTAGATAAAGGATTGCAGGAAATGGAAGCAGGAATTCGTTTTTTGAACAAAGAACGTGAAATCGATTATGAACCACTAAGAGTCTATCAGATTCTTACAAAAGATACATTTTCTGAATTGGATAGTAAGACAATCCAAGAGATCTGCCTGTTACCATATTTACTTAATGAACGAGAAATATCTTCTGAAACGAGGATTATTGCTGAGAATGTTTCAACACCGTCTGAATTTGTAGGATTCCTTTTAGAAGCTATTGAGGTAAGAATTGGTCGAAAATACTCAGATAGAATAAGTGAGTCTGTAGTTAAAATATTCCTATCGATTCCAAGCTTAGCACACCGATTGAGTGTTGACCCAAGGGAATACTATTCTTCATGTGGGCCTCTAACAATTGGGAGATTTTTAGAAGATGATATTGGACAAACAGCAGAACAGATTCTGAGATGGATGCAAGAGATAATTGAAGAAGCAGAAACATTGGACTACAAAAAGTGTACAGAATTGATCTTCTCAAAGTTTGATGAAACAGATTTCGAGAGTTTAATAAAAAACCTTGATTCAGTCGCACTGTACGGAAGTGACAAAGAAAAGGAGCGAATTTTCTCGATAGAAGAAGGGATTCTTAGGCAATTGGATATTAGCGAAAATCTATCTGATGCTAAATCATTGAAACTAAAGGGCATCTATCATATAGCAAAGGGGGAAATGGAAATGGCAAGAAAAGTATTCCTAGATGCAGCCAAGTATGATAAGGATAGTATAAAATATCTAATCGAACTGACAAGAGAAATGATTGGCCCTTATTTATACAATGAAGATGCATGTACATTCTCCAAAAAAGTTCTGGCGCTTTGTGAAGAGAATGACAAGTATTATGGGGAAGTCACGGATTTGGTGGAGAGAGCATGTGAGAAACCGACTGAAGACGACATCTATAATGATTACTAGTAGAACGGATTCTCATACTCATTGTTCTTTCTACTCTACAGTAATCTGCACCGTCACACTCCCATCCTTCGACGGGATGAGCACCATCCGCGTCTCAATGACCGCCCCCGTCCTCACCGCCCGTTCATGTAACGGCTTCGGCACGGTCATGACTTCCTGATTACTGAGCGTGAACACGCTCATGACAAAGCTCTTAGCATTCTCCTTGTGTCGTCCCACACTATCAGCTCCTAGACAGGAATCTCCCAGTCCAGCACGAACCT
>CAZSWP010000103.1:0-3958 GCA_964610875.1 uncultured archaeon
AAAGACGTGGTCACTCCAAGAATCGAGTATGCAATACTCTGTTCCAATCAGACTACAAGTAGGGTTGAAAGATTAGTAAGAGCTCACTGAGCTCAATCATGTCTGGGGTTCCAATCAGACTACAAGTAGGGTTGAAAGTTTTACACTCCTCCAACTGAACCTCACTAGGTCAGTGTTCCAATCAGACTACAAGTAGGGTTGAAAGACTCTATACATGACCGAAAAGAACGATAGGCCGAAAGTTCCAATCAGACTACAGCTGATTTCCAGACATCAAATTAAGAAACTGCTTGTTGTTTTTCCACGAACAATGGTATATTATTATTTTATGCATAAAAATAACATGCATGAGAGAGCACGTACAACTTGTTGTACATCATCTCTCCTCCCTTTCAGATAGATACCTATTACCCAGAAAATCAAGATGACCAAGATTGGAATTACAGCAAGGTTTCTCAATGCATCCCCAGCAATTACTAAATTCACATAGCTCATGGAAATTAGAACTATCAGTATCGCACTGACTGGTAACAAATCTTTCCACTCAAACATAATACAAAACACCGGTCTTTTTTGATTACCAACCCCCTGTAAAGACTTTACGAAAGCCAATTTCCTCTCTACATAATTTGATTATGGCAAATATTCTTGCATCTCTACAATAAGCAATGTATGTATTAAAATTCCTCTTGAGTAGCGATACTCTTTAAGAAGTAAGTTTCCTTGATTCGGTAAACGAAGGAGTAATTCACCCATGTATTTTGTCTATATAATTGAAACCGAAGATGGAACATACTACACTGGCATGACCAATAACCTCCTTCGAAGATTCAAAGAGCACCTGTCAGGAAAGCTGAGAGGTGCTGTATACCTCAAAGCTCACAAACCAAAATACGTGGTTTTTATTCAGGAATGCAAGAATCGTGGAGAGGCGCAACGCCTTGAGTTGAAAATCAAACGGAATCAGCAGTTCAAGATGGAATGCATTAAGAATCGTAGAGATATTCGTGAAGTGATTGCAACTGAAGAGAGTTACTTATAGACGTGAAATCAGGACTATATTTTCATTATTGATATCAAGTATAATCACAGAAAGTAATTATACTCGTACGCTCAAAATTCCTGAAAGGTACATCGCCGGTTCATATGAACATCGGTTAGAGGGATATGATTTCATGAACAAACAAGTCTGTTTCCTGTTTATTATAATACTGTTAATGATGCCAGTATTTGCTACTGATAATAGTCAATCGGCATCACTCAAAGAACAAACTACGTTAGCTTCCTCACCACCATCAAGTGGAACTTGGGTTGTGAGTGATACTACTCTAATCCAGAATATGACTCTCATTATCAATGGGAGTATTGTGATAGCATCTGGTGGAAATCTGACGTTGAACGGGTCTACTATTCTAATGAACTGCCCATCTGATGATGCGTATAATATCACTGTCAGAGATGGTGGCAATCTTAGAATTATCAACTCGACCGTAAAAGCATACACAAATTATGCATGGTATCTCGATGCTGACACTGGATCCAGTCTTGAGATCACTGATCAGTCTACGATTTGGGGTGCTGGACAAGGTGAGGAAAATCTTGTTGCTGCCTCTTGTGATAATCTGGTCATAACGAACTCCACCCTTGGGAATCAGTATCGCTATCATGTCTTGTGGATTGGTGGTGCTGACAATGCCTATGTCGTTAACAATACAATCTGCGATAGTAGTTATTATGGAATCAGACTTACAAACTCTCTGAATGCCACAATTATGAACAACACGATTGAGGACACTTCAAATATGGCAATGTATATCATGAGTGGTTGTGATGGCTTCAAGCTGATTGGGAATCGAATTCGAAATATTGGGAGTAGTGGAATCTGGGTACAGTCTGACTATGTGAACATCTCCTATAACATCTTTGAGAACATTGGGAAACGAGTAATGTGGCTAGATTATCTTCATCATTCAAATGTCACCGGGAATGTCATCAACAATGCTGGTGGTACTGGCATTTATCTACGTGGACCAGACGATTATCACCTTATCCAAGGTAATATCATCAACGATACAACTTCTCACGGAATAGATCTGCTGTTAGACTCTGCAGTCAGTGAGCGGTTAGAATATGTGACAGTCACTGGGAACATTGTCAATAATACACAAGATACTGCCATAAGCTTGCTTCGATGTCGCTATGTAGATATCTATCTCAATTCATTCCAGAGTAATTCTACACACACAGCCGTTGTGGACTCGCTCTCTTCTTCAATCTCATGGGATAATACCACATACGGCAACAGTTGGCTAGGTTATAATGGGACTGACGGTGATTTGGATGGGATTGGTGATGCTGTATGGAACATCACTGCTGACAAAACCCACCAAGACAACTATCCATTGATGAATGATAGTCTTGCTTGGGATAGATTAGGAGAGTTTGTATACTCACCACCAGAAATAACCTCACTCATTCTCACTCCTGACGAACCAACTTCAAGTAACGATGTGACTGTGCGTCTAACTGCAGAGTCCGACTACACCATCAGAGAGGTCCTCTTCGGATGGGAGATAGCACCAGCTGGAGAGATTTTTAGCTGGCATCCAATGAATTTAGTTGGCGACGAGTGGAACTTCACCATCCCTGCTCAGAGTACTGGCACTACAGTAGAATATGCTGCAAAAGTAATGAGTGGTGCTGGAGAATGGACTGAAATTGAGATGGACTCTTATGATGTAGTTGATGATGTTGCTGGTCCTGATATATCATCTATAACAAGAGACCCTGTAAGCCCCACCAATTTGGAAGATGTAACAGTAGAAGCAGAAGTCACTGACCTGACAGAAGTTGATACTGTCATCTTGTCATATACTACAGATAGTGAATCATGGACAAATCTCACAATGGAAGAAGACTCGAGTATTTACAGCGGAGTAATTCCAGCTCAACCAGCTGATACTCAGGTATATTACAAAATACTAGCTAATGACACCTTGGGTAACTGGGATAACTCTACAACATTCTCGTACATAGTCGAGCTCTATGATGTTACTGGTCCAGACATTTCTGTAGACATCCAACCTAGCGAACCCACTGATGACGATAATGTCACTGTAAGTGCAACCGCGTCAGATGTCAGTGGAGTTGATGAGGTGATAGTTTCATATAAAGTGGAGACCGATGGTATATGGATAAATCTGACAACATCACTTGAGAGTGGTTCCTATACAGCTGAGATTCCCTCCCAAGACTACCAGGCTGAGGTCTTCTACAAAGTCTACGCCTCCGATTCCAAAGACAATTGGAATACAACTGAAGTCGCGTCTTACACTGTCAAGTCTTCAGATCAAGAAGCCCCATCAGTGACTTACAGTCTTAAACCTGAGAATCCGACGACCGCAGATGATGTGTGGGTCTATGCTACAATCACTGACGACTCATCAGTGATAATGGCCTACCTCTGCTGGTCCCCAGATGAAGGTACCACTTGGTACAATGTGAGTATGGGTAATTACATGGATGATATCTGGAGAGGAAACACAGGGATGCATCCCGCAGGACAGGAAATTCTCTTCAAGTTCTATGCATGGGACTTGTATAACAATGTAGAGGTCACCGAAGAATACTCCTTCTCAGTGACCCAGAGCACAGATGGCGGTCTTACAACTACTTTCACTACAACCCCTGATGATGGCTTTGAGTTGGGCACAACCGAGTTGATTATCATTGGAGTTGGAGTCTTTGCAGTCATAGTGGTCATTGTGGCAATTGTAAAGAGAAAATAGTCAACAAATGGGCGGCTACATGCCGCTCATAATCCATCCTTATTCCGCAGAACCTCACATCTTCTCCGATTTTTCGGCACGCTATTGGATTTTTGATATCGCATTACAGAACTGAAGGTTTTCCAGATCAGCTCTCTGTAGCGACCCGCATAAGGCTTATTTTGACAAAA
>CAZSWP010000104.1:0-3909 GCA_964610875.1 uncultured archaeon
GGTTCGAATCCGGGCGGTCCCGCCACTATTTTGTTTTTGAGTAGTTTATTAGGTCCAGCACCGACTATGATTTGAATTGAGGTTTCAATATGAGCGGCGTTAGTAGTAAGAGCACAAACAAACAGCCTTTAGTTCTGCGATTCGAAAGACACCTGAATGGGCCTTTAGGTAAGAAGGTGCTAGACAATCTAGAGGAGGGTGAGTCATTTCTTCTTCAGACTTCAGAGCATACTCTTAAGGTCACAAAACAAGACGGACGTGCTACTGTTAGACTAGTTTCCAGTTTATCCCCTACATTGCAATAGGAAATTGATAGATAATGATTCATTCAATCCTGTCTGTAAGCATGATTTGGGTCACTCAGTGTCAGCTATGATTTTCAATCTGGAATAGTATTCAACACGGACTCATAGCGAAGAGTCTATAAGAAAAATTTAGTTGTTCCAAAATGGGGCCGTAGTCTAGCATGGATTTGTATTGAAAAAACATCTAGGAGAGTTTGGCTTTCAAATGTAGCAGAAAAGTATAATGTCATATGAAGTCATTTTATTGATTTATTTATTATTCTGTTCAGATATGTATAGACGCAAATGCAATAGAAGAGCTTAAAGGAGAAACAAGAATTGACAATTTGGGCGTGTAGTCTAGACTGGATAAGGCGCTTGCCTGCGGAGCAAGATTCCTCAGGTTCAAATCCTGACACGCCCGCCAAATCTCAATCTAACTGTATTTTCAATATTTAGAGAGAATAAATATAGTATAACTGAAAATTAGATATCATTAATCCAACTAATTGACGAATGAATCGTTTCTTTCTTCGAAATTTTCTTACGTAAGATGCTCAATAATTCCTCCACCACAATAAGAAAGTCTACCTCATCGCATTTCTAGGTTGAAAACTAATTACCTTGAATTTGATTTTATCCGCCTCATCAACTAAGATTCTAATTGTTGTATCAAGTTGTGCTCAAGAGTATCAATGGCCTTATCCAGATGATGATAGAAATAGAAAGAAACTGGTAAAATGCCTATTGAAAAACAAAGACTCCATTCGTGAACATTTCCGACCCATTTCTTTTCAGGAATTTAAAAATAAAGGGATTAGCCTAGAGGCCCTTGATGATCCCGAAATCGCAGAAATAGTAATTGAGGTCCATAATACGTATAAAGCGATGCATCAATTAGACTCGAGTATATCAACGATAATTGAACGCTCCTCAAGTGATCTGCTGCCTAGAGAAATGTACATGAGGGCCATTGATAATAGTTTACGGATTTTGCGTACACTAGCTGAAATTTGTCCCGATGAAGCAGAAACTATGATTGACGAGATGGAGGCTTTACCATGGTGTGATTATTCTTTTGATGATATCAGGTGATAGTGATACGTAGTCTTCAACCTGTAATCCCAACATCCGGTAAAAGCTTCGATGAATAGGTAATGTTTCCGATTCTAAGAATTATGGAACTATTCCTAATCAAGTCGTGCTAGCATATCGCTAAGTGTATCTAGGAATTCATTTATGTTTATGATGTTATATCGGGATAATCCACCACTATCAATTTCTGAAATTACTCCTTCTAATACAGTTTCATCTGGGTCGCTTTTTCTCACGGTGAATCTATTCCTAAGAAGCAAAATCTCCTCCTCTCCATCGATTTGTAATAGCTTAAAAGTAAACTCTCTTTCATCCTGTGATACTTGTAAAATACATCGGGGACTGGAATCTCCATATCCTCGTAATTTGATTAGGTCTTCAATCTGACTGCGCACCTCGCCAAACTTCTTGATCTGATGTGCTTTGATGATGTCCACAATGACCTCAAGAAACTCCTGTGTGGCCTCTTCCAACCCTTGAGTGGGATTCAAGGAGTAGGACCGGTCAAACTTGGTCCATTTCTTCCCGGTGACCGTCGATACCGCGTTCCAGTACACCGTGTTTCTCTGCACGGAGAAGTACAGCTCCCAGAGTTCATCGGCCCTCAGAAAGCTCATGGGGTCCATTGCACTAAGAAATATATCATAGTCCCGCAACAACTTTCGTACCCAGTGGTCCTCGTGGTATACATAGATTGCAGGCTTCTCAAGAGTTTCATCCACCCGTACCGTAATAGAGTATGTCTGTTCCTCAGTTGCATATGTCCCTGCGTTCAAGAAACCGTAGACATCTTTTCCAGTCATGAGGCTATCAAGTCCATCGGGGAGAGGAAAACCATCCTTCTCGCGGAGTTTCCAGCACCTGTCATGCGAGTGGGATTGCTTGCTGACTATGGGACACGCATTCTCGTCGTGTGTCAGAATCAGTATCATCTCTTCTCCTCCATGCTCTTCGAGTATGGCATCCACGGTATGCGGAACGATTGCTCCTGCTGTCCTTGGAGCGTTGGTCTCGACTAATGAACGAATTGCTTCAAACTCACCATACTCGATGTCCTCAAAGGGGTTCCAGGTCAGTCTCGTCCCCTCATCTGTGACAAATGCACGTCCACCCATGGTCCACCGAAGGACTCGCACAAGGTCCGGAGTGCCTTTGACACGTATAGAATAGAGTTCATTGTCATCGGAGTCGCTCATTGTGATCTGGCATGCATCATCTACAGACTGCAGACTAATATTGGCCTCTCTCCGTTCCTTTTTCAGTGATGTGAGGTTTCTGATGGTCTGTCGTATCTTATCATAATCGGGAGGACTTGGGATGTGTTCAGGCTTGTCAGATAGAGTTGTGTCTTGCTGTTCCCAGAATGACCGAATCCTTCCAAAGGAACTCCCTCTCTCAGCCACAATCTCGACATAGCCTCGTGGTTGCCACTCCTTCACGACGTCATCATTCTCCCATGATTCCGTATGTTCCTTTCTTCGTCTGAAGATTAGATGCTCAAGTTCAAGAGTTTCGAGAGAGGGTAGTGATGAGCTCAATCTCTCATAGTCCTCTGCTGACCAGAATACCCCCGTCTGAGTACGTCGAGTTGCTTCCGTAAAATGACCGACTAAGGTCCTCTTTGGATACTCGATATCTTCTACCACAAGGATTTCGTCAATAATATCGCCATCCATCTTGGTGAACAGGTGACCTTCCATCATCTCTTGGTGATGCACACCCATAGGCGTACTACAGGTGACTGTCATAGGCAGTGGTTTTGTCTTGATTTTGTTATGACCGCGATATACCCGTCGTGAGTTTATCTTCCCACTTGTAGCTGACAGGTAAGCAAGTCTAGCTTTTCCCATCTTTGGACGGAACCTGGCTCTATCCAGAATGGTGAGTTCTGGAGCTTTCTGCCTCGCAGGGCTACTTTCCAAGACAAAATCGCGCGGAACCTGTTTCTCCACTGAGTCCATCACTGATGTGAGTGTGTTTGAGACGTTGATCCAAGGAAGAAGGTCCAGCGCCAGTTCCTTCAAACTTTGCCTGTTCGAACTATCAAGGAGATAGTCAAGACCGTCCTGTCCGCTGGTTGATTGTGATACACTGTTACTGAACTTTCTGGACCATCCGAAGAGTGAAGGAATATGAAAGATCTTACTTCTCTTTTCTGTCTTGGTCATCTCTACTATCAAGCGAATATCATCAAAAGCAGGGGCAAGAGGGGCCACAGGGAGATACCAGTCATCAGAGAACACAACATTCGCAGGAGCTACAGGAAGATTCCACACCAGCTCATTTACAACCCGAGAAAATACTGTGTCAGAATAGTATGGAAGTAATGTCTGCATTCCGTAGACTCCTGAGGCTGATGCACTGGAAACCGGAGTAGAGAACCACAGTATTGTGCTGTTGGCATTGTCAGGAAGTTGTGCAATGATTTCTTGTGCCAATTCCTCCAGCCTATGCCTATAGTGTGAAGGTGTCGCCTCTTGGATTCGGTCCCATCCACTGACAACTATTAGTTGAGGTTCTTTCCTGATAA
>CAZSWP010000105.1:0-3839 GCA_964610875.1 uncultured archaeon
ACTGTGTTCATCGAGAAATGCTGCTCTATCGCTAAATCATGAACACCAGAAAGAACACTGAGAGTCTGCAAGTGTTGAGAGGTATTTGATTCTGAGAGATACATACTCACATCAGCGCCACAACCAACAAGAGCTCTTTCTTGATTCATTGTGATTTCCATATCCAAAGCTACACAAGTCCACGTCATGTAACCTATAGCTAGAGCAAGAAGTAACGCAAACTGCATATTCCTTCGATAATCTCTTCGAAGATTCCTTGAAGCAATTATACCAATAGTGCCTTTCAATTGAGACGCTATCCCTGAAATATGGTAAAGAAAATCGTCGGAGTTTGCAGCGAGTGCGGCAATACCATATAACAAGAGAATTGGTCCAACTATATTCAGAAGTAGATCTAAACTATACCAGATTGATAATCCAATTTGGGATAGAGTATCACTCATCCCACCTGTAATTACCATTATGCTATATGGTGAAAGTCCAAGTAACCACGTAACTAGTTTGATGCCTCCTAGAACAATACAAATCAAAGGTGGAATTCTACTGCGTTCAGGGGCATCAAATTTTCTATAATCTTTTGATAATGAGTCGTTAATAATTTCTGTATTGAGAAGAGTTGTGCTTCGCACTGATCTGAAAACAGATACAGCAATAGCTGGAATGAGAGCCAAAAAGACAATCTCTAGAGAAAGCGAAGACAACATATTGGGTGGTATGTTTAATCCTGATTGGAAAAATACCAGAATAACAGCAAGAATAATGCCAGATAGTGAACCAACGAACCCATAAATTGTGGATTCGACTACTTGGACTAATTTTACAAAGTCTTTAGAGTATCCCTTTGTTCTGAGTAGACCAGCTTCACGTCTGCTTGATTCAGCTACACGCCTACTCTGAATACTACTAACAATGAAAGCCATAAACAACATTGGAATTGAATTTAGATACAAATCTGTAGAGAGTGAATTGAAGTCTAGTTCGAAGCGTTGAAATTGACTCTCAAGGTTTGAGCCGATAGCGAAATGACCATAGGTAGATAATCCAGCAGCAATTCTGTCCTTTATGTCTTGTAGATACCTTTCCAAATCACCACTGATTATCTCATTCACCAGTATATCGGAGTTTAACCAAACAGCAGTGTTCACGAGGAACCCTGGTGTCAATGAGTCTGCATTCCCATGGAGAAAATCAATGATTGGAGCTATCGTATTCTCATATTCAACTAGGATGACAAGTGTAGCTGATGGAAGTTTAGTCAATCCAGTAGCAGAGGCATATTCTGAAAGAAGCGCTGAGAGATCAATATTTGTGGAAACTCTACCAACAACGTCCAGATTTAGTAGAACCGACGGGACGATTGATGAGTTACTCGTGAAATATGGTATTATGACATCAATTATTGAGTTTATGGAAGCCTGAGATGAGTCTCTTGATTCAAGAATCACATAGCATTCATTCGCAAGTAGTTCCTGATTTCCCTCTTGGAGAGATAGAAGATTCCAAATTTCGCTATCCTTCTCCATAGCTACAAGAGCAATGTGGGAATCGGAATCCTTTGATGCAACATAGAAGGCAATAGTTTCAGCAATAGAAACCCCGTCGATTCCACTGATTAAATCTGTTCTCTCTCTTATATCATCATCAGAGAGTATTGACTGATACTGAACGGTGATGTCATATACTGTTTCTGTTGATAACTGTAGAACTGCTTGATTGTAAACCAATCCAGAGGTTAGAACTACCAGTGATAGAGAAAGAGCAACGAAAACGGATCCAATTATTTTGTACCCAAATTCATATCTACGTCTCTTCATATTTCGAATGGCATACATTACTGAATCAAGGATTGATGTCATTATGGTCTCACTTATGCAATTCAAATTTCACGTCTTGACGGAGATTTCTTCTTCTGTTTTTTCTTATAACGAGTAGAATTCCTTCTACGCGCATTTTTCATTGCTTTCACTGAAATCCCAAAGCATGCAAAGAATGCTACCGCTCCAAAAATGAGTAATAGAGAACTCATTGAAAAAGGTAGTACCACTTCACCAAGTCCCAAGTCAAAATTGGTTTCATAGAGCTCAATTTTGCCGGTTCCATAGGTCAGATTTGCTAGACCCATCATGAAGAAATCCATAGGCGTATTTGCTACCCAAAGAAGTAAGCCTGTATCCATATCGAAATAATAGACTGAATCGTGTGTTTGATTTAATGGGTCATCCCCAGTAACATCGAAATCAAACTCAAGTTGTAATTCCCCATCAAAATTGATAGCAACATTCTGTTCGTATGTATTACGTACACCATTCAATGGAGCCAATCCTTCCTTGGAGGACATTACCTGTTGATCCTGCCATTCAGAATCAGCAAATAGACGAAAAATACCACTGACTTCTGAGTGAGAGCCATTGTTGATAGTATATTCTCCTGAATCAGTATCAATATCAAAATTAAATGCAGTGTTGATATCGAAGAGATCAGGATTTTGGGATTCGAATTTTGCATCACAATTTATACTACCCGATGAATTATCGATAACATCAATTCTGAGGGTGATTTCAACTAGATTTCCCTCACTTCCAACAACATAGGTACCATTCAGCATTTGAACATTCGCAAATTCATATTTGTATGTGAAGAAATGTCCAACATCCAGGTTTTTCGTTACAATGGGAAGAGTTGTTAATCTGTCATCAGTACTTGGATAACACTCTAGTTGATAGTTCAATGCGGAATACATGATGTTTGATGAGAATACAGGCAATTCTAGCAATATTATAGCAAGAGTTACTGCTACTAATAGGTTTGCTCTTTGTCTTCTATATGTTCTTGTTTTCTTTTCCTTCATTATTGGGTCACGCTTCCACTTTCTGGCGTAAATCAAATCGTTCTGTACGCATCCGTTATATTCATTACATCAAGAGGTGTAAATAGATTGGAACTGGCCCACTTCATGAGCGAGCCAGCTCTTTTGATACTATGCTGTGTTTCATCAAATTCTGGAATTAACCAGTCCACCAATCGACGAAAACTAGAGTGTTCCCGGTTGGACCTTGAAGATACACATCAGTGTAGAGAGTAGCTGTCCTTCGTTCGATGATAATCGGACCCCATGGAGTTGGGATTCCAGTTCCAACATCGTAGAAGCAACTAACTCTTACGAAATTGACATATCCAAGCGTGTCTTCATTCGTCGAAGGCGAATTGAAGATCATGCAAGGCCACACTAGATGATACGACGGATTGGAATCATACCAGCTCAAGTCCCAGTCAGAACCACTTGCTGAAGTGGCAATTCCAATATAGGAACCAAACCAATTCCATCCAGTCCAAGCATCATCTATCCACACCTTGTAGGTGTGGGAATCTGAAACTGCACCAGCAGTTGGAGATACTAGTCCCATAACTGCAATGCCCATAAAGGCAAGAGCAAGTCCCAGAGACGCCAAGTAGATTTCTTTGTCGTTCAGGTTTTACACCTCTTTACAGTGACCTTGGTAACTTCATGTAGCATGTCCTCTTACCGATACACCTCTAAATCTACCAAGATCTAAAGTAAAAATAGTCATGCTACTATATAAGTGTAAAAATACAAGGGAATATATTTTTCTTTTCTATTATAGTGTTTTGCTTCATCTATCGGGAAGATAACGATGCACTTGGATTTTTCGTTTTGCTTGAACCAACGGATGTAACAGATATGTATCGTCTGACGCACTGAACACCTATTCTTTTAACAAACGGTCAAAATGCAACTTATTTCAGAATCGAACGTGAAGTATATACGCAAGTATTCTGAAATTAAAGATCATTAGTCAGCTCAGAAGGATGACAGTTCT
>CAZSWP010000106.1:0-3562 GCA_964610875.1 uncultured archaeon
TTTATGGAGGTACATCACTCTGGTGTCCAAGTGTGTACAATTTACAATGAACGGTCACTTAGACACTCATTAAAGCAGAGTTGCGTACACGCATTCCGATTTACGAGATGTACATGGAGAACAAAATTGGCCATAGGAACCATCTGTCGGCCTTGATGTATTAGATTCCTTGGAGTGCCATCTACTCGGTCTTTTCTAGGATCGATTCCCAATCTCTAGAGACTAGCAATAGTGACCGGTGTGAAGCAGTTCTTCATCAGCGTGTAGATTTGGCATCCCCCACTGTTTTTCTGGAAGAGATTCTTCAGCTCTATAGATAGGCTTGAGTATCACGATAGGCCTCTCTGTTGGGATACCAAGATACCCAGTTTCAGATATGGTTTCAAACATGATAAGTTGACACCATACCATACTCGTATCATTCCTGCAAATCACTCTAGGGATCTTCTTGTTCTATTCTTTTCCGATTTGACCTCTCATGCCTCTCTCGTACAGAATCGTTAAGTTCAATGGGGCTATGCTCTAATCATATCCCATGCCGTCCCTACCAACGAGACCCTGACAAGTTGAAGATGGTTCACGATTATGGACATTGAAGTCTTGTTGAATCCATGTTCAGTATGACAAAGGTACGATTGGCATGCAGTCACGAAAGCACAGGTGGCAACGCCAAGAGATGCTGCGAAAGGTGGTCTTTCATAATGTGAACCAATGAAATATCTTGAGTGTGCCAATTTTCTGAAAGACTTTATATTCCTTCAAGTAGAGGTACTCATAGGTGCAAAATATCCACAGCACTATACAATTCGTGGAAGGTTGTAAAACTTAGGAGAGGGTGGTATCTCATCACGATTAGAAGAGCACTGTGGGTAAGGCACACTGGACTAAAACGGAATGAGTAGGACTCAAAATGCAGAGCCCATTTGATATCTTGGGACAGAACTTGGCAGTAGCGGTATTTCTATTTGGTGCATTACTTATCCTGCTCCTTGCTTTCTACATTAAGAAGTATGTAAGAATCTTTGATCCAAACATCTTCTATGTTCACTTACGAAAAGGTAAAGCTATCAAGCAGGGAGAAGGCGGTATGGTTGTAAGGATTCCATTTCTTGATAGAATCCTTGCAGTCGACAGGACAGTACAGCAACTTGATATCTCTGCTGAGTCGGTTCTGTCAAAAGAAAAACAAAAGATCAAACTAAGTGCTGTGTTGCAGTGGCAAGCTGAAAACGCCATCGCAACTATTAACAACGTAAAATGGAGTGAGATCCCTCCACGACTGACGGCAATAATTGAATCAGTCATCAGAACTGCTTGTGCTCAACTCTCAGTTGAAGAAATTCTTGAAGAACGACAGCTGATTATTGAAGCCATCAAAAAAGAACTGATTGATATTGTCAGCGAGTGGGGTCTGAAGGTTGTAACTGTCGAGCTTGTTGATGTATCAGTAGTTAACGATTCCTTCCTTCGAGATATGTCTAAACCTCGTGAAGCAGAAATGCATAGGTTAGCACAGATTGCACTCATCGAAGCTGACCAGTCGACCAGTACTCGTGATATTGAAAGAACGAGAGCACTTCGTGAGCTTGAGATAAAGAGAGACCAACAGCTGGGTGTACAAGAACAGGAGCAACTCCGTCAAATACAGGAGTCTGAGAAATCACGAGAACAGAGTGTACTCGAGATCTCGTTGCAGAAAGACCTGATGCAAAAACGTTACGAGAAACAGCAGGCAGAAGTAGAAGCTTCCAAAGACCTTGAAGTTGCCAAATTGGACGCTGAAGCTGAGAAACAGAGGAAGATCAAGCAAGAGGTTGAGGTTCAAGCTCAACGTATCTTGCAAGAGGCTGAAGCTGAATCTCAGAAGATCAGGACAATTGCTGGTGCTGAAGCAGATCAAATCATGAAAGTGACCAGTGCTCAGGCAGAAGGTATCAAGAAGACATTAGCAGCTGCGAGAGATTATTCACCTCAGGCATTTGCTCGAGACTTCTTACAGATCTTACCTGAGATATACAAGCAGATTGACATTGGTGACATAACCCTGTTTGGTGGCGGTGGAGGCGGGGTTGATGGCGAGGAGGGCACAGGAGGATCCAGTGCATTCCAGGTCTTCGGCAATGTATTGCTTCCAATGATACTAATGTCAAAGATGATGGGATTCGATTTCAAAGGTCTAATGAAGGAATCTCTCGGTGACATGGCACTTGAAGAGCCCAAGGAGAAGAAGAAGTAATTGTGAAGTACATGAGATAGGCAGTTGCTCTTAAACAGAGCAATACCTTTCTCTTAGTATATTGTTTACTATCAAACCAAGTACCTCCGTAAATGAAGGAAAGCATATTCCGACGAGGAAAATATATTAGGGCTTTCACGGCAGTTTGTTCATCAAGCTGTAATCTGTTTTAGGGCAAAACTCTGTCCGGGGATGATATTGTTGGAAGATTTCGAGGTTCCTGTAGATATAATGTTTGTAATGGTAAAAGCCACAACTGTGGGAAACTGGTTCAGAAAAGTAATTGTAGGAAATGATGAGTACAAAGAACACTATCTCTATGAGAGCATGGCAAGGAATTACCTCGTTCATCATGCACAAGATTGGACTGGTGTACCACCAAAAGTAATCTGGTCTGAATTAGGTCTGGGAACATACCATAATAGAGGAAAAGGGAAATTGGATTGTGATGTAATTCTCCAGTACGACACGGATATATGGATAATTGAGGTTAAGGATAGGATTCGAAACAAAGAATATCACTCTGCTGTAGATCAGTTGCGAAAGTATGAAAAAAGGGTTAAAGATTTAGGTTGGTGGCCAAACCACTCTATCCACTTGGCAGTATTCTGGGCATATAATGAAAAGGACACTAAGGGAATTCCAATTGATGTGAAGGAAAATTCCAGATGGCCAAAAGATAGGTAAGAATGATTCTGAGGAATATACTGCATCAAGAGGAATCTATATAGAAATTAACAGTCTATAGCTAGAAATAGAATGCAGATAAAATGGATTACTAAAGTGAAAATGCTCTATCCAATCGTCCATTTCTATCATACCCGATGGTCTTATTTCTGAAGTATCTGACCATTTTTTCGTTTTCTCTCGATAGACTACTCTTCAAAACATATTCATAGATAGATTCCCAAGTGCTTCTCAGGAATTGTCTTCGTTGATTTTCCTTGATATGTTTCTTGAAAATTGATTCGATATTCTCTTCTCTGCTAGATAATACGAGATTGATGAGATAGAACTCAACACCCATCTGTTTTGCCATCCATGTTCCAAGTAGCCAGAAGCGCATCAATTCATACTTCTTCTCAGGAATTGCGACTGTCTTGTAGTCTGATTCAAAGACTTTTGAAAACCAATTGTTGCCACCAGTCTCATATTTCTTTGAATAAGTAGGATTACTTGGAGTTGTCTTGTTTCCAGCTGTCAATTTTGCTTCGATGAAGAACAGGGCATTATCAGTTGTGATGATAATATCCGGTTCTGAACCTCTGGAAATCCTCTCACCAAACTCTCTTCTTGCTCTATTCAGAAGAGACCAATCTGAACCTT
>CAZSWP010000107.1:0-3447 GCA_964610875.1 uncultured archaeon
ATGTGTCCAGTGGCTGGAAAGTATTTCCAGTTTGTTTCAATTGTGCCTTAGCACTTGAAACAAGTAAACAATATCTTGATGAACATATGTTGTTTAAATATTATGGTGCAAAATACTACCTTATCCCTCATAAAATCAAGGGAGCTGATGAAGCGCTCGATGAGATACTCGATATTGTAAAACTGCAAGAGAAGAATATCTCTATGGCAGATGAGAGTGGAAGACTTACCGATGACGAAGAAGAGATTCTAGAATCAGTATCAAATGTTTCTGATTCGATTGTTCTGAATTTCCTATTCTACATTATGGATCAATCCTCAATGCGCATTCTTGGATACATGGAAGATGTCTTACCTTCTAGAATCTCAAAGATTTTCAGAATTAAAGAAACTCTTGAGAATAGAGGGCTCTATTATGAGTCTAGTGTGAAATTTAACTTTTCAATTCTAAGAGACATAGTTGCCCTTGGTCGCGATGCTAAAGACTTCAAAGAGTTCATCTATGTCACTGGTAAGATTCTAAAAGAGCAGTCAGCAGATAGGAGTTTTCTTCTAAATCGTATTCTAGATTATCTAGAGTCTCAGAGAAACAAATTTGGAATGTATGCCCTTAGGAGAAGTCAATCAGCGAAACCAAAAAGTAAGACGATAGATAGCGTTTTACGATCAATGATGTTGTTAGAATTCTTTGAGATTACTGACACTGGAGGTGTTGTAAAGAAAATGAGTGATAAAAAGGAATTAACACGTGAGGAAATTGTGAAGAATATCTTTGTGAATCATCCGAGTTTCTTCAAGACACATTCACAGAGAGTTGCATTTCTGATTGGACTGCTGACCGGACGATTGCTAGCAATCCAAGCACACATCAGGGGGTATTCACCCTTTGAGAAGAAACTGCATAATTTGAGATTCACAATGAAACGACTTCAACGACTCTATGTTCAAGTGGAGATGAAGTTGAAAGCATACGGCTATTCTGGTGCCTACAAAAACATAGAACAGCTTCTCTCTGAGGAGCTTATGAATGTCACAGATGAAAATATTGACAATGACGAGCTGAGTCTTAGCTTCGTTATTGGACTAAATCAGTCATACAAATTGAAAACAAAACAAGGAGAAGAGATTGAATGAGTTCAAGCACATTGAAAAACAGACATGAACTTTTGTTTCTATACGATGCAAAATTCATAAATCCAAATGGCGATCCAGCTGATGAGAATCGGCCCCGAATTGATGAAAACACAGAATTGAATCTAGTTACGGATGTTAGACTAAAACGAACAATTCGTGACTATTTGCATGATTTCCTTAACAAAGAAATCTTCATTCGGCAGATTACTACAACAAGTGGTGAGGGTATCCAAGATGCAAAACAGCGTTTCAATAATTTTCTGGAGTCATTTAAAGGAAAGAAAATGAAGCTTGAAGAAACTATTGACAAAGGTAAAGGAGAGATTCTATCCAAGTGTATCGACATTAGATTATTTGGCGCGGTAATCCCTGTTGAGATTTCCAAAAAAGAGAAGGGAGCACTTGTTTTGGTAGGCCCATCACAATTCAGAATGGGAAGATCTCTTCATAGAGTGGACATTAAGTACATCCAGGGAACCGGAGCTTTTGCTTCTAAAGCAGGAGCAAAACAGCAGACCTTTAGAGAAGAATATGTACTCCCATATTCACTAATTGCTTTCTATGGATTGGTCAACGAGAACGCGGCTTTGGATACATTGATGACAGAGGATGATATGGATTTGTTGCTCGAAGGGATGTGGCTTGGAACCAAGAATCTTATTACACGTTCAAAAATGGGACAAACACCTCATCTTCTAATAGATGTGGAATACAGTGAGCCTTCATATCATCATGGAGACCTTGATAGATTAATCACAATGAATAGCGAACTTGAAGATCAAGAGATTCGTGATCCAAAGGAATATACAATTGAGATTGGTCCACTTGTTGAAAACCTTGAAAAAGTTAAAGACAAGATTGCCAAGATTCGTCTTGTTTCAAGCGATTTTCTGACCTATACAGTCCAAGGAGAAACATCTGACCTGATTGATAGCTTTGAGTCAAAAAGCATCAAAGTTGAGAAATTGGATTTATGAGTGTGAGAGAAGCAATGGAGAATATGAGAATTCTTGCTTTCGATGTGAGTTCATCACTAGCTCAATTCAGAAAAAACTACACAACTACATCAGCGCTTACATACTCAATTCCCCCTCCGAGTAGTCTTAAGGGACTAGTAGGTGCTTTTCTTGGTTACAGATATGGAGAAGTGCAAGAAAAGCTTGCTTCAATGAAATTTGGACTTCAGGTACTCTCAGAAATAAAGAAGACCCGATTAATGACAAATCTGATCAACACCAAAATTGACATTGCTCCACTTGGAATATCCGGATCGCCACGAATCCAGGTTCGAATAGAGTATGTTTATGAACCAAGGTATCGTATATATGTCGCAACACCTGATGATGAGATAATGAATGACCTAAAAGAATCATTGATCCAGCACAAATCCCATTTTACTCCCTATCTAGGTGTGGCTTACTGTATTGCTAATTTTCACTGGTACAATGAATTCGACGCAATAGCAAGAGAATTGAAAACTACATCTGAAGTCCTAACTGCTGTACCAAAGGATTGGATTACTCAGATGGATGTTCAAAGCGGTCGAAGATATATGGTTGAACGTGTGCCAAGTAATATTGATGCGTACCGCACGCCAAAGGGCTATGTTGATTTGGTTTTCGATGCAAAAGGGCTTCCTATAAGTGGAAAATTCAGCCAACCATTATATGATGTAGGAAAGGGAGAGTACATTGCTCTCGTCTGATGTATGGTCCCATCCAAACAGACCTCTCTTGGACCATCTTATATGTGTAGCAAACGGAGGACAAGAGCTAGCGACCTCTCTTCCTCCCACTCATGCTTTGCAAAGCAAAATTCAGGAGGTCACTTGGATTTGTGGAATGCTTCATGATTATGCAAAAGCTACCAAATCTTTTCAAAAGAAGCTAAGAGGACAATCATGCAATCTTCGTGAAGCTAATCACAGTTACCTTTCAGCGTTGGTATGTTTTTTGAATGTATGGAATTATTTAGACATAAGGAATCCAAGAAATCCTGAATCGAACTTGCCTCTCTGTTCCTATATTGCGGTGAAAAAACACCATGGCAATCTTCAAACCACTTTAGATGACTTAAGTATTGCATCCTCAGACCTCGAACTCTTCAAAACTCAACTGGATCAAATAGATTCAGATTTTGTAAAGGATTTGGAGCAGTATCTCACTACTCTTATTCCAAAACCAATTGTTGACCCTACCCAAATAAAAGAACTTCTACCTGGTATCAAGAGAAAACTGCAATCGTATAAGAAAATTATCCGACGTAAAGTAGGATTGAAATCTGTAATTGAATTGGCAATATTATTCTCGCTTCT
>CAZSWP010000108.1:0-3295 GCA_964610875.1 uncultured archaeon
TAATGCTAAATTTGTTTTTCTTGGCGATATGGGAGGTATTCAGGGCCGAAAATTTTCCGTGCCGTGACTAAATTCATTAAGAAGCATATCAAAAAGAAGAGCTGGTGAAATATACTTGCCATCTCAAGCATTACACATCAAGGTTGATAAAGCATTGAAACAATTGGTTACTTTTTATGCAAATGATCCAAAATCATTTATCACGGAGAATGATGTTGTTCTCCATTTTTTTAATCTCTTATCTAATGCCGGTGTATATCCCCAAAAGATACACGGAGAGCTAAAACCTTATCTTCCGAATCAAGATACAGTTCTAACAGGGTATGGTTGGAAGAAAAGGGGTGATTACAGAGGAGCACGGTTAGATCTGGCTATTGTAGACATGGCGTTCTGGGATGAGGCATACAGAATAGCACCAAAAAACTGTTGGCGGTTTTTGCTTTTTCCAATCAAAGGGTTTCAAGCAGCTTTTGAATTCAAGATAAGAGTTAGGGGTAACCATCCTCGTATTCTAGATGATGCTAATTTGCTATTGCATCTCAAGACCAAGAATCCTGAGTGTGTGGTGTATTTGATTATCTTAGATCGTTTTGCATCTAAAAGAACATTTCAAGGGTTGATGGGCAAATTAGAACCATTCAAGAAAGAAATCACAATTATTACACATTGACTCGCATTCATTCGTCTTAATGCATTGGGGCACAATACACTTGAATAATTGGTTATTGGTCAATTGAATGGATTCCCAAGTAACTTGAAATCCTTCTTATCTCTCCAAGCTAAATATAGAGGAATATGAAACTTTTCCACTAGCCTTGTTATGAACTCTTTGTCCTTATTATCAGGTGAGTTGTTCAGCAAGATTATCCATCTATCCATTTCTGATTTTTCATCATAGAAATTGTATTCCAATACCTGTCCCAACGCCTCTCGAATCGAATACTTTGGTGAAGAACCATGGATAACTTTGGCTTCGACTAAATATGACATGTCTTTGTGGATGAATTGCAAATCGATGAATCGTCCTTCAGCTATACTTTCTATCTTATATTGCTTCTTTAGCCATTCTGAAAAATCAAATACCAATTTGCTGTGTTTTGGTTCAATTATTTTGGCTGAACGAGTTGTAGTCCTGATATATTTCTCCTGAATTGAGAGTATTGATTTCCCACTTGGCTTTGCTCTACTTCTATCCTTTCTAACAGGTTTCTTTCTTTTTGATTTTCTATCTATTGGACTAGTTGAAATATGACCTGTTACATCTAGATTTATACCCACAGTCGTTAACAATGAAGGAAAAAATTTCGAATCCTCAATATAGTAGGGATTATAGAAATAACTATGTAAAGACTTCATAGAACCTCTAGAAGTAGACCATATTTTATCTGGTAGTTCCAAATATTCATCAAGTTTAATCACTTTGTCTTTGTGGCATTTTATTCCCAAACTACTCTTAGTCACTAGTTCTCTAACAATCTTGTATGAATTCTCATATGTATACTGTTTCTGTGTAATCTTTCTGTCCCTTCCGCCAATACAATCTTGGTTAGTATAGTATGTTCCTAACCCATATAGTTCATCAGCTCTTACATCATAGTATCCATTCTCGAGAAAGACTTGGTCCACATAATTTCCTTTTTTCTTGTCGTCCAATTTGGATGGTTCTGCTTCTAGATACAATCCTGCAAGTAGTTTCTTTTTCGTTTCTCTATCAATAGCCCAAAAACCAATTCTAAATGGCTCTCCCGAATCAAGTAACTTTCTAGGAATTGGTCCCATATGACCGTAGATGTAGCCATCAACAGATTGGTCTGTTCTTAAATTCCATTCTTCATGACCAAAGCCACAATTCTTTGGGAATCCTTCTTCATGGCGACAGGAATCAGATGGTCTTTCCCATCCAAATTCATTCCAACACAATCTAATCAACATCTCATACATTATACCATCCTACCACACATTCACTAGCTAATATAGATACTAGCATCTCCACTATCAATCATCATAACTTGCTAATCAGTGTATTTATTACAAAAGAAGAATAAGGAGAGAGGATGGACCTTTCTCAAACGAATTAGATTTGTTTCTCCTGTCGGTATAGCAAGTAATCTAGTCAGAAGATGTCCCTAGACGTCACAATATGCAATCCAGTAATATGGTTAGCAGTAAGAAATAGATGGGCTGTTTCTATCCACAAGTTTTAGTATCTTAGTTTAATGAAATAAACCACATAATCGGTTTATTCACTTTAATGGAATACAGTTAGATTTGACTAATTTCAAGTCCCATCCTTAATTAACTAGGAATCAACTTTTCGACAACCACCTCAACACTATCTATCGTGTTAGTATACTTATTCAGATTTGAGTGCTTCTTCAAGCTGTTTGGTAAGTAGTACAAATAGACGTTTTATAATCATTAATAATATCATTAGAAAGTGTGAGATTACAAAGTATACCAAAGCAGACACAAAGTCAAGAATTTTGATTTGTACGAAAATCAAATTGATTGCCAAAGAAACATTCCATATCCCCACAACAGAGGAAAATACCAATAGTGCCAATGTGAAAACAGCGATTAGTATTGAGTAGAGCGTATTTGCATAGAGATGCTCTACTAGTATTCTACTCTTTGATTTCTTGTTTGCAATATCAAGTTCATCCTTTGCCTTAACTACAATGTTGAACAAGAACACAACCATACTAAGTAATAAACCTGAAAATAATGAAAATGCGGTAATGAGTGCACTTACAGATGCCTCCATAAGAGGTCTGTACTCGATTATCAATAGATATGTTGGCACGAGTAAAGGAATAATGAAAAATAAAAATATAATCCATATGGTTTTGGAATCCTCTCTTAGAGAACTATAATGTTTTCTAATCACTTTTGATACATTCACTAACTCAAAGACCACTATGATTCCTCCACCATTTTCCTAAGGTATTTTAGATATTCCTCTCCTTTTCTCCTAAGATATGCGTATTTTGGAAAACCATCCTCCAATTCATCATAATCATCCAACGCTATAAACTCATTGAACTTGTTGATATCCCCAAATGTAATTGTAACTTGTGTATCACCTATCTCAACTACGGCCTTTACTTCTTCATAAACTTCATCCAAAATTTCATAGTATTTTGTTTCTCTGTTTGACAAAAGATCCTTGATTTTATCCGGAATACTCATCTTCTTATTCGGTTTCATTTTGAATGAGCGTTCTTCATAGATTTCTTCTATATCTCCATCATGTATTTGATCTGCTATATCTTTCGGAATATCATGCCTAATCAAT
>CAZSWP010000109.1:0-3211 GCA_964610875.1 uncultured archaeon
TCCTTCCTAAGTAGACCGAGTAACCAATCAATACCATCGGGAGTTATGAAGATTGCATCATCTCTCTTGAATAGATATTTCGAGGTGGGATTATTTTTGCTTGTACAATATGCAGATACTTTCTTAGGGGTCAAGCCAGTTCTCGAAACAATATCATTCACAGGAACACCTCTAGGATACGATGCGGAAGCAGCCGCTGTCACCCACCTAGCTCCAGGTAGATCAAGTTCAATAATCGGGAAGAATAGAAGGCCATCTTCAGTTTTACAGATTCCTCTGATTCTTAAAATGGTTTCACGCTTTTCATAAGCACCTTTTACCCTTTCCAGATCTTCAATCATATCTAATGATTCTTCAACATCAGTGAAACTCACACTGAACTCTTGTTCGTCATCAGTTCTCATTTTTATCTTGAATCTTTTCATTTCTCCGTCGGGCACATTATTCACTCCATACCACTATAACAACCTCATTAATTATTGAAGAAAAGATTTACTAAGGGTTTAAACATTTGCTAGATTGCGCGTGATGGGACTGCAAGACGATAGCAGGGGAGAAGCAATGACAAAAGATAATATACCACATCTGGAAATTCATGTAAAACATGGCGACTTTAATACCATTGTTAGAGGAACCTCATGGCTTGAAGTTCTTACACAGGCAAGAGTTGCTAGTACGCAAATGAAGATTGCTGAACTAACATGCAAAGAAATCACCTATGATTTCACAGAGAATCGATGGAATCTACAAATTCCGAGAGAGATAAGACCTGTTCGAAACCGAATAGCATGTGCGCTCCTTTTGACGTTTCCAACTAGGATTTCGAGAGAGGTTTTAGAAATACTCTCATCTGTCGATATGGCATCGCTGAGGAACTACTTGACCAATTCGGATTTCGGTGTCCAGCCAAATATCGATGAAAATGATGAGGGAATCATACTAAATGAGATAGGTTACAAATGGGCAAATGAGGTCTTAGAATCAATAGAGGGTAATGATGAGGAGGAAGTAGAGCTTGGAGAGGACGAATGAGCAAACCGGGAATCTTAGAATTCGAATTTCTCGGGAAATTGAAGGAACGAATGTGGAAGTGTTTCTTGATAGTGAAGATCAACTAGGAGAAGCTTTTGAACTTCTTGAAAGGCTATGCGAGAACATCAATATTCTGATGTTGAAACTATCAGTGAGTGTATTATGGATTGAAACAGAAGAAACTGTAACCATCTCAGAACATGTTTCCGACAGCACTCATCGTATTGCTTTATCATTACTGAGGAGTTCACCTAATGCAAAAGGGTCGAGTGATATCCAAGCTGAAACAGGATTATCTCACGGATATGTGTCAAATATCCTAGCAGGACGGCGAGGAGGAGTAGGCGATTGGTTTGCTCAGGAAGGTGATTGTTGGAAGCTCTCACAGATAGGACTAACTGCAATAGCGGAAATAATAGCTCCGACTTATCTTCAATCAAGTCAGGAGGAATGATAATGGTAGAAAAGGAAGACGATGAGTTTGAAATTGAAATTGAGAAAAGTGGTGAAACAACAAGAATACGAATTTCTGGTGTAAGCAAATCCAGATTCGACGAAGCCTACAGATTAGCAACTAATCTGACTCATTGGATAGAGGAATTAAACGGAGAGATAGAAGAAGAACAAAGACTCAATTTCATGAACATGCAAGTCAATCATCTTTGGACCGAGAAAGATGCTCTTTGGAAACTCGATGAATCAATATCTGATCCATCATACCGGATTGCATTGTCACTATTAAGGACTCACCCAGAGTGCAAACAGCAAGTTGAGATTAGAAACGAAACAGGAGTTCCAAAGACGACGATAAGTGATAATCTGGGGGGGAAAGTAGACTCAACAATCAACTATTTCTATAAATGCGAAAAGGGGCATCGACTGAGTGATGTGAAACTTCAATTGATACATAATGAAATCATCCCTTCCATACTGACCCTAAGAGATGAATCTTAACAACAAGATACGAGAGGCTAATACAATGTCTTGGTATGAGAATGACAATCCAAACAATGTAACTATTGAGCATTTCAAACATGCAATCAATCTTGCTTATGAATGCAAACCAGAACGACCGGACAAGATTACACCTAAAGTGGGTGCAGTAGTTGTGAAAGATGGTAAAGTCATAGTAGAATCTTTCAGAAATCAAACAGGAAGTGGAGACCATGCTGAGTTCATTGCAATTGAACAAAGAGGTATTGACAAGGTTGATTTCAACGGTGCAGACCTAATCACTACTCTGGAACCATGTACAGAGAAACGTCATGGCGATGTTAAGAAAGCATGCGCAGATTGGATTGAACTTCGCAGAATAAGGAAGGTTTGGATTGGTGCATTAGACCGGAATCCTCACATTCGAGGAAAAGCGATAATGAGATTTCACGATCTAGGAATTCATGTTGGTTGGTTTCCGGATGAACTTGTTCCAGAAATATTGGAGCAGAATAAGGAGTTCTTCAAATATGCTCAGATGATGACACCCCAACTTCGAGAAGATGACCTCGAAGAACGTAGAACAGAAATTACAGATTTAGTTCAGCATGAGTTATCAAGCTACAAAGAGGAATTTCGTAATTTGAAACAAACCATTCTAAGCCAACCTACAGAAACGTTAGTAGTCTTTGGTACAGATTTAGATTTAGAGAACATTGAAGAAAAGAAAACTATAATCGATTTTGCTCAAATTCCCATCGATTCGATGCAAGAAGCCCTTAGTCGACTAATGGGAATGAATCCCTACGATGTGAGTGATTGGAATAAAATAGGAAATAAACTCTTACTCGCACATGAAATAGGATCTATTGTTTTTCGTGGAATTGAAAAACTGCCAATACAATCCAATGGATTGAGTTTGATTTTGAATGAATTGAGAGAATCACATGGAACCGAAACTGAGAATATGCTGTTTATTGGATTCACAGGAGAGGCTCCAGGTAATGCTGCTGCTGTTAGAGCTTTTGATACAGCTACAAGACTTGATGGAACTGACGATACAGCAGCTATAGGAAAAGCCACTCTAGAAATCCTGATGTCTGAATATGACAGGGCATTTAGTTATCTTGAAGAAATACGGAAATACCTCTCGAAACCAAATCTGACAATAACCGAGATTTATCGTGAGATTGGACGGAATATGCGCAGGGTAGGCAACTCAGGTTGGAGATTGGCGTATACTAGA
>CAZSWP010000110.1:0-3099 GCA_964610875.1 uncultured archaeon
AGATTAAACCAGCGACTATTCCAAATAGAATTAACACAGGGATTGCTTCAATTGGCATAGTGAAACTTGCATCAAATTCTAGTAGTGGACGGAGTCCCATAACTGCAACGAATAGAATATAGGATGTCAATGCTGCAATCACAGTGGGAACGAAGTATCCAAGTCGAGCATCTCTTCGATAGGGTGCCTCTGTAGCAAATAGAGCACCACCAAGAGGTGCCTTATAGATACCTGCTGTAGCGGCTGCAGAACCCATCATCAAAAATACACGAAGATGCGACTCGTCTGTATATCCCAGTCTTCTACCAATAGAATTACCAATGGCTGCACCAATCAAGACAGCAGGGCCTTCTCGACCTACAGGATTGCCAGTCCCTATTGATATGGAAGTGGCAATCAGTTTCGTTATTGCTGTTCCAGATTTGATGGCACCGGGTTTGTGTGTCATCTCAATAGCTTTTGAGATCCCACTACCTTGAATTTCACGGCGTCCCAGATAGATTAGAACTCCTGAAAATGTACCTCCTATAAGAGGAGACAAGAAAAGGGGTAGACCTGAAAAAGCCCAAAATGCAGCATCAATCATGAGTTGGAATGATATCATTGCGGCGCCACAAACCAACCCGATAAGGATTGAAATAGGCACATATACCCGGTAGAAGCTTGAGAAATGATCAAAGTGGAAGAGGTCACGTAATGGAAGGATATTCTCAGTTTCATCATAATCTGGTTTTTCAGTCAACTCTGATTCCTCTTCCAAAGAATTAACCCTTTCATTGCATTGAATGCATTACATTTATTCGTATTCTTTATCAACTAAACTTGTGTGTGAGGTGTATGACCTCCAAGAAGAAAGATCAATCAAAGGGAGATGAGAACCCAGATCTTACTATTGAAGAGGTTCAAGATAAGCTTGAGGAAATTTCAGGAAGACTTGCCAGGTTAGAAACATTGGTTCAGCGAATGGGTCCAGGAATTGAAGAGGTAACTGAATCAGCAAAGATAATTCGTCAAGGATTTGAATTCTATGATGGAATGGTCAAACTCATGGGCAAGTTCACGAGAACGGAGAGGTTAGAGTCCCAATATGGGGATTTGAAGAGAGATCAGATCTCGTGGCTAATTGTGAAAATACTTGATACAACAAATCCAAAAAATATCAGTCAGTTAACTGCCGCTATTCGAGCTGAGCGCGGCACTGCATCAAGACGTATTGTCAGAGAGCGTGTTCAAGGGCTGCTTGATAGGGGGATTCTCACAGTAATTGATGATGAAGATGAACGTGCTAGATATTTCACTTTGGCAAAAGATTGAGCACAATTTCAAACCTAAACTGGTCACTTTTGTCCACTATTTCTATATCTAGTGACCACACTATACATACACATGGTGATAATTCACAATGAATGAAGAAAATGATTCGGATAAACGAGAAGAACGCAAGAAAAAACGAAGAACCAGCACATCGGATGATGCGGAGGAGTTACGTGCTATTGCGGAGGCACTCCCTGAAATGTTTAGCGCAATCAACGAAGCAGTCCCAAAGCTCATCTCAGGTCTGATTGGTTCCATTTATAGTCCAGAAGCTGCTGGAAATATGGCTGCAGCAGTTGGACGGTTCTATTCGAAACTCATTGAGGAAGGTATTCCGAAGGAAGTAGCGCTTGATATGACCCAGAAGTTTGTTGGGGCATTAGATTTCAAAAGTATAATGAATCTGGTTTCAGAAGAAGCCGCCCCAAGAAGAAAGCGTCAAAAAGGAGTACGCTTCGATGATGAGGATGATGAGGATTTAGATGAGTTCGAATAGAATGTCCTTACCCCGAGCCATCGGGACCCTCATCTGGCACGCAGTAGGTGGCGGCACCAAACTTATGGTCAAATTGCTTTGGAATTTGCGTAAGGCGAAGGGTGGTGTCAAGAAAGGCTCAAGAAAATTCTACGAAACTCTAGTAAATTCAGGTATCCCTGAAAATGATGCTTTGGAAATTGCAAAATCTTATACAGAACCCGCTATGGAGATATTAAGTGTCCGTGGGATGTATAAATTTCTAAAAGATATTGAGCAAGCGGATTTGTAATCTGATCTAGATTATTTGATCACGAGAACGGCGCATCTTGCACCTCTCACGACTCTTTCAGTCGCACTACCTACTCCAGACCTTCTTTGACCAGTATATCCTTGCGAGCCCATTATGATAACATCTACTACGCTGTTTCTAGCAACTTCAAGGATTTTTGCCGATGGAAGACCTTTTTCCAATATGAGTTCAGGTATGATATCAAAATCCTCTGCGGCTTTCCGATAGCCTTCTAGTAATCGTTCACCATTTGCCTTGTACTTGGTCATTACTAGGAATGGGTCTGTGTCAGACATAGTAGCAACCTGTTGCACAGTGCCCATATTGATCACATGCATTATTATCAAATCTGCTTTGGTCACTTGAACAAATTCAAAAGCGACAGTTGCAGCTCTCGCAGCAGGTTTACTACCATCAACCGGTAAGAGGACTCCACGTGTTTCCCAGAATATTCTACGAGGGTCTCTATAGAGGATTTCTTCCATGAAAGAAGTGTATGTCATTTAGCTCTAAAATAACTTGTCAAATCACCAATTATCTTGTTATTTTACCACTAAAACAGCACATTTAGAACCTTCAATGACTCGTTCTGTTGAACTGCCAATTGCAGTTCGTGACCCACTTTTTCCTCTCGGCCCCATTACAATGATATCAACTGCATGTTCTTTTGCATAGCTAATTATCTTGTCAGATGGAAGTCCTTCCTCCAAAGCCAAATTTACCGTCAATCTATGCTCCTTAGCAGCTCTCTCATAGCCATCAAGGAGGAGATGTCCATTATTTCGGTATTTGACCAGAATCTCCTCGACCGTTGCATCAGACATGAGTGCAATCTGTTGGATAGAGGGAATAGGAATAACATGGACGATATGCAATTCAGATTGTGTAAGCTCAGCAATCTCAAATGCCACAGTGGCTGCACGCGCAGCATCCTCACTACCATCCACTGCTAAAAGAACTCTCTTCGATTTACAGAAGATTCTACCAGGCTCACAATACAGTACGTTCTCCATAGCCT
>CAZSWP010000111.1:0-2738 GCA_964610875.1 uncultured archaeon
CACATTCTTCGCCATAATAATCAATATACATATGCATATGAGTACATATAAACTCGGCGGATATCAATACGCAGGATAATCAGGAAAAAGTAGTAGTATTCCTAGACTCCACTCATCTGACTGAAATAATGAAAAATGAAAAGGGCGCTCAACAGCATGAGGAAAGGGTAAGGTCCTTCACGCAACCTGTATCGATTGCACATCCCGTCTGAAGCCTGCACCTCTTCGCTCTCTCGAAAGAGTGCGAAACAAGCTGCTGCCACCTCTGAGTATTACTCAGTCCAAGCTTGTGGTAATCGCTTTTGATGGAACTTCATTATCAGAAGTCCAATAATTAGCGTTAGAAATGTTGGTCCAGAATAGTAGACTGTTCCGAGAAATGCCACAGTAAAGTATGATGGAAGACTCAGTATCAGAATGGGGATTTGACTCAGAAACCACACACCAAAGACTCTCATTCCTGAAGATCTTTCTTGTAAATACTCTAGTAAAGTCACTGTATACGCAAGATGCAAGAACAGTATGCTCAAGGAGAAGAATAGAACAAGGGACGATGGAAGTTCAATTATCATAGAACCAGAATCCAAAACTAATGACCAAAGAACAGCAACAAAATTCGCATAGGTATGAAGTACTGATGTACCAGACTCAGGATATATCTGTATTTTACATGCATACGGAACAAGAATGCCAAATGCTGCAAGAAAGATTGCGGCCGATCTATGATATGAAGAGTCAATCTGAAGTCTTGTCACTTCGTAGATGCTCCTCTATATCTCATTATCACGTATAATAAAGCGACAAATCCAAGAATCACAGCAACCGAAGCGAATACTATCAAAATCGCATCATTTGATGAATCTGTTCGTGACGGGATTAGGACTATTTCCATCATTGCAGAGAATTCACTTTCACCAGATGCATTGATAGCTCTAACACGCCAGTACCATCTTCCATGTGCTAGTTCTGATGTGAGGGTGTAGGTTGTACTGGTGATATTCTCCACAGTCAACAGGTTATCTGATGAAAAGTTCGTATTGTTGTCAATCTGTAATTCATAACTTGTTGTACCAACACTCTCAGTCCATTCAAAGGTGGGAGTTGTGTCTTCAATATGTGAACCATCGTTAGGGGAGACAGGTATTGGGGAACTTGGTATATCTGATATAGAACCAATTTTTACAGGACAATTATTTTGTGAGTATGTAGATATGCTATTCATATCAACCAAAAAAAATAATGAAAACATAAATTGAATTAGAACAAGAAATTTTATTGTATCCTTTACAGTAGTATTACTAGCCCACATATTACCACGACCTACTATTAATAATTGCTTCATCTATTTATATGTAATGTTCAATTTAATGATTTAAGACTCTCAGAATAAGGAATAGCTGTATATTTGAAATGATAAGGCTGGTCGAAAATATTTCTTTCAGTAATCTTCAATTCCAATGATGAAATCGCTAATCAAATGTTATTGGAGTATCAAGTGAACGTATATTCAAATAAATCATCCACATCCAGCTGCAAAATGTTCCATTATAGGTCGGAACAAATAGAAAATAATCAATAGATTTAATTATTATGTTATGTTTTCATTTTGTGGGTGTCTATTGGCACTCATTTGGAGGCATGGGATTGTTTCGAACAAAACATACCAAACTAGTTATAGTAATGCTTCTATTCTGTACTGCTCAAATTGGTCTATTCGTTACTTTTGATTTTCGAGTTCGACCAGCGCCATATGCAACAACTGTTGATTTGGCAACCTTGCAGCAAATGAATAGCAATGAAAAAATATGTACAGTGGATGGATTCGGTTCTAAAGCCGAATTAATAGCTCAAGGATATGATTATGGAGATTCGCTAGCGCCTACTGTGTCCGGTGGCGGATGGAAGAAAGGTAGTATTGCTCCGTGGGGAGGATTCAATCCCCCAACAACAACGTATCTTTCTTTTGATATAAAGACACCAAGTAGCTTACCAGGTTCAGGAGAATTCTACTATGTATTACTCTCAGTTATTGATAGTGCTGGGAGCTATGATCAGGTTGGATTCTCTGCTGATTTTGGACATTGGGGACTTACTTGGAGTTGGACATCTGTAGATTGGCTTGGTGGATACACATATCATTATGATCCTAGTGCAATAACTCTAGCCAAAAATACGTGGTATAAATTTGAAATGGCAATTTCAAATGGGTATTTGACGTATTCCTTGGTAGTGGGTGGATGGACGGAATGGACAAAAACTGTCTATACTGGTGGAAGCTATTTCTACTTGACAAATTTGGTACAGGTTGGCATCTTCACCTATCCCGACTTCACTAATTATGAAGAAGTGTATTATACTGATGGGGATACGCCTGATTTCAATTTCAAATTTAAGAATACTCAAACTTCATCGGACTATTGGGACGATTGGAATGAATATTCTGCAGGTAGTTATCCAAGCGGTGTAGGTGTTACTATCAGTGAAACATATCATTATGTATATGTGACGAATCCAGATGCACCGTGAATAGTTGAATAGTAGTGAAACATGTAAGGAGTCACAAGACTCCTGCATTTTTCTTTTTTTGTGTGTGTTTTCAAGCTTGTAAGATGCTAATGGAATGGTATTCTGATAATTATATCTAGAACATACCTAAATCATACTCAACAGTATCAGGAAACAGTGGTAGCAGACCTAGAATCCACTCGTCTGACTAAAAATATGAAAAATGAAAGGGT
>CAZSWP010000112.1:0-2686 GCA_964610875.1 uncultured archaeon
CAATTCTCAGTCGTTCATCTGACTGATCAATTATCTCTTTCATGATAGGGACTGCTTTCTTAGAATCCATCTCACGAAGACCCATAGGAGCCCAAAAACTCCCTTTCTTCATTGATTCAATCAACATCTCTTCACCCTTCTCTCGCTCTTCACCCTTGAGATCTTTGGCGGATGTAGGGTCAATTCCATCATGCCACATCGTGTAAGGATAGTCAAAGAAGTTGTCTATGAAACGGTTCCATTCAGGGCTAGACATGATTATTTCCTATACATTTCTCCATATCAATCTCATGCATTACGAATGGGAGAAATAAAACAGCCTTATAGAGAGAACGAAGGATCCATCTTATTCAATCAAAAATCTCTGCTATTGTTAGGAAATAGGGTTAATGTGGATGCCATAAAGAAGACATCCAATTCGTAATATACTACAAAATCCCAATAACATCATCGAGTGTCAGGGTTACTTACGAGTAAATGAATAATGAAGCAATCTATAGAATCATATACTACCATTAGACACCTTGCGAAAACCAATTAGGAGTCTTAATCATTATGGGAAGATTCACTCGATTTCTAGGTTTTGAAGAACCGAATGAAAAAATCGAGAAGTTAGCTCGGATTATTGTGATTCTTCTGCCAGTGACAATCTTCTCTATTATGTTATCAACAACTTTTCAGGTCATATTCATAGCCGAAGCATTAGGGAATGGCGATTTTATTATTGGAATGACATATGTTGGAATTCTAGTTGTTATTCAGATGGCTGTCCAGATTTTACTGGACTACCCAACTGGTGCAATAGGAGACTGGATAGGTCAACGTTACATAATATCGACATCTTTCATTACATCAGCAATATCATTCTTTGCATTATCTCTGGTAAATTCTCAAACCCCCTTTTGGTTTTTCGTCATTATCTACGTTTTGAACGGATTTGCCATGTCCCAGATGAGTGGAGCGTTCATGGCATGGTTTGACAACAATTACCGAATAGCAACAATGGAAAATGGCATCGACGAAGGACGAGAGCAGTATGGAATCTTCTGGGGAAAGCTTGGTTCAGCTCAACAATTTATTGCAACTGGTGCTCTTATTCCAGGGAGTATATTAGCTGCTATCTGGGGACGGCCATGGGTGTTTCAGCTTCAAGCAGTACTTTCAATTCTAATCGCTATTGCAGCTTTTACCTATGTACGTGATTTCCCAGAAGTAGAGGAAACAAGAGAAAAACGACCATCAATGGGAGAGTATGTGAACTTATTGAAGAGCGGTGTATCTTTCCTCTTCAGTGACCCTTTCATCAAATCATTTCTCATAGGTACAATGCTATGTGCAAGTACAATAATGACATGGGGAAATATGGTTCTCTTCCCCTTTTACTATCTGTATCTTGTTACGGATGTTGCAGTGGCATCAGTTAGGACAGTATTATTCTTTCCAGGAATAATCTGGCAAGAACGGTCAGGAGTATGGTCACAAAGATTTGAAGCAAAGAAGTGGATTCCACGTTTTCGCCTGATGCAGACTTGTGGGATGGTCTTCTTTGTAGCAATTGCTATCATCATGACAATCCTTCCCCCACCTGCAACTGGTTCTTCTATGATACAGATACTTGTCCCATTCACTGACTTCTTCTTTTTGGAGGTTCCTGAAGCTTCTCTATTCCCAATGGCAATCATCATTATGGCATTCATCTCAACTGGAGTATTCGGTTCACTTGCCCAGATTTTGACGCAGAGATTACTGGTTGATGCTGTGCCTAACAAAATCAGGAACTCTCTATATTCCCTGCAACCAACGATTGGAACCATCCTTGCCATTCCTCAGATCGCAATCTTTGGTTTCTTGATTCCTCTCTGGGGATTCCCCCTGACTCTAATCAGCATGGGGACAATATCACTCCTAGGAGTATTGTTGATTCGAAGGAGTTTCAATTATCCAATCCTACAGCAGAATGATTTGGACCAACCTCTAGAATCGGAGGAGTCACTTCAAGAAGAAGTGGATGCAATTACAGAAGACACTGACGAAGAGTTCGGCAAATAAGAGAAGCAATTACTCTAGATAACTCTACATCTTAGTAAATACCCTTAGATAGAAAAGAAGGACATCATCTGAAAGTACTTTAACCCCCAACATTGTTTCAATTCTACTAAGAAGGGTATAAGAGCTTTGACAGAAGAGCATCAGGAATTCAAAGAAGAAATTATTCCTAATTCTCAATATGAAGGGAGCATTCAAACAGTACTCAATCTCTCGCTAGTGACTTTCTTTGTTCTCTTGGGACTCAGTATGGTTGCACCAATTTTACCAACATATGCCGAAAATTTTCAAGTCAACTATACAATGGTTGGATTCGTGATATCCTCCTTTGCTGCAGCTAGAATGCTCATCGATATCCCTGCAGGTCTTCTCTCAAGACGCTACAACAAGAAGAAAATCATGATAGCAGGATTGGTTCTTCTCTCTGCGTCCTCTGTTCTGGCAGGATATGCTCCAACATACATCATCCTTGTTATTGCTAGAGTGATTGAGGGTGTTGGATCAGCACTTTATGTCACGACAGCCACAGTATTTCTTGCTCAAATCTGTAATGAAGAGAAGAGAGGACAATGGATGAGCATGTATCTTGGAATGTTACTTCTCGGAGCCATTTTCGGACCTACTTTTGGAGGGTTGCTTG
>CAZSWP010000113.1:0-2617 GCA_964610875.1 uncultured archaeon
ACTTTTGGAATTTCAATCACACCATTGTTGTAGCAAATATCCCAAGGTGTGGCATCTATATGTGAGAACGTAATTTCTACTATTTCAGAGGTGATTTTGACATTGAATCTTTCTTCTATTGTTTTTCTTGCACGTTTCCAAGTAGAAACAACCTTTTCTTCTAACGGCATTGATTCTAACACCAAATCTCACTCTATTTTTTCCAAAGATTAATCCGGAACTCTTTCAATCGCAAGACCACTTCTCCTAATTTCGTTAGAGCGTATACTTTTGGACGATTTTCCTCTACAATATCCACATAACCTGCTTCGGTCAGCTCTTTTAGATGTCGAGATACTCCTGCTCGTCTAATTCCTAATTCATTGATGAGATCGTTCTGTGTACCACAGGAGTTTTTTTGCATGGATAGTGCAGCAAGAAGTCTTCGCTTTCCATCACCCAGCTTGGCAATTGTTTCCAAGTTGTAAGGGATCACTTCACCAAGGGCATCACCATCTTTTTCTGAGAAGAAGAAAACCTTAGATTCCGTAACTAGAGCCGCCATTAAAGCGGCAGAGGTCATAACTCGAGTTCCACATGATAAATTATACTCGATCTCTTCTGTATCTACTTCGGCAACCACTTCTAAAATGGACGCCATGATTCCTTCAAAGTCCCAAGGGTCCACCTCACGGAGAAAAACCGGAATGCTCATTGATTCGTATTTTTGACGGTACGTTTCTACTTCTTCCTTGTTCTCTTCTGTATAGATGAATGCAACAGAATCTACTCTTCTTCTTGCAATGAGATGATGTATCCTCTCGTTTGCAAATAGACCCAGAGTTGCGATGTGAAGTATTTCTGTCAACCACGACATTCCTCTTTATCCATCTAGAGAAATCTCCACAATAAACTCTTCGAATTCAATTGTTAAGTTTCCATCGTGAAGCTAACTTCACATTTCTACATCAAATTACTTCGTGTCAATTTGTAACCTTCTAAGTCATGCTCTTTCATGATAACTATGAAGGCATATAGTTGGCCTCCGGATGACCCGGACTGGCCTTGGAACCCAAAGGCTCCTAAGGAGCCAAAACCCGAGTAGAGTTTTAGTATAACCTACACATCCATACTTGCAGGTATGGGTGTGTATTTTTTTTCAATGGCACACATCCCAATATGGACAGTCTTCATAACACTTCTCTGGTAGACCAGGATCTCGCTCTTCAAAGAGCATTCGCATGGCTTGGTCTCTATGTTCAAGAAATTCCTGTCGCACTGGTTCATCTATAGTATGAATATCATACACGATTTTAGGAGGAAGTTCCCTTCCAAATTGGCAATAGATGATACAACCAATATCTACAGGATACTCGTGGATACTCTCAATCACCATTGCATAACCTGTTGTAGCAAGTCTATGAAACCATCTCTTTGTACCTGTTTTGACATCTAGGACAACTCCTTCTACACCATATGCATCTGCACTTAGATAGCCACTCAGCCCAAGATTTCGTCCATCAAGACGTTGTTCAACAACAACTGGAATTACTGAACTCACGAGAGAATCTAGTCCGATATACATATTCTCTGCAAGTACTCTATCAATCTCAACGACAATCTGATTCACCTGATAATTCCATAACCATTCACTATTTTTCAGAAGTTCTTCGTAATTTAGTGAAAATTTCCGATCCTTAACTTCGATTTGTTTTATTGATTCTAGCATGTCAGTTAGTATTTTATCTCTCAGCTGGGTCATCTGAGCACCAAATTCGTGACCTGATAAACGTCCATGAATATAGAGAGTTCTTTTTGATTGTTCAATGACTTTGGCGATGACTTTGTGATATAGCCCACCCTCAATCATTTTACAGTTAGTCGGTTTTGGTATTTTTAGAACATGGCGAATATAGATATCACGCATACTCTCACAATAACGACCAGCTATCTCGCTCAAAGGTAATTGAAAGTCATAGGGAGGATCAAGTGGAGGGAGTTCCCATGCCCAACCCCGATATCTTTCATCAACAACAACTTCACGAGATCGACGCCTATATCTCCGTAGTAGCCGGCGTTTTATTGATTCAGGAAGTATATACAAACCAATCCCTCTTGAAATACCAATCAATCATCAGTAGTACGTCCCCTCCATTGTATTTCGACCTTTCCAAGACCCGCGGTCCTGTTCTTTCCTACATTACTAAACTCAGAAAATCTTGTAAGTCCAAGTGTCAGATTAGTGAAAACATTTGATGTGTCTGTGAAACCAAATGATACATCTCCAATAAAACCAATGATGAATCTCCCGTGGCCTAGGGATATTTTTACAGTTCTGATCTTGTGACCAGTAATGTAGACATTCTCTTCAACCCATTGATGATAATCAGATACATGTTGAACAGCTGTAGTGTCATCAATGTCATTCCAAACTCGTAGCAAACTTGGAAATATCCTCTCAGGCACTGGAAGTAATGAGCTCATATCACTACCATACTTTGACAGTTGAGTTGGCGTCAGGAAGCGCATTCTAAAACCATCTTGGGGAACATTACACTCAGTCATCTCGTATATCCAATCCTCCATTTGCTCTTCCAAGTCCAGTCTAGAGAAATCAATTCGTTTTACAGGAAAATAG
>CAZSWP010000114.1:0-2520 GCA_964610875.1 uncultured archaeon
GATCATGGATGCCTTAATTCCTTCAACAAAAGCTCTGGCAACCTCTAACCTTTTCACTGCGTCGATATGATGGCTCGATTGAGCAATCACGACTTTTCCAGAAATCAAATCCTCCTTTGGCATAAGACTTCCAACATAACCTCCGTACTTGTTATAGAAATGGACCGGAATGTTTTCTTTCATGAGAAGATTTGCAGCTCCACTCCTAACTGTGACCTTTCCAAGACAATACACATCTGATACATTCTTTATGGGAAACGGCCGCTTCCCAGAATCTCTGTTTGCTGTATAGATTGTATTTCCTTGCCTGAACATTACCAAGTTCGATTTGATGTAGATTGGTTCCATAACACATCACACTCTGCAAAAATCGTAGAATGAACAGCCTTTACAATGAGCTTTCTTTTCAATCTCAGGTGGTAATGGTTGGTGTACTATTGTTTCGATATCTTCAATGATTCTATCTAATTCATGTGATTTTGCTTCAGTCAGGTGTATTTCTTCGCGATGTCTTTCTTTAGGATATACAAGCATTCCTTTTGCATCTTCAATTCCCATTTGTCTAAGGAAATACAGATAGTACAGGAGTTGGTATTCTGCAGGTTTTGTTAATTTGCTTGATTTTTTAATCTCAAAAACTACAACTCCATCCCCAAGTTTAGCAAAATCAATAGCTATTGTGTTATCTATGATAATATTCTTTTTCTCCCTTTTGTAGGTGGACTCATGGATAAGACGTCCCAGTAGTATATTTTCATCTTCAAAATTCATGTTAATCCCATGTGCATAGAACCACAACTCTCTAGTGCATGAGATATAATACTGTACCATCACTCCAGTAATTCGCATATGCCTTCCTCAGTGTATTATTGGTTCATTTCCAGCTGGTTTGAAACCAGTTTCAAAGTCATATCTTCGTCCCAAGTCACTATATGGGATGTAGAGTAATGATCCGATGTTGCATAATGTACCGACATCCTTTGAATAGACCGAAATAACATATTGCATCAAATCCTGACGAATTTTGAGAAATTCCTTCTTCTTCTCGAAGCGTGACTGTTTTGATTCAACAATATCATTGTACTTCTTCAAAACTACTCTGGCATTATCATCATATTCTACGAAAACACTTGTCTTCATGTATCCCTGGTCTTCAATGAGTTGTACATCTCCAAATGCCTTCATATCCAAATGAGATATACGTTCAAGGATAGATTTACTCTCTTCCTCTCTTTTTCTTTCTATGATTTCATTGAAATATTCCGATGTTATTTTATAAAGCTCAGAATCATCGAAACTGGTATGCTGTTTGAGAATGTCTTCAGTGGCACTCAGAAGTGTTGAGTCGTAAATGTAACTTGCGAATGATCTAGTGGAATTCTCACTTCTATCATCAATGAGGTATTTGACTTCGAAATCACCTCTATTCAAAGACATGTTCCTATTACAACGTCCAGCAGATTGCACAATAGAGTCCAATGGAGCAAAATCCCGAATAACTCTTTTGAAATCTATATCAACTCCAGCTTCAACAAGTTGTGTACTAATCACTATTTGGTCCGTATTTCTGTCCTCTCGTATTTTGTTTATTCTTCTTAGTCGCTCACATGGTACTATGGATGTACTCAGGAAAATTGGATCTTCACCAATTTTGTTATCATTGATTTCCTGGTACATCTCCTCTGCTGACCATTTAGTGTTGAAAATGATTAGCAAATCACGGAATAAGTTATTCTGTAGATCATTAAGAACGTCTTCTTTAAACATATCAAAAGGAGTCCTATTTAAATCGATTTTAAAGTCAACACGAGGTGTTCTTGAAAAATAGTACGAAGGATCTTTGATTACCTCTAAGATATTATCAAATATCCTTGGCTGAGTTGCTGTGACTAGAATGAACGTAGTACCTAAAACAGAGGAAATTGAGTTCGCCAATTGGTTGAATAAATGCCAATACTTGTATGGAATTGCTTGAACTTCATCAAGCACCACAATTGAACCTGCTAGATTGTGGTATCTTCTTAAACTGCGATTCCGAAAACCTGCAAGTGCAAAGAAGAGTTGTACAAAAGTTGTTACAACAATTTCTGAATTCCATCCCTCAATTAATAGCTCGGATTTATCATAATCAAAGTCTTCGTCATCATCACTTGCACTATAGATAGTATCTCCCAGATGGTGATGTTTGATAAGTAGCGAGCTTGATGGTTTATCTAGTATTTCATAAAGATCATTATGATTCTGATCAATAATACTTGTGAAGGGAAGGCAGTAGATTATTCGGGGGGTGTATTTTTCTTGCTGAGTTATCCTATCCTGAAGTCTTTGTGCTAACGCAATTACACTATAGGTTTTTCCCAAGCCTGTTGGCAAAGTCAGTGATATCTTTCTTTCCGATAGGGGTACTGATTCCGCAAAACGGATAGTTTCCTCAAAAGCTTGAGTTCGAAGTTTATTAATCTCCGATTTTGGAGGTCCCAGATGTTTAACATATTTTATAATAAAATCAGATGGTAACTT
>CAZSWP010000115.1:0-2424 GCA_964610875.1 uncultured archaeon
ACTTGTATAAATCAGGATTGATTGATGACGATGAGCTGTTAGAAGACTTGGTAACAGTATCACAGGAAAAGAGAGAGATTGGTCTATGGCGAGATGCGTTCAAAATGGAAGAACGAAGAAAGGCAGGAATATATGTTGACATTAGTTATGGAGATGACGGAGTGGCTAAATTAACTAGTCCACTTGACTTTAAGAAAAAGCGAGTCGAAAATTTTCTCGAGTATGTCCGTCTTTATATAAACTTGATTACAGTACTTGTGAAGATTGTTGAAAAAAGTGATGAGTTCCGAAGCAAATTCGAAGAAGCTGTAGCAAGTTGGTATGAGGAGGAGGAAAAGTAGAAAACTAACCATAATTCGAATTCATTCAAAGATTGTACGAGTAGATTATCCTTCTCAAAATAATTTCTCCTTCAGACTTATATGATGTATATAGTCAACATTATTGGGGGATTTAATATGGATCTCAACAACTTACAAGAGTCAATAAAAGAAATAATTGAGTTAGTCGATAAACTTCCTGAAATATATAGATTGAAGGCTTTCGAAATTCTGCTTACACATGTACTAGTTGGAGATGAAATCGCGATTGCAACTGAACAAATATCAAAAGATTATGGATTAGGAGAAGAGTTTGTCATTCCTATTGATGTTCGTGCAATGTTCTCACAATATCAGATTGAAGAGGATCTTATTCACAAACTTTTCCTAATTGAAGGGGATAATATTAGACACATATATCCAATTACGACTACTGTCAAAGCGAGAGCACAGATTCAAGTTGCTTGCTTGTTGGCATTAGAAAATGCTCTTGGAGGTGGAAAATTTTCATTTGCTAATGATACACTTCGAGAGAGACTTAATGACCTAAAGGTATATGATAGCAAGAACTTCTCCACTAATTTTCGAAATAATTCAAGTCTTTTCAAGAGTCTTGAGGATGATACCTGTATTGAGCTTTCTGCTGAAGGAAAATCTGAACTTGCTGATATTATAGTGGAGATTACAAAATGAATCGTAGTGAAACTATTCTGAAGCTTAAATCGATAAAAGATCGACTTGAATCAGTTCAAAGAGAATTGATGAAAATTTCAGGTGATTTTGTAACCCGCAAAGGAATCAAAGATGAAACATTGAGTATTGCTTCTGAATGGTTTCAAGAGATTGAACAAGTTCTAGAGAGAATTGGTATTCAAGATAAAACAATAATTCAATATCACCAGCAATTCGATTTGTTACTTCGTTTATCGATACCGAAAAACAGTAGAAAGAAAACATTTCTAGGAATTATTCAAGAACTTCAATCAACTTTTGTGAAAGATTTAATGATACCGACCTATAAATCCAGAGATACTGTATATGTTCCAGAGTCCTTGAACGATATCATACTGAACTCAACTCCGAGCGAACAAGAATATCTCGAAGAAGCACGAAATTGTGTTAAAGAAGGCTATTTACGGGCTGCAATCATACTCGGGTGGAATGCCGCAATTGATAGAATGCAGAAAGCCATCGAAAAACAGGGATTTGATGAATTCAATAAGAGGTCACTTGAGATGAAAAATAAAACAACAGGAAGATACAAAAGATTCAACAAAAAATTTGACATTTCAACATTAAATGAATTCAGAGCTACTGTTTTTGATCATGATATGATGTGGGTTTTGGAATATTGGCAACTAATTGATTCTAACCAGCATGACCGTTTATCGACCTGTTATGTAATGCGGAATAATTCAGCACATCCTGGAGAAGCTATCATCAGTGATGAGAATCTAGCTTCATTCTTTGCGGATTTGAAAATGTACGTTTTTGATAATCCCGACTTTCAGTTATAACAAGATTTGTAGCTTTCAAACCTAATACAAATTCTAAGCGAAGAGAAAAGTGTAAGATAAAACAAAGAATAGGGGAACATCAAATAGATAAATCAGTGAGGTTGGATTGATAATGAATACTTGCCATCCATCAACTGAAATAAATGTACCGTTTTTTGTCATCTTTTCTCTGCAGTTTTCAGAATCTCCAATATATAATCCACATAACATATTATTTTGGCGGAATCTTTTTTTGTTAGAGTGCCTTCTCTATGTCCTTTAGGATTTCTATGAAACTGAAAGAGACCTTTGACAAGCAAATAAAATCCTAGCTCCTCACTTGTAGATTCACATGATGGAATCTTCAGAACTCCTGTATCTGGTTGGAAACACTTTGTCACTAAAGCATCACCATAATCACTAGCTTCGAATTCTCCTAATTCCCGAATTTTTGTTTCTAGATGTCTGAAAGCAAGTAAACAAGCGTCCCAATACTTTCCGTTTTCGAAAGAAGCCATACAAACTTCCCACAAACTTTCGTTGTCTAGAAAATTATCAATTTTCAGATTGTGTTGGTTGTTATGGGTAGATGATGAAGGCGAAGGGAT
>CAZSWP010000116.1:0-2322 GCA_964610875.1 uncultured archaeon
TCATCTATTGAAGAATTGGAGCTATTGGTTAAAATGGGTGGTATGGACCCAATGGATGCCATTGTTGCAGGTACATCAAATGCAGCAAAAGCACTCAAGATTGAGAAATTGACCGGAACATTGGATATTGGTAAATCAGCAGATATTTTGATTCTCAATTCAGGTATAGATCCGCTGAAGGATATAGCAATTCTTCAGAACCCAGAAGCAATCTATGATGTGATACTCATGGGTAAATCTCTGAGGGGACTATAGATGCCAGAGGTCAATCTACAATGTAAAGCTTGTAGTCATAGATTTGAGAGTGAGTATCAATCATTAGTAGATAAGGTGACATGTCCAAATTGCAGTGAAAAAGGTCCTATCTTTAGTGAGATTAAAACAAGAAGATTTGAAATCCTTGATAGGGACGATGGGTATAACGTTACCATTGGGATGTTGGAACAGGTTCTTGAGGCATTCTATTCAAGAAGCAAGCATTATCAACAGCAATTGCGCTCTTTTATGAAAGATCGTGTTGGCATTAACATTGGAAGAATCAGCGATTCCTTCATTTTTGAACAGGAGGATGGTACAACTTTGACTATAGAAGAGGTTCTTCTTCTCCTAGTTGAAGATCCTGCAACAGAGAGAGAAATCTATTCCATGTGGATGGGTATGTTTCGGTAGAACCCTCTTCTATTATCACATTATGATAATCCACAACAGAGAATATAGCTAGATATGGTCACTTAAATAATCGAATGACAAATAGAACGAATGTGGTGGGCCCGCGGAGAAAACAGATTTCTGGGAGAAAGATTGATTCTCTGCTTCTAAGGGCTTATTGGAATGGTTACAAAGGACAACTAAATTTGAACTATTTGAATTTCCTACCGCATTTCTGACATCTCATGTTATCAGGTCTGTTCATTGTGCCACATTTAGTACATACTGAATACTCGGTCATCTTCAATGTCTTGACTGCTGTTCTCTTGATTTTACTAATGTCAGAATTTGAAACACCAAGTTGTCCTAATGCTCTGGGACTGACTTTCTCACAAAATCTGATAAGTCTTTTAGCTTCGATCCAACTCGTTTTTCCATCTTTGAGAGGCGTTTTCTATCATCAGTATCAAGATGTGCTTCATTCGAGATACCATCTTGGTAGAATGATAAAATATCACTCATATTTGCTAAGGCTTCTAATAAAACCACTCCTGCATCCTTTGACCCTCCTTTTTTTGTATCTGGTACCTTTCTAATTTGATGGTACAACTCATCAAGTTTCATTACAAGCCCTGATGCAACGTTTCCAGCTAATCCTGTACCTCTACGATATCCTGTTTGGATTTCTGTTCCTGTAGAGGGCCTTCTACCTGCTATGCCATCGCCAAAACTAACGTGAGTCAATCCATCAGCATCTTGCCTAACAAGGTAGGTGCTATCTCCCGTAGCAGCTTCTACTCGCTTCCTAATGGGACTGCCACAATATGGACAGACCGTTTCATTTACATCAACATTAGCTCCACAACTATCGCAATTTGTCATAAAAAACACCTAGTCTAACACAAAAAATCTGATACCACGCAGGATATAGAGTTTCCGAGAAAATTCATGGTGGGCCCGCGGTGTGTAAACAGAATGAATGAAATCAGGAAGGCTTATCACAAACTCAAAAGAAGTAGTTTGCAGGGTAGGGGTATTATGTCTCTTCTGCTATTTCCACAAAATAGAAGTTCTGAAAACCTGATTTACCTAATATTGCCATTGGGATTTTCATTGGTATGTATTGCATGTTCATATTCGAACTTGAATAATCTTACATGGATCCCTCTACTAGGTTTACTCACTTCAATTGGGGCTCTATTTCTGTACATGCTTGAATTTGACCTAGTTTGTATAAAGTATTGTTACAGAAATAGAGTGAAACGAACCCACTTCAAAGATATAGAGTCGAATTTTAGATATTGGTTGAGTCTCACAACAACTCCCAGTCCAATATCGGAAAATGAGATTCCTGAATATGTGAAGACAATGATTGGAAATACTGTTGCTGGCAACTTTATTGGAATCCGATTGTTTCGCTTAAGAGCACTAATTTACTTTGTGATTTCTTATCCCTTATTCATATTTGCAGGTAACGAATTCTATCAAAGATATAGAATGAGCTTAGAGAGCACTCTACTCCAAAATGCTCTTGACATTTCATTCATTATTGGATTAGCATTGAGCATAATAGCTTTCATTGGCTTACTTTATGCATCAAATAAGCGAAACATATACTTTCAAAACTTGGAAAGAGATATTGAATTCATTACAGAATTTACATTTGCTCGTTCC
>CAZSWP010000117.1:0-2200 GCA_964610875.1 uncultured archaeon
ACCTACACAATAATGTCAAGGTTTGTCCTGATTATTAGTATCTGTTCGCGACCCTCGAGATTCGATGTATACCAACTAGCTAAGATTGGCATTGTACTAGCAGGTATTTTAGGCATAATCATTGCACTCATGGCTCTCCAAGTTCCTGGGGGTGACGAAGAAGATCCGTGGGACCATCCTACTTATCGATATGAAATAACTCCTACTTCAAAAGACTATGAGTACCATGTCCATGTTGATTATTATGAGAATGAAGGTGATGCCGAGGAGCAATCAAATCGAATATTAGGTACAGCCACAAGGGTATCTCCTCACACAGATGAAACATTGGATGGTTATCTGTACGTCTTGTCTGAGTCTGCAAATAGTTTCTGGGTGCGTGTTTATATAGATGAACAAATTGAAAGTAGCTTGGTTGATGAACTGCACGTAGGAGTTACAAAAAACTTCACTATGCCAAGTTATATCATTACTTTGACTATCTATCGTGCAACATGACTAGGAGGTAGGATTACAGTGAGTGACTTTAGCATTCTGACCGAATTGATCACATCCTTTACAGCTATCATCTTGGGTTTTTCCATCATTCTGTATTTTGGATTGAAGAAACGTTGGAGCAAAACAGAGATCTCTGATGGTGGTTGGCTCGACCACGAAACATCAAAACCCATGAAAAGAAACATCTTACAAAGAACTCGAATTCTCATTGTGGTTCTCATCATCATATTGGTCATTGCAGCACCTCTTCATATGTGGAAGTCAATACGACTCGGATACTTTGAATCTGGCATATACAATGGTGACACAAGAGTATTCACGGAAGCGAGATTCGATGCAGAAACAAATACTTCCTACATCAAAGGAACTCACAATATCTTTCTAGATTATAGGCGATGTTTTGTTATTGGCCCTGTTTTCTCCTTTACACCAAACAAGACCTGTTACTTGGAATTGATAGTCAACTATACAGTTGATTTTCGGATAGAGGTCATTGGATTTGGATTTGCTTCTTTTAGCCCTGCTGTCATTAAGTTGAGTACGTCTGGTTCAGATAGTGTTTTTGATTTTGACAGGGTAGTGATTGAGAATGGGACAGTGGAACGAACTGTTACTGACATGATAAATCTAACCCTTGATCGTAGATGTACAGGCACCGTTCCTTGTCGATTTGGTTTTGGCATCATTGTTGAACTCGATGGGTCCTCATTTGTACGCGGGACTGAAGAGGGTGCTTCTGCCTCACTTACATTGCATTCTCTAAGTTACAGGTGTATATTAGAAGAACCAGATAACACAATGCAAATGGAGTTTTTAGGAGTTTGAGTATATTCGTGTGCATTGTTGAATTGAAAAAAGATTAATTGACTGTGTGTGCTTCCCAATGTGGCGGTATCCTTGAAATTACCAAATAACTGGGAACAAGAACTCATGATCCATAGCTACAAGATGATGAAACTGACACAACATCAGATAATCTTCTACAACAATTTCTATGGCAATGTCTACACATTTCCGAACGGGATTAAGGTTGAGTCGGCTCGTATTGCGGATATCAAAATCTATGTCCACATAGAGTTCTCAGGTATGGTTGAGAGTCTTCTAGAAGATTGGAAATCTGATAAGAAAGATGCTAGTAATGATATAGTTGAATTCAGTATCAAATCTAAGGAGAGCATGAAGGAGGAGAAACTCAGGAAAGACTTTGAAGATCTACTCTGGGATTTGTACTCATTAGGTTCTTGAATTTCAATATGATTGGCAGAATATTCTCTACTGGTCCTTCATCTTTACTCTCATTGTTTCTATTGAATCTTGCAAATTGATGCTTTTGTTTAACTCTATGGGATGATATAGATTATCAGGCTAATATGATATCAACCCAACCCTGATGATTGGCTTACCTGTTAATGGTGGTGTGATTGCATCATCATCTTCAAAATAGAGTTCGATGGCTTCCTTGAGATTTGCCAAAGCTTCTTCTATTGTTTCACCTTGACTAGCAATATCTACATCAGGAGCAAGTGCCACATAGTGCTTTTCTTCACGGCTAACAATCACAGTAAAGAGCATTGATATCGATATCATCTTCAAAGAATTCTCTATTAATCTTTGTCAATCATTCTTCTTGAACACATATCCTGCTATAAAATCTCAGATTGTATTGCTATTTTCGAGGGTGCCACACCGGAGGTTTGTTTGA
>CAZSWP010000118.1:0-2081 GCA_964610875.1 uncultured archaeon
TTTCATTAGATGAAGATTTTCAGATTCAACCTTCCAAAGCTTAGAAATAATCTCAACCCTCTCATTTGATGGAGTCGTATTACCAATTCCAGATAAATCATCCAAAGAGAATTCTCCAATAGTATCTGCTAATAGCGTATCTACGGTTTCTTTATACTCATCACCTTTTTCATGAAGATTTGCAAACACTTCATAGTTCTTAATGAAATCTGCAACATAAGCAAAGAGATTGAAATCCGAAATCATGGTGGCGATAATTTCATGACCATCAGATTTTGTGTCCTTAATGAATTTCTCAATAGCCGCTTTCTTAATATCATCCTTGGATTCTTTTTTGATGTATAACTCCCCATATTTACTGTCTTTGTTCATAGCATTCTGTGATGAGAGATATTCAATGAGTATTGGTATATCATTCTCCCTTACTAGTTGAAGACAGGGCCATTTTGTCTGAGTAAGAGGTCCTATTACTGCATTTGTCATCCCAAAATTATATGTATCTGAGTTTTGGAATTTCTTGAACTGTTCATGAATGAGATTAGAGAGCTCCTTCTTTGGTTCCTCAATAGCCTTCAACTCACCTGATGCATAATAGATTACACCATTACCAAAATGCAATAACGGGTTGAACCCTCTCTGTTTCATGAGTTCTATAATTCCTTCATTCAAAAAACTCGAAACTAGTCCTCGGATTTTCGAAATCTCATGGTATTCGAGATGTAGATCACCTGCTAATGGGATATCAAGATCTTCTGTCTTCTTTAGTACTTCTGATGGTTCCTTAATACTAGCTATAGCATCACTTAATCGAACAATGTTTGCTAGAGGGTCAATCGATCCCACTTGAGATCTTCTTCTTGCTGTTTCTCCTCGGTTTTTGGAATCGTGTGTGTATACTATCAAATTGAGAATACGAGGCGCCAGACTTACAAGATCTTCGTGATGATTAGATTTTTCTAATTGAGTTTCTACTTTTGTAAGAAGGACGAGCAATTTTTCTTTTGCATCTTCACTGCCATCGTCGTGAGTGAAATCCTTTGCAGAAGGTCTCTCCCCCTCCATGAATTTCAGCGCAGCGGATTGCCAGGTGTTTCTTGCCTTTTGATAATCATGGAAGAATGCACCTAATGTCACTAGAAGTAGGTCGTCGTCAGATAGATTATAAACTTCTTTCCCCAGAGTTTTAGCAATAGACTGAACATTCATGCAATGCACTAATAGAGATTGACTGCCTGATTTTGCAAACTTAGCGTATTTCGTCTGCCACTGGTTTGAAATCGCTACCTCTGCAAGTGCTGCTTCCAGAAGTTCTAATCGTGTATCAATGTCAATGTTGTTCATGGCAACCACTTACTCACTGTACATGTCCTCGCCCATAACACTTCTTATTTTTATGATATATAAAGAAACCAACGCGCGGAATAAAATGTCCAGAAACTCAATTCTATGCAATTCTGGGGAAAGAGAAATAGTACTCTATTCTCACTTCAGTAAGGAATTATAATTCAAGTGATGTTTCTAGTCACATTGTGATACTACTCAATAGTCCTGACATATGTCAGCGAATCCACACCCCACTCGACCATTTTTACATTGCTTGCGCGGTGGCGGCAAAGTTTCTGAAGTCAGAAGATTTCTAATTCTGTCAACATATTTCAGCACACGTGTTTTCAAATTTTGGCTAAGGATGACTTCTATTGTCAGTTCATCGTTGATATAATGAAGGAGTCCACGACGCACAATAATTCCAATACTACGTTCCACAAGTACTCCATGAAGTGCCAATTGATATTTGTGATCAAGCAGAGGCCGTCCCTTATAACTGGACATCATCTTGAATTCAACAGGAATCAACTCGTTCTCAGTTGTTGTTGCCAGCATATCTAGTCTACCTCGTAAAAGAAGATGGGTATCTTCTATGGAAATGTCGAATTGCTTTTCCTTGACATCAAAAGGCAAAGAGGTCTTCAAAACACTCCTTCTCCGTTTTTCCAAATTTGAAAGCCTATTATGCTTCTTCTTCCCTTCCTCTTGTTGAGAACCCAAAACGGGTTGATATCGCATCACTCGTGTGAAATAAG
>CAZSWP010000119.1:0-2052 GCA_964610875.1 uncultured archaeon
GACCCTAATAATCTAGCTTTAGATGCCGACTTTAAAGAACTTGCATCCCTTCATCTCTCAGGTAAGATAACAATTGACCCTCGGCATCTGAAAGACTATGTTCACCCACCACGCGGGGAAAGTACAGAATACATCACCCCGGGTCATATGTTCCTATTCTTCCGTAATCCTCTGAAAGATGACAGAGATGAATCATCTAGTACTACAGCCATCCGAAGTCTACTCCTATCACTAATTCTTGCCAAAGTCTACTTTGCCCGGGTTATTCTTGTTGATGGTTTTGATGCGATTACCGACACTAGAGTAGACGGTCTAGTTCGAGTTGATTTGCCAGCGCCAGCAAAAAATGCTCTTGAGAATCAAGGAATACCCGGCATAATTAGACTTCATGAACTACCGTCCATCTTATCGAAACTGAGCTCTCTTTCTCTCCTCTCTGTACAGTACATCAAAGGATTGGGAAAGGATACTCTGCTAAGAAGTTGTTCAATGAATCGTGGTGCGATTTTACGTCGTGCTGAAATGGAAAAGACAATCCAGAGTGGCTATCACAAACGACATTGTTTGGCATTACTTGATGTTTTACCATCTTTTGTTGGCACAAAGGATACCCTCAAACCAGGAGGCAAATAAATTGGTAATAAGAATGAAAAAAGAAGAAGAAAAGACAAACAAAGAAGATGTGCTTGAAACCCGACAAAAGGCAGTTCAAGCACTGGTGGAATATTTGGACACTTTCTATCCTGAGAGTGTCAGTAGTGATTCAAAACATGCCCTTATGGGTCCTGTTGGAAAGCTTCTGTCACGAATCACAAACACAGGTGATATCAACTGGGGAGCTGTGAAAGGATATGTACTCAGCGTCCATAAGAACCAACAAAAAGGTCGAGGAGTTTCTGCGCAGTCGGCTGAAAAGCTTGAGAGTGCAGTGAAGTATCTATCCGTTCTAAAAGATTCACTCCCTCCAACTAAATGGCTAAGAATGGTTGAAGACTTGGATGATGAGGTCTACTTCTCTGTCTATAAAACAAAACTAGTTGGACAGCGTGAATGGATGCAGAAGAAGTTCCATGAATGGTTAGCAAAAGAATACTCCAATGTTGATGAAATCAATGAGCTCTTGGAACCTGATGATCCAAGATACGACAATCTAGAGGCAATTGAGGACCCATTTTCAACACCAGCTGCTTTGAAGGATGTTATTGACAAATTCTGGGAGGAATATAAGAAAAAGAAAAAGGAGGAAAAATAGATGGCATTAACAAAACCAAAACAATTAGAAGATATTGAGGCGTATCTCTCTGATGAGATATCACCTCTATTGGATGCAAAAGTAGTACAAATACTACTTGTTCGACAAACACATGATTTCACGGTCTTGCGTACAGAGGAAAGTCGGGAACTAAACACAGTTGTTATTCCTAAATCCATCTCTAATCCCGATCCTGAGGTGAAGGTAGCCTTTCTGGCATCAAAACAGAAGGCAGTAGAAAATAGGATGTACTCACGACTGTTAAGAACAGTTGATGATAAATATGAGTGTGAGCTTAAAGACAAACTCTGTATGGAATGCCCAAGATGCGCATTATTTGGTGCAGTATCAATAAAGGGTGGCAGCTATAACATAAAACACAGAGTAGAATACTCCACTGCGTTCTCAATAGAACCATATGAAGACCTTCTCCAAACAATCACATTTAACGCAATAGATGAAGCAACACAGAAGACTGGACAGGCGTTAAATCTAACTCACAATGTAGCGCCTCTTGCAAACTTCCCTTCGGTGATAACCCTTAACTCTGTGACATGGGAGGAGCTTGTTCTATTCTTGAAGACTCTCTTTTCTTCAAAGTCATATGGTGCTGAAACAAGAATAAAAGGCGATGTTCGAAACATAGTTCTTGGAATAGTCGCAGGTTATGAAGAGGTCATAACATCCTTGGAGTACAGTTTGGAACTTACAGATAGATTCGAGATGGATTTGTCAGAGGCGACATATGAGATACTTCAGAAATACATCCCACTGTCAGCATCTAGAAGTAACATCAGGGC
>CAZSWP010000120.1:0-510 GCA_964610875.1 uncultured archaeon
GAATCTACAGTGGCAACAATAAGAATGCGAATTCTTGAAGGCATCATTCGTATCTACCAGGCGCGATTGGTGGATGCAAAAACTGCCCTTGAAAATGCGAAAAACCTAGCGAAGGAAGAGGAATTTCAACACCTGCAAAGAGAAGTCAATAGACATCTTGAACACCTCCGAGTCCATCAAACAGCAGAAAGAATCTACGATAGTGTTGACATGTCGCAGGAGCATATTACAAATGAAGACAGATTGCAAGTAGCATTGGAGTATATTGACACATTCATTTCCAAAAGACAATTAATTGAATCCAAATGATTGATGAGTAATTCTCTAATTACGCTAGGTCGATGATTCTTTATCAACTATTACACCCATCTTTTGTAGTTCACTTGCTAAGACTTCGATAGTAGTATGAAGTTGCTGTCGTTTTCTACAATAAGTTAAACCATCAATTTTCAGTTCTGACAATTCACTGTCAAGCAAAGACACTTCGCCCTGCAGAGTATTAATTCGTTC
>CAZSWP010000120.1:520-1985 GCA_964610875.1 uncultured archaeon
TTTGTTCATAAGTCCCTTCTGATTGGTTAGAATATTCAGATGGTTTGTGACCAGTATCAATTCGGCCATCCTTTATCAGATAAATGATATCAGATTGTCTTGCCATATTCGCATCATGAGTCACCATAATCACAGTCTTTCCTAATTCCTGTATGACATTTCTTAGATATCCTACCACTTCAAGAGCGTTAACAGAATCAAGAACTCCCGTGGGTTCATCAGCAAGTATTACAGGAGGATCATTTGCTAATGCGGCGGCTATTGCTACTCGCTGTCGTTCACCTCCACTCATTTGGTCTGGAGTATGATTCATTCTCTCAGAGAGACCTACCATATCTAGCAAATCCTTAGCTCGTTCTCTTCTTTTTCCACGTTCTGCTTCAAAAGCTATCATTGGTAACTGAACATTTTCATAAGCTGTTAGAGTAGGTATCAGATTTAAATCTTGGAAAATATATCCTATCTTTGTGAGACGATAGTAATCTTGTTTTTTCTCAGATAGTGATTCTATCTTTTCTCCATCAACTGTTATACTACCAGCTGTAGGCACATCAACTGCACCGATTATATTCAAGAGGGTTGTCTTACCACTACCCGAGGGCCCCATTATACTCACAAACTCTCCTTGCTTCACAGATATTGAAACACCTCTTAGAGCTTGTACTTCAATTGAGTCTGTTGAGTAGATTTTTACAACATCTTTTACTTCAATCATATTCATTGTGTTTTCCTCCACGATTAGATAGTCCTCTTTCAGACATTTTCCAGAATACAGCGTACATTATTACCAACATTAAGATGAATTGTATAGGTAGTAGGATGGATGGAATCCCTTCGAAGACCAAGTTATAGGATACAATATTTGCGGTATTTGTGTTCAGATTCTCAATATTAGCTATTGATATAAAAAACCCTGAAAGTATACCTATAACAAATGAGAGAATGATATAGATAGCAAATCCGGAAACAGACATCAGTGTTCTTAATCTTCGACTAAACCCTCTCATTGCAAACATTGTTGTTTCCTGATGCATCTCATTTCCAAATGTAGTGGTTAGAATGATTATTCCAGTGAAGGCTAATAATGACCCGAATATTGATGCCTGGAGTCTGATTTGCTGAAGGCCACTATAGTAGGTATTAGATGACATTTGTTGTATTTCCTTTTCAGCATCAGTAATTATTGCATCAGGATCTGATTGTATAATGGCATCATATACACTTTGTAAATCAGCTATGGCATGTGTATTCAACATCAACTTTATGGAATAATCACTTAGATCACTCAAATATTCCAATAGCTGGGATGATACAATTATTCCTCCCATATTTCTCTGGAGTGTTGAATGGGGAACAACATGGACATAACCAGCAAGCATCATGAAGATGTCTGGTGATAAATGGGGATGAGTCGAAAGAGAGAGATTATCACCAACTTCCTTAGCTAGCAAGTTGAGCAAGTTAT
>CAZSWP010000121.1:0-1952 GCA_964610875.1 uncultured archaeon
GGAGAAGAATTCAGAAAAATCAAAGGGTTCTGTGTTTGAAGAGGTTCTAAAAGGCACTCACAAACCTAATAGAATGCGTATTCTCCTTACAAATCCTGACACTATATACCTTGCATTTGCTGGTTTTTACAACAGACAAGGTCGAATTAACGAACAATTAAGCACTTTTGAATGCATAGTCATTGATGAGTTCCATCTCTATAGTGGTCCAACACTCGCTAAGCTGGTTTTCCTGCTAAATGAAATGCGAGGACCTCCATCTAATCCACTGATGGAACTGATATTCCTGAGTGCCACACATGGCGATATGAAGCAACTTTTGGAAACTACTTACCCCGAATCAGATTTCATTCAAGTGCCGACAAAACCAAATGATACTGGTAACACACGTCAGGTTAGACATCTCACAAGATGTATTGTAAACACTAGTAACACGATTTTAAATTCAGATGATGATGTTGACAGAGTGGTTGAAGATATATTAAAACTATACAACTCCAAATCCGATGGTGATCCGAATGACAAGGTTCGAGTCTTGGGAGTCTTTTCATCAGTAATCTTCGCAGTGAAGGTTGCAAAGAGCTTGAAAAACTGGTTCAGAGAACAAGGACTCAATGCTGATGATATAGTGTATCAGATTCATGGATTAATTCCAAGGAATAAACGTAAGAGTATCAGTGATATGAAAAATGCCATTCTCATAGGTACTTCTGCTGTTGAGGTTGGCATCGATTTCAATGTGCCATATCTTGTCATGGAAGGACATGATATTGCTTCCTTTCTTCAAAGATTTGGTAGGGGTGGAAGGCACAAACAATGTGAAGCAATCCTGTATATTCCTCAGCCTATGGCTAGCAGGTTAGCAGCACAACAGTATCATGAATTCGAAGAATTCTTGGAGCATGCAAGACAGGCATTCAATGAACTACCTTCATATGCAGGATTTCTCTGTTCAATGGACGCCAGAGCCGTTCTCCTTGCGCTTGCTCTATCCGGTTGTAGAGAAAGACGCAGCTTTAAGCAAAAAGAACCAAGTTTCGATATCGAGAGTGCTGTTGAATTCTTTAAACTCTTGGTAGAAGCTAATTCTGAGGTTGGTATTCACGGCGTGAAGCTCATTGACTCAATAGGAGCAATTGATGACGATGATGCGGCTTTTGAACTAAATGACTACAAGATCAAAACTCTTGCAAAACATGGATTTCTCAGAGGTACCATGAATAGTGTGTTAGGCTACATTCCACCAGAAGTGGGTGACTTCTCAGGTGAAGGATTCTACACAGAACTTGATGTCTTCGATATATTCAGATTACAGGGGTCAATCATACCGGCTCAAGAAAAATGGTCTTCAATCCCTGATGAATTGAAGAAAAGGCATGAGCCAAGCTCCCCCCTTTTTATTGCTGAGTCCATCGAAAAGGGTGACTATCCACGAGTTGTATTCCCGTCTCATACTTGGCGATGGAATTCACTTCGAGTAATAACTAATGATCAAGTTCATGTAAAAACATCTCAAAAGAGAATGTCCGAAGTTGTTGAGAATCTACTCCACAGACGAAACATTGGCTATTATTGGAAAGGAATGAATCGATTCAGCGATTTTAGAATACCACGAATCTATGTTGAAAGCGGACCAGGTGCACTTGTGGTTGGTGAATGGTCGCTATTGGCAAAATATCTTGCCGATCAGAAGGAGGTAGGAGAATGATATCACTTCGCATTCATATGACCAGTCCTGTTTCACAGACTTTTGGGTACACAGGGAATTCACTCCGAGGTGCATTTCTTGATATGATGAGACGATATGATGCAGAACTGAGTCAAGAGATTCATTCTGGAAATGCTATCCGAACTTACTCGCTCGATCCGATACCATTCACGGCAGGGTTTAGAACCAACCTAAACGAAGGAGAAAAATACAATTTTGGTGTTCATCTCTTCGATGCGGACAA
>CAZSWP010000122.1:0-1915 GCA_964610875.1 uncultured archaeon
AGATGGGATTATCGCAACTGCAGAGGATTGAATTAGACTCTGTGTCTTGTTCCAAGCTTGCTTCCAAGTAGAATTGCGACAGAGAATATAGCTCAGTTCGCATAGAGCGATCTCAGTGCATGCATAATGACCATGCCGATCGACTATGTCCTTGGATAAATGGGTGGTTGACGGCTCTCCAAGCGCTAAGGCGATTAGTACCCCAGCATCCAAAACAGATAGAGAACCGCCTTCACTTTTCATCAATACCACGCTCCAGAATCAAGTCACGGTACGCTGCGTCGAAATTCATTCAGGGAACGGGAGTCGTGAACTGGCTCCATGCTTCTTGATCGATCTGCTTTTGCATATAGTTCTCAATCAAGCGGGATAGATGATTACAAAAATGAAAAAGGATGCCCAACAGTATGAGGAGGAGTAAGTCACTCTACATGTAGCAACCATAGTGTTACGATTACACAGTCCCGTCGTAAGCCTGCAGCCCCTATCCTAAGACAGGACAAGCAAATGATGCGTAATCTTGTCGGCTGCTTGTAATAGGATGTAAGCCTTGTATTAGAAGTTTCAATAGACAAAGAAGATTGGATAGTATTAAGAAGGAAAGATTGGAGAGAATAGAATTCCAGACCTGGATTCTCCCTACCAATAATAACACTCAAAGGATAATCTTTTACTTTGGCAAGTAAGATTGTGATTTTTCATCCACCCGGATTCTTATTTTCTAGATTCTCTTTGATTAAGATTCTAGCATCTATTAGTTTGCCCCCATGATCAAGTAACCAGTTCTTGTTCGCGGCTGAAGGGTGTGGGAATGCAACAATTGGATAAGTCTTATCTCCTTGGTGATAGACCAACCTACTTCCAACAACATCTTCCATTCTTACCATTCTCGGACTCTGGCAGGAGTTCCGCTCTGATATTTTGAGAACGGCCCTTCAATCCATTGTTCACCATGATTAGAGTCAAAAGCAGATTGCAAAGGTGTTTTGCTGACGACAAGAATGTCAGCTGATGGAGTTCCATACACAAAAGGTGTAGAATTTTGAGTTTTTTTGCAATCATTACAACTTCGAATATCTTCGAGCAACTTATCCAGTTCTTTCGTATTGATATTCATAGTTTGACATCCCTGTTGTGATTCTATCAGTTTTGCATTTTGTAATGACCTTCTGATTTTCAGATTGATGGAGTTAGTTTTGAAAGATTTCCAAACTGAGGTCTACTTTCCTTCCATTTGAAGGTTAGAATATCAATCCCAAGATTCTCATAAATAATCCGAGTTTTCATATCGACGGGACTAGGAAAAACTGCTACTTTTTGAGGTTGCTTCTTCATTTCTGCCGTATGAAAAAGAAGTTGTCCAATCGCACCATACAAGTCGCTTGTGCAAGTACTGGTTTTTATCTCAAAGACCATTCTTATCCGTTTGCCACTGTCATATATGAAAAGATCAATAGGACGTGTATTGCTAACATTCAATCCTTTCGATGCTAGGTTCCTAGCTAGTGCATTTACGATAGTGCCATGATCGCAATTTGCTACTGTGTCAGATTCGTCACGTTTTACTATCTTTGTTCCAGAGAATTCCTTGGAGAAGTCAAAGGATTGAGCCACAGACTCTTTTTCAGAGGGGTACTTCATTCTGTCAACTTCGTGGACGAATGTAGCGACTTGTGTAGGAAAGCGAGGACTATCTAATGAACCGACCAATGCTACAGTCGATATTTTATCACCGTCCCTAACATCAATCAGGGATCCTCGGTACTCCTGCATGAACAATTCCTTCCCGATGCCAACTTTACCACCACCTATTTTTCCTCTATGGAGGAGATAATAGTATCCATCTTCATCTTTTGCGAAAATTCCTTGAGAACGTCGGCTGATTCCTTTGTAAGGAGTGTTAATTTCACAGGTT
>CAZSWP010000123.1:0-1837 GCA_964610875.1 uncultured archaeon
GACTCTCTGGAGTTAGTGATAGTCAATACTATCCAATGCAGCTGGAAGTGATAGAGCAAGCATATCCAGACTGGGCTACTAATGACCAATCCACTATGATTATCGAAACATCAGCTATGCCAATCAACTATGACCTGACATTGGACAAGGATGGGAAGATCGCTTTCAAGAAAGGTTTCTCGTATCCACTGATTGGAGACCGTGTTCATGTCTTGAATGTGGATACCATCAATCATGTCTACAACTCGAAGGTAAAAGCAGCCATAGGGTTCACAAAGGATGAAACAACATCCAATCCTAGAGAGGACCCACGTATCGGTGTACTACGCATGTTCGAAGAAACCGAACAAGAAGTTCCTGTATATGTTGATCTCTACAAGTTAGTTCGATATCATTTTGGCGTGTTTTCTTTCACGGGGGGTGGAAAGAGCAATCTGATGTCGAACATTCTTCGACGAATTCTGCTACATACAAATGACACAAAGATAGTCATTTTTGACATTAGTTGCGAATACCCTCTTCTCCTATGTGACATTCTATCAGACAAAGATATTGAAAGTAAAGTAATAATCGAGGAAAAACCAGTTGATGGCACTGCCTTTGCAAGATCCATTGTAAAACCAAGAGATTTGGAGGATGACCCCAGAGTAGAGAAAGCACTTGCGAAGATCTATGATATGAAACGAGTTTCACATCTAACTGAGAAGGACAAGGCCCCAATATTTTCTCAGATTCTATATGATATCCAAATCATGAGAGAGGAATCTTCCAATAGGCCAACGTACGTGAATGCGCTAGATCAGATTGAGCAACGAATCAGAACCTGGATGACTGACAAATCTGCTTCAAGTACGACCCCAGTTGATGGTGTCTTTGTCGATTATCTTGATAAAGAGAGCAGGGAGGCAGTTCAAAGGTTCAGTGTTCACTCTAGCAGTCAAGTCTATGGATGGGCTACCACACGCGACCATCTGAAGACCGTACTTGAAAATGTTGCAGGGCAAGAAGAGGATGATGAGGAAGGCACTTCACAGGATGACCTTCACAAGATTCTCCAAAAAGACCTTCGGGTTCTTTGCATCTCTGTTGCAGACCCAACACGAATACGAAGTCTTGTGAACAAATTGACAAACGCATCATTGATGTATAGAAAGCGATCTTTCGAAATCAAACCTCAGATTCTATTTGTGTTCGACGAAGCCCAAGAATTCGTACCTTCAAAGACTACTGGAAATATCGGTGATTGTGCTTATTCGGTTGAAACTCTCATGCGGCAAGGACGAAAATACGGATTGGGAGGAGCTATTGCTACCCAAAGAGTTGCATATCTGAATACGAATGTCATGCAACAACTTCACACGTTCTACGTTGGCACTTTGCCCCGTCCTTATGATAGAAGTGTTGTAAGCAGCTCATTTCAAATCGATTTAAGCATCCTTGATAAGACTCTGGAGTTTCCGCCAGGAAGCTGGTTACTCTCAAGCTATATCGCTACAGGTCTTGAAAATGTACCCATCTTTGTAAAAGCAGACAACTCAGAAGATGTATTAGTAAAGCATCTAGAATCCCTATCCTAAGCAGTAATTGAAAATCGATTGGGTTACTAGACTTCTAGAGAATTGTTCTCAAGGAATTTGTACTGCATCTCTAAATGTCCATCTCAAATTGGACTCAGCTTCATTAATATGAGATTCTTGTATACACAAAGATAGGTGGTCAGGAAATATTGAAGGTAATATCATCAAGGAATGAAATAGACGAATTACAAAGCATACTAGAGAATGCAATGGTTTCAGAAGACTTAGTAAAGGGTACAATAAAAGTTGGGTTCCAAGGA
>CAZSWP010000124.1:0-1751 GCA_964610875.1 uncultured archaeon
TCTTCCATTGCCGGTTCGTGTTTCTCCGTTGTCATGCCTTCAGACCTTCTCTGGACATGTATACCCTCTAATTTGAGTTATCAACCGGATTTTCGTCCTTTCCATATCCTTTCAGAGCCACTTTTTCTACTCATATTTGGATCTCACCTTATCTTCGTATACATGGTATATAGATTTCAAACAGGGAAGACTACTAAATATCGAACCCTCTTTCCTGGAATTCTCAGTCTTTTCATTCCTATTCTTGTTTTTCTCCCATTGATACAATCTGCACTACCGTTCATTGTAAGCTAGACAAATCTGGACACCGGAGCTTTGTCTGTCCAGGGACGGCACTGGAACGTCACTCCGTGGGGTCAACACAACGGTGTCAGGTGACCTGTGAATTGATTCCGTCCTGAAGTGTATAAGCTCCCAGTGAAACATGTCTAGCTTTGTCTAGGATTTTTGGAGCTGCTAGCAACCCTTGATTGGCCCTTTCTATTTCGGTCCAGTTCCACTCCAGTTCATTATGGGTCTGGTTATTATTAGACACATTAAATTCTCAACTCCAAAGACATTCGATGAAAGAGAAACTCTCGAAGACACACAGTGGTGGAAAAGGAATCAGACAACTCCCGATTTTCCCCGTTGAGTCCCCAAGATGATTATCTATTTGGTACTAGAAAAGTAATCAAGAGAGGTGAATCTCTCTCTATTGAACTATAATTAGGTCTGTTTCTCTTGTCGATAAGGCAAGTATTAGGGTCCGAAAATTTCTCTCTTGCCATGACGATTTTCTATCCGATGACAAGGACTTTTTACAGAGTACTGTGATTTATCTAATGATTGAACTAGCAATCGATAATTGGCAAGGAGTCGAATTTGAATGGATGGTAGTGCCTTTGATCGGATTCATAAAATGTTAGAGATTGCGCATACTGATACAGCAGTCTTTCCGCCAACTATAATCTATAATGAAGGATGGATGCTACGAATCATTCTCTCATTGCAATTCGATGACATCAGGTGTCTGCCTTTCTCTGTGAGTCCAAAGGCAAGGTGGTATTCAGAAGCCCTAATCGCCTCTCCATTTCTTCCCAGAAGAAGAGGCGACCCTCTGGCAGAGAGTCATACGCATCTTGATGGTGCAGTTGGTCATTTCGATTTTCGCGAGGGGACGAAAGCGGGACTTGCCCTTACTCCAGATGCAACACAATTCATCGTCACTGAAGCGAAGATGTTTAGTAAGTTATCCAAAGGAACAACAAATGCTAGATATTATGACCAAGCCGCACGGAATGTCGGATGTATTGCTTGGGAGATTAGCTTATCCTGTAGGTCTGTGGAAGATTTCGACTCTCTAGGTTTCTACGTACTTGCTCCACACGAACAGATATCAAACGGTGTTTTTGAAAAACAGATGAAGAAATCAAGTATCGGTAAGAAGGTTGAACGCCGAATTAGTGCTTACGCAGAGGACACGAAGAAATATGATGAATTACAGAGATGGTATACGGAATTCTTCTTACCTACTCGTGAACAAATCGATATTCAGTCCATATCTTGGGAATCCACACTTGATTTGATAGGTGATGAATCCATCTACGAATTCTACAAGCAGTGTCTTAGATTCAATACTAAGTCTTCATGACACACTACTGTATTTTTTTAAAAGAAAGAAAAAAGAGGGCTCATAGGCCCCCATTTCAGTAAATAATGCTAAATTTGTTTTTCTTGGCGATATGGGAGGTATTCAGGGCCGAAAATTT